>CALJTX010000065.1 GCA_937975705.1 uncultured Flavobacteriia bacterium | reverse complement strand
AAAACATCAAAGTTGCGCCGGCCTTTGATTACGAAGATCACATTCATGAACTAGCGCGTTTTCAAGGCACTCACCCGCAGTGGATAGCAGCCAGAATCGCAGAACGTAACTGGGTTTTTCAGACAGACATCTCGCGCAACAAAAAGTCGCTTAAAAACAGGGTTAAAGACATCCTAAAAGCCATCGGGATAGACACCCATTACGCCAACTATACGCTCATTCGTTAGTTGTTGGGCGCCAAGCGAAACTTACAGTACTTAATGACGTGCCCGCGCTTACTGAAGAATTCTTCGTAATAGGTTTTGATATGGAAAATCTCTTTGGTTTGTTGGTCTAGATTTTCGGGTAAGTTGGCATATAAATCTGGGTAACATTCGAGCATTTGGTGGCCGTGTTCCTCGATTTGTTCGAGGGTGTAATCGAACAATACGTCAGAGTCGGTTTTCATGTGAATGATGCCGCCAGGTTTTAGAATTTTTTTGTAGCGCGCCGTGAAAATAGGCGAGGAGAGCCTCTTGCGTGCTTTTTGAGGTTGCGGATCAGAGAAGGTCAGCCAAATTTCATCGACCTCTCCTTCGGCAAAATAGTCCAATATGAAATCGATGCGTGTGCGCAAAAAGGCAACGTTGGTAAGTTTGGTTTCAAGTGCTTCTTTTGCGCCAATATAGATGCGGTTTCCTTTGAGGTCTACACCAATGAAATTTTGATCGGGAAACTGACGGCCCATACCTACTGCATATTCTCCTTTGCCGCAGCCGAGTTCGAGAATGATAGGGTTGTTGTTGCCAAAAACGGATGTTCTCCAGTTTCCTTTTTGCGCAAATGTTTCGCCCATAACGGGCTCGAATACGTTGTCGAATGTTTTGATGGCCGCGAAGCGCTTTAACTTATCTTTTCCCACGCCGCAAAGTTAAGAGATTCCTTGTAATTTTGCGCCATGCATTTCGTTGAACCCTTTTACAATTGGCGCGGTTACTACATCGCTGATGAAGACCCAAGCTCTCCTTTTTACGGCCGCGAATACAGCGAATTTGCATTTAGCAATACCATTTACAACTTTTACATCCATCCGCAGTGGGATGAATTTGGGTCTCCAACGCTCTTTTTAAAGGTGCTTTACGCAGACTACGACGAGCAATACGCCATCATTGAACTGATAGGCGAATGGAATGACGCCATCGAAAACGACATCATGTTACTCAAGCGCGATGTCATTGACGTGCTGATTGATGCCGGCATCAATTCCTTTATTTTAATCGGAGAAAACGTACTCAATTTCCATCATTCCGACGACTGCTATTACGAAGAATGGTTCGACGACGTCGAGGACGGCTGGATAGCAATGGTGAACTTCCACGACCACGTCATCCGCGAATTTGAACAAGTTGGTATTGACCATTACTTTGTAATGGGCGGCGAACTCGAAGAAATCGAGTGGCGCACGTATCAGCCCCAACATTTTTATCAGAAGGTGGCTGGGTTGGTGCAGAAGCGCTTGAACTAAGCTTCTTCTTCAGAATGCATCAGGCGTTTTAACCAGCGCGATGCCAAAATTACAACTGCGCCCGTTATAAAAGCATAAATTGCTAATTGGTAGTAACCTTGTGTGTAACCGTCGAGTCGGGTAGCTAAACTGGCTTTTTCATCGGGGCTTGCCATTCCGGCACCAAGTATACCAGCAAAATACTGACCATAAGCCGAGGCCAAAAACCACATCCCCATCATGATGCCCCAGAGGTGTTTGGGAGATAGTTTGGTCATGAGTGAAAGCCCAATTGGTGAGAGGAATAATTCTCCTATTGAAATTACTAAATAAGCCAAAGTAAATAACCATAATGAAGCCATTCCTTCGCTGTCAAGATAAAAGCGCAGGGCATAAAAGATGTAGAAAGCCAAGCCTAGAAATAAAAAGGCAAAGCCAAATTTTTGGTAATAATTGGGTTCGATATTGCGCTTCTTGAGCCAGATCCAAAGACCTCCAATTGCAGTGCTTAGGAGAATTACGAACAAAGAATTGGCGCTGTTATTGACCACATTTGGATCGATTTGAATAGGGCCGAGGTCATTGCTCAATAAATCGCGGGCAACCAAACTTAAAGAGCCGCCGCTTTGCTCAAAAAATGCCCAGAAAACAATGCTTAAAAAGATGAAAATAAGTGCGGCAAATAATTGTTTGATTTGTACACCGTCTAGTTTTCTCATTTCAACGAGCAGAAGAATAAGGGTAAGCGGCCCGATGATGTACATGAAAATATCTGTATATGCGGTATTTGTGATCAGGATATAAATCAAGGGTAAGGACAGTAAAGTACCAGCGTAAACTAAATTTTGATTGCGCTTGATGGTGTCGGGGTTGGCTGCTTTCGGTTCTAAGCCAATTGGCCCGAGATTTTTTCGGGTCAATAAGAAATTAAGGAGCCCGATTGCCATGAAAATTCCGGATAATAAAAAGGCGAGATTCCAGCTATAGGCTTTACCTACATATACACACACGCCACCGCCAAAAAGGGCGCCAATGTTGATGCCCGCGTAAAATAAACTAAAGCCAGCATCTCGGCGCACATCGCCAGGTTTGTAGAGCTCACCAACCATGGTAGAGATATTTGGCTTGAAAAAACCTGTTCCGACGATGATCAGGCAGATGCCATAAAAGAAGTAATTTGCGGCATCGATTCCCAGAATAGTACTACCTAAAATCATGAGTGCGCCGCCCCAAAGTAAAGATTTCTGGAAGCCTAAAATTTTGTCGGCAAAAAGCCCGCCAATGAATGTAAATGCGTAGACAAACGCTTGGATTGCCCCGAGCTTCAAATTGGCATCAACGTCATTAAATAACAAGATGTCAGTCATGAAAATGATGAGCATGCCGCGGTTGCCATAAAAACAGAAACGCTCCCACAATTCGGTAAAAAAGAGGCTCCATAATTGTTTAGGGTAGGTGCCTTTAAAGTCTTGGATAGATTCTAATGTATTCATAAAGTGAAGATAATAAAAAAAGGCCCCGATTGGGGCCTTTCCTAAAAAACTATTGATGCAAGTGTTCTATTGAACGTTGTTTTCGCGCATGACGCTATTGAGCCATTTCAACATGAGAATCAAAATGACCGCCGCAGCCAATACAAGGCCAAAATTCAAGTAGAAGAAATTTTCTTTTTGCGGGAATTTTTCCCACAAACTAGATAACATTCCTGACAACTTGTTTCCAACGGAAATAGCCAAGAAATAACCACCCATCATGAGTGCGGTAATTCTTGGCGGAGATAATTTAGACACCAAGGATAGCCCCATCGGAGAAAGGCAAAGCTCACCAACGGTAATTACTCCGTAAGAAGCAAATAACCACATTGAGCCAGCTTTGATGGTCATGTCGTTTGTAGCGAATACAGCGCCGACCATAACTAAAGCAGAAAGCGCAGTGATCACCAAACCAATGGCAATTTTAGTAGGTGTAGACGGTTCGCGCTTGCGGCGACGCATCCAGCCAAAGAAACCAACAACTACAGGTGTGAGCACAACAACCCAAAATGGATTCATAGATTGGTAGAGCTCAGTTGAGTACAATTTCAAATCTTTACCCTCGGCAGGAACTTTATCAGCAGGTAGCGTTTCAAAGTATTTTCTAGATTTTTCTAGTTGAGAAATACTGCCTGAAAAATCAGATTTTGCTTTGATTTCCTTTTTGGTGACAGCAGGCATATCTTCTTCTACACCGCGCAAAGAGTCAATTGTTGCTTTGAATTCGGCAGCTGGTGCACTCACGATTTTGTTGTTGACAACAATTTGTGCCATTCCCAATTGATCGGCAACATCTGCAACACCAGCACTCATTTCGCGGTCGGTGTGGTCCTCAGCCCAAACGGTAAGTGCATCTCCGTTTTGATGGAAGATCGCAAAGAAGAGTATAACACAGGCAAATACAGCTAAAAGTGCTTTGATGGCACGGCTTTCTTTGGCATCTCCAGTAAATGCTAAATAGATAAAGAAAGCAATAACAGGTAAACAGCCAATGATAAACGCGTCGTTCGTATCAGATCCAAGGAAATTACCTGGAATCAAATACCCAAGTACGCCAAAAGCAAACATGGGCAATACTGTATATGAAAGAATTTTGACAGTTGTCATGTCGCCGTCTTGAACGGGTTTAACAACATCCACATGCTTGATGTGCTTGGTGCCAAGTAAAAACACGCCTACACCGATGAGCATTCCGACGCCAGCTGCTGCAAAAGCGTGTCCCCATCCGTAGTTGATGCGCATATAGGCCGCCACGAAGTTGCAAATGAATGCACCGATGTTGATACCCATATAAAAGATGTTGTAACCCGCATCTTTCTTGTCTTTCATTTCGTCAGAGGAGTACAAATTACCAACAAGGGTAGAAATATTTGGCTTGAAAAAACCGTTACCCAAAATGATGAGCAAAAGTGCGATGTAAAATGAGGTTTCGCTATGTAAAGAAAGGGCGAAATAACCTGCAGACATCATTAAACCACCGATAATAATTGAGCGGCGGTATCCGAGGATGCGGTCTGCCAATAAACCGCCAATAAACGGTGTAAGGTAGACTAGACCTAAGTAAGTTCCGTAGATGTCAGATTTCTTTTGGGCGTCGAAACCCATACCTCCGTTGTTCCATCCGTCGATCATGTAGAGGGAGAAAATCCCTAACATTAGGTAGTAACCAAATCTTTCCCACATTTCGGTTCCAAACAAGTACCAGAGTCCCGTTGGATGGCCATTCTTTTTAGTATTTTCCATAATGCAATTTTAGTTTACCTGCCGAATATAGTAATTTTGCCGCGAAAACGAACAAAATGACAAATTGGTTAGAACGCACCGAACTTTTGTTGAGTGCGAAGAGCATGGAGCAACTCAAAGCAGCACATGTATTGATTGTTGGTCTTGGCGGCATCGGTTCTTATGCTGCAGAATTTATTGCCAGAGCAGGTGTGGGGCGCATGACCATCATTGATGGTGACGATTTTGACGCCTCCAATAAAAACCGTCAACTGACCGCGCTCGATGCAACTTTGGGTCGCAATAAAGCGGTGGTTTTGGCCGAAAGGATCAAGCAAATCAATCCGGAATGTCAATTGACAGTTATTGAAGAATTTGTGTTGCCCGCGCGTGTTTGGGAGATTCTACAAGAAGACCGCCCAAGTTATGTGATGGATTGCATCGATTCTGTGACGCCAAAGCTCGAGTGGATTTTAGCCTGTAAGCGTTTGAAAGTAAAAATCATTTCACACATGGGTGCCGGGGGTAAAACCGACCCCTCACAGGTGCGCGTGGCGAATATGGAACAACTTTCGGGTTGTAAGTTGGGTGCGCACATCAAAAAACGCATGAAGCGCAAAAATGCATCTTACCGTGGAGTCAAAGTCGTTTTTTCCACAGAAATTCAGCAGCCCCATTCTTTAAAGATGACCGATGGCACCCGCTACAAAAAAAGTTTTTACGGAACGGTGAGCTATATGCCAGCACTTTTTGGCCTCATGGGTGCAGCAGAAGTTTTGCGCTATTTGTCTAAAGTTCAGTCATAAATTAGTTTTATTTCTTGCATTTATGTAACTTTTGGCTCTCAAACAAGCCAAACTATGAAAAAAAGCTTTTTACTATTTGCGGGCATCATGAGTGCCCAATTGGCCTCGGCCCAAATATTTTCAGACAATTTTGATGCGTACGCCGCTGGTTCTTATTTGGGCCCGCAGTCTACATCTTGGTCTACGTGGTCAGGCACAGAAGGAAATACTTCAGATGTCACCATTACCAATAACAACGCGGCTAGCGCCCCGAACTCCGTTTATTTTTCTTCTACGGTAGCGGCTGGCGGTCCGCAAGATGTTGTACTTAATTTTGGACAACTTTACAATTCCGGAATCTTTACACTCAATACAGATTTGTATGTGAATAGCGGCAAAGGAGCCTATTACAATATTCAAGGAGCCACTACAATTGGCAATTTATGGGCGCTCAATGTGCACATGGATGCCGGTGAATTAGCTATCGATGACGGCAACACACCTAATTTATGTTTGGGTACTTACCCTGAGGCAGCTTGGTTCAATTTAAAAATTGAGGCCAACTTAACGCTGCATGTTTGGAAAGCCTATGTCAATAACGTTTTGGTTGGAACATGGGTAAATGGAGTCAATTCCGTTGCTTCTGCGGATTTCTATCCACTCCAAAATCATCAATTTTACATGGACAACGTCAGTTTTGACCACCAAACCTACACACTTCCTGCGCTCAACGCAATGGTGTCTTCTTTAGACATGGGTGGAGATATTGCAAGTCAAGATGTGAGCCCAACAATTTCTATTTTGAATGCTGGACAAAATGCACTCACTTCATTTGATGTCAATCTCAATTACAACGGTCAAAATTATACACAAAACATTACAGGCGTCAATGTAGCGAGTATCGCAAGTTACACTGTGAATATACCAACTTTGCAGTTGACAGCAGGTTTAAATAACGCTGTAGTAACCATTTCGAACATCAATGGAGGCAACGACGACAACGCTGCAGATAACACACTTACACAAGAAGTTGATCCGGTTGTTCCGGCTGCTGGCAAAATTGTTGTAGGTGAAGAGGCAACAGGCACATGGTGTCAGTGGTGTCCGCGTGGGGCTGTCTTTATGGACATGTTTGCAGCTGAATACAACGGATTCTGGGCAGGTGTTGCTGTACACAACGGCGACCCAATGACAGTTACTGACTACGATGCAGGCATTGGCGGCCTAATTGGCGGTTACCCAAGTGCACTTGTAGACCGCGTTGGCGATGTTGACCCTTCACAAATGAGTTCTGATTTCTTTACCCGTTTACAAACTGCTCCAAAAGGGGTACTTACCAACGGAGCAACTTGGGATCCTGCCACGCGCATTCTCAATGTGTCTGTGAGTACAGAAATGATGCAAGCCACTACTGGTGCTTACAAAGTAGCCTGCGTGCTCACTGAAGACGGCGTTACCGGAACTGGTTCAGGTTACAATCAATCCAACGCTTATGCTGGTGGAAACAATGGTGTTATGGGTGGTTTTGAGAGCTTGCCAAGCCCTGTTCCAGCTGCACAAATGGTTTACGATCATGTAGCGCGTGCCATTGCACCTAGCTTTGCAGGTCAGACGGGTGTCATTGCAGCCACTACGGCAGTTGGCGACAACTACACCGCAAACTTTAGCTTTACCTTGCCGTCAACTTGGGATGAAACCCAAATGCATATTGTAGGAATGCTCATCGATCCGCAAGGTCAAATAGACAACGCAGGTTACACCAACATCAATGAGGCTGTGCAGAACGGTTATGTTGGTTTGAATGAACTGATTGGCGCCATTAACCTAGAGCAAATGTTGACAATTGCACCAAACCCTGCAACCGATTTTGCCAACATCACACTTCATATTCCTACCACTGCACCTGTAAGCGTTCGTGTACTCGATGCGAAAGGTGGTATTTTGCAAGCGCGTCAGTTTGGTAGTCTTCAGGGCGATTTCGAAATCGGCCTCAACACGAGCAATTATGCGCCAGGGCTATACATTGTAGAGATGCAAATGAATGGTCAACGCGTTCAAAAGAAATTGGTGATCAGATAAGCTGCACACCAAAATAGTTTGTAAAATAAAAAGGGCCGCTATTGCGGCCCTTTTTATTTTTTGGAAAGTACTTTAATGGTTTCTTTTACCTTTTGTGCAGTATTGCGAACCGCTTCCATGTCATTTGCGCTGATGGTAACGTGGCCCATTTTGCGAAATGGTTTGGTGTGGCTCTTGCCATATAAATGTGGGTGCACACCCGGTAAGGCCAAAATAGCTTCTAGCCCTTGGTAGTAAACAGGGCCCTCGTGTCCTTTTTCACCGACAAGATTCAACATAGCGCCAGCGCTATGGAGTTGGGTGTCGCCGAGCGGTAAGTTGAGGATGGCGCGCAAATGTTGCTCAAATTGGGAGCAACGTGCAATTTCTATGGTGTGGTGGCCGCTATTGTGGGGTCTTGGTGCAATTTCGTTCACCAAAAGCGTGCCTTCTTGGGTCAAGAACAATTCTACGGCAAGTAAGCCTACCATATCGAGTTTTTCGATGATGTCGATGGCAATTTGTTTGGCTTGCGCTTCAATTGCAGAAGAAACTGCTGCAGGGGAAAATAAAAACTCAACCAAATTAGCTTCTGGGTTGAATTCGCACTCCACGAGTGGAAAACAGTTGGTTTGGCCTGCTGCATTGCGGGCCACAATAACAGATAATTCTTTGGTGAAAGGAATGCACGCTTCAAATATCGAAGGTGCATTGAAGCTCGTATTCAGTTGACTTGCTTCATGAATGATATTGACACCTTTGCCGTCGTAACCACCTGTTCGGAGTTTGTGTACGACCGGAAAGCCAAAGGGATTTTCAGAAGGTAAAGCGGATTCGCAATAAACGAAAGGGGCAGTGGGGATGCCGTTATCTAGATAAAATTGTTTTTGGGTGCCTTTGTCGCGGATCAGTTCCAGAATGTGTGGCTGAGGAAAGACTTTTACGCCTTGTTTTTCAAGTGCGCGCAGGGCATCGGTGTTGACGTTTTCGATTTCTACCGTAAGCAGGTCTTTGTTTTGACCAAAGGCCATGACGGTGTCGTAGTCGGTGAGTGCACCTTGCTGAAAGCTATACGCAATTTGCGCGCAAGGAGCAGCTGGATCGGGGTCGAGCATGTGCAATTGAATGTCCAAACTATTGGCTGCCTGGATGAGCATGCGCCCCAACTGACCACCGCCAAGCACGCCAATTTGTAGTTCCCTACCGTACCATGTTTTTGTCATGCCGCAAAGATACGTTTAAAATTGTACCTTTGTACGACGATGCGTACAGTGGTTCACATACACGATCTTTCTTTCGCGCCCTTCATTTCGGAAACGACAATACAAACGCGCATTAAAGAATTGGCAAGTCAGTTAGACACTGACTACACAGGCAAGAATCCTATTTTCTTAGCGGTGCTCAATGGTGCCTTTATGTTTGCCTCTGATGTATTCAAGCAATTAAAGTGTTCACCTGAGCTTTCTTTTGTCAAGGTGAGTTCATATGTGGGTACGCAGTCGAGTGGCAGGGTAGATGAACTTATCGGCCTGCAAACTGCCCTTAAAGACCGCCATGTTATCGTCATCGAAGACATCCTCGATACCGGCATCACCATGGACAAAATTTTTACGCTGCTTCAATCTGAACAGCCAGCATCTTTGTCTATTTGTGCACTGCTTCTGAAGCCTGCATCGTATAAAGGAAAACATCAACCCAAATATATTGGCTTTGAGATAGAAGATCGCTTTGTGGTCGGTTATGGCCTAGACTACAAAGAACGCGGTCGCGAACTTCCAGCTGTTTATCAATTAATCAATTAGTTATGTTAAATATTGTACTTTTTGGCCCTCCAGGAGCAGGTAAAGGAACCCAATCCGAAAGACTCATCGAAAAATATGGTCTTGTACATTTATCAACCGGCGATGTCTTTCGCGCCAATATCAAAGGCGAAACAGAACTCGGCAAACTTGCTAAAAGCTATATGGATGCTGGTCAGCTCGTACCCGATGAAGTGACCATCAATATGCTGCGCTCTGAAGTAGTGAAGCACGCTGCTCCAAAAGGTTTTATTTTTGACGGTTTTCCGCGCACCAATGCGCAAGCACAAGCGCTAGATGAATTCTTAGCTAGCCTGCAAACTGAAATCACCTTAATGCTCGCCCTTGAGGTAGAAGAAAACGAACTCAAAACACGTTTGCTCAAAAGAGCAGAAGTTTCTGGCCGTCCTGACGACGCAGACCCGGCTGTAATTGAAAAACGCATCTCTGTTTACAACCAAGAAACCGCTCCGGTAAAAGCATTTTACCAAGCACAACATAAATTTATTGCCATCGATGGCATTGGTAGCATCGATGACATCACGCAACGTTTATTCTCTGCCATCGATACAAACTAATACATGGCTTCAGACAACTTTGTTGATTACGTAAAAATTCACTGTACCTCCGGAAACGGTGGTGGCGGTTCGACGCATTTCAGACGCGAAAAATACATTCCTAAGGGCGGGCCCGACGGAGGTGATGGCGGCCGTGGCGGACACGTCTATTTGCGTGGCAACAAACAACTCTGGACACTCTTGCATCTCAAGTTTAAAAAACATATCAAAGCAGGGCACGGCGCACATGGCGCTGGCAATCTTAAAACAGGTTCTCAAGGAGAAGACGTCTACATCGATGTGCCACTTGGTACTTTGGCAAAAGACGGCGAAACTGGTGAAGTCCTCTTTGAAATCACCGAAGAAGGAGAGGAGCGCATTATTCAGCGCGGCGGCCGCGGCGGTATGGGTAACAACCACTTTAAATCGCCCACCAATCAAACTCCACGTCATGCCCAACCAGGCGAAGAAGGATTAGAAGGCTGGAAAATCCTCGAGCTCAAAATCTTAGCTGATGTCGGTTTGGTAGGTTTTCCAAATGCCGGAAAAAGCACCTTGCTTTCAGTGCTTTCAGCCGCACAGCCCGAAATCGGTGACTACCCATTTACCACGCTGCGTCCGAACCTCGGCATCGTTTCTTACCGCGATTACCGCTCGTTCATCATGGCCGATATCCCCGGAATTATTGAAGGTGCACACGCTGGCAAAGGTTTGGGCTTGCGCTTCTTGCGTCATATCGAGCGCAATTCAATCTTGCTTTTCATGATTGCTGCAGACTCCGATGACATTCAAAAAGAATACAATATTCTTTTGAATGAGCTCAAGCAATACAACCCCGAACTCTTGCACAAAGAGCGCTTGTTGGCCATTACCAAAGCAGATATGCTCGACGACGAACTCAAAGCAGCCATAACAAAAGAATTGCCCAACCTTCCGCATTTATTTATCTCTTCTGTTGCCCAACAGGGCCTCATGGAGCTCAAAGACTTGATTTGGAAGCACCTCAATCATGATTGAATTTCTGCAGCGCATCGATAACAGCTTACTTTTGCGCATCAATCATTTCAATGCGCCATGGCTAGATCAATGCATGTGGGTGTTGTCTTCTAAATGGATCAATTTTCCGCTGGCTTTTTGCATCATTGTATTGCTCAAAAGTCAGTTTTCCTGGAAAAAAACAGGTTTGATTTTCCTTCTCACGCTATGCGTTATCTCTTTAACAGACATTGTTTCTACGCAATTATTTAAGGATTATTTTCAAAGATTGAGGCCGTCTCATGACCCAATTGTAGGCAACTACTTGCATTTTTACATGCTTGGCCCCAATAATCCTTATCTGGGTGGACAATTTGGCTTTGTGTCGTCTCATGCCGCAAATTTGGCCGCTCTTTTTATGTTTTTATTGCCGTTCTTAAAAAAGTACACTTATTGTGTTTATGCACTTGGCAGTTACGTTTTTTTAGTTGCCTATAGTAGGGTTTATCTGGGTGTGCATTTTCCTTCAGACGTCCTTTGTGGTGGGTTGTTAGGCTTGACAATAGGTTGGTTAATGAGAAGATATTTAGTTGTACAATTGATTCAAAAATGGGATTAAATAGCCTTCTTCTTGTGTTTTTGGGTGGAGGCATCGGTAGTGTGCTGCGTTTTTTGCTTTCCAAACTGCTCCCATTTGAGCCAAATCATTTTCCTTGGGCTACCTTGCTGAGTAATATTTTAGCAAGTGTACTCTTGGCTTTTGTAGTGTCTCAATTCAAAGACATCCCAAAGTGGTCAGCTATTTATCCGCTTATTGTAGTAGGAATTTGTGGCGGCCTCTCTACTTTTAGCACCTTTTCTTACGAGAATTTTCAGCTCCTACAACAAGGGCAACTGGCCTTGTTTTGGTTCAATGTCTTGTTTTCCTTTGGCCTTGGTTTGCTTGCGTTTTGGCTCTTGGCGCGCCACTGAAGGTCGCACGAGCGTCTGAATTATTTTCTGTCCTTCGCTTTTTCCTTTATCGCTTTTGCGGATATCCCACAGAAATTTGCGTTCCTCTTTTCTTGAATCTTTCGGATCCACAATAGGAAAAGGGTAGTCTCGGCCCAATTGAAATTGATATAGGGCCATATCCATCTCGGTCATTTTCCAGGGCTCATGTATAAAAGACAGCGGAAGCGCAGCAAGTTCCGGAACCCATTGCTTGATAAATACGGCATCTGGATCGTGCTTGTAACTATTATGGATCGGATTGTAAACGCGAATGGTATTCACCCCAGTAGTACCTGCTTGCATTTGAAATTGCGGATAGTGAATGCCGGGTTCAAAGTCTAAAAATAAATTGGCCATATGATTGACGCCATCTTTCCAGTCTTGGACCAAATTGTGACATAAAAACGAAACCAATAAGGCCCGCATGCGAAAATTGATCCAGCCCGTTTGTTGCAAGCAGCGCATATTGGCATCTACCAATGGGAATCCGGTTTGACCTGTTTTCCAAGCCTCTAAAAAGGCTTCATTTTTAGGGTAACTCAGCCCCTCATAGGCATTATTGATGCAGGTTGTGGCGTATGTGCACTCGGTTTCAAACTTTTGAATGAAATGGCAATGCCAATGGAGGCGTGTGAGAAAAGCATTGTGGTTGTGCTTGTTTTCGGCTGTTTTGAGCGTGGCAGAGGTCGCTCTCACTACTTGCCTAACCGATAAATTTCCCCAGGCCAAAAAAGGAGAAAGTCGGCTGCAAGTCTTTCTACTCAAAGCAGGTTTGGAAATGCCTTTCTGATAGAAATGGACGCGCTTGTTCAGGAAGTCTTGCAAGTAGCGCGCCGCGTAAAAGGGCCCTGCTTTCTGAAAAGTGTCCGGATAAGCTGCTAATTGCGTCGAGATTTCGCTTGGAAGCGCAAAGTTGTTTTCCAAGGAAATGGAAGTACGGTCGGGCTGCGCATAGAAGTCGAGGATAGGGCTATTGACGTAAGCAAACCAGGCTTTGTCCCAGTTTTTACGGTTTTTCAGGCCGCGAATGATGCCGTCGCGCTGAAATTCGGTCCATACAATCTGCTGTTGCTTGAAAAATACCTGCAGTGCGCGGTCTCTAGCATAGGTTCTGGGTGGTCCTGACTCTTGGTAGCTCCAAATATTTTTAAGGATAAATTTTTCTTGTAGGGCTTCAAAAATAGCAGTCGCTTCGCCGTAGCAAATTTGAATGGCTCTGCCGATTTTGCTCAATTCTCTATTGATTTGCAAAAGGGAAGCATATTGAAATTGCCAATGGCGCAGGCTGTTTTCGGGGGCGTCCCATTCTGTAGGCTCGAGGATCCAAAGGTAGAGTAGCGGTAGATCTGTTTGTTCGGCTGCATGGAGCGGAGCGTGGTCGGCGAGGCGCAGGTCTCGCTTGAACCAAACTACACCGACTTCAGTTTTCATTGCGCAGGTGTTTTTGAACTTTTTTCCAAAAGTTGAAAAAAGAACCAGGCTGCCCTTTGAAATCAGGCAAGAGCCAAGCCCGCTCATCGGTCTGTATGCCGTATGTGGCGGTGAGTGGGTGTTCTTTGCAAAAAGTTTGTTCGAGAACAATGCTTGATTTGAACGTATCCCAAGTGCCAACAACTATTTGCAAATTAGGGATTGTCAAATTGGCTAGGTCGTTGATCCAGTTGAAGGTTTTTTCGCTGTAGGGATAGTCTTGCCAATGGTCGAGGTCCCAAAATAAAATACGGTTACCTTCTTGCTCCTCTTTCCAATGAGGGTCTAGGTGATACGGTGTATACAATAAAGTGGGGCGCTCGGCATCTATCTCAAATGCTAAAGTAGGTTTAGGTTCAAAGGCATATTCCGGTTGGGTCCAAGTGCAGGCAATTTCTAGTTGAGGCAATTGGTCATAAGCAAGCGCTAATACGGAGTCTTGTTGCGTACTTGAAGTGTATTTATTGATGTTGTCTTGATTGGCATAATAAACCTTTGGTGCATTTGCCCCACAGACCCATTGCCAGCTCAAATGATTGCTTGCGGCGTCGGCATCGCAGAGCTGAGAAAACAGCCATTTGGCAGCCGTGCGCCAATGACAGCCATAATGATTGCACACGAGCGCTGCGAGGTACATGCGCACGTGATTGTGCATGTAGCCCGTGTCTTTGAGCGCAAGCAGGGCGTCATCTATGGCGTGGATGCCTGTGTTGGCCTCAAGCAGTTCTTTTGGGAGTTGCGTTTGGTTTGTGATGCGGTATTGTTGGTTGCGCAATTCGTGTTGCGGGTTGTGGTGCTGCCATATCCGCTGGGAGTGGTCGCGCCAGCAAAGCTCCATGGCAAAGGCTTCCATTTGGTCTAAAGAAAATCCGCGTTTGCGAAGCAGTTCAAATACTTGCCTTGTGGAGATGACCCCGCGCGACAAATAGGGAGATAGCCTTGAAACGCCTCCGTTTTGATAGTTTCGGGTCTTTCCGTAATGAATGGGGTCAAAGCGATTGATGAGCTCGTAAATTTCATCGAGCGAAAGCAAGGGCATCATACGCGCAAGCTTGAGATACCACCGTCGACGTGCATGATTTGCCCTGTGATCCAGGTGGCGTTCGCTCCTAACAGAAAAGCAGCCAAAGCAGCGATGTCTGCGGGTTCGCCGACGCGCTTGAGTGGGTGTCTGGCGCCGTTGGCTTCTTTTTTAGCATCGGAATTGAGCAAATTTTCGGCAAGTGGTGTGTTGGTTAAGGATGGTGCAATGGCGTTCACGCGAATTTTGGGTGCAAATTCGGCAGCTAGCGCGCGCGTGAGGCCTTCAATGGCACCTTTTGATGCAGAGACCAAGCTATGGAAAGGCAAGCCTTGCTGAACCGCTACTGTAGAAAAAAGAACCACTGAGGCTTGTGCGCTTTTTTTGAGCGCCGGAAGTGCGGTTTGAATTGTTTGAATGGCTCCCAAAACTTGCAGTTGGTAATCGGCTTGAAAATCAGCTGGTCCGAAACGATTGAAGGGCTTCAGTGAAATGGTGCCGGGGCAATAAACGAGCCCGTCTACTATTTCAGGAAACGCTAGTGCTTCTGGGCTCAGGACGTTGTGGTGTGCCCAGGTTAAATTCGGATGTTCAAAAGTAGGTGCTGTGTTTGCATATGTTGCAAAAACGTGGTGACCTGCTTCGAGGAGCATGTTTGCTAAGGCAAATCCGATACCTTTTGATGCGCCGATGATGGCAATTTGTTTTGTTTCCATGTTTTTGTAACAAATTAGCACTACCTTGGTTTAGAAATCTTTAAAAAATCAAGATGAATTTTCTCAAACACCACTTTGCAACCCTGCTTATTTGCGCAGCTGTCATCATTACAGGTCTTATTTTAGGGAAGGCTTATATGTCAAAAGGCAAGCCCGATGACACCGTTTCGGTGATCGGTTTGGGAGAAGAATCTTTTGATTCAGATTTAATTGTTTGGCGCGCTACTTTTTCAAGAAAAAGTTTTGAGCTCAAAGATGCCTATGCGCAACTCAATGCAGATGTCAGAAAGGTAAAGGCTTACCTAAAGTCTAGAGGTATTTCCGAGGACGAAATGGTATTTGAGGCGGCAGATATCAGCAAAGAGTGGTCTCAGATTTATGATGATGAGGGCAACGTGCGTCAAACGATATTTGATGGCTATTCACTCAATCAGAGCGTAAAGGTGAGCTCCAAAAAAGTAAATGTAGTGGAGCAAACTTCTCGTCAGGTGTCGGAATTGATAGACGCTGGTATTGAACTCAATTCAGATTCGCCAGAATATTACTACACTAAATTGGCCCAATTGAAACTCAAAATGATAGAAGCTGCAACCAAAGATGCACATGAGCGCGCTGCTAAAATTGCAGAAAATGGCGGTGGCAATTTGGGTAAACTGATGTATGCCGATATGGGTGTTTTTCAGATTACAGCCGAAAACTCTTCAGAAGAATACGAGTGGGGAGGGAGCTTCAATACGAGCTCGCGCCGCAAAACAGCCAGCGTCACCATTCGTTTGAAATACGAAATCGACTAATTAGATAAACAGATTTTTATCGAGCTGCAGCCATTCAAGGGTAGCGTTTGCAAAGATGTCTTCCTTGACCTGCTTACTTAAGTTGCTGTCTTCAATAAACTTGCCGATTTCTAAATCTCCGAGCGGGAAGGGGTAGTCGCTACCCAAACAGACCCGTTTAGAACCTTGCATCTTGAGGATGTATTCCAAAGCGTCGATGTCATGGGTAATGCTATCTACCCAAAATTTACCGAGGTAAGTGCGCGGGTTGTGCGGGTTGTCTATGGCGACTAAATCTGGGCGGCAATTGAAGCCGTGTTCGATGCGCCCAAGTGTCGGTAAAAACGAACCGCCAGCATGAGAAAAACAAACGCGCAAATTGGGCAAGCGCTCCAAGACGCCTCCAAAAATCAATGAACAAGCTGCTCTAGAGGTTTCGGCTGGCATGCCCACAAGCCAGGGTAGCCAGTATTTTTTCATGCTGTCAAAACCCATCATTTGCCACGGATGGATCATGACGGCCATACCGAGGCGCGCGCAGGCTTCAAAAATAGGGAAGAACTTTTCTTCGGATAAATTTTCGTCGTTGATGTTGGAGCCAATTTGAATGCCTACGTGTCCGATGGCTTTGGCGCGCTCTAGTTCTGCTATCGCCGCTTCTGGGTCTTGCATCGGAATGGTGGCCAGGCCAATGTAGTTTTTAGGGTAGCGCACGACCAAGTCTGCGATGTGGTCGTTGAGAAAACGCGATAACTCAAGTGCATCGGCGGTTTTGGCCCAATAAGAGAACATAACCGGAATGGTGCACACAACTTGTACTTGGGTCTCGAAAGGCTTGTATTCTTCTATGCGCAGTTGTTCGTCCCAGCAGTTTTCTACGATACGTCTAAAAAATTGACCGCCTTGCATCATGTTGGCGCTGCCATCTGTGTTCGGTTCAAGATGGATGAACTTCCCGTAACCAAACTTTTGCGTCCAATTGGGCATAGTTTTGGGTAGGATATGGCTGTGCATGTCAATTTTAAGCATGGGTCAATTTTTGGTTTACGAAGATACAAAAAACTCAGCGCGCAAACGCCATGATGTAGTCGTCCATGATGAAGCCATTGCCGATGTCAAAGACAGCCGCTTCACGGATATGGAAGCCTAATTTGAGGTAAAAGTTTTTTGCCTCGTTCGCTTTGTTGACCTGTAGAAAAATGGCTTCACATTGTGTTTCAGCGGCGCGCTCCATAGCCTTTTCGACGAGTGCTCTGCCAATTCCTTTCCCTTGGAATGCAGGCAGCACGTACAGTTTATTGATTTTCAATTGAACTGATCCGTTTTGTTGTGTATCATGGATCCATTCCAGCGCCATAAAACCGATGTCGGTGCCCTCGTTAGCGATGATGTAAAACTCGTGACCTTCTTCTTGTTGTTGTTTGAGTGCTGGAAAGCTGTACATCCAGTCGAGCATAAAATTGATCTGTTCCTGACTAATGATGTGCGCGTAGGTGGTAGGCCAAATTTGTCTGGCTAAATTTTCAAGAATGGGTAATTCGTCGAGTTGCGCGCGTCGGATCTGCATTGCCCTTTGTGGAGTTGCTGTTTAGATTTTAACGAAAGGAGCTTGTTGGATGCGGCCGTTTTGGTGCAGGCGGATATAGTATGTGCCCGTTGGGAGGTCTTGAACGCTCATTTTGCCGTTTTCGATGGCTACCCAATAGCGCTTGCCGTCTAAGGCAATTACTTCTGCGAAGTCGGGGAGTTCAACAATAGTAAAATGCAAAAAGTGTTGTACTGGATTTGGATAGACCGACCACTCAATTAATGGTGTGCTTTCTAATAAACCAAGGGTTTGAACGGCCATTTGAACCGCCGCATACGCATTGATTTTTCCGGCGCCCCACTGTGGGCTACCTTCTGTAGGAATGACACCTGTGTAGTTGTCTTGGCGAGCAGTTTGCATGATAATTTGCTTCACTTGCGCTGCGGATAAATACGGATTGGCCTCCAACATTAAGGCAACAACTCCAGCTACCATCGGTGAAGCCATGGAGGTACCTGAGAATTTGGCAAAACGATACGTAATATTGTTGAAATCGGTGGTGGCTACACTTGTGTAAGTTCCGTCAGTAAAGGAAGAAATAGCAGATGCGATGGCAACACCTGGTGCAGCGATATCTGGCTTCATGGCGCCGTCGTAGCGCGGGCCTTTGCTCGAGAAAGAGGCGAGCGCACCGCCTACCAACGAACCCGAACTGGTGGCATATTGGGTGGCGTAGGCGCCAACACTAATGACGTCGTCTGCGCAAGAAGGTTCTGAAATTCCGTTTTGGTTGTCGCCAGAGGAGGTACCGGTGCCAGCTGCTAAAAAGGCCATGCCCCAGTTGCCGACGTCAGTGCTCAGTTCGGTGACGTTCCAGTAATGAACCGTGCCGCTGTTTGCTTGCGATTTGAGTTGGATGCGCAAGCTGGTATTGGTGTTTTTGACGCGCAAGCGCATTTGAGGCTTGCCGTTGAGCGGATGGGCTGCATCGGCGGAGATGTTGTACCAGATGGTGTCTTGGTTGACCACTAAAAAGGTATCGACGTAAGCCGAAGTATTTGCCGTGCTGTAATAAGGGCTTTCTGCTAATTGTACGTTGGAGCTATTGGTCACAATAATGCCATTGGAAAAGCTCTGGTTGGCCTCTCCCCAAGCGTGGATGCTCTGCCCCCACATGTTTGGGTTGGCAGCGTAGTCGTAGAATTCGATTCTGGACTTGAGTTGGTCGTTGTTGAAGGTTTTTTTGAGTTAAAATTAGGGAGTTTAAATTGATTTCCATCAGCGCCTAATATCTGAGAAAATCTACTGTTAGGATCTCCAATTCCTGTGAGATTTAGAGTTGCATTAATCAAGTTTACGGTTCCCGCAGTAATTTCTGCATTTTGTAAACTTATCTTTTTAGCGATATCTCCACGAGACAGTAACTTATCCATAGAAGCCGTTGAATCTTGTAAGGTAGATGTCAAATCTTGAAAGTTTCCTATAATTGATTCTTTTGAACCTAATTCACCTCGGAAACCTTTTGTTTCTAGGGCTAATTTTTGATTTTTACGTGATTCTAAATTTTCATATCCTAGTATCTCATTTGCAGGTATCCCTGCTAAGCTCGCAGCCTTTTGATTTGCTAGGAATTCTGGAAATCCCCCACGTTCAAAACCTTTCTTGCTTTCTTCAAATACTTTTATTTGATACTTTATAGCATCTTCGGGGGTCTTTATTTTTCTTAAATCTTGCAACGGGTTTATACCAAGCGCCCCGAATAATGCCATCTTATCTTGGTCTTTTCCAGTGAATACATCCTCAGAAAAATTAGCTGCACTGTGAACTATCTGGTCTAAGCTCAAACCAACATTTTTAGCCTGATAATTAAGTTTAGCCATGTTGTCTGCG
>CALJTX010000064.1 GCA_937975705.1 uncultured Flavobacteriia bacterium | reverse complement strand
TTTCGCGTACTTCGGCAGAACCGAGTACTTTTTCTTCGATATCTGGTGACAACATGCCTTCCATTGCTGCCTTGATTTCTTCAATGGCTTTGTAGATAATGGAATACATGCGGATATCGATTTGCTCTGTTTCGGCCAATTTACGTGCAGGTAAAGTCGGACGAACCTGGAAGCCAACAATGATGGCGTCAGATGCGGAAGCCAAGTTGACATCGGCCTCTGTAATGGCACCCACTCCTTTGTGAACGATATTGATCTGAATTTCTTCAGTAGACAAGTTGAGTAAGGAGTCGGAAAGTGCTTCGATAGAACCGTCGACGTCACCTTTAACGATGATGTTGAGTTCTTTGAAGTCTCCGATTGCCAAACGGCGTCCGATTTCGTCGAGGGTGATGTGCTTAGTGGTACGCAAACCTTGCTCACGATAGAGTTGTTCGCGTTTTTGTGCAATTGACTTCGCTTCTTTTTCATCGTCTAGGACGTTGAATTTATCACCGGCACTAGGCGCGCCATTGATACCTAAAACAGAAACAGGTTGTGCAGGGCCAGCTTCTTTGAGGGGCTGTCCGTGTTCGTCGTGCATGGCGCGCACGCGGCCGTAGTAACGACCCACGAGGATGACGTCACCGATGCGCATGGTGCCTGCTTCAACAAGCATGTTGGTCACATAACCCTTGCCTTTGTCCAAAGATGATTCAATAACGGTTCCGACCGCATTTTTTTCTGGATTGGCTTTCAGATCAAGTAGTTCTGCTTCGAGAAGTACTTTGTCTAGGAGGGCGTCAATATTTAAATTCTGCTTGGCAGAGATTTCTTGTACTTGGTATTTACCACCCCAGTCTTCGACGAGGATGTTCATGGCAGAAAGTTGTTCGCGAATGCGGTCTGGACTAGCTCCGGGTTTGTCGATTTTGTTGATCGCAAAAATCATTGGAACATTGGCAGCTTGCGCATGCGAGATTGCTTCTTTGGTTTGCGGCATGACGTCGTCGTCCGCTGCGACAATAATGATGGCAACGTCTGTAACTTGCGCACCACGTGCACGCATGGCCGTAAAGGCTTCGTGACCTGGTGTATCGAGGAAAGTCATTTTGCGATTGTCCTTGAGCGTAACAGAATACGCACCGATGTGCTGGGTGATACCACCGGCCTCGCCTTCTGTCACATTTGCGTTGCGAATGCGGTCAAGTAAGGAGGTTTTACCGTGGTCAACGTGTCCCATAACCGTAATAATTGGTGGTCGGGAGATAAGGTCTTCGGGTTGATCTTCTACAACGGTAATTGCATCTTGTAATTCTGCACTGATGAATTCGGTTTCAAAGCCAAATTCGTCGGCTACGATTTGGATGGTCTCGGCGTCTAGACGCTGGTTGATAGAAGCAAAAATACCCAAGGACATACAAACCGAAATAACTTGTGTCGGTTGTACGTTCATCATGGAAGCCAACTCAGAAACAGTAACAAACTCGGTGAGCTTGAGTGTTTTCTCTTCGAGTTCGGCCATGGCCATTTCTTCCTGACGACGCTGTGCGTAGTTGTCGCGCTTTTGACGGCGATTTTTGGAAGCTTTGGACTTTCCGCCTTGGTTAGATAAGCGAGCAAGCGTTTCTTTGATCTCTTTTTGGATATCGTGTTCTGAGATTTCTGCTTTCTCCGTTTTAGGCTTATTTGCAGTATTTGGCGTGTTGCCAACTTCTACTTTTTTGATGCGCTTGCGCTTGCGCTTGTTGTTGGCATCTTCAGATGAAGAGGCCACTGGTGTGCGCGGACGCTCTACTGGAAGTTCGATCTTACCCAAAACCGTTGGGCCAGAAAGTGTCTGGCGTGCCACGCGGATGGTTTCGATTTCTGGCGCTTTAGTTTCAACAGGTGCGTTCTCCTCTGGAGCTGATGCTACTGGGGCAACAGCAGTTGGTTCCGCAACTGGTGCTTTTGGCGCGACTGGAGCAGCCTGAACAGGTTTTTCAGGCGTTTTATCTTTTTTCTTGTCAGGACGCGTGCGTTGGTTGATCGCATCGAGGTCGATTTTACCAACTACGTTGACTTTATTTTCTGAAGGAGCTGCCTTTTCTTCTTCGATTGGAGCAGATTCTTCTTGAACTGGAGCAACCTCAATGACTTCTTCAATCTTTGGTTCAGGTGCTTTTTGAGGTGTTTCACTCAAGACCTGACGCTTGATTTCTTCGAGATTGATGTCTTCTTCATCCTCGTCTTCGACAACTGGCGTCGAATGTACTTCTTCTTGAGGTTTGTCTTTCAAAGACAAAGACTCTCGCTTCTCGCGACGCAAAGCAGCTTTAGACTGCTCTTTCATGCTTTGGTCTGCAGCGAACTCTTGGCATAGAATCTCATAGTGCTCCTGCTCCAAACGCGAAGTTGGAGTGGGGTCAATGACAATGCCTTTTGAACCCAAGAACTCGACGATTGTCGGTATTCCTACATTCAACTCTCCTGCTGCTTTTCCTAAACGAATCGGTTTTCCCGCCATAATCTACTGTTGCGCTCCTTATTGGTATTAAAGTTATTCAAATTCCGCTTTCAAAATGCGGAATACTTCTTCGATGGTTTCTTTTTCTAGATCTGTTCTAGACACGAGGTCGTCTACACTGATTTCAAGAACTGATTTTGCGGTATCGCAACCAATAGTCTTGAGCTCATCGATGATCCAGCTATCGATTTCGTCTGCAAATTCTTCGAGGTCGACGTCTTCGATATCCACTTCGCCATCTCTGTAGACATCTATTTCAAAGCCACATAATTTGCCAGCGAGCTTGATGTTGTTTCCTCCCTTACCAATGGCCAAAGAAACTTGGTCTGGCTTCAAGAATACTTTTACGCGTTTTTCTTCATCTAAAATTTCCATCGAAGTGATTTTAGCTGGAGAAAGCGAACGCTGAATAAGCAATTGTTGGTTTGAAGTATAGTTGATGACGTCGATGTTTTCATTGCGGAGCTCACGAACAATGCCGTGAATTCTTGAACCTTTCATCCCGACGCAAGCACCAACTGGGTCAATGCGATCGTCGTAAGACTCAACGGCAACTTTCGCGCGCTCTCCTGGTTCGCGGACAATCTTTTTAATGGTAATGAGGCCGTCAAAAACTTCCGGAACTTCGAGTTCAAATAAGCGCTCCAAAAATTCTGGTGCCGTACGAGAAAGAATAATCACTGGTGTGCTGTTGCGCATGTCGACTTTAGCAACAACTGCGCGAACAGATTCGCCTTTCTTGAAGAAATCTGAAGGGATTTGTTCGGATTTTGGCAAAATAAGCTCGTTGTTGTCGTCGTCCATGATGAGGATTTCTTTTTTCCAAACCTGATAGACTTCGCCAGTAACGATTTCGCCAATACGCTCTTTATATTTGTTGTAAAGTTGGTCTTTTTCGAGCTCCATAATGCGCGAAATAAGGTTTTGACGCAAAGCCAAAACATTGCGACGACCAAAATCGGCAAATTTAAACTCTTCCGTTACCTCTTCTCCGATTTCAAAATCTGGTTCGATTTTGATTGCGTCAGAATAAGCAATTTCTGTATTTGGGTCCTCTACTTCACCGTCGTCAACGATTTCTTTATTCAAGAAAATCTGAACGTCTCCCTTATCGATATTGACTACAATATCGATGTGTTCGTCGGTGTTGAACTTCTTTTTGAGCATGGCACGAAAGACGTCTTCGAGGACGTGCTGCATCGTTTGTTTGTCAATATTTTTTAGTTCCTTAAACTCCGAGAATGAGTCAACAAGTTCCAAACTGTTCATGGTGCTTATTTAAATGAAATTACAATTTTTGCTTCTTTTATTTGATTGTAGGGCAGCTCTATGAATTCTTCTACCCAAACTTTTTTCTTTTTTGCTTCGTCGCGCTTTTGAAGGCGTTGTTTAAAAACGAGGTTTTCCTCGGCCATTTTGATCAATTCTGCCTCAAATTGCTCACCTGTTTCTGGCGTAACTTTAAAACTACGCCCAACATTTTTTGCGAACTGATTGATATGACGAATTGGTTTGTCCAAACCTGCCGAAGAAACATGCAATTCAAAATCAGCTTCTTCGCGATCGAGGTTGTGTTCGATGTTGCGGGAAACCGACATGCAATCATGCACACTTACACCACCTTTAAGCTTGTCTAATTCTACGTGAATGACATTGGTTGGCGATATGCGCAAATCGACTACATAAAGGCCGTTGTCTAGCTCTGCTATGCGTTCGTCTATGAGTGCTTGTATCAGCTTTTGATCTAACATATTCTATCGTTCTTAAATCTGTAGAGAGTATGGAAAAAAAGAGGGGACTTGCGTCCCCTCGTTCCTATCATCTACAAATGTGATGCAAATATATGCATTTTAAATTAATCCACAAAATCATCGCGTATCTTTGCCACATGTTAGTAGAAA
>CALJTX010000063.1 GCA_937975705.1 uncultured Flavobacteriia bacterium | reverse complement strand
CTTGTTGGAGATTTTTTTGAAAGCCACTTTGTTTGGCTTGGTAATGGTGAAAAATTGGAACGATGCGAACAGGTGTGCCGTCAGTTAAATAGACACGCAGAAGGTCTTTGGGGTAATCAAAAATATAAATCGTGTCTTGCACCAAAAAGAGCGGTGCGTAAACGGGTTCGTAATACAAAGACTGTGTAAAATAACGCGCACCCACATAAATTTCTGCATCAAGTCCTGTTTGATTTTCTAAATTCTTAGCCCAAAGTTTGGTGCGAACATCTACCCACTTGTATTCTGAGCGATAGAGCTCCATCATGAGGTCATCTTTGATCTCTACCAATGTTTTATAAGTAGCATCGAGCTGATCCACACTTCCATATTCAAAAGCCGGATAAATATCGCTGTAACTCGAGTAAAACATTCGGGTTTGGCTGCTATCAACTATAGGTACAAGGTATTTGAAAAAATAATCTTTGGGAATGTTTACCAGCGCATAATTGGAATCGACAGCTTCTACGCCAAAAACACTTTCGGCTGTCAGGACGTGTATGTTGCCTCTGAAATCCCGTTTAAGGGACTGCGCGCGCTCCGGAATAGATAAAATAGCTGCGGTGTATTGGTCTTTCACTACTTGAAGCTGGGCGTCTTTCTGTAAATTCTTCTCGTAGGTCAGTAAGAGCAGTGCGCCTTTCGCATCTAATTCAAAATCGGCAACACTGTAGGTTGTAGAGGCGTAGACGGTGTCGGGTTTATTGGGCCTCAATACTACTTCCTTTTCTTCTTGAATGCGTTCGGCTTTGAGCTGAATGGTTTTTCGAATGGTGTCGTTTGGTTCAAAATAAGGCACAACAAATTTACCTTCTTGGTAAAATGGGTGTGTAAATACGATATTGGCTTCTTTTGGCGCAACATTAATTCCTTTAAGATCAAAGGTAAGCGAGCCGTTTCGCTGCGATAATGCATAAGACAAGGTATCACCTTTCATTACCAACCAACACCTCACGTTGGCTACAGAATCTTTGGTTTGGATATCGGTAAAGGTACACCTAAGTGCCTGAGCAAAGGAGCCAGTGCTCAAAAGCACAAAGAATAAAAACCAGAACAGTCGCATATGGGTATGATGCAAACCTTGGTAGGTTTTCACAATTTTAGCAGACTTTCTGCACCCAATTCATGGTGTCGGCTATTTCACCGGACTTTACACCATCTAGATACGCCTTGATTTTCAAGGATATTTCTCGGGTTTCAAGCGCTGGCAACATGATTTTTTCGTCGCGGTATCCGATGAGCGCAATTGGCGCAATGGTAGCAGCGGTTCCTGCACCAAAAGCTTCTTGTAGTTGGCCATTTTTGGCAGCCTCGATGATTTCTGCAACCGTAACCGGGCGCTCTTCAACTGGAATACCCCAATGACGCGCGAGTTCTAAAACCGTTTTTTTGGTGGTGCCGCGCAAAATGGTGTCGGCGTCTTCTGATGGTGTTATGAGGGTGTTGTTGATCACGAACATGATGTTCATGGTGCCAGACTCTTCAATGAATGTGTGTGTTTTGGCGTCCGTCCAGACCAATTGATGGAAGCCTTCTTGTTGTGCTTGTTTGGCTGGATACAAAGAAGCGCCGTAGTTGCCAGCTGCTTTAGCGCGGCCAACGCCACCTACTGCAGCACGGGTGTAAAACTCTTCGATTTTAACGCGTACGGGCTCGGCGTAATAAGCACCTACTGGTGATGTGATGATGACAAATTTATAGGTGTCTGAAGGTTTGATTCCGACAAATTCATCGGTGGCAAACATAAACGGACGAATATATAATGCGTAGCCTGGTTTGTTGGTGACCCAACCGGCGTCTTGTGCAACAAGTTGTTTGACAGCTGCTAAGAACAATTCTTCTGGTATTTCGGGCATGCACATGCGTGCAGCTGATTCTGAAAAACGGCGCGCATTGAGCTCAGGGCGGAACAATACAACTTCGTTGTGATTATTGCGGTAAGCTTTCATGCCTTCGAAAATAGACTGGCCATAGTGAATTGCAGACATCGCTGGATGCATGGCGATAGGGCCAAAAGGAACGATTTCTCCTTGTTGCCATGCGCCATCGGCATATTCCATCACGAACATGTGGTCAGAAAAGATTTTGCCAAATGGAAGGTTATCCCAGTTTACGGCTGACAAATGGCTATCGGTGTTGGGTGTGATAGGAAATTGTAAGGAAACTCCAGTCATAAGCGTGTTAATTGATGCGCGAATATACAGCTAAATCATGGAGCACACAACTTATTGACCTTATTAAAAGCATTCCTTAACTTTGTGATATGCACGCCTTCACACAAGCCCTTGACTTACTCCATAAACATTGGGGCTTTGCTGCATTCAGACCAAGTCAGGAACCCATCGTCAAAGCAGCGCTTGAAGGTCAGGATACTTTGGCTTTGTTGCCAACAGGCGGTGGTAAATCGATTTGTTTTCAAGTGCCTGGTTTGCAGCGCGAAGGGCTTTGTTTGGTCATTTCCCCACTGATTGCTTTAATGCAAGATCAGGTCGAGAATTTGCACAAACGCGGCCTTCGCGCCAAAGCGTTGACGAGCGGGCTCACCTTTCGAGAAATCGAT
>CALJTX010000062.1 GCA_937975705.1 uncultured Flavobacteriia bacterium | reverse complement strand
TACACCATCACGGCAATCAGCCTAGTGGTGCTTGGGCACGTCATTCGCGCACTTGCAGTGGGTAAACGCGCTGCGCACACCTCCGGACGCAACCGCGACGAACAAGTAGCGGAAGCTGTCAACTCTACCGGTATTTACTCAATGGTGCGCCACCCGTTGTACTTAGGCAATATCACCACTTACATAGGCTGGGCGGTTTTTACTGGTATTGATTGGTTGGTCCCTTTATTTTTGGTCTTGTTTGTAGCGTATTACCGCCTCATTATTTATGCTGAAGAACAATTCCTAACCCGTAAATTTGGTCAGGCCTATCTAGATTGGAAAAGCCAAACCCCGCTGTTATTGCCAGCATTCTGGAAATTCAAAGCCAATCCGCAGCCGTTTTCCATCAAAGTAGTACTTGAAAACGAATACTCAGGTTGGGCTGCCTCCATGACTACAGCTTGGGTCTTGCTTTTATTCCAAACTTATATGCTTGGTGTGCTCAAACCCAATCAATGGGAGCTTATTGGCATGGCGCTTTTCATTGTTGTGTTTGGTTACGGCATGCGCTACCTCAAAAAGAAAACACGCGTCTTTAAAATAGATTGATTTTTTTACTGTCCGAAATCAAAGACCTGACGCTGTTGCAAGCTGCGCCCAAGCGTGAGTTCATCTGCATACTGAAGCTCTGAGCCCACTGCAATTCCTCTTGAAATCCGCGTGATCAAGACATCAAAGGCTTTGATCTTTTTGTAAATGTAAAAATTCGTGGTGTCGCCTTCCATTGTTGGGCTAAGGGCCAAGATTATTTCTTTAGGCGCAGATTTTTCAATGCGTTCCGGAAGGCTAGAAATATTTAAGTCTTGAGGCCCGATGCCATCCATTGGCGAAATAAGCCCACCCAATACATGGTAGCGTCCGTTGAAAGTACTTGTAGATTCTATCGCCATCACATCGCGAATATCTTCTACCACGCAAATGAGCGTCGCATCGCGCTTCGGATTGCTGCAGATGTTGCAAATTGGGGTGTCTGTGATGTTTCCGCAAGAGGTGCAGCGCAGCACTTTATCTTTGAGCGCACTCAGTGCTGAAACGAAGTCTTCTATTTCGATGTCGTTGCGTTTGAGTAGGTCCAAGGCGAGGCGCAGCGCTGTTCTGCGACCCACGCCAGGTAAACTGCCGAGTTGGTCTACAGCCCTTTCTAAATAAACCGACGGAATTTGCATGGGTTAAAATTAGTAACTTTGCACACATGGCCAACAAGGAACTCAATATCCGTAACAAACGCGCGCGTTTTGAATTTCACCTCGATGAAGTATTCGAGGCGGGTATTGTACTAACAGGCACCGAAATCAAGAGCATCCGAAACGGCAAGGCCAGTATTTTAGAAGCTTATGGTTTGTTCGACAAAGGAGAGGTCTGGCTGCGCAATATGCACATCACTGAATACGAAAACGGCTCGTTTTACAACCACAAACCCAGAGCCGATCGCAAACTATTATTGCAGCGTAAAGAAATTGTCCGCATCGAAAAGTTTTTGAAAATCAAAGGCCATACGCTTGTTCCGCTCAAATTGTTTTTATCAGAAAAAGGGTGGGTGAAGCTTGAAATCGCTTGTGCAACTGGTAAAAAACTCCATGACAAGCGCCAAGATCTCAAGGATAAAGACGACAAGCGCGAAATGGACCGCTTGCTCAAGCGTTGATAGCCATAAAAAAAGCCCAACAATATTTGCTGAGCTTTTCTAATAAGTCTTGAAGACTTAATCTTTAATGACCGGATAACCTGGATATTTCTTTTTGTCAAAGACAAATTTGGCGTCGTCGATATCGGGGTTGGCCGTGAATTTAGTAACAATGTAGGTCATGGTGGTGCCATCTTTGGCTTTCATGCTCGCTTTCAAAAGTTCGTTACCGGTTTTGGAGATATACAACACAATGGTGTGGTACTCAGCTTTTGACGGCACTTTAGGATAAAGGTTGATGACATGAACCGCTTCGCCGTTGAGTTTGTCTTCGTGGTCGTATTTGTTCTTGAAGCCGGTTTCCCAGATGGTCATGAGGCGCTTCGGGTTGATCGATTCTTCGTCGTCTGCACTTGCATCAGATTCGTAAACTGAACGTTCGTCTTTGACGATAGTCCAGGTTTTGACGCCATTGCAGATCATGGTGTTGTCTCCGTAAGAAGCGTAGAATTTATTGCCTTTGACCCAACCCTTTCCGATTTCGTTTTCGTTGGTACCAGTTGTGGAGTTTTTGACGCTCGCGTTGAATTCGATGTAGAAGGATTTCATGCCCTTCATTTTGGTCGATAATTTATCGAGGATTCCCTGTGCTTTTGCATCTTGCGCCATGGCATTGATGCTGAACAGACTTAAAGCGAAAACGAGTAAAAAGCGCATAAAAATAATTTTCTGTGCAAATATCATAAATTATGCCAAATCCACGAAATCTTTCTGCGCATTGCTTTATTATTCAATGACAATTAAAGCATGGTTACTGATCAGTTTGTCGCCATGCACTTGCAGCAAATACGTCCCTGACTTCAAATCTTGAGGCAAGTGAATGGCTGAATCTGTTTGCGCGCGGAATACTTCCTTGCCTTTCATGTCCAATAAACGGACAAAAGTTGCTTCTGGGCCACTCAAATGAATGGTGCTACCAGGGCAGGCAGGATTCGGGTATATTGCTCTTTTGCTTGGTTTTGTTTCTGTGAGGCTGGCCATAGAGCCAATATTGATGTTGTCTAGGTAAATGCAGTTGCCCCAGTCGCCAATATTGCGAAAAGCAATTTGTAGATTCCCCACATTGGCATAAGCGCTCAAATCAATCGAGTCTTTGCGCCATTGGTCATTGGTTGGTATAAATAAACTTTGGTTATCTGGCGACGTTGCTAAAATTTCTCCTCCTTTGAAATATACTAGTTGGGAGGTTTCAAAACAATCTGTCGAAACCACCACTTGCAAAGAATCAGAATAGCCGCCGCCCCAACGCGCATAAGCCACATCAAAGTATAGAAAGGGTTGCGCACTCAAGTAACTTGTTTCTATTGGCATAATGAGGTCGTCAAAACTGCCCTGTGAATCGATGTCGTAATTATTGAAAACGGTAGCTTGGCTCGAATTGCCAAAACCGCCTGCGCTTGTGGAGAGTGTCCAGGTGCCATTGCCATTGTGGTCTTTGACACTCCAGCCAAGGGGCAAAAAGGCTTGCTGAAAATCTTCTTGAATTCCCGGCTGAAAATCAAATAAAGAAACCTCGACATACAAAGAATCGGTATCGGTAAGGCCATTGCCGTCCGTAATGTGTAAAATAGCGAGGTGCTGCCCTGGGTTCTGAAAATATACAGCTGGGTTGCGCAAGGTAGAAGTGCTTGGGCTACCAGTCGGGAAGCTCCACTGCCAAGTGGCACCCTGATGACTCAAAAAGGAATAGTCGTCAAAATAAAAGGAATCAATCAAGCATACGGCCGTCTGACTCAGTTTGTCTACGGTGATGCGCGCAATCACCTCACTTGGGTTTTCTGCTAAATTGCTTTGGTAAATGCCTTTTCCATAGGTCGCTAAGCGAATTTTTTGGTCGCGGTAGAAGGGCTTGAGGATATTGCCGTTGGTGAAGAGGGGCAAGCCGTTGTTTTCTAAAGTGAAATCGGTGGTGTTGTTGCGGTAATAAACGGCTTTATTGGTAGCCACATAGATACCTCCATCGGTACCGGCAATGTGCACCAAAGCTTGTACAGATTCATTGTTGAGTAAACTACTCGTGAGATTCTGCCAATTGGCACCACCGTTGCTTGTCTTGTACACCTTGAACCCGTTTGAGCCGCTCGGATACGCCAACCAAAGCTCTTGTGCATTCTTTGGATTGAGCGCCAATAACATACGGCTTGAATTGCCTGCCGGAATGCTCATTTGCGTCCAGGTAAGCCCGCCATCGCTTGTTTTCCAGAGTTTGCCTGTGTTGCCGGTAGCTGCTTTCTGATTGAGGTAGATGATTTGCGGATTGTCGGAGGCAATTTCAATGTAGTTGATACGCTCATTGGGGTTGGAACCAAATGTCTGAAGGAGTTCAAAAGAAGCGCCTTTGTCATTGGTGCGGTACAATTGGTTTTCTTTTCCTGTATAGGCTATAGCGTAGCAATTGGGATGAAACACAAGTTCCGTAGATTCAGCTGCCCAATAACTTTCATTTGGGTCGAGGCCAAAAGATGCGTTTTGAATGGCGCCGTCTAGTGTAGCCGGAATCCGCTTGCCATCGATATCGGAATAATAGGTGAGCTTGCTATCGCCCGGATTGACATATCCCGTTGGTGCTTCTCCACCTCCTAATTCCAAAAAGTTGCCCGCACCATAGTTTTCATGATGTGCTAAGTTGCCGTTGTGATACAAACCGCCCACCAAAACATCTTCGTTCCAGCCGTTGTCAAAACCCCAATAGTCGGAGCCGTGCACACCAGACATATAAAAAGCTGGCTGGGTAGTCACGAAGTCTGTACTGTGGTATATGCCGCCATCGGTTGTGATCCAGGTGTGGTTGCCCACCACCCTGAAATCTTGGTTGTCTACGTGCAAGCCAAGCGGCCCGCCGACATATCCAGAAACAGAGGCAAAAGTAGCCGCGCCATCGGTGCTGCGGTAGAGGTTAAGCCCGCCAATCAGCAGTTCGTCGGCGTTGTTTGGGTTGGCCAAAAGCGCACAGTTGTAAAAACCTTGATGGTAGTTCCAAGTTGGTGTGCCTTGTGCAAGATTGAGGTGCGTGGCTGTATAAGGCCCACCTACTGGGCCATTCGGTAAAGTCCAAGTTTGTCCGGCATTGTTACTTCTATACAAACCAATGTAACCGATATCATTGGGTTTTGAATCGCCAATTAAATAAGCATATACGCGCTCGGGGTCTGCAGCGCTTACGGCCAAGCGGCCGCCGCCGTCTACACGCGCTGGATCTGTGGAACTATACCAACCCGTATCTTGAAGTGTCCAGGTCAGGCCAGCATCGGTAGAAACAAAAAATTCACAGCGGATCAGGACCGGGTTGTTTTTAAGTAAATAGAGGGTTTGTGTGGTTCCAGGCTTTTGCTTGATATCATAGGTTTTTTGAGTGTACAGTTGCATCCAGGTTTGTGCAGCATCGATACTGCGGTACAAACCTTTGTCAGTGGCGGCTAAAACAACATTTGGGTCATTGGGTAAAATATAAATTTCATTGACATTTAGACCTGAACTAGGCAAGGTGTTGATCCAGTTTTGGGCACCGTCTGTACTAAGAAAAATACCGTTGTTGCCACCAGCCAAAATAAAGTTGGCGTTACCTGGATGCACTTCTACAGCAGTGACGCCTGAACCAAAATCAAGGGTCTTGGAAACCAGTTGCCAATTGAGCCCGCCGTCTGTGCTTTTGTAGACTTCTCCGGGTTCGGTACCACAATAACAGGTATTGGGTTGCGCAGCACACTGATCAAAGCTATACACGTTTGTTTGCCCTGATCCTTGGGCAAGTCCTTCTTGGTAATTGGTAATGGGGCCAACGATAGTCCAGTTAGAGGTTTTGGTTTGGGCCGTTTGTTTTTTGAGATAGAAATGAAGGTCAAGCTGAACGTTGGGTTCTTGAAAAAAACCTGCGTCATTGATCATATATTGATTTGTTCTGATCCAACGCTTGTAGTATTGCGTGTGGTAACTTTTTACAAACGGATGTGTGCGGTAATAATCTTGATAGGCATTTTGGACTTCAAAAATATTGGGTTGCGCTGCATACATGAGTTGTGCCCATTGCGGCAATTCAGAGATTTCAATGCTAGAGGGCTTGGGCATTTGCTGCGCCAAAGCATTTGTCAAAAATAAGGTAAACAAGAATGCGACAGCAGCTAGTTTTTGAGACATAAAAAGTGATTTAAGCCTCCAATTTACACTATTTTAGCCAATAAAGCGGTCTTTTTGTAAAGGATCGGGTAGCGCGCACTGTGCATGTTTTCCAAACCAACTGTACCTGTTTTTGGCAACGATGCGGTAGCAATAATCGCGCAGGAAGCGCGGAATCAGCCAAGCAATTTGCGACCAATGATAGGGACCTTGAATGTCTTTATAAATGAGCAAAACGGCACTACTTTGCTGCCACCATTTGCCTTGGCGGTAGTATGAAATACTCTCCTCAAACGGGAATTGAAGACCATTTTTGGAAAGCACATCGGGTAAACCCTGAAAAGTGCTGAAAGCCAGGAGTTGTTGCTGGTCTTTTTCAAGTAAGTGTTGAATCAGGCGATTGCAGAGGATGCAAACGCCGTCATATACCACGACATGCTGATACCGTACAGACATTACTTTTTCTCAGGTACCACCAGTTTTTTAGGTGCACTTACTTTTTCTTGAAGCAAAGCCAATTGCAGAACTTCAGCCATTTTGTCGACGTAATGTATCGAGAGGCCTTTGAGGTAGTCCGCTGCTATTTCATCGACATCTTGCTTGTTTTTGGCACACAAAATAATTTCTTTGATGCCCGCTCGTTTGGCCGCTAAGATTTTTTCTTTGATGCCGCCAACTGGTAAGACATCGCCACGCAAGGTGATTTCGCCGGTCATGGCAAGGTTTTTCTTGACTTTACGCTGCGTAAACAACGAAGCGAGTGCTGTGAGCATGGTGACGCCAGCGCTTGGGCCATCTTTGGGTGTGGCGCCTTCAGGCACGTGGATGTGCACGTTGTAGGCGCCAAATAATTTGGCATCAAGCCCGAGTAATTCGTGGTGGCTTTTGAGGTATTCTAGGGCAATTACGGCAGATTCTTTCATGACGTCGCCCAAATTACCAGTGAGTGATAATTTGCCGTTGCCCTCCGAAATCAAGCTTTCAATAAAAAGAATATCGCCACCGGCGGCTGTCCAGGCTAGGCCCGTAACCACACCAGCAACATCGTTGTTGTCGTATTTGGTGCGCATGCGGCCCGCTCCTAAAAAGGTAAAGAGGTCAGCACTTGAAAGTTTGGGCTCAAAGACTTCATCCATAGCTATTTGACGGGCGCGGTTGCGCACGAGTTTGGCCACAATTTTATCCAAGCCACGCACACCTGATTCAAAGGTATAAGACTCGATAATTTGTTGCCATAGTTTTTTGTCTAGGGCGATGTCGTCTTTTTGAATGCCATGCGCTGCAATTTGCTTTGGCAATAAGTGGCGCTTGGCAATTTCTATTTTTTCTTCTAGCGTATACCCATTGACTTCAATGATTTCCATGCGGTCTAGCAAGGGCCCTTGGATGCTTTGGAGGTTGTTGGCAGTAGCGATGAACAGTACTTTAGATAAGTCGAATTCGGTTTCGACGTAGTTGTCGTAGAAATTACCGTTTTGCTCAGGGTCCAGTACTTCTAGTAGGGCAGAAGAGGGGTCGCCGTGGTTGCTGCGGCCAAGTTTATCAATTTCGTCTAGAACAAAAACAGGATTGGCCGTTTCGGTTTTCTTGAGGTTTTGCATGATGCGACCCGGCATGGCGCCAATGTAGGTTTTGCGGTGCCCACGGATTTCTGCTTCGTCGTGAAGCCCACCGAGCGACATCCTGACGTATTTGCGCCCAAGTGCTTCGGCAATAGACTTGCCCAATGAAGTTTTACCGACGCCTGGAGGGCCATAAAAACACAAAATAGGCAGATCGGAAGAGCACACGTCTGAAC
>CALJTX010000061.1 GCA_937975705.1 uncultured Flavobacteriia bacterium | reverse complement strand
TCCTATCAGCAGCGGATACAATTACATAGTTCCTTTTTGCGCGAAGAAATCTTGCAACTAGCCCCGAAACTCCAAGCAGCCAACATTCCATTTGCCTTGCTCAAGGGCTGGGACTTGCATTTTAGACAGCATATTTCGCTCAAAAAAAGACAGATTTCAGACATTGATATTTACATCGAACCGAGCAGTTTAAATGCGCTCAATCAGCTGCTACAAAAAGAAGGATTTCAAACTTTTGGCGTTGTTTACAAATCAAAATGGCATCAAAAACTGCTGCCACAGCACGCGCCACTGCATGCAATAAAAGGTGCAATACAGCTAGATATCCATACTGATGCATTTGCAGCTGTGCATCAAATAAAATTACAGCTCAACTTTGAGAATTGTGTCTTGTTGGACGTAAATGGTGTTCAAATCCCTGTACTCAGTAAAAAACTTTCCGGTCAGTTTTTAGGACTACATCTCAGCAAGCACCTAGAAGCACTTCAGCAATTCAAAGGCGCTCAAATCATTGACTTACTCAATGAGAATCTCTCCAAGGATGGTCTTGGACCAAAAGAGAAAAAGCGCTTGCAAGCACTTGAATCCTTTCTTGAGCGCGCCCAGACCATGACCTTCAACGCGCGGTATCCTTACGATGCTTTTTTCTTTCAACAACTCGAAGGTACACCCTTGCCTTTCAATTTAAAAATGAGACAATTCGCTCACCGAATAAAACCAAAAAACGATATCGTCAATAGTTTGATACTAGCATTTTTTGATGTCTTTCCGAACAAGAATTACCTGACACAGTTGTATGGAAACGGTTCTTATTGGACTTTAAACCTGAAACGCTTAAAGGTTCTAAGACACAAGCGATAAGGAAAAGAAAGCCAAATGACAAGCGTTTTAAAAATATAGTTTCGCTTATAGGCAATAGGTTCGTGCGGTTCTAAATTAGTTTGTACATCAGAACCATTGACCGAAAGCACTTTTCCTAGGTATTCTATTTCTGAAAATGAAGGATCGGGCGCTAAACAAGAATCACCTTGTGTTTGAAAAGACCATACGCCGTATTGCTGCTGCAATGTCTTTAGGCGATGGGTTACAAAACGTCCGTTTGCAGCAAATGCTATAATATCATGAACTTTTAAAGTTTCAACAGACACTGCTGCAATTGTAAGTTGCATACCCGGCCTCAAGGCAGGAAACATACTCCAACCACGCGCCTTGAGCTGTACTTGGCGTCCTGCTTTTAATTCAGCGCGAAGCCATTGCTGCCAAAATTGCGTGTCTTGGGTTTTCACTATAGCAACCTAAAAACCTTCTGCACCCAACCTTCCGGCATTTGGGGCATCTGGGGGTTTGGCGGTGGTGGGGAGGTCATCACCAACGAGATTTCGGTGTCGAGTTTGATTTGCGCTACTTTCGGCTTTTGATAGCCTTTCTTAGTTGGATTGGTTTTCATGTTGCCGTTTTATTGTTGAACAAAGATTTTCTTGACTTCTACTTGACCATTTAATTCAACCGACACGAAGTAAATGCCTGATGGTGCGTCGAGTTCGAGGTTGGTTGCTGAGCCGGTGAGTTGGCCATTGTAGATTTCTCTACCTGCCGCGTCACGCACCACTACACTACCCTTTTCTGTTGGTGTAGCGTCGATATCTTGGGTAATGGTTACTTTGCCGCGACCGTTTGAGCTCACGAGAATGCTTCCGCCTTCGTTAATAGCGCTTTCTTCTTCTACCCAGCTGTTGCTCGGGCCTTGCGCACTCACACCTGCATCTGGCATGTAGAAGTGCAATACAAAGCGATTGCTAAGTACTCCGCTGTTGGCATAGAAAGCATATACATCATGAATGGTGAAATCTTGGATGGTGCCCTCTTGTTTGTCTTCGAGCAAAATAAGACCGTCTTCCATGATATAGTCCGAAAGTTGCAATTGGTATACTTTAGAAGTTGGCAACTCCAGGTAAAGCGGCACAGAGATTTTCTTCTTGTTGTTTTTGAGGCCGTTCATGACGAGTTTCTTGCCTGAGGCCATGGTGTAGATAGAAGCTACTCCACTCACGAACATTTTCTCTGAGTCGTTTTGGTCAGAAGCATTGGTCATGAATTCGTTCATATACACTAGCGCTTGGTCATACTTATCACCATTATACAAATTCACTCGAGCCAATACCGGGTAAACGCCTGTGTTTTTGAGTGTTCCTGTCTGATGTGACGTAAAAGCACGTTCTAAACGCAAAGCACCTGCTGTTGAAGATAATGTTGAAGTCGGAGGCACTTTTACCCAAAATGCCTGCAATGGCGCAATGTATTGCGCTGTAGTTGATCCTGTTGAACCAAGTGAGAAAGAAGAGGTATTCGACTCCAAACCGCTAGATGCATTGTAACTGATCAAGGCATCCACATCTTGGCTGTTCGAATTGTAAGAACGGATGTAATAGGTATTGCTGATGTTGCTCGTCAAGTTCGAACCAATAATCTGCGACCAATCAAGGTAAGCCGTGTAAGGGTTCGATACCAAATGCCAACCCGCATAAGTACCCGCATTGTTGCTCAAAGAAAGCGTTACATCTTGGGCATATAAGTTTTGACCTGAGAAGGTTAAGGTTTGACTTGCATCTGATCTTCTGTGTACATAGCCTTTTGTTGGAGTCAAAGAAGTTGCATCCCCAACGTTGGCATAAGCACCATTTGTAAACTCCCAAACTTTATTGAGACTTCCGGACGTTCCAAACGAACTTGAACGCGTACAGGCTAGCGGAGAACCTAGATACCAGAATCGACCACTCAAGGTGGATCCAGAACCAGCTCCGTTGTCAATAGTTTGCTTCACATTGTAAGTTCCCGTTCCAGTAACGCTTGTCCCTTGCTTGAACGTAGCCCCACTTTCAATGGTCATGGTACCGTTGTTGGTGAGGGCACCGTCTATTGTGAGTTGATTATTGGCAGCAACAATTAATGAACCATTTATAGTTAAACTTGAAACAGTTGAAGATGCTACATCTAAAGTGACCGTTATCCCTGAAGGAATCATTACATTCGATGTTCCCGTCGGAACAGAGCCATTGCACCAATTAGAAGCTATTGACCAAACCCCTCCAGTTGCCCCCGTGTAGGTTCCAGCAGAACACGAAGGGTTAGACATAAGCGTTCCTCCAAAAGTTAAATTTCCCTGAAGCCCCCCGGTACCCGATGATGCTTCAGAACCGTAAGCATAAAATCTAAATGTGATACTTGTTAATCCTGTTGATGAAATAGAGATTAAATTCCCCGTATATCCTGCATTCGCATCAGGCGTAGTTAAAATACCATTGGAATTGGAAATATTAGAATTTACAGTACTTACGCCTAAAATACTGCTGTATGAATCTATACTGGACCTCCATTGAAACAACCTTGGCCCAGTAGCACTTCTACCAACCCCAAAATTTAATGTCGGATTTGAAATTGTATATCCATTCACTGCAGTCAAAGTAAATTCAAAATATTTTGAAAGGTCTACTGTACCCCCTGCTGCCCCTCCATCAATACTCCCAATCGGCCAACTTGATGCTCTAAAATTAGAAGTACTACTTGAAGTTGAAGTGCCATTTTTTGTAATTGGACTTATAGTTAAATTTGAAATAATCGTTCCGTTATAGTCGAAAGATTGCACGTTTCCACTTGTCCCAAAAGAGTAAACGCCATTATACACCTGCCCCCAACAAATCCCAATCAAAAAGGTAAAGAAGAACGTGCCTAAACAGCGGATTTTGAAGTTGTTATTCTGTTTGGTGAATGGTGATTTTTGGGAGAAGAAAATAGTTAGCATGAACATTAAAATTTTACTTGCAAAATTCGGATTGTTTTTGCGAGTTTAAATTATGGCCATGTTAAGCTTACATCAAGGTATATCGTTTAATAGTTGATTGCTTAATGCCAAATCACCATTTGAACCTAAAAATCTTCTGCACCCAACCTTCCGGCATTTGGGGCATCTGGGGGTTTGGCGGTGGTGGGGAGGTCATCACCAACGAGATTTCGGTGTCGAGTTTGATTTGCGCTACTTTCGGCTTTTGATAGCCTTTCTTAGTTGGATTGGTTTTCATGTTGCCGTTTTATTGTTGAACAAAGATTTTCTTGACTTCTACTTGACCATTTAATTCAACCGACACGAAGTAAATGCCTGATGGTGCGTCGAGTTCGAGGTTGGTTGCTGAGCCGGTGAGTTGGCCATTGTAGATTTCTCTACCTGCCGCGTCACGCACCACTACACTACCCTTTTCTGTTGGTGTAGCGTCGATATCTTGGGTAATGGTTACTTTGCCGCGACCGTTTGAGCTCACGAGAATGCTTCCGCCTTCGTTAATAGCGCTTTCTTCTTCTACCCAGCTGTTGCTCGGGCCTTGCGCACTCACACCTGCATCTGGCATGTAGAAGTGCAATACAAAGCGATTGCTAAGTACTCCGCTGTTGGCATAGAAAGCATATACATCATGAATGGTGAAATCTTGGATGGTGCCCTCTTGTTTGTCTTCGAGCAAAATAAGACCGTCTTCCATGATATAGTCCGAAAGTTGCAATTGGTATACTTTAGAAGTTGGCAACTCCAGGTAAAGCGGCACAGAGATTTTCTTCTTGTTGTTTTTGAGGCCGTTCATGACGAGTTTCTTGCCTGAGGCCATGGTGTAGATAGAAGCTACTCCACTCACGAACATTTTCTCTGAGTCGTTTTGGTCAGAAGCATTGGTCATGAATTCGTTCATATACACTAGCGCTTGGTCATACTTATCACCATTATACAAATTCACTCGAGCCAATACCGGGTAAACGCCTGTGTTTTTGAGTGTTCCTGTCTGATGTGACGTAAAAGCACGTTCTAAACGCAAAGCACCTGCTGTTGAAGATAATGTTGAAGTCGGAGGCACTTTTACCCAAAATGCCTGCAATGGCGCAATGTATTGCGCTGTAGTTGATCCTGTTGAACCAAGTGAGAAAGAAGAGGTATTCGACTCCAAACCGCTAGATGCATTGTAACTGATCAAGGCATCCACATCTTGGCTGTTCGAATTGTAAGAACGGATGTAATAGGTATTGCTGATGTTGCTCGTCAAGTTCGAACCAATAATCTGCGACCAATCAAGGTAAGCCGTGTAAGGGTTCGATACCAAATGCCAACCCGCATAAGTACCCGCATTGTTGCTCAAAGAAAGCGTTACATCTTGGGCATATAAGTTTTGACCTGAGAAGGTTAAGGTTTGACTTGCATCTGATCTTCTGTGTACATAGCCTTTTGTTGGAGTCAAAGAAGTTGCATCCCCAACGTTGGCATAAGCACCATTTGTAAACTCCCAAACTTTATTGAGACTTCCGGACGTTCCAAACGAACTTGAACGCGTACAGGCTAGCGGAGAACCTAGATACCAGAATCGACCACTCAAGGTGGATCCAGAACCAGCTCCGTTGTCAATAGTTTGCTTCACATTGTAAGTTCCCGTTCCAGTAACGCTTGTCCCTTGCTTGAACGTAGCCCCACTTTCAATGGTCATGGTACCGTTGTTGGTGAGGGCACCGTCTATTGTGAGTTGAACACCAGCGTCAACAAGTACAACACCTCCAGAATTGATAGTCAAATTATTCAATGTTTGATGTGAAGAGACACGCAAAGTTCCACCATTACTCACTGTAATAGAATTTGTATTTGGTAGCGTTCCACCGCCAGAGCAATTTAGCTGCAATGTTGCATTTTGATTGACTGTAGTGAGTCCTGTATATGTATTAACTTGATCAAGTATAACGGATGTACCAGAATTTCCCCCAATAAAAACAGAATTATTACTTAAAGTTGAAATACTGTTAGCAAGTAAACCATTAGTGATAATTCCTGGATTTATATTCCCACTAGACAGGGAATAGCCTAATTCTACTGTAGTGGTGGCGTTTACTGAACAGTCCTTCCAATATGCATTGTCTGCTGAACTGCCATCCCACATATCCGAACCATAAATAGAAAAAGCAGTAATTGCGTTTGAATTCAGTAAACTAAAATTCTGAACTGCACTAAACCAGACGCCATTTACATACAAATTTGCTGAAATCAGCGTGGGACTCAATATTTTAACTACAAACTTATAATCCCTGTAGGTATTCTCACTCGGATTGTAGTTGAAACTCGACGATGTTGATCCGTTAGTGATATACCAAGAACCATAATTGTCGGTATTAATTCTGAGTTTAGACCCATTGACATTATTTGCATAGCTACCTCCTTGTGTACCGCCAGAATTCAGTGAAAATCCGATTTGTCCAAATGCTCGGGTACAGCTAACTGTGATTGAAAATTCATCACCAATTTGCAAAGATCGATTGCCACCAGTATCATCACCTGCCGTTTTAAAATTACGCCAAGCTACGGTCTGCTTTGCTCCTTGATTTGCCCACATACCAAGAACAGTAGCACTTTGATTGAAAAAATCGCCACCACTATTGAACTGTGTTGGAAAAAAGGCATCCTGACAGGTAAGGGACAAGGTCGTCTGCCCCCAGCCTGCGCCAATGTTTCCGAAAAAAAAGAAGCCACAAAGCAACGCTCGGAGTGCGCTTAATGAATTAGATTTCATAGTATTAAGTCCTTTCGTTCACGTAAAAATAACACTGAGCGAATAAAATGCAAATAGATTCAATTATTTTTTGCTTCGCTTAACGCACGACGGATTCATTTTGATCAAGAAGGTTATTGGAAGACTCCCCCCGTATGCACAAATAAAATATTTTGACAGGCTTGCTCCACATTCGGAAGTTCTTGAACGAGGGCGGCGACTGCCTTACCCGTATAAGTGGGTTCAATGGGGAATTGTTCGGATTGATTAAATTGAG
>CALJTX010000060.1 GCA_937975705.1 uncultured Flavobacteriia bacterium | reverse complement strand
AAAATCAATCAAAATCAATCAAAATCAATCAAAATCAATCAAAATCAATCAAAATCAATCAAAATCAATCTCTTTAAAAACGATAGCATATGAAAACAATCCTCCTTTCATTTTTACTCCTTTTCGGAACGCCTCTTGTGGCACAAAAAACGATGGTCACTCAGATACTAACCTCTGCACAATGTGGCGACTGTAAAGAGCGCATTGAAACGGCCCTTAACCAGTCTAAAGGAGTGGTGTATGCTGAGCTAAACCTCGAAACAAAAGCAGTGGAGGTTAAATTCAAAACGGCCAAAACGGATAAAGAACAACTCCAATTGGTTTTAGTGAATATTGGGTATCAGGCCGATGACAAAAAAGCAAACCCTGAAGCCTTGAAAGCCTTGCCCTTGTGCTGTCAGCCGGGCGGTCACTGACCTTGGCTGTTATTCGCCTAGACTTCGGTGTCCAAAAGAATAGCCCAGGCCAAATCCGGCATTGGGGTAAAAACCAAATCCGGCAGTGAAGCGCGTTTGAACGTGTAAATTGGCATGCAAGCCAAATGAAGCGTAATACGTGAGTTTTACACCTGCGGTAGCGTCGTATTTGATGGAGCCGTCATCATTTGGGTTGTTGCTGAAGATATAAGCAAGCCCCAAAGGATTGGCATAGCCCGAAAGATCATAGCGGTAGGCAATGGGGTAGTGATACGCCACGCCTTCGGGTATGAGCGCGGTGAGGGCGCCAACAGCAAGTGCACCAAAGAAATCACTGAAGGTAAATGAATTTTGAGCCAAAAAACGCGTCACCGGCCCCACCGCAAACAAACTCATGGGTGCGTGTGCATAGCCGCTGTAAGGCGTAAAAGAACCTAGGCTGTAATTGTAGAGTAGACTCCAATGTGCATTGAGGTGCAACTCACCCTGCAGGTTCCATTCCGGTCCAAACTTCTTTTGATACAAGTTGGTTCCTAATTGCAGGTTGAGGTCAAATTTGGAGTAATCTGATTGTGCGTTTACCTGTCCAATAAATAGAAATGGTAAGCTGAGGAGTAGTTGTTTCATTAGCTTTCGATTTTATAAGACAATCCGATGCCAATTACCGATTTAAATTGGGTTCTAGGGCCAATATTGCCATTGATATCGGTGATTTTGATGTCGTTGTCGTAGATGAGGTTCCATTGCGCCGAAGCCGAAATCAATGAATTGACGCGAAAGAGGAGCAACAGCTCGCCGTTGACATCGATGTTTTCCGGATTATTGAGGTAATTACTAAACAACTCTAACTTGGACTTCATCTCGATATTTTTGGCCAATGGGCGGTTGTATTTCATTTTGAGGTAAGCACCGTATTCTTGGCGGTAGCGCATGCCAGGGTCTACACCAAAAGAACCTTTAGCACTGAGGGAGTCGTCCAGCACAAAGGTAGATTTGATGGCAATAGAGGAGAAGAAAATATTGAAGTTGTCCGATTTTCGGAAGTCGGCACCTAACGCGAGGTTCATGTAGCCGGGCGCCATAAAGCGCGAAACGGGAACGGAATCGTTGGGGTAGGCGAAACCGTTGATGCTTTGGGTTCTGAAACTTGTTGCAAAGGTGAGAAAGAAGCCTTTGGAAAGTTGCATCCCGAAAGTACTGGAAAGCTCTAGTCTGTCGTCTGTTTTTTGAGCGCCAATGCCTTTTTTGTCAAAATATTTGATGCCGCCAAGTGCAAAAGAGGCGTCGTTGGTCCATTTGACGGTTTCTCGGGTATAATAGGCCGATGCACTGGCCGAGCCAATAATGGAAATGTTATTGCGCCCACCCGCATTCCAGTTTACAAAGGATGTTTGGGTGCCACTCAAGGAATACAAGGACTTGAATTTCCAGTAAGCGGTAGAATCTTGGGCAAATGTGTGATTTAAGGTCAAGAACCCAAACAATAGTAAGAAAAATGTGTTTTTTTGTAAGTCAAACATTTCGTTGCAAAAATAATGCGTTTTCTAACTTTACTTTTCGTGTACCTCCCAATTATTTCAACAGGGCTTTATGCACAAACCACAACTGATTACAGTTTAGCTCAAAATTGGGCAGCTCGCCCTGGTGCTTATCCGACAGGTTTGGCAAAGCACCTTCAGGATACAAGTTTACACGCAAAAGCTGATGTTTTTTATGTGTATCCGACGCTCAATACCAAAAAAAGTGACAAGCGTTGGAATGTTCCCCTGACAGATCTAGAGCAACAAAAGAAGGTGCTTGAAACCGCTTTGCCTTTTCAGGGTAGTGCATTTGCCGAAGCGGGCCGTTTTTTTGCGCCCTATTACCGCTCCGCTCACTTGCGTTCTTATTACGTCGATGGCCCCGAAGGGAAAGCCGCTTTAGCATTGGCTTATGCCGATGTGCGGGCTGCGTTTTTGTATTATTTCGAACACCACAATAATGGCAGGCCGATTATTTTAGCCGGACACAGCCAAGGAAGTACGCATTGCGGCCTGCTGCTTCAAGAGTTTTTTGACGGAAAACCACTCCAAAATCAACTGATTGCCGCTTACCTGCCAGGCATCGGTATTTCGGCTACAGACCTTCAAAATATTCCTTTGCTCACCAGCCCTCAAACAACAGGCGGCTACGTCACTTGGAATACGTTTAAAAAGCACATCGACAAAAAGGCCTACAATATTTGGTATAAAGGAAAAGCAGTCGTGAATCCTGTCTCCTGGACCCTTGAGTCAACGGCCGCCAAGGCTGCGCACAAAGGCTTTCTTTATTTTGACGAGCAAGTTTATCCCCAACTTTTTGACACCCATCTCATCGACGGAGCCATTTGGATAGATCGCCCGCGCGGGAAGTTCTTTTTCTTGAGTCTCACCATGCGCAATTACCACATTGGCGACATCAATTTATTTTGGCAAGATGTACACGATAATGCCATCTTAAGAGCTCGAACTTTTGATGAAAAATAAGTACTTTTGTAGACCCAAATTCGACACAACACATGACACCATTTGAAAGACGCCACATTGGCCCCGGAGCTTCCGAACAACAAGACATGTTAGCAGCCGTTGGCGTAGATGCGCTCTCGACGCTCATCGACCGCACCATTCCTGCGCAAATTCGCCTCAACCGCGAGCTCCGCATCGATGCTGCGCTCTCTGAGCAAGCTTACCTTGACCACATCAATGCGCTTGGCGCCAAAAATAAAGTCAATAAATCTTTTATTGGTTTAGGTTACCACGAAACCATCGTTCCGTCGGTAATTTTGAGAAATGTGCTCGAAAATCCAGGATGGTATACCGCCTACACGCCGTATCAAGCAGAAATTGCACAAGGTCGTTTAGAGGCGCTACTCAATTTCCAAACCATGGTCATTGAGCTCACCGGCATGACCATCGCCAACGCTTCTTTACTAGATGAAGCGACCGCTGCAGCCGAAGCCATGATCATGTTCTACAACTCGCGCAGCCGCTCAGATATCCAAGCTGGCCGCAACAAATTTTTTGTAGACCAAAATGCCTTGCCACAAAGCATCGACGTCATGAAAGGTCGTGCGCTCAACTTAGGTATAGAATTTATTGTAGGCGACGCCCAAACTTTTAGCCCAGACGCTACTTATTTTGGAATTTTTGTTCAGTATCCGAATGCAAAAGGCCACATCCAAGATTGGTCTACGGCTATCCCAAGTTGGAAGGAAGCTGGTATTCAAGTTGCTGTAGGCGCCGATTTGCTATCGCTTGTTTTGCTCAAATCACCGGGCAGTATGGGGGCCGATGTCGTGATGGGTTCTGCCCAACGCTTTGGCGTACCTATGGGTTACGGTGGCCCGCACGCCGCATTTTTTGCCACAAAAGAAGACTACAAACGCAATTTGCCAGGCCGCATTATTGGTGTTTCCAAAGATGCCGACGACAACCAAGCGCTGCGCATGGCTTTGCAAACCCGCGAACAACACATCAAACGCGACAAAGCCACCTCAAATATCTGTACAGCGCAAGCGCTTTTAGCTGTAATGGCTTCCATGTATGCAGTTTACCACGGCCCAGATGGCGTTCGTGCCATTGCAGGTCATGTCCATCACTTAGCCTCTCGCGCTGCAGCAAGTTTGCAAGCAGCAGGTATTCAGGTAGGTGCTCAGCAATTCTTTGACACCATTCACGTTCAAGGTGTCGATTGCAACGCCATTCGCAGCAAAGCGGAAGCTGCTGGCCTGAACTTTCACTACATTTCTGATTCAGAACTCAGCATTTCTTTTGGTGAACCCCACACCGACGCCGAACTCAATGCAGTTTTAGCTGTTTTTGGTGCCCCACTTCAGACAGCAACAAGTGCCATCCCAACCGAATTGGTGCGCACAGAGTCGGTACTTTCTCATGCGGTATTCAACTCCTACCACTCAGAGTCTCGCATGATGCGCTACCTCAAACGCTTGGAGAACAAAGACCTTTCTTTGGTACACTCCATGATTGCACTTGGGTCTTGCACCATGAAACTCAATGCGGCTTCTGAAATGATGGCCGTTACCAATCCGCAATTTGCCAACATGCACCCATTTGCGCCACTAGATCAGGCAGTGGGTTACCACGAAATGTTCGCACAATTAGCTCAAGACCTCTGCGAAGCTACTGGTTTTGCGGCGGTTTCTTTGCAGCCCAACTCCGGTGCCCAAGGCGAGTACGCGGGCCTAATGGTTATCAAAGCTTACCACGAGTCTCGCGGCGATTTCCAACGCAAAAAAATGATCATTCCGTCATCTGCACACGGTACCAATCCTGCATCTGCCGTCATGGCAGGTTTTGAAGTGGTTGTAACAGGCTGTGACGCCAATGGCAATATCGATATCGAAGAATTGCGCAACGTTGCCATCGAGCTCAAAGATGTCTTGGCAGGCATCATGGTGACCTACCCATCTACTCATGGAGTTTATGAAGAGGGCATCATCGAAATCACAAGCATCATCCATGACAACGGCGGCCAAGTGTATATGGACGGCGCCAACATGAATGCACAAGTTGGTCTTACCAACCCAGGTAACATCGGAGCCGACGTCTGTCACCTCAACCTGCACAAAACATTCGCTATTCCACACGGTGGTGGTGGCCCTGGCATGGGCCCAATTGGTGTAGCGGCACACTTAGCGCCGTTTTTACCAAGTAACCCGCTCATCAAAACCGGAGGCGCGTCTCCAATCCATGCTATTTCAGCAGCGCCTTATGGTTCTGCGCTCATTTTGACCATTTCCTACGCCTACATCAAAATGTTAGGTGCTGAGGGCTTGCGTCGATCTACTGAAATGGCCATTCTCAATGCAAACTATATCGCTGCGCGCCTCAAAGGCCATTACGATATCCTTTACACTGGCGCAAATGGCACAGTGGCCCACGAAATGATCCTCGATTGCCGCGATTTCAAGCGCACCGCTGATGTAGAGGTAGCAGATATGGCCAAGCGCCTGATCGATTTTGGCTTTCACGCACCAACAGTATCTTTCCCAGTTGCTGGCACCCTCATGATTGAGCCGACAGAATCAGAAGACAAAGAAGAACTCGACCGCTTCTGCGATGCCATGATCAAAATCCGCGAAGAAATCCGCGAAATTGAAAACGGTCATGCCGACAAAGCCAACAACTTACTGAAAAACGCGCCACATACTGCAGACTGCATCATCAACAAGAACTGGACCTACCCATATGCGCCACAAGAAGCTGCTTATCCGCTTCCTTACTTGCTCGAGGCTAAATATTGGGCGCCTGTTCGCCGCGTAGACAACGCCTTCGGCGACCGCAACCTCATTTGCAGCTGCCCTAGCGTGGAAAGTTACGCTCATATTCAATAAGTCAATGAAACTAGACATACTTGCATTTGGTGCCCATCCAGACGACGTCGAACTCTCTGCGGCGGGCACGCTTTTGCATTACGCTGCGCAAGGCAAAACCATCGGAATTGTCGACCTCACCGAAGGTGAACTCGGAACGCGCGGCACCGTAGAAAGCAGGTATGAAGAAGCGGCGGCCGCGGCAAAGATTTTAGGTGTCAAGCACCGCACTAACTTGCGCTTGCCCGATGGTTTTTTTGAAAACAATCATGCTGCAAAGCTCCTTATCATTGAGCAAATTCGCTTGCACCAACCACAAATTATCTTGGCCAATGCGCTCTCTGACCGCCATCCGGACCACGCCAGAGCTGGCCACATGGTGGCCGAGGCTTGCTTTTTAGCTGGTCTGCGCAAGATCCACACCTCCCATCAAGGTGTTGCCCAACAGGCCTATCGTCCAAAATTGGTTTTGCACTACATTCAAGATTACCTGCAAACACCCACTTTTGTTCAAGATGTTACGCCTTTTGTTGCGCAAAAAATTGAGGCGGTCAAGGCCTACAAGACACAGTTTTTTGATCCAAATTCTTCAGAACCCAACACACCCATATCTGGTGAACTCTTCTTTGATTTCTTGAAGGGGCGTATGTTAGAAATGGGTCGTCCGGCGGGCTATAACTACGCCGAAGGATTTGTGGTCAACCGTTGGTTTGGGCTCAAAGATATCTTTTCACTCGACTAAACAGCAAGTAGCCAATACCAACCCCTATGCTGTTGGCCAAAAGGTCGAAGGCAGAAACTTCTCGACCAGGCACAAATCCTTGTAAAAATTCCATTAAAAGGCCATAGCCAAAAAGGGTCAAAGCAAGTCCTATTTTGAATTTAGGTGTGCGCTGCCGCCACACAAGCAAAGCATTTACACTGAGCGTTGCGTACGCAATAAAATGCCCGATCTTGTCATTGACATGAATAGGCGAATGGTGGCTTGCGCTTTTTAAGGACAGATACGTAATGCTTATGAAGATCGTGCCCAATGCAATGCGCGCGAGCAGTTCTCGTCGTTTATTCATAGCCTAGTTCTTTGCCTTTATTGGTTGCAGGAATTCCGTTGGTCATCCAGGAAGGGGCAGGCGCTGCCATCAGGTAGTGGTCAAAAAACTGACGCATCCGTATCGAGAGGTCGTATTTATTGGCAAGTTTGGTCAGGTTGTGGTCGTCGTCGTTGTAGTTGAGCATCCAGCAAGGCTTGTTCAAGCGGCGCAGTCCAGTATAAAGTTCAATGCCTTGATACCACGGCACCGCTCCGTCTTTGTCATTGGCCATGATCAGCAGTGGCGTTTGCACCTTTGGCAGGTGAAACAAAGGTGAGTTTTCGACGTATAAGTCGGGCTTTTCCCAGATAGTGGCGCCAATACGGCTCTGGGTGCTCTCGTACTGAAATTGTCTGTTTAGTCCACTGCCCCAACGGATGCCACCATATGCCGAAAACATATTGCTTACAGGTGCTCCGGCCATGGCAGCAGCAAAACGGGTGGTCATGGTAATGAGCATTGCACTTTGGTAGCCGCCCCAACTTTGGCCTTGCAAGCCCATGCGTTTGTCGTCGATGGGGTAGTTTTTGATGAGGTAATCTGCTGCGCTCATGATGCTGTTGTAGGCGCCTTGAGCAGGTTTGCCCGCTTGGTAACGAATGTCTGGTACAAAAACAAGATAGCCACCACTTGCATATTCCGTTGGATTTATGATACTCGCCGAAGGCTTTGGCGCTTGGTAGTTGTGTAAGTTGTCTGAATTGAGTTCGTAATAATAAAACAAAAGTGGGTATTTTTGGCTGGGGTCGTAGTTCTCGGGTTTGTAGAGTAGGCCTTCGAGCTCTTGGCCATCGAAGGCCTTCCATTTGACGCTTTCGACGGTGGCCCAATTATATAGGCTTTGCTGCGGATTGGCTACCGAAATTTGCACACCCTTATTGAAATCAGTATCCACAAACCATAGGTCGGGGTAGGTGCGCACATCCATTTTTCGCAAAAGATATTGGTTTTGGTTTTCAGCTTTTTGAAGCCCTGAAAAGCGCTGCGCTACCTCTAATCTTTGTTGAATTTGACCATTTTCATAGAAATAGAGCAGCTCATTTTTATTGGATTTGCGCAGGCCAATGAAATAGCCTTCTTGTAAATTGATCCAGACAGAATCTTGCACATAACGCTCGAAACGCAAGGCAATTTTTTCTTTAGTCGCCAGTTCATTTGAGATGCTTCGAAGTGTTTTGGCGGCCACATCATAAGACCAGATGTCAAATTCTGATTGAAAATACACTTCTTTAGCGGCAGATGAATAACCTACAAAACCAACTGGCCCTGCAGCCATCGGTTGGCCATTGAGGTCTTCTTTCCAGTTGATTTCTTTGCGCTGACAATTCATGCAAGTGCTGATTTCGCGTGCGATATCGAGTAGCATCCATTGTTGTTTTTCAGAAATATAATACGTGAAAAAGCGTCCGTCTGCAGAAAGTTCACCCGCATAGTTCAAGCCTTTACCGAGCAGAACTTTTTGACCTGTTTCCAGGTTCATTCGATAATAATCTGCTTTTGAAGGTGCTTCCCATTGCGCTGCGATTGCATAAGGCTGGGTATTGAGGGCCATCAAATAGGGTTCCTTCAAGCGGAGGTCAAGCGTGACTTTTAAGGTGTCGTTTTCTAGTGGAGTAAGTCGGTCATTGCTGAGGTCATACACATACAGGAAGCCTCTTTTGAGGTCTTGGTCTTTTTGCAGCAATTGTTGGGGCTGTAATTTGAGGTCCTGGTAGTGCCAGATATCCAAATTGACTTTTTCGCGCTCGAGCAAGGTGTCTTTTTGGAAAATTTGACGTTCGCGGACGCCAAAAAAGAAGTAACGGTTGTCGGCGCTGAACTGTGGTTTGCGGCCATTTGCCACGGCCTGATCTAAGCCCTTTGCGCTTTTGTCAAAATCACTGGAGTCACCGAAATCCAATTGCTTCAGTAAATTGATATCAAATAAGGTCAAATGAAAATTTTTAACGGCAACCGTGTCTGGGCTGTATAAAAAAGTGAGCATTTGGCTATTTGGACTCCAAGTGAGGTCCGACGCGATAGGTTGGGCTTCGAATTCTTTAAGTAATTGTAAATCTTTAGTCGTATAAATGCGCACCTGCATGGAGTCTAGCTTCACTTTGCGCTGTTGAATAACAGCAATTTTAGAACCGTCCGGGCTCAGTGAAAAAGAGGTGATGCTATCCAAAAAAGGGAAAGTACTTTGACCTGAAGTATAAACCATTAGGCGATTGCCATCGGTTTTGAAAGGATTGGCTTTAGGTTCGGGTACAGGTTTTTTCCAGAAATAGAATTTTTCAAACTTGCTTGGTTCAACAATTTCTGCTTTTTTTGGAGCAACCTCTATTAAAAAAGCCAAAACTGGCGCTTCCTCTGCTTGTTGTACTTGTTTGAGTTTTGCAAAGGTATAGGTGCTGTCTTGTGCAATGTGCCTGATATACAGCGAATCTTTGTCTTGTTTCTTTTTGTCGACTTTATTGAGTTCTTGCGTGCGCAATGTGTCGTAGTCTGGACTCATTTTCCAAGCGATATAGCTTTCGTCAGTAGCAATAAGTGCGCCGTTGCCCCTTACTATGGAGTCGTGTTTGCGGTTATCGGACTGGTAAAAATGCAATACAGGATTGCCTTTGAGTACAGTTAATTCATAGGAAACGATTTTGCCATTTCTTGAAATTTGTTCCTTTTCGAGGCGTTTCCAGCTGTCGTAAGCCTTGAAGTCGAGGGCAGGTTTTTGTGCAAATACGAATGGGGTGCAAGCAAGCAGCAAAAGTAGTAAGGCAATTCTCATTTTTTGGCTTTATAAAAGGAAACTAAATAAACTCCCGTAAAAATAAACAACATATATAAGATGCGTTCGGCGGTGATGGTATGGGTGTAGTCTGCAGCCCAACCAAGTGCTGAAAACAATACGGCAAACAGCATGACCATAACGGGCTGCGTGTAAATGTAAGCGGCAGAAACCGTGGCACTCACGTATTTGAGTCCAAAAATTGTCAGCAAGTAGGTCAAAAACGTGACGCCAATAATGACATAGGCAATTTTGTACCAAGCGCTGGCCGGAATTTGCATGAAATCGACATGCGCAAGGTTGGACCAAGTAGGAGGGAAGAGCAAAAGTAAAATCAGACCAATGCTAAACACATAGGTAATTACTTGGATGGGGCTGTACTTGAGCAGGAGCGGTTTGGAGAGCACTAAATACAAGGCATAGCTGAGCGCGTTGATCAACAAAAAGAGGTCGCCCAAAGAAGAAGCACCTGGTAAGCTTCCCGAACTCAAGGTGAGTAGGATAGCACCAACCGCACCAATGGCAATTCCTGTAAATTTTGAAACCGTGAACCTTTCTCTTGTGACAAACGCAGCAATGACTACCACCATGATGGGGTTGAGCGCCATAATGATACCTGCATTGAGCGCCGACGATAAATTGAGTCCGTGAAAGAAAAAGAGCTGATTGATGGCCACCCCAAACAAGCCTGCGGCTAGAAAACGCCAGTAGTCTGAACGGTCGACGGGTTTTCTTTTTTGAGACAACAGCAAGATCCAGAACAGCAAGACTGCGCCGCTGACCCGCAATAAAATGAAGGTGTTCGGGTCTAGGAACTGCGGCATAACGCCTTTAGCCAAGACGTGGTTGGCACCATATAATAGATTGACCACCAGTAGCGCAACATGCGCTCGGATTATTTGGGACCGCGACATAAGGCAAAGGTAGTTATTCCGTATCTTTGTTACATGCACCTTTCGCACTTGCATTTGGTCAATTACAAGAACTACCCGGATCTCGAACTCGACTTCGTGCCGGGCATCAACGGTATCGTTGGCCCCAATGGCGCCGGCAAGACCAACATCCTAGATGCAGTCTATTACCTGAGCATGTGCAAAAGCTATCTCAATGTCAATGACCGCCACAATTTGCGCTTTGATCAACCCTTTTTTGCAATTTCTGGCCAATGGCAACTAGACCAAAAACCCTGTGAGGTCCAAATTGCCTACAAAACAGGTGTCAAAAAGCAGGTCAAGTGGAACAAAAAAGCCTACGAGAAGCTCACGGCCCATATCGGCAAATTGCCCGTAGTTTTTATTTCACCCTACGACGGCGACCTCATTGCCGAAGGTTCAGACTTGCGCCGCAAATGGATGGACGGCATATTAGCCCAACTCGACAAAACTTATTTGGAAGAAATCCAGCGCTATGCGCGCTTGTTGGAGCAGCGCCATGCTGTTTTGCGCAACATGCACGAGCACCGCTTATTTGACCCCGATGCTATTGAAGTCTGGGATGCCCAACTCATCCCGAGTGGCAACTATATTCACGCCCAACGCAAGGCCTTTTTGGCCGAGTTTATCCCGGTTTTCAAGCGCTTTTACCAAGAAATAGGCCAGAATGCCGAAGATGTCGATATCGCTTATCGCTCTCAGCTTTCCGAGGGTTCGTTTGCCGACTTATTGCAAGCTTCAGCAAAAAAAGATGCGCTCACCCAATACACCAATGTGGGCATCCACAAAGACGACCTTTTGTTTAGCATCAAAGGCCATCCCGTTAAAAAATTTGGTTCTCAAGGTCAGCAAAAGTCGTTTATTATCGCTTTGCGCCTTTCGCAATTTGATTGGCTCAAACAACACAAAGGTCAAAAACCAGTGCTCCTGCTAGACGACATCTTCGATAAACTAGACAACGAACGCGTGGCACGCCTCATTGCGCTCGTAAGTGCAGACTATTTCGGACAGGTGCTCATCACCGATACCGACCCCGCACGCATGCAAGCCCTTTTTGCCCAATTGCCCGGAGAAACCCAACTTTTTCAAATCAAAGACCAACAAGCCCTAGTCCTATGAACCCCGATAACAAACGCGAACAAGAAGAAAAGCCGCTCTCGACGCTCGTGAGTCGGATCATGAAAGCCTATGGCTTGCAAGACAAAATGAAGGCCTACGACCTCATTGCCGCTTGGCCCGAACTCATGGGTCCTGCCGTAGCCAAGCGCACCACCGATATCCGTATCGAAAACAACACACTTTACCTCAAAATTGATTCGAGCGTTATGCGCGACGAACTTTTCCATGGCAAGCAAATCATTATTGGACGCTGCAACCAATTTGTAGGTGAGGAGCTCATCCGCGACATCTGGTTCAGTTAAGTTGCTTACTTGCGTTGCACGCCTGCACGCCAAGTTTTTGTAAATTTGTTATACTAATTCATCATTCATATGTCAAACGCATTTTTTAAGGTCCCGGTAGCCGTCAACGAACCCGTTAAATCATACGCACCAGGTTCTCCAGAGCGCGCCGCTTTAATGGCCAAATACCAAGAATTCAAAGACCGCTCTCCGATAGATGTACCAATGTACATCGGTGGCAACAAAGTCACTACAGCTGATAAAAAAGCACTCACTATGCCCCACGATCACCAGCACGTGTTGGGTTATTTCAACCAAGGCGATGCTTCGCATGTAGCCGCCGCCATCGATGCAGCTTTGGCAGCGAAGTCCGCATGGGCGGCGCTCCCTTGGCAAGATCGCGCTGCAGTTTTCTTGCGCGCTGCAGACCTCTTGGCGGGTCCTTTCCGCGACCGCATCAATGCAGCTACCATGCTTGCGCAGTCCAAAAATGTATTTCAAGCCGAAATCGATGCCGCCTGTGAGCTCATCGACTTTTTCCGCTTCAATGTTCAATACATGACCCAAATCTACAGCGAGCAGCCCGATTCGCTGCCCGGCATGTGGAACCGCCTAGAATACCGCCCCTTAGAAGGTTTTGTTTTTGCACTGACCCCATTCAACTTTACCTCAATTGCGGCCAATCTTTGTGCAGCCCCAGCCATGATGGGAAATGTTGTCGTTTGGAAACCAGCCGATAGCCAAATTTATTCTGCACAAGTCATTATGGAGCTCTTTGAAGCTGCAGGTTTGCCGGCAGGTGTGGTCAATATGGTCACCGTAGATGGCCCAGAGGCAGGCAAAGTTATTTTTGCACACAAAGATTTTGCAGGGCTTCATTTTACGGGTTCTACAGGTGTTTTCCGTCAACTCTGGAAAAACATCGCGAACAATATCGAAAATTACCGCTCCTATCCGCGCATTGTCGGTGAAACTGGCGGCAAAGACTTCGTCATGGTGCACAACAGTGCCAATGCAGCTGAAGTAGCCACAGCACTGTCGCGCGGAGCATTTGAATTCCAAGGTCAAAAATGCTCGGCGGCATCTAGAGCATATATTCCTGAAAGCCTTTGGCCAGCTGTCAAAGAAATTTTAGTAGCACAAGTCAATTCTTTCAAGCAAGGTAGCCCAGAAGATCCGTCCAACTTTGTCAATGCCGTCATCGATGCACGTGCGTTTGATAAAATTGCCGCCTACATTGACTACGTTCAAACACAACCAGACGCAGAAATCATTACTGGAGGCACCTATGACAAATCAGTAGGTTACTACATTGCGCCAACAACGGTTGTTACAACCAATCCTAAATTCCGCACAATGGTCGAAGAAATCTTCGGACCTGTGCTTACTATTTACGTGTATCCAGATGCGCACTTCTCCGAAACACTCGACCTCGTCGATCAAACTTCGGAATACGCCCTAACGGGTTCGATCATTGCTACAGACCGTTATGCGATCAACCTGGCCAATGAAAAACTCATGCATGCAGCTGGTAATTTCTACATCAATGACAAACCTACGGGTGCTGTGGTAGGTCAACAACCTTTTGGTGGCGCGCGCGGTTCGGGTACCAACGATAAAGCTGGTGCAGCCATGAACCTCATGCGTTGGACTTCTGCACGCACAATCAAAGAAACTTTTGTGCCGCCTGCAGACTACCGTTATCCGTTCTTAGGTTAATCTCATACGCAGCAAACCATGCGTTTAGTCGGCCTTGTTGTCTTTTTTACCATTTCTTGTTTTGGAGCCAACGCCCAATGGCGTTGGTATCTCCAAGCTGAGGTGGGTGCCAATAAGCAAGAAATTCAAATGGCAAGCCAATTGGCTACCCAACCTTTTGATCCTGTTTCATTTTGGCGCAGCACCGCCGGCGGCGAAGTCCAGTTTGGATATACAGCCCTGAAAGTGCTCACCCTTTATAGCGGAGTGGGCTACGGGCATCAAAACCAAGCATACCAAAGCACCGAGTGGGCTACAGACTTATCAGGCAGTACTTTTTTACTCCAATGTAATAAAACACTAACAGGTGAGTTGCTCACCGTTCCGCTCGGGCTCGAACTCAAAATTTTGAGTGTGCATTTGGGCGGCGGCATGCAATACCGCTATCGCATACAGGGCCATATGCAAAAAGATTTTTATGCATTTTATCCGAACGCAATTGGCACAACGCTCCTGTCAACAGAAATTGGCGAAAACACCCAGGCCAAGCTAGATATGGGTTATTTCGCTTATTTACAATGGAATGCCACCAAAAGAATTGGAATCAGGGCTAGTGCCTACCGCGGTTTTCGCGACCTCAGCAATGGATTTGAGGTTGGTGCTTACAACGAATGGCAGCAGTTGTTTAACAATGAATCTTTTAGCCTCAAAAACCTCCAATTTAATTTGGGTTTAAATATCCGACTCTCCGAATAAATTGCACCCCATGACCAAATTACTATTGCTCGTTCCCGTTGTTTTAGCTTGCGTTCTGACTTCCTTTCAACCTGGTTCTTCGCCTTTATTGCCCTCTACAACCCATGATTTACGCATAGAGGTGTCTAACATTGCCAATAGCAAAGGGCTCGTTGAATTTGCATTGTATAAAAACCCTGATGTATTTACGCAGGCGGGCAAAACGCATAGATTGTTTCGTCTGGATGCGCAAAAGGGGACTATCGTACATACTTTCAAAGATTTAGAGGCGGGTAAATACGCAATTGTTGTTTATCACGATGAAAACCACAACAAAATTTGCGATAAAAATTTCTTCGGCATCCCCACCGAGGCCTATGCCTTTTCTAACAATATGCGTCCCAAACTCAGTGTGCCGAGTTTTGAAGAATGTGCCGTTAAACTACAGCAAGACCGCAGCATCAGCATCAAAATGGTTTATTGAATCTTGGATGCTTGCTCAAGTTCGGCGACTATTTTTTCTATCTGAACCAATAGGGGCCTGCCATCATTGATGATTTGAAAAGAAGTCAAGGCTTGCTTTTGAGCATCTGGCCACTGGTTTTCAATGCGCTGCATTATATCCTCCCGACTCAAGTGGTCTCTTTTTTGGACCCGTTGCATTCTTGTTTCAAGCGGCGCAAGGACCAAAACGTTGGCTGCAAAATTTTTGTAGGCACCTGTCTCAAATAAAATAGCTGCTTCATTAAAAACCAATGCAGACTTTTGTTGAGCAGCCCAAGCGCTAAATGCCTCGCGTACCAACGGATGAACCAATTGAGAAACCTGGTCTTTGAGGGCTGCTTGCGCGAATATCATTTGGGTAAGTCGTTCTTTTTGAAAGCGCCCATTGACATAAATATGTTCGCCGAGTAAGTCAATCAAGGCCTGTTTTAAACCTGCGTGCGTGTCGTAGAGACTTTTTGCCACTTGATCTGAATAGAACACACCATAGCCCATGTGTTCGAGTACCTTTGCAACCGTACTTTTTCCAGAACCGATTCCGCCGGTTAAACCAATGTGTCTCATGTCCCGAAATTAGGAAAAGAAAGTTGTAAATTTGCAGCATGCCGCAAAAAGAATGGTTCGCCACTTGGTTTGACTCCCCTTATTATCATTTGTTGTATCAGCACCGCGATGACAACGAAGCAAAGCTGTTTTTAGACAATTTAGTGCAACAACTGGCTTTGCCAAGCGGCGCAAACGTACTCGATTTAGCCTGTGGAAAGGGACGGCATGCGCTGACACTGGCCCAAATGGGTTTTCAAGTAGTTGGCGCCGACCTTGCACCAAATAGTATCCTGGCCGCTGAGGCAAGTGCACAAGATTTAGGTATTGAAAATGTGAATTTTACAGTGCACGACATGCGCGAGGCTTTGGATATGCCACCTTTTGACGCGGTATTCAATTTGTTTACAAGCTTCGGGTATTTTGATACCCTAGCCGAGAACCAAGCGGTTTGCAAATCAGTGGCAGACATGCTCCTTCCCAATGGGCTATTGGTCATCGATTTTTTGAATGCAACTAAAGTGTGCGCCAATTTGAAACCTATTGAATCTATCGAACGCGAAGGCGTACGCTTTGACATCAAGCGTTGGTACAACAACGCGCATATCTTCAAGCAAATCGAAGTCATCAATGCGCAAGACAACATGCAAATTGGTATTTTTACCGAGCGCGTTCAGGCCCTTAGCCAAACAGATTTTGAAGCACTGTTGTCTGTAGATTTTGAAATTGTTGCAACCTACGGGTCTTATCACCTGACACCCTTCGATCAAACAACAAGTGATCGCCTCATCATCCTTGCAAAAAAGAAAGCATGAATTTTTACGTAGTAGAGCTCCTTTTAATTGGATCGGTCGTTTTGGGTGGCACTATTGTCAGTTACCTCAACGCGACCAACAAAAACCAATACATCAAATTAGCGCTCGCTTTTAGTGGCGGGTTTTTATTGGCAGTCATTTTCCAACATTTATTGCCAGAGCTATACGGCGCCCACCACGGACATACCCACCACGCTCATGAGCCCTTGCCTGTATTTCAGGTAGGTGTTTTTATCTTATTGGGTTTTTTGGTTCAGTTGGTATTGGAGTATTTTTCGGGAGGTATTGAACACGGGCATGTACACGTCCACAAAGGGCAGGCCATGCCATGGACGCTATTTATTTCGCTGTCTGTTCATTCGGTTATTGAAGGAATTCCACTCGGTAATATGCTGCAAATCGGAATAGACTCTGGCAGTCAAGAGCAATTTAATGGAAGTTTTTTGTGGGGAATCATCTTTCACCAAGTGCCTGTGGCTATTGCGTTAATGACGCTTTTGTTGGCTACTAAACTCAAGCGCAGCAATGCTTGGCTCATTTTATTGGCTTTTGGACTCATGACGCCGCTTGGCGTGTTGCTCGGGCTTACCATTACTACCGAACAGTTGGGCTTGAATGTTCAATTGATTTTGGCGGTTGTGGTTGGGATGTTTTTACACATCTCAACCACGATTATTTTTGAAACCACCGAAAATCACAAATTCAATTTGCTCAAGCTGCTCAGCATTCTGTTAGGAAGCGGCTTGGCTTTGGGGATATTCTAATTGGATTTTCTAAAACGAACTGTTAAACTTGTTCTAAAAAGTCAGTAGAGCTTTAGAAAGGAAGGTCGTCGTCTTCTTCTGTAGCGCTCGTGCTCGTGCCTGGAAGCGGCTCAGAGCCCATGTTCATGGCTGAAGGACCATTGCTTGGCATCCCCATTGGTTGGCTTTGACCTTGTTTTTCGATGCGCCATGCTTCAATGGTATTGAAATACTTGACTTCGCCTTGTGGGCTAGTCCATTCGCGGCCACGCAAATTAAATGAAACCTCTACGTTGTCATTGGCTTGAAACTGATCGAGCAAGCTACATTTGTCTTGGGTTGTTTGGAAAATAATATCTTGCGGATACATCGAGGTGGTGTCGGTCACGACGAACTCGCGCTTTTGGAATTTTTCTGAAATGCGTTGCGTTTCTTGGATGACCTTAATGGTGCCGTTGAATTTAAACATGGACTTGTGATTAGTTATTAAAAGATAAAAGAGTGAGCCAAGCTTCTTCTAGTTGGTTTTGAGCAAGTAATTCGTGTGCTTTTTGATGCAAAGCCTGTTCAAGGGCGCTGGCGTCGTGCTCAAGTTCTAGAAAAAGGGTGGAAAGTTCGAGTAATTTGTATTCGTTGACATCGGTTTCGTTGGGAAGTTCTTCGATGCCTGCCAATTGGCCGAGGTCGTTGGCGCTGAGTATGAGACTGCTTTTGATGTCTAGAGGAAGCGCGTCATAGCCAATGCCGCAGGTAGTAATGGGCTTTTTGATTTCAAACATGGCGTGCGTGTTGGCTCGGCAATACCAATCGCCGCCCATGCGTGCCACTAAATCGATTTTGTGTTGGTCAATTAAGCCGTTTTCATTGAGAAGTTCTTCTTGGATGTGCATTTGGACCACCTCGCAAATGATAAGGTTGCCAGCCCCTCCTTCTTGGCCAAGCTCAATGATTTGATTGACTTTGCACTCAAACTGCACAGGTGCTTCAGCTACCCTGAACGGCGCTACTTTCTCAGAGGCCAATGGCGTAAAACCGGCTTTTTTGAACTCGTCTACGCCTGGTGCGTATGGAGAACTCGCCAAGCTCATTTGGTGCACCATATTGTAGTTTACTACGTTGATCACTACCTCCGGAACAGCTTGAGCGTTGTTGAAGGTGTCTTTGCTTTGCCCCGTGCGACCCGAGCGCGCTGGTGAAAAAACCAAAATGGGTGGGTTGGCACTGAAGACATTGAAAAAACTAAACGGCGCCAAATTGGCGTTGCCGTTTTGGTCTAGGGTAGAGGCAAACGCAATTGGGCGCGGGCCAATAGCACCGAGTAAAAGTTGGTGCAAACGCTGGACGGTGAGTTCTTTGGGATCTAGGCTGAGCATACAAGTTCAAAGTTAGCCAAAATTCGTAAATTGGCGTTGTGAAATTACGGACATCTCTTTGTTGTTTATTACTTTTTTGGACTGCTGCGGCTTGGGCACAAAATAAACGCAATGCCGATGGCGAGCGCCAAGGCAAATGGGTTTTTACCGGCAAAGATTTTCCGAATAGAAACCTTCCTAAAACTCAAAAAGTGGAGGAGGGCTATTATGTGAATGGCCGCAAAGAAGGTACCTGGACTAAATTTTTTCCGGATGGCAAGATCCAACTCAAAGGCAACTATAACAACAACCGCCCGCAAGGCACCTACACGCGCTACTACCCCAATGGAAAAATAGCTGAACAAGGCAATTTTCAAGCGAACGGCTACAAGGGGTTGCTTTTGCGCTACCACGAAAACGGACAATTAGCGTACAGAGCAAATTTTAATAACCAAGGACAAGAAAGCGGCAAAGTGTGCTATTACCATCCCAATGGCAAGTTGGCCTTGAGTTATACAGTCAAAAACGGTCAGGTACAGGGTCAGGTAGCGCGCTACAACACAAGTGGTCAGCTACTCAATTCCTTTGAAGTTACAGCGGATGGCGCAGTAGGAAAGCTTCAAAAAGCCAGCGCCCAACAAAATAATCCCAGCCCGAAGCCTGTAGCGGCAACCAATTCTAATGTCTACCCTCCGCGCTTGTCAAATCCAAAAACGAAAGGTCTGCGTTTTGTGCCGAATGGTTACAATAAAGTCTTTAACGACAACGATGAAATCTGGATGGACGGCGAATTTAAAAATGGCCAACTCTACGACGGAAAGGTCTATGATTACGATCAAGATGGCATTCTGCAAAAAGTTCGGATCTACAAATTAGGCAAGTATCATTCCGACGGACAACTCTAATCTTGAGGTTTTCCGTAAATTTACCCCCAAATTAACGACATGAAAGCATATGTTTTTCCGGGCCAAGGCGCCCAATTCTCTGGAATGGGCAAAGACCTCTACGAGCAATCTGAACACGCACGTTCTCTATTTGCAAAAGCCAATGAAATTCTTGGTTTTGATATTCAGTCCATTATGTTTGAAGGTTCAGACGAAGCCCTCAAACAAACCAACGTTACCCAACCAGCCATCTTTTTACACAGTACTATATTAGCCGCTTGCCTCGGTGAGCACTTTGCGCCAGATATGGTTGCGGGTCATTCTTTAGGTGAATTTTCTGCGCTAGTGGCCAATAAAACCCTCACTTTTGAAGACGGTTTGCGCCTTGTTGTCAAGCGTGCAGACGCCATGCAAAAAGCGTGTGAACTCGCCCCAAGCACAATGGCTGCTATTCTTGGTCTAGAAGACGAAGTAGTGGAGCGCATTTGCGCAGGCATTGAAGGTGTAGTGGTGCCAGCCAACTACAATTGCCCAGGACAGCTCGTGATTTCAGGTAGTCTTGCAGCTATTGAAGAAGCATGTACACAACTGAGTGCTGCGGGCGCCAAACGCGCGTTGGTCTTGCAGGTGGGTGGTGCGTTCCACTCCCCACTAATGGAGCCAGCCCGCGAAGAACTCGCTGCAGCTATCGAAGCAACGCATTTTGCCGAGCCTATTTGTCCAGTGTATCAAAATGTCAATGCGCAAGCAGTTACTGACCCCGCTCAAATCAAAGCCAATTTGGTGACACAACTTACAGGTGCCGTGCGCTGGACGCAAATCATGCAAAACATGCTTGCCGATGGATGTGCAGAGGTCATTGAAGTGGGTCCGGGTAAAGTTTTGCAGGGTCTGTTCAAGAAAGTGGACCGCGAAATTCCAACGAGTAGCGCTAGTTTATAAATTTTTATGGAATCTGAAAGTTCGGGGCATCTTTGAAGAAAACATGCTTATGAAGAACTTAATGATGGTGTGGATGCTCATGTTAGCAGCAAGCACAGTTGCGCAGTCAGGAACCGGCGATGTCATCGGAACCTTTATTGATTTCAATACCCAACAACCCATTGTGGGGGCCAAAGCCATGATCCGTGAAAATGGACACGTGTACTTGGCGCTATCCAACGACGAAGGCCGTTTTCGTATTGTAGGTGTACCGGCTGGAACCTACCAACTGATTGGTTGCTTTCAAAAAGACACCACTGACAAAGTAACTGTTGAGGTGCCTTTAGAAGCATATGGCAACGCAGGCATCGTTTATTTTCAAAACAAAACACAAGATACCAAAGCAGTGCGCGTAGGCGGCGGTCGGTATGAGCAGGCACGTATACGCATTGGCGAAACGCCTGTAACAACCCTAACGGCCAAAGAAATCAAGAACCGACCAGACAAATTTAGCGTGGTGGACATGGTAGCCAATTCCAATTCCGATGTCAAAAAAGATGAAGATGGCGGCCTCATGTTTCGCGGCGCACGCAAAGGCGACATGATTTACGTCTTAGATGGCATCAAGTCCAATGAAGTGTTCAATGTGCCTAGTTGTGCTATTGGTCGTGTTACGGTTTATACGGGGGGCTTGCCTGCCAAATTCGGCGACACGCTAGGTGGTGCAGTGATCCTAGAAACCAAAAGTTATTTTGACCTATACCGCGAATGGGAAATCAATCAGCCCGATTGAGTTCAGGAGCGTTGTCATAGGCAATTGCCCATAAAAACAAGCCCTGTGCGGGCACCGATACAAACGCCTCCGAGCGGTCTTGAGCAGCAATGATGCCAGGCAGTTCGGAGGCTTTTATTTTGCCCAAACCCACCTCTACAAGTGTTCCGACAATGGCCCGCACCATGTTGCGCAAAAAGCGATTGGCACTGATTTCAAAATAAATTCCATTCTCGTTGGTCTGCCATTGGGCGCTGAATACCTCACAAATATTGGTTTTGACGTCGGTATGTGCTTTGGCAAACGAAGAAAAATCTTGTGTGCCCAATAAATGTTGGGCAGCAACATTCATTTGTTCGACATCCAAGGCGCTTTCCAAGTACCAACTTTCTTTGCGCACAAAGGGGTTTTTGTGTTGGTGTATAAAATAACGGTAAGTTCTTTTGCTGGCGTCGAAGCGTGCATGTAGGTCCGAAGAGACTTCCCAAGCTTGTTTAAAAGCTACATCTGGGGCCGTCATGCGGTTGAGTTTGAAAACGAGTTGCTGGGTATCCCATTGTTGAGGGAGGTCGGTGTGCAAAAAATAGTGTTGGGCGTGCACGCCCGCATCCGTGCGGCCACAGCCGACTACTTCAACTGAGCGGTTGCCGTGCAATTTAGAGAGTGCGCTTTCGATTTCTTCTTGCACACTGCGTGCATTGGGCTGAATTTGCCAACCGTGATAAGCTGTTCCGTCGTAGGCAAGTGAAATAAAATAGCGTGGCAAAGTCTTATTTTTCAGTGGTTTGAATTACGCCGATGGGTGCTTCAAATAAATTGTAGCTGAATAAAAAATCGATTTCACTGACGCTCGCCCAAATAATTTTTTGTTGGTCTATAGAGATTTGCAGATGGGTGTCATCGAGGGTGGTATTGACGGCAGCACCTAAATTTTTTGGCGCCGACCATTCCGTGCCTTTGCGTTGGCAAACAAAAATATCGTAGCCGCCCATCCCAGGGTGGCTGTCTGAGGCAAAAAATAAGAATTGCCCATCGGGTGTGATGTATGGAGTTGTTTCGCGCCCCTCCGTATTGATTTCTCGGCCCAAAGCCTGCACTTCTGCTTGCCAGATACCGTTGATTTTTTTAGCGACGTAAATATCGGTTGCAAATTTTTCTGCTTGGCGGTCAGATACAAAGTAAAGTTCTTCTACATAGGTAAACTCATCAATCCAGATGGTATCTGTTTTGGACGGGGCGCCTTCAAAAAAACTTGTGTTGAGTCCGGGGATATCAGTAATAATGCGTTTGTCGGTCCAGTTTCCGGCAGTCTCAGCAGTGAGTTCAAAAATATCAGAACCTTGCGTACTGGCTTCTTTTGAGGCTGTAGTATTGAGCGTGCCGAGCGCTATTAAACCATCTTTCGATACATATGAAAGTGCGTCAAAACCCTCGGTGTTGAACAAATCGTTGTTGCTGTTGTTGCGCAGCCATTTGCCGTTGTCATCTATAAAAATTCCGGCCTGATAGATATCCTCAAAAAAACGTTGGTCGTCGGGGTTGAGGTTGGCGCCTTTTGAGTCTGGGTTGCGGGTGGTGAAATACAGTGTTTGCTGATCTGCCGATAATATGGGGCCGTATTCGTCGTATTTGGTGTTGAGTTCTCCACCTAAAAGCTGCCGCTGATTGCTTGTACCGGCTTGCGACAATGCGTAAAGGCTCTGTTGTTCAAGTAATTGAAAACCCAGCAATTTGTAATCCTTTTCCGATTTGAGTAAGTTTTTTGCCTGTGCACAATAATTTTTGGCTTTTTCGCTATTGCCCAGTGACAGTGCAATTTGCCCTGCTAAATACAAGTGCTCTTCATTTACTTCATTTCCCAAAAGTTGCAAGGATTTTGAAATGTTTTCTTGGGCGTTAAAATAGGAGCGCAAATCGCATTCAGTGGTGGCTAACCAAAAATAGGCATTTGCATTCGTGGAGTCTATTGAGACAGCTTGCTTGAGCAACATATAGGAATTGAAACTTTGTCCTTCATTGAAGAGCGTAATGGCGTTCGAAACAATGCGCTTGGCTTTGAGTTGATCTTTTTTAGCAACGGCTTGCGAAAAACTCAGGAAGGGAAGGGTCAAAAAGAGGAGTAAGGCTTTCATATGCAAATGGAATAGTTTACAAAGTAAGTAAAACTATTAAAAAACATAACTTTGAATAAAGAATAGATGTCAACTATGTTACGTTTGTTATTGATACCATTTGCCATTTTGGTCTTGCAGGCTTGTTCTGATAGCAAACCGAAAAAACAAAAGGAAGTCCCGAAATACACCAACTGGACCACCCTTACCAAAGGAATGGAATACCGTGAAATTGCTGCTCCGGTCAAATCTTTTATCGGCGATTCCAAATTATCAATCTTGCGCCTAGACCCCGCGCTGTTTCGCTTTGATTTATTTGCCGCAAGTCAATTTGACTCTATTCCCAGAAAGGTGACGGCTTGGGCCGATACTTTTGACCTTTTAGTGGCTTTTAATTCAGGCATGTATAGTCTTGAAAAACCACTCCAAAGTCGGGCCTATTTGAAAACGGGTCACCACGTCAACAACGGCCAACTCCTCGCAGATTTCAACCTCATGTTGGCACTTGGCCCCAAACCAAATACGAACCGCGCCAATATCGAAGTGCTGGACCTCACTTGTTCAGATTGGGCACTAGAACAAAATAAATTCAGTGGTTTTGCACAAGGCCTGCGCATGATCGATTGCAACGCAAAGCCCATGAATTGGCAAAAAAACATACAATCATGTAGCATGTTGGTTGCCGCAGAAGATGAACAGGGTAGGTTTTACCTCATATTTACACGCTCGCCTTATACCCACAACCAGCTGATTGGTTTTATGAAGCAAATGCCCGGAGGCCTCCACGATGCTATTTATTTGGAAGGTGGACCCGAAACCAGTTTGCTTATCGATGTAAATGGCCACCACATTAAAAAAGTGGGCTCTTGGGTTTCAGATACCTGGGAAAGCGATGCCAACAAGCACTTTTGGCCCTTGCCGAATATCATTGGTATCAGAAAAAAATAGGCGTAGCGCTACTGAAATTTAAAAACTGACAACAATCAGGTTTTTAAGCGCATGCTACTCATTCTTATTCTTCTCATGCCGCCTCACCTTTGTAGTGTTCAACGGAACAACACTACTGTGATTTACATATTCAACTATCGTAAAATTACAATTGAGGGAGGATTCAATCAGAGCATGGGTTTAGTATCAATTTTTTCCTCTCGATACAGTAGTCAAAAGCCACCTTTCGGGGTGGCTTTTTTCTTTTGAATGCGCTTAGTTTTTGATGAGGTCTGGATACACAAGAATTTGTGCGCCTTTTTGATCCTGAAAAGAATGCCGCTGCATACAGCAAGCTAACTTTTTGGCGCTGATGCTATGGTATTTTTGCAGCGAACCAAAGAGCAGAAGATCAAAAATTGGACTCAAGATTTGACCTATTTTTTCGCCAAAACGTTTTTCTGGTCGTGGTCCGATCAGAATGGAAGGTTGGTATATTAGGGTGCGCTCAAAGTTCAACTTCAATAAATCGCGTTCAATTTCGCCTTTTAAACGGCTGTAAAAAATCTTGGACTGCGTGTCGGCACCGATTGCACTGACAAGGTGAACTTCAGTGGCACCTGCATTTTTGGCGGCCTTGGCTGCTGCGAGCGTCATACCGTAGTCAATTGCGCGGTAGTGTGTTTGATTGGGCGTTTTTTTACGTGTGGTGCCAATACAGCAATACAACGCGCGCACACCGTTAAAAGCCACAACATTTGGATCGGAGAGGTCGGTTTCAACAATTTGCACCTTTGCATGCTGCGCAACCAAAGGACGTCGGGTCAAGAGCCTGATTTCTGAAACCTGCGGATCCTGGATCAATTCTTCCAAAAGGGCAGACCCAACAAGCCCTGTTGCGCCAAGTATAACGACTGATTTTTGCATTCACAAAATTAATTATAATGTCAATAAAAAGATATTATACTCGTCCTTTCAATTTATAATAGTATTGCTATTATTTTTGCTTCAAATTACTTTTATGGATCTCGTCGATCGTTTTCAGATTCCTGTTCTTGAAGAAATTGCCTTGCGCAATCCGCAGGCGACTCAGTTGGGTCAACGCATCATTGAAGGCAGTATCTTTTTAATTGATGAATTGGGTTTTGAGCAGTTTAATTTCAAGAAGCTGGCTATTTCTGTTGGCACCACCGAGGCTTCGGTGTACCGTTATTTCTCGAGCAAGCAAAAGTTACTGCTCTACTTGATCAATTGGTATTGGGGCAGATTGGAATGTCGCTTGTTGTTGCAGACGCAAGGGGGTACAACAAGAGAACGCCTAGAAAAGGCACTTGAACTCGTGCTCGTGTTACAGGCAAGTACGCTATCTTTTTCTAGCGAAAAACGCCTGCAACGCATCGTTATACATGAGGCACCAAAAGTTTTTTTGACTAAAGCAGTCGATTCAGATCATCAAACCGGTTACCATAGCATCTATACGGAGATTGTAAGTTATCTCTCAGACTTGATTCGGGCCTACCAACCCGCTTGTAAGTATCCTGAGATGTTGGTCACTACTTTGATTGAAGGAAGTCACCAACAGCGTTTTTTTGGCCAGCATTTGCCAGAAGTCACGAATGCATCTGAACAAGAAGATGCGGTGGCTGTTTTTTATACACAATTATTTTTTAGCTACCTCGACCATGAATAAAGAAGTCACAAAGCCATTCCAACGTTTCTGGGCCTTGCTCAAGCCCGACAGTAAAGATATCCGAGACATCTATCTTTTTGCAATTGTTGGCGGCATCCTCAGTTTGGGTTTGCCGCTGGGTATTCAGGCTATTATCAACTTTATTCAGGCAGGAAAGGTAAGTACCTCGTGGTTCCTACTTGTTGGGCTTGTGGTATCGGCCATCGGATTTTCTGGCTACATGAATATCGCACAATTGCGCATTACAGAAAATTTGCAGCAGCGCATATTTACGCGCTCTGCTCTAGAATTTGCCACGCGCATGCCAAAAATTCAACTGCGTGAACTCTTATTGCGCTATGCGCCAGAATGGACCAACCGCTTCTTTGACACACTCACCATTCAAAAAGGCATCTCTAAACTCCTGATTGATTTTACAGCCGCGTCTCTACAAATTTTGTTCGGTCTGATCTTGCTCTCTTTTTATCATCCTTTCTTTATCATTTTTGGTTTTGCCCTGCTTTTGTTGCTCGTGTTTATTTTTAGAATGACCGCCAAACGTGGGTTTGTTACGAGTTTAGAAGAATCCAAATACAAGTATAAAGTAGCCAATTGGCTCGAAGAAATTGCGCGCAACCGCCTCACATTTAAGCATCTAGGCAGTGAGGGAATTTTACTCAAACGCTCAGACACCTACTTGCAAGGCTATCTCAAGTCTCGAGATGCGCATTTTAAAGTGCTCGTACAACAATACAAGTACCTGATAGGTTTCAAGGTGCTCATTGCATTGGCTTTACTCATCATTGGAGGTTTGCTGGTGCTCAATCAACAAATGAATATTGGCCAATTTGTGGCTGCGGAAATCATTATTGTGTTGGTGCTCAATTCTGTTGAGAAATTAATTGTCAGCTTAGAAATGGTTTATGACGTGCTCACCGCAATAGAAAAAATAGGCGAAATCACAGATTTACCTTTGGATTCAGAAGAAGGAATCTCGCTTCAAAAAGCGGAGGCTTTCACTATTGAAATCGAACAATTGGAGTATCAAACCAGTTGGAGTCAGACGCCATTGCTTTCCAATTTAACGTATCGTTTTGAAGCAGGAAAATTTTACCATATTCAAGATCTAGAAGGAAATCAGGCCCAAGGGTTGTTTCTGATGATTTGCGCTATGGCACTTCCCAATAAAGGTCAAGTGCGCATCAACGGCATTCCTACAAGCAACCTACAAGCTGCTGAACTCAGAGCTCAGGTGGCAAGTTTGTCTCACCATGATCAACTCATTTACGGCACTGTTCTCGAAAATATTTTAATGGGCCGCGATTACCCAATTGCCGAGGTGATTGATCTTGCGGTTGCGGTTGGTCTGGATAAAAAAGTGCTTTTATTGACTGCCGCGTATCAGACAGTTCTGAATCCGGAGGCAAGTACACTCGATCGCCAGCTCATTACGCTTGTCATTTTATGTCGTGCGCTCATCGCTCAACCAGCTGTGCTTCTTTGGGATACCCACACGCATTACATTGCTGATGCAGCACTCCAAACGGTTCTCAATTATTTAAATAGTTCTTTTAAAGGAACTGTCCTATTGGCAAGCATTAACGAGCAAGACTTAGCGCTCAAACACGAAAAACTCATCTTATGTTAAATATTTCTCCGCAAAATCGAAACCAAATCAATACGGATGGTCTTGTGGCAACTGAAATGCTGAACAAGGCACCTAAAAAACTCTTGCGCAATACCATCTATGCACTTTTGATTTTTGGCTTTATCTTACTTTTTTTACCCTGGACCCAAAATATCAGATCAAATGGCCAAGTGCTCACCTTGCGCCCTGAACAACGTCCGCAAACGATCAACGCACTCATTGGTGGGCGTGTTGAGAAGTGGTTTGTTAAGGAAGGCGATTTAGTCAAAAAAGGAGATACGATCATGTTCATCTCCGAAATAAAAGATGACTACTTTGACCCTCAATTAGTGGGCCGCAGTGAAAAACAGCTCAAGAGTAAAGAACTCAGCGTGGTCTCATATGGTGATAAAGTTCAGTCGCTAGATAAGCGCATAGATGCCATGATTGAAACTGGTAAGCTAAAGGTGCAGCAAGCCAGAATCAAAACGCAACAAGCGCAATTGAAACTCAAAACAGATAGCATCGAAAACCAAGCGGCAACACTCAACTATCAAATAGCCAAAGACCAATACGAACGATTTGAAAAACTCTACAAAGAAGACCTCAAGTCTAAAACAGAGGTTGAAACCCGTAAAGTAGCCATGCAGCGTGCGCAGGCATCCATGATCAGTGCACAACAAAAGTTTTTGCAGAGTCGCAATGACATCATAGATGCCAGGGTGGAGCTTGGTGCTGTGGAAACAAAATTTCAGGATGAAATTTCCAAAGCAGAGTCAGAAAAATTTACAGCGCTTTCCAGTATGTATGAAGCTGAAATCGATGTGAGCAAAATGCAAAGTCAAGTGGCCAATTACTCCATCCGAAATGGCATGTATTACATTTTGGCACCTCAAGACGGTCGCATTACCAAAACACTTTCGAGTGGTATTGGCGAAACCATCAAACAAGGCGCCGCAATTGCCACCATTATGCCTACAGACTACGATCTTGCAGTAGAAATGTATGTCAGGCCCATGGATTTACCTTTACTCAAGGTGGGGCAACATGTGCGCATTCAATTCGATGGTTGGCCCGCAATTGTGTTTTCAGGCTGGCCAAATACAAGTTATGGAACCTATGGCGGTACCGTATTTGCCATCGACCAGTTTGCCAACGAAAACGGTGAGTTTAGGGTTTTGGTAGCGCCAGATCCCAAAGGAAATAAATGGCCAGAAGCATTGCGTGTTGGCGGAGGTGCTTATACTATGCTCTTGCTCAATGACGTGCCTATTTGGTACGAACTCTGGCGAAACGTAAATGGCTTCCCACCTGATTACTACAAAGCACCCGTTAAAAAAACCACTGTAAAAGAAAAGTCAAATGAGAAATAAGTTTGCCACTCTTGCCCTTCTTCTGTTTTACAGCTTGAACTATTGGTCGCAAACGACGGTGTTGCGTCCGGAGGCCTTTATGCTGCAGGTACTCGAAGGTCACCCTTTAGCCAAACAGGCCAAACTTATTCCTGAGTTTGCAGCAACTTATGTCTTAAAGGCGCGGGGAGGTTTTGATCCGAAATTGAATTACGACCTCTCTCAGAAATATTATGGCAATAAAATGTACTACAGTTTGTCTGATGCCCAGCTTAAAGTGCCCACTTGGTACGGTTTAAGTGTACAAACTGGTCTTGAACAAAACCGTGGTGCCTACCTAGATCCGCAGGGGCTCACTCCACAAAATGGTTTGTGGTACGGCGGACTCAGCGCAAATCTTGGCAATGGCTTACTCATCGATGAGCGCAGAGCAGAATTACAGAAAGCGAACGTCTATGTAAAAAGCAGTCAGCTCGAACAGCGTTTGGCCCTTAATGAATTGGTTTTAGAAGCTGGCTATGCTTACTGGGATTGGTATTTGCAATTCAATGCCAACCAAATCTTGAAAGAGGCCTTGGAGGTAGGGGCTGTGCGCCTTAAAGCGATGCAACGCATGGCTGCACTCGGTGACCGCCCGTATATTGATACCGTTGAGGCCGCCATCCAATACCAAACAAGAGCAGCAGCACTTGCCGATCAAGAAGCCAGGTTTGCCTCAGCAAGTGCTTACCTGAACCGCTACCTCTGGAAAGCAGACGGCACACCGCTAGAACTCGGTTTAGAAACACAACCAATTCAAGCAGATTCTTTACGTGTGCAAGGACCAAAGATCGTCTACTCAGGGCCCGTGGATACACTGGTAGCGCAGCATCCTTATTTGGGTATTATTGCCTACAAACTAGATGTCTTAGCGATTGAAAAACGGTACAACCAAGAGCAACTGAAGCCGCAAATTGAGCTCAAGTACAACTTCTTAAATGAGCCGATTCAATACAATCCACTAGCGCAATTCTCCATCAACGACTACAAATGGGGAGTGAGTGCACAAATGCCGCTGTTTCTTAGAAAAGAACGCGCCGCTGTGCAACAAACCAAACTGAAAATTGAGCAGACCAACTTTGAGCGCCAAGACCAAAGTGCGGAACTCACAGCCAAATTGCTCTCTACCAGAGCAGATTACCAAAATGCCCGCAAACAATTGCTGATTTTTATGGAAAACGCAGCGAGCACCAAAAAGCTATTAGCCGCTGAACTCAATATGTTCGAGGCTGGTGAGAGTTCCCTTTTCATGGTCAATATGCGCGAAAGCGCAGCGTTTCAGGCCGCTTTAAAAGTGATAGAGTACCAAGCAAAATGCGAGCAACTTTGGCTCAAGTGGGAGTTTTTACAAGCTAGCTTAGTGAGATGATCCAATAATATAGCGGCATTCCAAAGGCTATATTAAAAGGAAAGGTGAGCCCGAGTGCCATCGGAATATAAAGCCCTGGATCGGCTTTTGGTGCGGCTAAGCGCATGGCAGCAGGCACAGCAATATACGAAGCACTTGCTGCCAAAACTGCAAATACAAAACGGTTAGAGATATCGGCAGTCACGAATTGTGAAACCCAAGCTACAACAATACCATTGAGCGCAGGTATGATGAGCGCAAAAGCCGCCATTGCCCAGCCATGCGTTTTAAATGACTTGATGCGGCGGGCGGTTGTCATGCCCATTTCAAGCAAGAATAAGGCTAAAAATCCTTTGAAAATATCTGTCGTAAATGGTGCAATATCTGCCGCTTGTTTGCTGTCTGAGAGCAGACCTATAACCAAACTTCCCATGATCATCAGTACACTTCCATTTGCCAAGGAGTGTCTGAGTAATTCGGGTAATGAGAACTTGGTCTCATTTTGCTCATAAATACGCAAAAGCAATACGCCAACAATGATGGCAGGAAACTCCATAAAAGCCATTACCGCTACCATGTGTCCGTTGAAAGTCAGGTTTTGAAGTTCCAAAAATGAGAGCGCAGCTACAAAAGTTACAGCACTTACAGATCCATACGCTGCCGCAATAGCTGCTGCATTCGAAACGCCGACGCGCTTTCGGATGATGAAGAAACTATAAAAAGGTATGCACGCCGCTATGGTCATTCCAAAAACCAAAGACCAAGATATTTCGGCTGTCCAGGGGCTATGCTGCAATTCTTGCCCACCTCTAAAACCGATTGAAAAGAGCAAATAAAGCGAGATGAATTTAAAAGACGACTCAGGAATTTCAAGGTCGCTTTTGATGACTACGGCAATGATACCTAAAAGGAAGAAGAGGATGGTAGGGTTACTTAGATCGTGAGATAAAAAGGCTAGATTCATGCGTTAGTTGATTTGAATTTTTATGGATTACAATGGTTGCAAAACTGTGGGTCTTCGAGAACTTTATCTTTTCGTTTCTCCATCATGTGGTGCAGGCAATTTGTGCATTGGTACTCGAGAAATTCATGCGTTTGGGTGGGTTTTTGACAACCGCTACATTTGAGTTGACCACTATATGCACGCACCGAAAAGTCGGGTTGGGCACATATTGGGCAGCAGCTTTGCATGCGCGCAAGCAAATCTCTTCCTGCAGCAATGATATTTTTTTGCCGTAGCGGGTTCAAGTGTGCACGCAAGTCTGTTTCAATGGTCCATTGGGGGTGTTTTTGGATCAAGTCCGTTAAGTGATCTTTTTTGGTGATTCCTTTGGCGATGATTTCACCATTTTTGGCATTTTTTAGTACAAGACCCTGCGCGCCAAATTCAATGCTTGTTAAAAAGGCCTCTAGGTCTCCATTTTGGTAGTGTAGTTGTTGATGGCATACTTCCAAACTCAAGCTGCGCCCGTAAACTTCGAGATTTTGAGCCAAATCAATATAAACAAGCCATTCCTCATTTAGGGTTAAAAAAGGGAAGTGCGGATGCGGCCCAAAAGAACCTTCGCTAGCGAGCCCTTGCTGTTTGTTGGCAAATGCCATACCGGCAAGGCATTTTTCTTTCACCGTTGTTTGGGGGCCCTCTGGTCTGGGAGTTGCGCCACAAAAGGTTCCAAACTGGTCGGTGTCAAAATCCAAATTCGTGATGAGCGCGACACCGTAAGGCTCAAAAATGGGCTGAAGTAGCCGTTCTTTATGATGCTTGCTGCTGAGCAACAACTGAGATGGAAACATGGCCATTGATGTGCAATACAGTATTGGGATCTAATTGCTTGAGTTTTTGGATGAAGTTCTTTTTGATCTGTTGCAATTCGGCAAGTCTTTGCTCGGCTTGGACATCGGCTCTACCAAACATTTCTTGGTGTCGGATTGTTTTTTGAGTGTGATAGGCAATTTTTTGCTGTATCAGATTGCCGAGTACCTCTAGCGCCTCTTCTGGATGATAATTACTTTGAATGAATTCAATTTCTTGTATCATGGAATTGATATTTTTTGCAAATTTGGCACATTATTTGCATAAATAAATATATAATAAAAATATATCAAGTATAAATAAATGTTATGAACTATACCCTCAATCAACTCCGTATCTTTTTGAAAATTGTTCAAAAGGAAAGCATCACCCGAGCAGCAGAAGCTTTGTTCTTAACCCAGCCTGCAGTGTCTATCCAGCTCAAGAATTTTCAAGATCAATTTGATATCCCACTTACAGAAATCGTCAATAAAAAGTTGTATGTAACCGATTTTGGCCGCGAGGTAGCAACTGCTGCAGAAAAGATTTTAGAAGAGGTATATGCCATCAACTATAAAACTTCGCAATATAAAGGTCAGCTAAGTGGTCGGCTTCGCATCAGTGTAGTGTCTACTGGTAAATATATCATTCCTTATCTCCTTGCTGATTTCATGAAGGAACACCCCGGGGTAGAATTGGTGCTTGATGTTTCGAATCGGGCCAATGTGACGCTCAATTTAGAACGCAATGAAACAGATTTTTCTTTGGTATCGGTTTTGCCCGACCGCCTCAATCTAGAGGAGATTCCATGTATGAAAAACCAATTGTTCTTGGTTGGAAAAGAACAACTTTCCATTCCTAAAAAAGGACCGTGGCACAAAGAACTCGAAGAAATTACTTGGGTCAAGCGCGAGACCGGTTCTGCCACAAGAAAAGCATTAGACGAATACCTCAGTAGTCATGAAATACAAGTACGACGACATATCGAACTCACCTCTAATGAAGCAGTGAAGCAAGCGCTTATTGCCGGTTTGGGGTATTCTATTATGCCACTCATTGGTATCCGTAACGAACTACAACTTGGGCAACTCACCATCTCAACTTTGCCTGATTTACCACTAGAATCTATGTGGCGTGTAGTTTGGCCTAAAGGAAAGAAACATAGCGGTGCAGCAGCAGCATTTAAGGCTTACTTGGAGCAAAATATGCCGCAAATTATCGAAAAGAATTTTGGTTATATCGATGGGCTTACGGCTGTGCCAAAATCCATGATCTAATCCAAGACATTATTTTTGGGTCTAGCGTTTGCTCAAGGGTAGCGTATTCACTGAGGTTGCATTCCTTGCATTGCTGAAACAAATGATTGGCACCCGTTAAAACGTAAAATGCACTTTTGTCCAAGGACGCTGGCGTCATTCCTGTTTTGAATCCAACTTGATTCACAAGCGCAGGTACTTGAACGTCTTTCGATCCGTTGATGACTAAAAATGGCACGTTTAATTGCGCGAGATACGTTTTACTCTCAAAGGCCAAAAATTGGCGTGCCCAATCGTTGTTGAAAAAGGCGCTCATTTGCGTTAGTAGCTCTTCTTGGCTCGCGCCATCGAGAAGTTTGGCAGGAATGCTATCCCATGCTTGACTTAACCAAGTCCCATAACTTTTTCTGAAATCATTGGAATTTGTGGCAAGTGCAATTTCAGCTCCTTTACTATAAAGGCGTTGGTTCCAAATGCATTCTTCTTTGGAAAAACCCATTGCTTCAGGGATGAGGTATTGCTGAGCAATGAGCACATCCTTGCCGCTTGTGCCAACAGATGCTGCTTCTATAATTCCAGAAATTTTGTTGGTCAGAACAGCAGCGCGCAGGGCGGTCATGCCACCTTCTGAGTGTCCGTAGATATAAATTTTGGCTTTTGGATACGCTTTGCTGAAGTACTCAACAATGGCCACCAAATCATTGCCGAAATCTACTTGTGTAGCGCTTTCGAATTTTCCACCTGATTTACCTGTGCCTCTGTCGTCATAGCGGTAAGAGGCGATGCCGTATCTGCCCAAATGATCAGCCAATACCCAAAATGGTTTGTGGCCTAAGATTTCACAGTTGCGGTCTTGGGCACCTGAGCCCGATACCATAATGACAAGAGGAAAGGCACTTGATTTCTCTAATTCGGGCAAAATGAAGCTTCCAGAAATCTTGATTTTCTTGGCTGTGGATATCTCGATTTCTTTTTCAAGATAAGGAAACGGTGCTTTGGGGTCTTGCATTTTACCCTTTACTTCCTTGACGGCTTGCACTTCTTTATAGAACACAGCCTTCCAGGTCAGGCCTGATTGCGCCATTGTACCCACCAAAGAATCGCCTTGCAGTTTGGCCGCATACGTGAGGCCGATCATTTTCCAACTGAACCACAAGCTGTCGTTAAACAAAGCGTAGTCTTCCATGGTTTGTGGTTTCAGTTTGGGCTGATCCGGAATAGAAACGATAACCGCGCCATCTCGCCCAACACCTTCAATTTGTAAATCCATCAATAGCGATTTGCCCGCCACTTGAAAATTACTATGCCAAGTACCTTGTATTTGTGCGTAATAAGTGGATTCAATAAATGGAAGGATGAATAATAAGACAAGGTAGTTCAGCTTCATTTTTTTCAAATTAGGTTGTAAGAAATTGAATCAACAAATTAATAAATCAACAAATCAAGATTTATATTCAGGGAATAAGCTTAGAATGCCTTCTTCTGACGCTGCGCAAATGCCGCGTTCTGTGATGAGGCCATTCACCAAACGGGCAGGCGTTACATCAAAACCGTAATTGGCTGCAGGGGTAGTTTCAGGACAAATAAGGACAGGTTCTATGTGGCCAGCTGCTGATTTACCAATGACATATTTGACTTCATTTTGGTCGCGCTCTTCGATCGGAATTTCCTTGAGGCCATCTTTAATGGTCATGTCTAGGGTGGTAGAAGGCAGCGCTACATAAAAAGGAATGTTGTTGTCTTTGGCTGCCAACGCTTTGAGATAAGTGCCAATTTTGTTGGCGACGTCACCATTTCTGGTGGTGCGGTCGGTGCCTACAATAACGAGGTCTACCATTTGGTGCTGCATGAGGTGCCCGCCGGTGTTGTCTACAATAAGGGTGTGTGGCACACCATGACGAGTGAGTTCATAAGCGGTAAGGTTGGCGCCTTGATTGCGCGGCCGGGTTTCGTCTACCCAAACATGGACCTTGATTCCTTTTTGAACGGCTTGGTAAATAGGGGAGGTAATAGTGCCCCATTCAATACAACCAAGCATGCCTGCGTTGCAATGCGTTAAAATTTGAACAGGATCGCCATTTTTCTGCGCCGCGATGGCTTCAATCAGTGGCAAGCCGTGCACGCCGATCATGCGGCAAGTTTCGATGTCTTCTTCAACAATTCGTCCGGCTTCAGTCCAGGCAGCTTCTAAAAAGTCAGTTGCGTTGTCTAGTGCTGTGCGCATGCGGTCTAAGGCCCAAAATAAATTGACTGCTGTTGGGCGCGACGCTCTTAAGGTGCTGAATGCTTCATCTAGGAAAGCTCCGTCGTAGCCTTCTTTGATCATTTCGCGAACGGCAAGAAAAATGCCGTATGCTGCAGTGGCGCCAATGAGTGGTGCGCCCCGAACAGTCATGCTGCGGATGGCTAAATCTGCATCTTTGTACGTGAGCAAGCGAACAACAACATAAGCATGAGGTAACTGGCGTTGGTCAATGACCTCCACATCTCTTTGGGCGGTTGTCCAGATGGTTCTAAATGTAGCTGACATAATGTATAAAATGAAAAAAGCCCGTTTTCACGGGCTTTCTTGTTATGATTAAAGGCCGAAAGCCGTTTTGACTTGATCTACGTAATCGAGTTTTTCCCAAGTAAAGAGTTCTACCTCGCGGCTTACTTTAGAACCGTCTGGCGCTGTAAAGTGTTTGGTAACAACTTCGTTCTGGCGACCCATGTGGCCGTAAGCAGCTGTTTCTTGGTAAATCGGGTTGCGCAATTTGAGGCGTTGCTCAATAAAGTAAGGACGCATGTCGAAGATTTCGCCGATTTTGGTCGCCATTTCACCGTCTGACATGGATACTTTAGAGGTACCATAGGTATTGATGTACAAACCACAAGGTTCAGCGACACCAATTGCATAAGAAACCTGAACGAGCACTTCGTCACAAAGACCTGCAGCTACCATGTTTTTGGCGATGTGACGCGTTGCATAAGCTGCAGAACGGTCTACTTTAGATGGATCTTTACCCGAGAAAGCACCACCACCGTGTGCGCCTTTTCCACCGTATGTATCTACGATGATTTTGCGACCTGTTAAGCCGGTGTCACCATGTGGACCACCGATGACAAATTTGCCGGTTGGGTTGATGTGGTAAGTGATGGCGTCATTGAAAAGCGCTTGTAACTCAGGCTTGAGCTTCGCTTTTACGCGTGGAATCACGATTTCAATGATGTCTTTTTTGATTTTGGCCAACATTTCTGCTTCAGGAGCGAAATCGTCGTGTTGGGTCGAGACAACGATGGTGTCGATGCGTTGCGGCGTGTTGTCGTCGGAATATTCAATGGTTACTTGAGACTTCGCATCTGGACGCAAGTAAGGAATTAATGCTGCCTCGTTGTTGCGAATAGCGGACATTTCTTCCAAAATTTTGTGAGCGAGGTCTAATGCTAAAGGCATGTAGTTGTCGGTCTCTTTGGTGGCATAGCCAAACATCATGCCTTGGTCGCCAGCGCCTTGGTCTTCTGGATTGCTGCGCTCAACACCTTGATTGATGTCCGAAGATTGTTCGTGAATAGCTGATAAGATACCACAAGAGTTGGCGTCAAACATATATTCTGACTTTGTGTAGCCAATTTTGCGAATGGTTTCGCGGGCAATTTTTTGAACGTCGAGGTAAACGGTAGACTTTACTTCGCCTGCCAAAACAACCTGACCAGTTGTGACGAGGGTTTCGCAAGCTACTTTTGAACTCGGGTCAAAAGCCATAAAGTTATCGATGAGTGCATCTGAAATTTGGTCAGAGACTTTATCTGGGTGCCCTTCTGAAACGGACTCGGATGTAAATAGGTATGCCATGAGCTTGAATAATTTGGACGCAAAGTTACAAAATAAATTTGCTTTGCTCGCGCACTTTTCTACGCAGCAAAGGATTAGGTCGGTAGCGGTCTTCGCCGTATTCTGAAAATAAGGATTCTAGTTTGTCGAGCACCCATTCCGCACCGAGTTCATCTGCCCAAGCCAACAATCCTTTTGGGTAGTTGACACCTTTGGTCATGGCCAGGTCAACGGCATTTGGGCTTGCCACTTGCATGAAAACAGCATCAACTGCCTCGTTGATCAATAGCACCAAAATGCGCTCAAAAATTTGCTTGCCCAAGACGGGGTCTTTTGTAGGTGAAGGTGGGGTACTGCCTTCTTTGTAGTCATAAAATCCTCTGTTTGTTTTTCTTCCTAAAAAGCCGGCCTCCATATGGCGTTTTTGGGTAAACGAGGGTTTGAATCTAGGGTCGTAGTAAAACGCGGCAAAAACAGTTTCTGTGACGGTATAGTTGATGTCATTACCGATGTAGTCCATGAGCGTAAAAGGTCCCATCTTGAAACCGCCCATTTCGGTCATGGCCCAGTCGATAGTAGCGAAGTCGGCCAAACCTTCTTCGTAAATACGAAGCGCTTCACCATAAAAAGGACGCGCCACTCGATTGACGATAAAACCTGGCGTGTCTTTGCAAACAACGACGGTTTTGCTCCAGCTGGTGATGAGCTGTTCGATGTGTTGGGTATAAGAAAGTGAAGTAGCCACACCTGGTATCACTTCTACAAGCGGCATTATCGTTGCCGGATTGAAAAAATGTATGCCCATGAATCTGCTGGCATCTTGCAAACAAGCGCCGATAGAGGCAATAGATAGAGATGAAGTATTGCTTGCCAGCACACACGAAGGGTTAACCACTTGCTCAAGTTGTGTAAAAACTTGGTGCTTGATTGCCAGATTTTCGACAATAGCTTCGATCACTAAACTCGCTTGGCTGTGGTCGCTGAGTTGGGTAGAAAACTGGAGGTTTTCTAGAATTTCTTGTCCTGAATCAGCCGAAAATTTCCCTTTTTCTACAAGCTTTTCAATACTTTTTTTGATTTGTTGTTCGGCGCGCAATAGTTGCTCGGGGTTGGTGTCGCTGAGCACAACACGATGTCCACTTTGGGCTGCTACTTGCGCAATGCCAGCGCCCATTGTGCCGGCGCCAATAACACCAATAATTTCTTTCATACTAGTTTCCTTTAAATTCAGGGTTTCTTTTTTCGAGAAAGGCACTCACGCCTTCTTTGAAGTCATTGGTTTGTCCGGCTTCGGTTTGCAAGATTTCTTCAACTTTCAATTGGTTTTCTAATGAATTATACAAACTCAGATTCAGGGCTCTTTTTGTGAGTCCAAGACCTTTGGTAGGCATTTGAGCTAATTGAAGTGCCAGTTTGCTGACGGCTGCACTGAAATCTTCATCTGCAACTGCTTTGTAGATCATGTTCATTTGCTCTGCATCTTTTGCGCCTACTTTTTCTGCAGTCATCATGAGGGCCATCGCTTTTTGTAGCCCTACTAAGCGCGGCAGCAAAAAGGTACCTCCAGAATCTGGAATAAGACCGATTTTCGAAAAGGCTTGAATAAACGACGCACTTTCTTTGGCTACAACGAGGTCGCAGGCTAGGGCAATATTTGCACCCGCACCCGCTGCAACGCCATTCACAGCAGCAATAACTGGCTTTTCTAATTCCCGAATTTTGAGAATAATTGGGTTGTAATGTTCGCCAACAATTTTTTGCAAAGCAGGGCCTTCAGGGTCAGTTGCTTCGGCTAAATCTTGACCCGCGCAAAAGGCTTTGCCTTCTCCCGTAAGAACCACTGCTCTGACGCTTGCATCTGAGCTGCAACGGTCGAGTTCGGCTTGCAATTGCAAAGCCATGGTGCGGTTGAAAGAATTGAAGACACTAGGTCTGTTCAGCGTGATGGTGAGTACCCCATCTTCAAAATGAGAAACAATTTCTGACATATTTTTATGATTGATAACGATTGAGTAATGCTTGCCCACGTTCTTTTAAAGTGAGGCGCAAGCTTGCAGGTTCCAGTACTTCGACCTCCCCAGCGTAGCCAAGAAGGTTTCTGATGAATTCTTCGGTAATTAAAATGCGGAGTTCAAATAAGCTGTATTCAGGTTGTTTGTCAAGGAGCTTTTGAGAGGCATGAAATGCTTGTGTTTCAATATAGCGTGCCGCCACTGCATCGGCTTTTAAGACAATTCTGAGTGCTTCTCCTTTAAACGCTGTAATACCAACAGCATCTCGAAAATAAACAGTTGCATCGAAGTCGGAAGGAATTTCTGCTGCTTCATCGAGCAATTGGAGCTCAGACATGCGGTCCAGTGCAAAGGTCGTGATGTCTTGTTTTTGAACATCAAAAGAGATGAGGTACCAGCGGTTGCGGTATTCTTTCAAAAACAGAGGGCTCACTTTTCGAGGCTTGGCTTGCTGCTGCTGAAAACTCGTGTACATAAACCACACCCGTTTTTTAGCTTGTACGCCTTCTAAAAGTGTGGGTAAATATTCGTTGCCACCAGTAGAAACCGCAGCTTCAAACTGAATGAATTTGGAGAGTTCCTGACTTTGATCGCCCACTGCAACGCGGTCAACAATTTTGTCTATGGCCATGCCAAATTGCTGAAAGAAAGGCACTTCTCTAAATTGTTGGAGTGTAGAGACCGCAAAGCGTATGGAAGACAATTCGTCTTCAGATAGCGGAACGTCATTGATGCTAAAGTCGGGGTCTTCGTAGAAGTAGCCGCCATTTTTTTTGCTGTAGCGAATGGGTGCGTCGTGTTCCATTTTCATCGTAAAGAGGTCTTTTTCGATGGTGGAGGCACAAATATGGGCGCCTGATTCAGAACCAAATAATGATTCTTCGCAAGCAGCACGCAGCGCTTCTTTCGACGGAAAGGATTTGTATTTATTGCGCAGCATCCGGTCGATGATGCGGTAACGAATCAATGCATTTTTAATATGAGGCATTAGTGGGCTTCCAGTTTTTGCTGGTAGCCAAAGAGCTCAAAAAACTTGATGGCCTTGACCACTTCATATGGAACGTCGTCTTCCCAGCTTTGCGCATTGGCTTTGATTTTACTCAAGACATCATCTGATAAGATGTGCAACAAACTTGGGTCGTATTCTTGCAGGGCGGTAATTTTGTCGTTGGCCTGCATGTAATTGAGCAAACCAATGAGGTTCTCAGGGAGTTTGATATTGCCTAGGTGGTATAAACTGCCGTCTTCCACGTTGATAGCCGGGTAAATATAGAGCTTGACGTTGTGTCCAAAACCTCGACCAAAAGCTTCTAGCAAACCTCCTGGCAAATTGTCGTAGTATTTCTCATCAAAAATGATGTGCAAATTGTAGATTCCCATAATGACACCAACTAAGTTGCCTCGCGCAATTGAAGAGAGGTATTCAAGCATTTTGTAGTGCTTGAGGTAGTTAGAAACCATAACCGTATAGCCCAAAGAGCCAAGTAATTCTGCGCGGTCTAGGAAGTCTTTGTCGGAAATTTTGCCATCGGCTGTGAGGTCTTTGAGCGTGAGTTCAAAAACGACCTCGAGTTGCTCGGGCTTGACGCGCTTTTCTTTGGCAAATGCCGCACGTGCGCGCTCGATCATGTCGATGTGGACTTTGGTAACGGGTCTGAACCTGCCCCTCATGAGCAAGATGTTTTTCTTGTAGAGGGCGGTAGAGGGCTGCATGACATTTTTGGCTAAGTCGAACATGGTGGCATTGGTGATGCCGCGTCTGACTAAGTTGAGCGCAATAATGCGGTTGTCGGTGTCTTCAAAATCAGGCCCTGAGATGCGGAGCATATCGATTTCCATGCGGTCTGGCGGCAAGCGGTGCACGATGCCATCGATGAAATCGTCGATGTTGCCCGATTGAAAATAACACGCATAAATGAGGTTGACACCTAAAATCCCCAAAGCTTCTTGTTGTGCTTTGTGGCTGTTGTCGTGCATTTTGATGTGCAAAATGACGTCGTTGGGTTTTTTGTTGAGTCCTAGTTGGAAACGCATGCCAACCCAACCTTGGCCTTGATTGGTTTTGTGGTAATTGAGCGACTCTACTGTGTTGCAGAAAGCAAAAAAGCAAGCATCTCGGTTCTTGACAGGCAAGATGTCTTGGAGGTGTTTGAATTCTGTTTGCAGCATGGTGAGCAAGCGTTCTTCACATACGTAGCGAACGGTTTCTCCGTACATTGAATCCGATACTTTCATATCGTAAGCAGACTGCGTATAGGCAATTGTTCCTGAGCTTCCGCCTGCTTTGAAAAAGTTAGCGGCAACTTCTTGACCTGCACCAATTTCTGCAAAACAACCATAGATGTCTTTGGTTAGATTGATTTTTAGGGCCTTGTCTTCGGTTGTTAAACGACTTGCGCTCATGTTAGTTCGGGTCTTTGAAATTCGGGTTTGAAATAAAGGAGTTGTCTGTAAGGGTGAGCAGAAACTTCTTGAGCAAGTATTTTTCTTGCGCACTCAATTGAACGCCACCTTGATTGGCAAATTCAATGAGTGGATCTATTGTAGGGGAGACGTGCACACCGCTCGAATAGTGCTCAATGACTTGGTCTAGGGTTTGGAAACGACCGTCGTGCATGTAGGGCGCACTGAGTGCGATGTTGCGCAACGTAGGCACTTTAAATTTGCCGTAATCTTCTGGGTTGCCGGTTACGCCTCCACGACCGAGGTCGGTGAAATTGGCATCTAGACCGTTGTTGCTGTATTTTTTAACGCGCATGAGAGGGCCGTTGTGGCAGTGAAAGCAGTCGGCTCCATTCAAACTTTTAAAGAGGTCATAGCCCGCCCATTCTTCAACGTCAACGGTTTGCAAGGTACTTTGTTCTTGGGCTGTAAGCGACATCCCGTTTTCGTATTTGTACATGACGTCGTATTTAGACGATGCAGAAATCATGGTGCGGATGAATTGCGCAATGGCTTTGGTTACTTTGATGGAGTCTATACCTGGTTCGCCAAAGGCACGGTAAAATTTGTTGCGGTAGTTGATGTCTAGGTTGAGTTTATACACTGCATCTGGCCAACTTTGGTGCATTTCAATGGGGTTAGGGACAGGGCCTAATATTTGTTTTTCGAGTGTAGAGGCACGGCCATCCCAGAAAAAGAAGTTGTCCCAACCGAGGTTGATGAGCGCCATGGAATTGCGGTTACCTGCAATGCCGTCTATGCCGGTGGAATATTTATTGGGGTCTGAGAAACTACTTTGAGGCATGTGACAAGAGGCACAACTCATGGAGTCATTGCCAGATAGACGTTTTTCATAAAATAACCAACGACCAAGTGCAACCCCTTCTTCTGTCATGGGGTTGTCGGAAGGGATGATCATGTCTGGAAAATGACTCGGAATTTCTAAGGCATAGGGCGTGGCTTGAAAAGTGGTTTTGTCTTTGCGACAAGCCCCGAATAAAAGCAACAGGCTAAAGAAAATCAGTAGTTTTTTCATTAGTATGGGCTAATTGCGTTTTTGAAGTTGGCAATAACTTTTTGAGTAAGTGCTTCTTGCCCAGCAGCGGTGTGGGTGAGGTTTTCCGTGCTGAGATTGATGCTGTTGGCGCCTTGGCCTAAGAAGGCTAGTAAGTCAAGTTTGAGTTTGAACTCTCGGGTTTGGTTGCCGATGTCTGTCCAGTTGACGGCATTGAACTGCAGATTTTGAGCGTAGGCATCAGTGCCAATATGAAAACTAAATGAGAGATCTGGGTTGGTAGTGGCGTCTAGGATGGTATCTACCTTGCCTTCGAGATTCATGAAGATATAACCTGGATTCCAACCCCAATGCATTGGACCAGCGTTGCTGATATTGAGGGGGCTTTCATTCGGAAAGGCGCTCGGGTCAAGGTGATTGAGACTGCTGTCTACACCCAAAACGGCACTCAAATTATTGAAAAGAGCGTAGTCACCTTCTTTTTTGAAAAGCAGGCTTCCGGTTTCTCGGTAATCGAGCAAGGCAGCCTGATGCAGCGCATTGCTTCCGTTGCCAAAAAGCGTGAAATAACACTTGAGTTCAGTGAATTTAATTTTGTAGCCTTCTTGTGTTGTGTAGATGCTGTCCATGTAAAAAGGCAAAGCACCAAAAACAGGTTGCATGCTGACTTGAATTTGCGCTTTGGGCGGCGTGGGTTTGTCGTCGCCACATGCCGTAAGAAGCAATACAATAAATACGCTTGAAAATATTGATTTCATCTAACAAAAATACATCAAAACGCTCAAAATGTTCTTAATTTTAGGAAAAGTTCAGTCCAAATCCAACTAATGCCCCAACCTTCTTCCAAAGCCTTACGCGTTTATGCCGCATCTGCGGGTAGCGGCAAGACGCATCGTCTTGTTTTAGAGTATCTTAAGATTTTACTTTCCGACGCCAATTACCGTCAGAAGTTCAGACATATTGTCGCCATGACCTTCACCAATAAGGCGGCCAACGAGATGAAAGACCGCATTCTGCAGACCTTGAGTGGCCTGGCTTACCCCGCAAGTGCCAATGCCAAAACGAAAGCGCTCCAAAAAGACCTCCTCAACGAAACAACACTCACAGCTGTTCAACTTCAGCAACGTGCAGCAGGCGCCCTCCAAGGCATTCTGCATCACTACGAAGATTTCAATATCTCTACTATTGACAAATTCAATTTGCGCCTCATTCGCTCCTTCAGCCGAGACCTCGACTTACCTGCCGATTTTGAAGTGGTACTCAATGAAAAGTTGATCCTCGATGAAGTTTTAGATTTACTCATTGCACGCTTGGGGCAGCCCGACGCGCTTGAACTGACCCGCTGGATGCTTGCCTATGCCAGAACTAAGGTAGCAGAAGGCGAGTCCTGGGACTTCAAAAAATCTTTGCTGCAGTTTTCTGAAGTATTGAGCAAAGAGCGCAACGCCAAGGAAGTTGCACAGTTGCTCACCAATGTGTACACGCCAGAAACCTATAAAGATTTTCAAGATAGGGCCGCCACCATTAAGGCCGATTTTATGGCGCTTTGCGCTGCTGCCAATGCGCTTGCGGCACCTTACAAAGGCACACATTTCAAGACCCCGACCGATCAAAAGCGTATCGATGCATTTGTCGAGGATCCGAACTGGGGCCTTGGCAAGCTCAAAGGGCCATTTTATGCACCCACTTTTCTGGAAAAACTAGAAAAAAACGCATACGCATTGCCCGAAGACGTCAACGACGCCCTTTTGAGCTTGTCGCCTGCTTACGAGCAGGCATTTGCTGCGCATCTACTCGTCGAGACCCAACGCAAAAACTTTTACGATATGGCCTTGCTGCAATACGTCGCGCAGCAAACCAAGGCCCTCATGACCGCCCAACAGCAAATCCGCATCTCAGAATTCAATCAACTCATCAGTCAGTTGGTACAGGGAGAGCAAGCGCCTTATATCTACGAGCGTTTGGGCATTCGCTACGAGCATTTTTTACTAGATGAATTCCAAGATACCTCGCGCTTGCAGTGGGTCAATATGATTCCTTTGGTGTTGGAGGCCATTTCCTACGAACGCGCCAACCTCATTGTCGGCGACGCCAAGCAAAGTATTTACCGCTTCAATAATGGTTTAGCAGAGCAATTTGTCGCATTGCCAAGTCTGTACAATCCTGAAAAAGATCCACAAATGGCGCTAACTAGCGCACGATTTGAAGCAAGTGGCGAGAAAAACAGCCTAGACGACAACTACCGCTCGGCCCCACAAATTGTCGCGTTCAATAACGCTCTTTTCAAGCAGCTGGCCCTTTCTTTGCCCCCTCAGCACCAAGATTTCTATGCTTCTTTGCACCAGCACCCCAAATCAGATAAGTCGGGCTTTGTGCAGATAGAAAGCTTGGTCAATGACCTCCCCGAAGAACTCCTTCACCAAAAATTACGCACTACCATCCAACAAGTCATCCAAGATGGTTTCAGACCTTGCGATATATGTGTGCTCACCGAAACCAATAAAAAGGGCAACGCCATTGCGCTTTCTCTCACGCAAGCCGGCATGCAGGTTGTTTCGCAAGATTCACTGTTGTTGCATTCCAATCCTTTGGTGCAGTTGTTTTTACTGTATCTCAAAAAGCGCGCAAAGCCAGCCAATCCAACCTTAGGAAAGCGCTTGGCAGAAGCTTACTTGCGTGCAAAAGGCAAGTTCGATGTGGCCAGCTATATGGCCTATTTCAAGACTTTCGAAAAAGACGGCAGGCAGTTGCGTTTCTTCGATGAAAATGCGTTTTATAAAGCAGAATTCGGTTCAGAAGAGGCACTTTTCATGCCTTATGAACACCTTTTCGACTTGCTACAGAAAGTAGCAGCCTGTTTTCAGATCAACGATACCCAAGAGCCTTATGTTCATCACTTTTTTGATGTCGCTTTTCAATACCAGCTCAATCGCAATGCGGAGCTTCTGCCCTTCATTGAATTCATAGAACAAAACAAGGATAAGTTGGCCCTGCAAATGCCAGAATCTACTGAAGCCATTCGCATCATGACCATTCACAAAGCGAAGGGCTTGGAATTTCCCGTAGTGCTCATGCCAAGTTTGGATTTCAGCATCATCATTTACGGACTCTCTAAGTTTTTAATGAAAGCAGGAGATGGCTTGGCTTATTCGTTTCCGACCGATGTAATAGCTGAGTTCAAGACTTTTAAAGAACAAGAGTTGGCCGCAATTTATCTGGACAAACTCAACTTGCTTTATGTAGCCCTGACCAGACCCGAAAGCAGACTCTATATTTGGAATCACCATAAAGCCAAAGGGTTTGGCGCACAAATTCACCAACAACTCACCTCGCTTCCAGGTCTTTCCCTCCAAGAAGAGCATATTTACGTGGCAGGAGAAGCAATTCCAAGGGTGGTCAGCGCGGAGGAAAAAATCAAACAGGAGGCTTCAAACACCAAATTTTATCATCCAATGGCCCTGCCTGATCAACTCTGGTATCCCTCATTGGTTTTCAGAACCCCCGACCTCGATCAGGTACCAGATCAACTTTTCGGGCTCGCTTTTCATCGCCTGATGGCACTTTGTTCATCTGCTGCTCAGTTGCCCCAAGCAATTCAGGTCGCCTTACAAGAAGGTGCTATTGCCTCAGATCAACTCCCCGAACTGAATGCCGCGGCCCAAAGATTTTGGCAACATATTGCTGCTCAGCAACTTCAGGAGGGGATTTTAGAAGAATTCAATGAACAGCGCATTATAGCCGACATCAATCAAATGAAACAGCCCGATAAAGTATGGCTTAAGCAAAAGGAGGTGGTTGTGATTGATTTCAAGACAGGCCTGCGCAATGACGCCCATATGAAGCAAATCATTTCTTACGCCGGACTACTAGAAAGTATTTTTAACTTGCCCGTCAGGCCTTTTTTATACTACACACAGCTCGATTTATTCTTGGAGTTGTGAGTCAAGGCCTGCAATTTCGGCCGATAATTTTAGGAAAGTATAGACCAGCGGATGCGGGAGGTCTCGGGTAGAGGATATCTGCGGACAAAAACTCGATGACAAGAAGAAGGGGTGGTCTTTGAGTGTAATGATCTCGGGGTCATCGAACTGATTGACCGCCTCAATATCAATAAACTCACCAATCAATTGTTCGAGCAGTTGCGGATACATGCTATAGCGCGTTGCACTCAGCTCCACAGCACTGCAGTTCTCGTACAAACGTTCCATTGTTGCCGTCTTTGGAAGTACTTCTATGCGCTCAAAATGATTGCTATTGACAAGATTCTCAGAGATGAGCTTCTCGCCAAAAGGATTCATGTTGTTGGCGGTAATCAGGTATTCGATAAAGATTTTAAAGCAATCGCCTGTAGCAAAAACAGGGATGTTGAGTTCGACGAGCTGTCGGAAAACACCATTTAAGAAAAAAGGATTGACGTAGGGGCCCGGTGCAACCCAAATACCGTCGTATTGTTCAAAGACCGGTTTTTTGAATTGTAAAGCCTCATTGATTTTGATCCAGTAATAATTGATTTCTAGCTCAAGAAATTCGGCAGCGTGGTCCAAGGAAAGGTTCGTCGCGTGGTGCGAGTTGTAGGTGAAGTTGTAGTCGCCTATAATTGCTATTTTGAGTGCTTCACTCATTCAGGCGTTTTGGTGCTACAAAAAGTTTAGCGCTTGAACCAACTGCGCAATTTGGCGTTGTTGATTTGAATCGATTCTTCAACGCCTGTTTGTGGGTCTACATACCAAACTTTACAGCTAAAGGTAACCTCGAATAGGGAGTAATCGCCAGTACCGTCCGAAGCTTGCTTTAAAATTGTAAAGTTGGCTGTTTGGCCTGGGTCGGTCTCGCGAGAAATCCAGAATTTACCCGTATTGTCTGTATAAGAGACCTGAACACCGTTGATGCTGTTGGTAGCAAGCGTGGTCACATCTTTGAAAGGTATAGGATTGCCTGAGTTGGTCATGTGAAAGTCGTTGAACATAGGAAGGGTAGGAGTGGAGCTCCCGGTGGCATCCCATTCAAGTGAACCAAAGGCTAAAGTAATGCTTTGTGGATTCGACATAGAAGCGATTCCTGAAGAGTAGATCACCTTTGACATGATCGGTGCTACATTCACAATTTGCGTGTCCAAGGCGAAGCCTAGGTAGTTGTTCACGTTTTGAGTGAGCTCAACTTGTGTGCCGTTGATGTAGCCGATAAAACTGGCATTTAAATCCACTTTGTTGCTTGGTGGTGGAATGACTTCGTGTTCGATGCAGGCTGAAGAAATCAGTAAAAGTAAGGTGGCTAAGAAGGCAAAGCGCGTCAGTTTCATGCGTTTGTGTTTAGGTTACAATAACTCAAATTTAGTTCTATAAACGCAATTGTCCAAAAAAAGATGCCTAACAAGTAAAAAAAGAAATATCAAACGGCATTAAATAGCTGCAGAAATTCCTGAAGTGCGTGCGCTTGAAGCGGGCTTGCTCCTTTACAAATGAGCGCATGTACTTGCTCCGCTTTTTGTTCAGAACTTTTTTTGGTTCCTTTTTTCAAGGTGAGCTCTGACCAGGATGTTTGAAGGAAAGCCAAGAAGTTGTCGGCGTTAACTTCCGATAAAGAAATGTGCGAAGGAAGTTGAAAATGATAGAAATTCCAGATGTCTTTTTGAAAATCAAAAACAGTGATGAAATCTAAGCCAATGTGCAGCAATCCCGGAAGTTTTGTGTACACTTTTTCAAGAACAATATTGGAAAATAAGTCAATAAATTCTTGGGCTTTTGAAGGGTTGTTGGCTGCGAGTTGCCGCCATTCGTCATCGTAAATTGCATTGATGACAAGGAAATGCTTGAACTCCGTTTCGAGCTCGGTCAATTCTTCTGCGCTTAAGGGTCTAAATTTGAGCATTATTCTGCGTCGCTAATCTGGACTTCTAAGCTGATGTCGAGCAATTCGTCTACAATTTTTTCTGTAATGGCTTGCTCGAGCACAAATTTGTATTTACCCTTAAAAGGTACCTTACGTCGCTTGAAAATGAGTTGGTGCTCTACAATCGTACCCGATTTTTTTCCGATCCAGTTGCCGTTAGGGTCGGCCATTTTGATTTCGTAAGGTTCGCGTACACTTTTGCCAAAAGGCGGTGTGGTGCGCAAGAAAATCCAGAGGTTGTTGTAGGCGTAGTCGGTGGTGCTGCGGAGTGTAAAAATGAAATCATAGAGTTGGGTGGTGTCTTTGATTTCGACTTCAAAATGCGGTTTGACGTTTTGCTCCCATTGTTCGTTTTTAAAACGATAGGCCTTTGTGTAAACGGCCTCTTGGGTGCAACTTGTCAAAAACAAGCACAGCAAGAAAAAAACACTAACTAGCTTTTTCATTTTTTGGCCCTCCGGGGTTCGGTTTGCGTGGTTTGCGATTGGGTCTTCTTTTTTTATTGTTGTTGCTGAAAGATTTTTCAAAGCGCGTCAGGCTGTCCTGCCCAACAACATTTTGATAGCCAATTTCTTCAACTTTTTCTTTGACTTGTGCAAAATCGGCAAGATCTTTTGGCTTGACGCCGTCTTTGTTGAGTTTTTTGATTTCGGCTACGCGTTCAGGCGTAAGTGCTACCATTCCATTTTCGCCTTTGTATGCGTACCAAATAATGCGCTTGAACACATCTGTTTTCATGTGAACGGCATCGCCTTTTTCAGTCTGTAGTTTACTGTCGGGCTTGGGCATAGATTTGATGGCATCTAGGTACATATCTAGCTCGTAGTTGAGACAACATTTGAGCTTCCCGCATTGGCCCGCTAATTTTTGCGGATTCAAAGAAAGTTGTTGGTAGCGCGCTGCAGATGTAGATACAGATCTGAAGTCTGTGAGCCAGGTGCTGCAGCAAAGTTCTCGGCCGCAAGAGCCGATTCCGCCGAGGCGAGAAGCCTCTTGACGAGAACCAATTTGGCGCATTTCGACACGCACTTTAAAGCGCTCGGCCATGTCTTTGATGAGTTGTCGAAAATCGATGCGGCTTTCGGCAGTGTAATAAAAAGTAGCCTTGCTGAGGTCTGCTTGGTACTCGACATCAGAGATTTTCATGTCGAGTTTGAGGTTTTGAGCCAGGGTGCGTGATTGTGTAAGAAGATCGCGCTCAAGGGTGCGGCCTTTGATCCATTTATCGATTTCTTCTTGATTGGAAATGCGCAATATTTTTTTGCACTCAACTGTTTTGAGGTTGGGTGCTTTTTTCTTGACTTGAATGCGGGCGAGCTCACCTAGAGCCGATACCACGCCGATATCCCAGCCTGGTGCTGTATCTACAGTAACGACATCTCCGGTTTGAAGGGAAATTTGATCTGCATTTCTGTAAAAAGCTTTACGGGCATTTTTAAAGCGCACTTCCACGAGCTCGAAAGTGCTTTGGCCTTCGGGCAAACTGATATTGGCAAGCCAGTCAAAAACTTCAAGTTTGTTGCATCCGCCGCTGCTGCATGTGCCGTTGTTTTTACAACCTTTTGGTGTTCCTCCACCGCTACTACATGACGCACAACCCATTTGATGTTTTTTTGTTGTAAAGTTAATAAATAATGTCGTTTGAACTACGCTTGATGGATGTAGCGCATCGTTTGAAAACAAAGTTGCGTGAACAAGATGCGTGCATTGGCATTGCGGTCTATTTGGAAATAGGCGTCGTTCAAGGTGCTCATGAATTCGCGGATGTTGTTACCGGAAATAAATGGTGCGAATTTTTCTAAAAATGCCGCTTCTTCATTCGAAACTTTGGTCAGGGTGTCACCCATATAGTTGGTGAGTATACTCTGGCGCAGCATATGAAGCGTGTATTGAATAAAGAGTTTTTGTCTTTCCTTACCTATTGAGGCGATGTCGTCGGCCCAATTCATCATGGCGAGCACTTCTTTTTTGTAGCAAACACGCATGAGTTGGATGAATTGATTGCGCTGTTGGTCTTGGTCTTCTGAGGTGGCGAGGTAAGACAGCGCTGCCAATACCGAACCGTCTGCAAAAGCGGCAATGGCATCGGCGTTGGTACGCGTTCGACTTTTCGATTGTTGCAAGTACGTGCTGAGGTCGTCTGCGCTTATTTTGGGCACCCGAATGAGTTGGGTTCGGGATTGAATAGTGATCATGAGTTTGCTGGCGTCTTCACTCACCAATAGAAAAAGTGTGTTGGCAGGTGGCTCTTCGAGTATCTTGAGCAACTTGTTGGCACAATCGGCATTCATTTCTTCTGGTTGCCAAATGATCATGACTTTATATCCGCCCTCATAGCCTTTGAGGCTGAGTTTGCGAATGATTTCTTTGCTTTCATCGGTGCCAATAATGGGCTTGCGCAGTTTTGAATCGATGCGTTCGGTCCATTCAAAAAGATCGAAATAGGGGCTTTCTTGGAGTTGCGCGCGCCAATCGGTTAAAAATAGATCGGAAGTTCTGCCAACACTCAGTACAACCGGAAAAACAAAATGAAGATCGGGATGCTGGAGTTGCTGTACTTTTTGACAAGCTGCACAGCGCCCGCAGCTATCAGTTGCTCCGCGGTCGGTACAAAATAGGTATTGACTAAAAGCCAAAGCTAAGGGCAGTCCGCCATAGCCTGCTGGCCCTTGCAATAATTGGGCATGCGCAATTTTGCCAGAATTGATCTCTTGGATGAGTTCTTGCTTGAGGGTAGTTTGACCTATGATTTGCTGAAATTGCACCCTCAAAAATAGCGAAAAACCCGCAATTATTCGGTGTTCCCTTTCAAGAGCAAGACGATTTCGCCTTTTGCTTCGTGTTGGGCAAAATAAGATTGGAGTTCAGCTAAAGTACCTCGGTGATACGTTTCAAATTTTTTGCTGATTTCTCTTACCACACAAGCCTCGCGTTGTGGGTCAAGCCATTCGCACATTTGGTTGAGCGTTTTGGCAATGCGGTGTGGCGATTCATAAAGCACAACAGTGCGGTTTTCTTGTGAGAGTGCTTGGATGCGCGTCTGACGGCCTTTTTTGTGCGGAAGAAAACCTTCAAAAACAAATTTGTCGCAAGGAAATCCGGAAGCGACGAGTGCGGGCACAAATGCGGTAGGGCCAGGGAGGCACTCTACGTCAATCCCTGCCTGGACGCAAGCGCGCACCAATAAAAAACCAGGATCTGAAATGCCAGGGGTGCCAGCGTCGGAAACCAAAACACAAAATTCATGTTGTTGAATGAGTTCAATGGTTTTCTCTAAAAAACGGTGTTCATTGTGGGCATGAAAAGCCAAGACCTTCTTTTTGAGTTCAAAATGATTCAAAAGTTTGTTGGTCACGCGGGTGTCTTCTGCAAAAATGAGTGGTGTTTCTTGCAAAATACGCAGCGCCCGAAGCGTGATGTCTTCTAAGTTGCCAATTGGGGTCGGGACGAGGATCAGTCTGGGCATAGCTTTAAGCAAAAACTGCACGCACTACTTCTTCAATTTTGGTGCAGGGGATGATTTCTATTTGGTGTTTGTGTCCTTTGATTCCTTTTGAATACTTGGACACGATGATTTTTTTGTAACCGAGTTTTTCGAGCTCACCAAGGCGCTGCTCTAAACGATTGACGGGTCTGAGCTCTCCGCTGAGGCCAATTTCGGCTGCAAAAGAAATGGTTTTATCTATGGCGAGGTCGGCGTTGGAGGATAAAATAGCCATGGCAACAGCGAGGTCTATAGCGGGGTCATCTACTTTAATGCCACCGGCAATATTCAAGAAGACGTCTTTTGCGGCTAGTCTGAAACCACAGCGTTTCTCGAGCACGGCGAGTAGCATATTGAGGCGTTTGACGTCAAAGCCAGTTGAAGAGCGCTGGGGTGTACCGTAGGCTGCTGAAGAAACCAAAGCTTGGACCTCAATGAGCAAGGGCCGAATGCCGTCTACCATAGAAGCTACAGCTACGCCGCTCAAGGCTTCAGCACCGATAGAAACCAATACTTCTGAAGGATTGGCTACGGGTAAGAGCCCATTGCCCTGCATGCTGTAGATGCCGAGCTCGTTGGTTGAGCCAAAGCGGTTTTTGATGCTGCGCAATAAGCGGTAAATATGGTGGCGGTCTCCTTCGAATTGCAAGACGGAATCTACCATGTGTTCGAGTACTTTAGGACCTGCAATGGTGCCATCTTTGGTGATGTGCCCAATCAAGAAGATGGGAATATCGGTTTGCTTGGCAAAGCGCAATAAATTGGCCGTGCATTCTCGGACCTGAACAACGGAGCCCGGTGAGCTTTCAACGCTATCAGTATAGAGTGTTTGAATGGAGTCAATGATGAGTAGTTGGGGCTGAATTTGTTCGGCTTGCACCAATACTTGCTGAAGATTGGTTTCGGTGAGCAGGTAGCAATTGGGGTTGTCTAGGCCTAGGCGCTCAGCCCGCATGCCAATTTGCTGTTCGCTTTCTTCGCCAGAGACATAAAGCACCTTGAGCTGTTCTTTGATGGCTAATTGGAGCAGGAGTGTAGACTTTCCAATCCCGGGATCGCCGCCGAGTAGATTGATAGAACCCGGAACAATTCCTCCGCCCAGAACCCGATTGAGCTCAAAATCTTGAAGCGAGATGCGGCTTTCTTCACTTTTTTTAACCTCTTGAATCAGCACTGCTTGATGCGCTTCAGACGACTTCGAAAAGCTGACCACATGCTTTGGTGTTTTTTCGGTGCGCTCTTCAACAAAAGTGTTCCATTCTTTACAGCCTGGGCATTTTCCGAGCCATTTAGGTGCTTCATGACCACAATTTTGACAGAAAAAGGCGCTTTTTGCTTTTGACATAGAAACTTTTGCTTTTTGACAAAGGTATTCAAAAAAGCTTGTCTGATGCTGGCTTTTAGGGACTTAATCCGAAAGATTACGGAATTGAAAAATAATTTTTTCAAGAATTTTTCAGGAGTTGTTTGCCACAATATCAAAAAATATAATTTTGCCTTGTAAATAGTTGTCAATCCTATGTCAAAAAGAAGAGCAATCATCAGTTACGATAAGCTCACCATCGAGCAGAAAAAACAAATCCTCCGCGATTTTCCGGATGGGTATATCAATCACCTGACCTCCATCAAAACACCAACTGGAGAGGTGCTTGACGCCTTAGTTTGGGAAACGGACGAAGTCATCTATTTGGTTAAAATCAATAAAATTCAGCCAAAGGCTAAGCCCGCCGTTGAGGAAGACGACTTCGAAGACGATTTCGATAAGCCAGATGACCTCAAAGATGACGACCTCAACGACGACGACGATGAAGAGGAAGACGACTTCGCCGGCGACGAACCTTCTGACGACGACGAAGATTAAACCTACGTACCCAAGTTTTTTTAACTTTGGGTTATGCTTGAATCCATCTCGCCCCTTGAACTCAACGCTATTATAGCAAACTCCCCGTCTATTGACCAAATTGGCACACTTGAACGCATCGCGCGCATCCAAGCCCGCAGCATTAAAGGCGCTGCCAAACTAAAAGGATTGCGCATGGCGCTTTCCATGATAGACCTCACCACTTTAGAAGGTAAAGATACGCCGGGCAAAGTGCGTCAGCTCTGCTACAAAGCGCAGCACCTCCACGATCAAGCCGCTGATTTGCCAACTGTTGCTGCCGTATGTGTGTATCCAACCATGGTTGGTGTCGCCAAAAAAGCACTTGGCAATTCGGGCATCAAAGTAGCTAGTGTTTCTACCGCATTTCCTTCAGGTCAGGCGCCGTTTGAGCTTAAGAAACTGGATACGCAATATGCTTTAGATAATGGTGCCGACGAAATCGACATGGTCATCTCGCGCGGCCGTTTCTTAGCCGGTGATTACCAATTTGTGTACGACGAAATTGCTGCCATCAAAGCCCTCTGTGGCCAAGCTCGCATTAAAGTTATTTTCGAAACAGGCGAGTTAGATTCCCTAGACCAAGTCCGAAGAATTTCGGATTTAGCCATTGCTGCCGGAGCCGATTTCATCAAAACATCTACCGGAAAAATTCAGCCCGCTGCAACTTTTCCAGTAGTGCTCACCATGTTGGGCGCCATCAAAGATCATTTCGACAAAACAGGTCAAATGATTGGCATGAAACCCGCTGGTGGCATATCGTCATCCAAATTGGCACTACAACATTTATTAATGGTCAAGGAAGTATTAGGCGAGGCCTGGCTTTCCAACGAATGGTATCGTTTTGGCGCCAGTAGTTTGGCCAACGACCTACTGATGCAATACCAAAAACAACAAACCGGTAAATACCAATCGGCAGCCTACTTTTCAATCGACTAATCATGAGCAACTCAACCTGGAACCTAGAACCTTCTTTAGAATCTGCAGCGCAGGTGCAAATCAAGTCACAATACGAACTTTTTATCGATGGAAAGTGGCAGGCGCCGCTCTCCAATGCGTATTTTGATTCGGTGAATCCTGCCGATGAAAGCCCTTTGACCAAAATCGCTTGGGCCAATGCTGCCGATATCGATTTAGCGGTCAGTGCAGCGCGGTCAGCCTACGATAACAGTTGGTCAACAATGGGGGGTGCAGCGCGTGGCAAATATCTTTTTCGAATTGCGCGGCTGATGCAAGAAAAGGCTAAAGAGCTGGCTGTTCTAGAAACCTTAGATGGTGGAAAACCCATTCGAGAATCCAGAGATATCGACATTCCGTTGGCTTGCAATCATTTCTTTTATTACGCAGGCTGGGCCGATAAACTGCAAGAAGCCTTTGCCGGACAACAAATTTCACCTCTTGGGGTAGCAGCTCAAATCATCCCTTGGAATTTCCCATTATTAATGCTCGCCTGGAAAGTTGCGCCCGCATTGGCCTGTGGCAACACAGTTGTGCTCAAACCTGCAGAAACGACCTCTTTAACAGCCCTAAAATTTGCTGAAATATGCCAAGAAGCAGGTTTGCCCGCGGGAGTGGTCAATATTGTGACCGGTTACGGAGACACCGGAGCGGCACTTGTGGCACATCCAAACGTCGATAAAATAGCTTTCACTGGCAGCACCGCAGTTGGCAAGCAGATCCAAAAAGCATGCATCGGCACTAGCAAAAAGCTCACGCTTGAACTCGGCGGAAAGTCAGCAAATATCATTTTGGAAGACGCCCCAATTGATCAAGCAGTAGAAGGCGTTATTAATGCAATTTTCTTTAACCAAGGCCATGTGTGTTGCGCTGGTTCTAGGCTTTTTGTTCAGGAGTCTATTGCCGATCGCGTGCTTGAAAAGCTGAAATTCCGCCTGCAAAGTATTTATGTGGGCAATCCACTCGACAAAAACACAGACGTCGGTGCCGTCAATTCAAAAAAACAACTCGAGACTATTGAGCGTTACATTCAACTTGGATTAGAAGAGGGAGCCGAAATTTATCAACCAACTTGTGAGCTTCCAAGTTCTGGTTATTATTGTAAACCCACACTCTTCATGGATGTTGCACAAAGTGCGCGCATTGTACAGGAAGAGATTTTTGGCCCTGTTCTGACCATCCAAACATTCCGTACCATAGAAGAAGTTGTACAGAAAGCGAATAACTCGCCTTATGGTTTGGCCGCAGGCATTTGGACGGACAAAGGTGCGCGCATTTTTGGTGTCAGTCAGCAACTCAACGCCGGCGTCATTTGGGCCAATACGTACAATAAATTTGATCCCGCCTCGCCCTTTGGCGGTTATAAAGAAAGTGGCTTCGGCCGCGAGGGTGGCCGCCATGGTCTCAGTGCCTACCTCAAATTCTCAAACTAATGGAAATCCTTAAAACTTATAAATTATACATTGGCGGCCAATTTCCGCGCACCGAAAGTGGTCGGTCTTACGCCGTATTAGCGCCAAATGGAAAGCACCTTGCCAATGTTTGTCAGGCCTCCAAGAAAGATGTGCGCAATGCTGTTCAGGCAGCACGCAAAGCGCAAGCTTCTTGGGCAGGTAAAACGGCTTTTAACCGCAGTCAGATTGTTTACCGTATTGCCGAGATGCTCGAGAACAGAAAAGTGCAATTTATTGAGGAATTAGCAGCAATGGGTCTAGCGCAGCAAAGTGCCGAACAAGAGGTGCAAATGAGCATAGACCGCTGTGTATATTATGCAGGTTGGGCCGATAAATTTCAGACTTTACTCGGTAGTGTGAATCCTGTGGGGTCTTCACATTTTAATTTTTCAGTTCCAGAACCTATGGGCGTAGTTGGGGTTGTTGCATGTCAACAAACTGCGCTCCTTGGCCTCATTTCCCAAATTCTACCCCTATTAATTGGTGGAAACACGGTAGTTGTAGTGGCCAATACCACCCAACCCCTCTGTGCAATTTCGTTTGCCGAGGTCTTGGCTACTTCCGATGTGCCAGGAGGTGTGGTGAATATCTTAACCGGAGAAGTAGGTGAGTTGCTGCCAACATTGGCCGGTCACATGGATGTGAATGCACTGAGCATTGCGCCAATTGATTCAAATCTTCAAAACGCTGCCCAAGAAGCCGCAATCGACAACCTCAAGCGTGTGCGCATTTTTACGGATCCCTTACACGTTAAAAGCGCGCAAGGGTTGCCATATATCGCTGATTTTCAAGAAATCAAAACCACTTGGCACCCAGTAGAACAAGTTGCGGGCGGTGCTGGTGGGTATTGAGTTATTTGTTAAGATTGAAGACTTAAGACAAGTTTTTTACCAAGGCTAGCCTCGACAATTTTACTCAGTGTTTTGAGTTCGATTGCTTGGGTATCGTTTTCAAGTTTTGAAATGTATGTTCTCGACGTACCTGCTCTTTGTGCAACTTCATCTTGGGTAAGTTGTGCAGCCATTCGCCAACTTTTGAACAAGGCTCCGATGCTTTGGGTGCGTTCGGCGTCTTCAGTGCTCAAACCGTATAAAACGTCAGCACCAACATCATAAACTGTGGCAACTTGCTCGCCATTTTCGTTTGTTAAATAGGGTTTGATATTTTTCCATGAAAGCGTATTCTTGACTAATGCTACCTTTTGAAATTCATGCGGTTTCATTAAGGGATATTCTATTTCGGTTGATTGAATCTTCCAATCTTCGTTAAAAATACGCTTGAAGTCAAGCACGCGGTTATCGCCGTTGTTAAATAGTACGGAAATCTTTAAATTTTCTGGGTCTATGTGATTGATCCTTAGAATCTTTGGTAGACCTCTGAAAGAATTACTACTTTTTTTCATTTTCTCCGGTTGGTGTATTACTGAATTTCAAATGAGGGTTTAATTCAAAGAAATTCTTTTCAATTAACGATCTTCGCTCGCCTTCATTTAACCATACTTCAATAATTTTTAACTTCCGACTTGGGATGTTGCCCATCAGTATTTTTGAACTTCTGACATCTATCAATGCTTCTTTCTCCCCATATCTAACGTGAATATGTACAGGCAGGTGCTCACGACTATAGATATCGATACGAAGTCCGTTTAAATATTCAAGTATTGGTGCCATGTGGAAATATACCCCACAAATGTACCTACTAAGGTACAAATTGATTTCAGTAAAAATACGCACGACTTTAGCAAAAAGTTGATTTTTTCAACCAATTGAAGCTTGCAGTCCAGAAATTGCCCAAATAAAAAAGCCTAAAACAATAAGGCCGAGGACAGCAA
>CALJTX010000059.1 GCA_937975705.1 uncultured Flavobacteriia bacterium | reverse complement strand
GTATCTCGCTGCTCCTGAGCAAGTGCCGTTCTATAGCTATGGTAGTTTCCAGTGATGTCTTTGATGCGGCCCTCGCCTTGAAAGACAAAAAGATGATCCACCATTTTATCCATGAAATAACGGTCGTGAGACACCACAATTAAGCTCCCTTGAAACAAGCGCAAGTGCTCTTCCAAAACCGACATGGCAAAGATATCGAGGTCATTGGTGGGCTCATCGAGTATTAAAAAATTGGGATTGAGCATCAGTACACGCAACAACTTTAAACGGCGTCTTTCACCACCGCTGAGCTTGTGCACAAAATGATAATGCATATCGCGCGGAAACAAAAAACGCTCGAGTAGTTGCGCCGCAGACAGCTGACGTCCTTTTTCTAATGGAATAAACTCCGCAACTTCTCGAACGACATCAATCACCTTCATGTCCGGATCTACCTCAATTAAATCTTGAGAATAATAACCAAAAACAACGGTGTCTCCGATGACAATTTTGCCGCTATCAGGTGCGGCCTCTCCGGTCAGCATTTTTAGGAAGGTCGTTTTACCAGCACCGTTGTTGCCTACAATGCCGAGGCGTTCTTGACGTTGAAAATGATAACTGAAATCATTCAGCATAACGCGCTCACCAAAAGCTTTAGAAACTTTATGGAACTCGACGATTTTTGTACCGAGGCGCTCCATTTTGATAGGCAGCTCAAGTTCGTCTTCTTCTAGGCGCTGATTGGCCACCTTCTTCAAATCTGAGAAAGCATCTACGCGAGCCTTTTGTTTGGTGCCGCGCGCCTTGGGTTGCCGACGTATCCAATCGAGTTCTTTGCGAAAGGTGTTTTTAGCCTTTTCGATGGTAGACTGAAGTTGGTCTTCGCGCTCTGCCTTCTTTTCGAGGTAATAAGAGAAATTTCCTTTGTATCGATAAACCGTTTGGTCGGCGAGTTCTAAAATTGTGTCACAAACAACCTCTAAAAAATAGCGGTCGTGGGTCACCATGAGTAGCGTAAGTTGAGAAGCAGACAGGTATTGCTCGAGCCATTCGATCATGTCGAGGTCGAGGTGGTTGGTGGGCTCATCTAGAATTAAAAATTCTGCTTCGGAGAGCAATACTTTTGCAAGTGCCACGCGTTTTTTCTGGCCACCCGATAGCTGACCTACTTTTTGGGTAATTCCACTGAGTTTGAGCACCGATAATACTTGCTGTACTTTTACTTCTAGATCCCAGGCTTGGTGCTCTGTGAGCTCTTGGTATAAGTCACCAAGTTTGGCTTCGTCATTTGCTGCAAGCGCATCCGTGTACGCTTTAATGAGCTTGATTTCTGGAAGGTCGTGATCGAGCACGGCATCGAGTACACTGAGCTCCGGATTGAGGTCTTCAGTTTGCTCCATGAAGGCAATGCGCAATTCTTTGCGAAAGGTAACGGTTCCGCTATCTGGCGGTTCAAGTCCGAGCAAACAGCGCAAAAGCGTAGATTTACCTGCACCATTTTTGGCTACAATGGCTACTTTTTGGCCATGCTCAATACCAAACGTGAGGTCAGAAAAAAGGAGACGCTCACCATAAGATTTGGTGAGTTGTTCGACAGAAAGAAAATTCATAATTAACGTAGGCGATCTAGGGATTCGAGAATTTCTTTGTCTTTTTTGACGCCTTTAAAAGCAAAGTATGAAAATGGAAGGCCCACTACACTCAAGTAATAACCCCAACCGAGCTCGATAGCTAAAGCACTAGGCGCAAGCTTGCCTAAACTACCTACTACCAAAACAATTAGAAGACCTACCAAATAAATCAGTAAGGCCAAACGTGCCAATCGATATTGTTTTTTAAGATTCTTGTAATTCATCATGACATAGTAATTGAAAAGTACAAATGCAATGACAAAATAAAATAGCACAGAACCTTGTATATTTTCCGCTTTACCTAAAGAAGCACTTGCCTCAGATTTGAAACTTTGAATGCCATAAACAGAGTAAGATAAATAATTGTTAAGGGTAGGGAAACCAAAAATTTCTACTCCAGATAACAAAGCCGATAAAAGGAGCATCACAATAATAAAATAGACGGTTTGAATACGTTGGATCATAAAAATAAAGTATTGCGTTGTTGTCTTAAATAAAAATCTAGCAGGACGATATTGGCCATTGCACTAACAATAGGCACGGCTCTCGGGACCACACAAGCGTCATGACGACCTTTGATCTCTAAGGCGGTCAGTTGGCCATCTTTTTGGAGGGTTTCTTGCGGCATTTGTATGCTGGCTACTGGTTTAAATGCAACCCGAAAACTGATGGGCATTCCGTTAGAAATTCCGCCTTGGATGCCGCCCGAAAAATTAGTTTGGGTCGTGCCATCTGCATTGAAACGGTCATTATGGGCACTGCCTTTCATGCCAATTGCTGCAAATCCGCTGCCAATTTCAAATCCTTTGACAGCATTGATAGAAAGCATTGCTTTACCTAGTTCTGCATGAAGTTTGTCAAATACGGGTTCGCCCCAACCGGCCGGAACTCCCTTTAAAATACAGCGGATGGCACCACCAGTGGTATCTCCAATTTTTTGAAGATCTGACATATAGATTTGCATTTGTTCGCTCACTGTAGGTTCGGGGCAACGCAGTGGAGAATTTTCAATTTGGTCGTTCTCGTACCAGTCTTGTTCAGAAAGCTGATACGGACCAATTTGATCAACATAACAAGCACTTTTTATGCCCAAGCGTTCTAAAACTTGAGCAGCCAAAGCACCTGCAACCACACGGCAAGCTGTTTCACGGGCGCTGCTGCGACCGCCACCGCGGTGGTCTCGGATACCATATTTTTGCTGGTAAGTATAATCGGCATGGGAAGGTCTGTAAACGGCCTTAAGCGCTTGGTAATCTTTGGATTGTTGGTCTTGATTTTGGATTTGAAAAGCAATGGGGCTTCCGGTGCTCTTACCCTCAAAAATCCCTGAAATAAAGGAGACTTTATCGGCTTCGTTTCTTGGTGAAACCAATTCGTTTTGACCCGGTCGCCTTTGGTCAAGTGCCAGTTGAATGCGTTCGGTATCAATTGGAAAGTTAGAAGGAAAACCTTCTATTACGCCACCAATTGCCACGCCATGAGACTCCCCAAAAGTGGTGAGTTTGTAAATTTGACCATAGCTCGAACCCGACATAACACAAAGGTAAGGAATTTGGATGGTTAATCTTTTTATATTTGGAGATGCGAATTCTACTTTTTCTGATTTCAGGCCTCGTCCTTTTGTGGTCTTGTGCCCCCGCTCGTTTTGTCGAACCTTTGAAAAAAGGAGAGCAAGTTGTCACCGGTCATTTTGGTGGGCCGGTAGCCAAAATACCTGGTATTGGCGCCATTCCCATCCCTTTTAGTTCTGTTGGCTACGGCAGAGGCCTCACCGACCAAACAACCGTTTTTGGCAACCTGCACCTCACCTCGCTCGCTTTTGGTGTGGGTCAGTTTGAATTAGGCGCCTCCCAAAAATTGTGGAGTTCTGACCGCATGGGTATTTCTAGCCAACTCAACACGAATATTTTGATCGATTTTTACACGGGCGCCAACCGCATATGGCCACAGCTCGATGCCAATTATTACTTCAAATATGGACGCCAGTGGAAGCCTGAGCAACTCGATAAAATGTGTAAAGTGTATCATAGCAACTATAATTTCATGTACGCCGGCATCTCAAATTGGTTTGACTTCTACCGCGTAGAATCACAAGGCAGACCCAACGAACAACTCTGGATCCCGAGTTTGCAATTTGGGCACCAATGGATCAGGCCCAAATGGAGCTATCAAGCAGAAATAAAAATATTGGCACCGCTTGAATCCAATGAAAATATCGTAGTGCCTTATCCAAGTTTACTACAAAATCAGGGAGCCCTTGGGCTTTATTTTGGCATCACTTATCGTTTGTAAAAAATGAAAAATATTGCACTTATTTTATTAGTAGGCTTGACGGCATTTGGTTGTCGCAAGCGTTTAGACGGATTTTTATTCAACCCGAGTCAAATTGAGAGTTATCAGCTCGATGCCTATCAAGGAGAATTGACCCTAGATTTAAACGGACAATTCGATGTCCCCGATTCGCTTATTCACCAACTGCAATGGGATGTGGAATTGGAAGAAGGCAGCTCAAAAATGAGTGCGATTTATGTGGGTGATATACAAAACATTGCGACAGACACCGTTATACTCTATTGCCATGGCAACAAAGACCACATGGATTTCTACTGGCCAAGACAAAAACTATACGCAAACACAGGCGGATTAGGTCGCTATGGCGTTTTGATGATCGACTACCCGAGTTTTGGTTTGTCGGAAGGAAAAGCAAGCGAGGAAAATATGTACCGCTCCACAGCACGTGCCATTCAATGGCTCAAAGACCAAGGGCTACAAAACGAGCGCTTTGTCATTTTTGGCTTTTCTTTGGGTTCCGCAGCAGCTTGCGAAGTAGCGGCGCATCCAAGTGCATATGCATTAGCGCCAAGCAAATTGATTCTGGAGGCACCTTTTGCTTCGGCTGAAGTCATGATTCAAGATGCCGCTTTGCTTTCCATGCCGGGTTCTTTTCTTGTCGACCTTCAAATAGACAACGCAACAGAAATCAAGAAGATAGAAATCCCTTTACTTTGGATACATGGCGAAGATGATAGCTTTTTAACTGTAAAAAGCCACGGACAGCCGGTATATGACCACAAAACAATAGGCTACAAGGAAGCATACCTGGTGCCTGGTGGCGAACACGAAACCACACCGTTTGTGGCGGGGTATCAAAATTACATCAATAAGCTGGCCGCTTTTATGCTGTATTAATTGGCGCCAAGAACGAGCACTTTTTTATGCTGCTTTTGACCATTCCATTGCGCTTCTAAATAATAAACTCCTTCGCATACTTGAAGTTGGATCGGCTGGTTTTGGTAGGTCCATTCACCGACTAATTTACCTTGCGCATCGTACATGGTCAGTTGTGCATCTACACTCAAATTACTGAAAGATAGCTGCCCTGTGGTTGGGTTCGGAAATACGTTAAAATCTGGCGCTGCCGTTTCATCGAGTTGGGCACAGCTCTCCAATATTACGGTGAGTTGGGCAGTACCTACACAGCCTGTTAATGGGTCGGTAGTGGTAGCGGAAATTGTCACGGGGCCAGCACTCAAACCTGTTGGGTCAAAAGTAATTCCTGAAACACCAGAACCGCTAATTGTTGCATTTTGAGGACTCACCGCCATAGCAACTGCACCGTCTTCAATACAAAGAACCAAATCCGAATTCGCAATAGAAAGACCAACAACCGGAGCACTCTGAACGGTTATCTGTTGTGAAATCACGCTTGTGCCTGCAGCATTAGTAACGGTAAGGGTAACTGTGTAGGTGCCTGGTGCAAAAACATTGCTCGGATTTTGTTCAATCGAGGTAAAACCATCCCCAAAATCCCAAGCCCAAGAAGTTGGAGAATTTTGAGATAAATCTGTGAAGTTTACGGCTGTTCCACTACACAAAGTACTTGGTGCTTGAAACTGTGCAACCGGTGCAACAGTAGGCCCAGCCTCGTTGTAATAGATGGAGAAATCGTCGAAGTAAAAGCCATCTTTGCGGGTTCCACCGTCAGATTTCAATTGAAAACGCACTTTAATGACCTGTCCGAGATAATCGCTTAACTGGATTTCTTCCTGAACCCATGTGCTCTGAACACCTTCCCAAACCGGCTGGTTGTTGGGTTGTACACTTCCGTTGGCTGAGTTGCCCGCAACGGTATATAAGCCACACTGACCCACCCAAGTTGCTCCGTTGTCTGTAGAAACTTGTAATTGCACGTAGTCGTAGTCTGCCTCGATATCCCATTTGGCCCAGAAATTGAGCTTAGCCGCCACCGCATTGCTCAAATCAATGGTCGGGACGTAAGTATAAGTGGTATTGGCATTGTTGACGTAATTGCCTGTTGGGGTATCCGTAAATGAACGCGGTGCAGAAACAAATGTAGAGGTTGTCGTATTCCAGTTACCCGTCCAGTTGGTGGCTGCCGTTCCATTTTCAGTTACTTGAAGCGTGTAGGCGCCATATATTTTGGTGATGGTGTCTTTCTTGATCCAATAACCATTGTCTGTCTGCAAAATATATTTGATTTGATCGCCAAATTGGATGGATGGACTCAAGGTATAGCTAATGGCGCCAAGGCCATTTTGCTGCAGTGCTAAATCGTGAACCACAGGGCCTCCGACTGAAACAATATTTTGTAAAGGAACTATGCTCACAGTTACCGGACCATTTTCCCTACCTAAGCGTCTGGCTTGATGAGAGAAATTTCCAGTAATGGTGGCGATATTACTTGGATCTTGATCAGTGGTCTGGATGTAAACTCCTGCGATATGTGCCAATATTAGATTGGGATAAACCATTTCTTGACAAGTAGGAATGATCTCAGAAGAAGGTTGCCAAAATGCCGTACCAACTTCTGGAGTATGTACAAACATGGTGTCTTTGACGCCCACACCAATATCAACCTTATACATGTAGTCGTCGGAATCGCCAGATGCTGGATACAATGCAGAGCTTTTCATTGCGACATAGCCATTGTAGGTCACCATGATATTCGTGTATTCTTGGAAATAATCGTGGTGTGGTGCGAATTCAGCGGTTGTGGTTCCGATCGGAAAGAGGATGTCTTCGGCGTAAGTATGCGCATTAAAGGCCGTCACAAATTTATTGTTTTGAACCAACCAACGCATGGCTTGCGTTTCAGGCTCAGAGAATGCTGCTGTTCCGCAGTAAGTCTCGTTGGTTTGTGTAAAGGACGTACCTGTTGTTCCCCAACCGTAGCTGTAATTTCTATTGAGGTCAACACCGTAAGATCCTCCCGAATTCAGGCGGCGGTTTTTGCGCCACATTCCACCTCCATTTGGATTGGTTGTTTGGTTATACACATAGCCATCCGGGTTGATGCACGGCACAAAATAAAGTTGCATGTGATTGACTAAATAAGTGATCTCGGGGTTGCTGCCATAATTTTCAAGCACATACCACATGAAAAAAATCGTTTCCATTAAGCTCATTGGTTCGCGGGCATGGTGTATAGCTGTGTATAAAACCTTTGGCTCGCCACTTTCATCGACGTTCGGATTGTCAGAAATGCGCACATGGTAAAGTGGACGGTTCTGCGCTGTTAAAAAAGTTGAGATCGGTGCTTTAGCTGTGATGAGATTCGGATAAGTAGCGACCATTTCGTCGAGTTCAGCAAGCATCTCCTCATATTTGAGATAACCACCCATGGTACCTAAATTAAAATGTGTAGGGACCGCAGGCGTAAATATAGAACCACCATTGGCCGAACCTGAACAAGTCGTATTCTTCAACGCCGCGCCCTCTTTGGATGCTGGTTTATTAAGCTCTTCAATATAATATGCCTGAACATCTTCAATCAAAACTTCATAGTTGAAATCATAGGTATCCATGATTTGGCGCTCTTCTTTAGAAAAATCAGAAATGAAAAACACCCCCTCTTTGCGAATGCCGTGATCGACTGCAACACCAAGGTTTGCAAGTTTGTTGAGCTCTAAGTCATTGGCATAAACTTTCAAGCGAGAATAATCCTGAGCCCAACTTGAATAAGTGTTGAAGGCCACAAAAACAAAGAAAAAAATGGTAGAGAGTTTCATTATCAAAGCAATTTGGAACACAAATAAACAGCAATTTTTTACCAAACGCAATTTTTTTCTGCGACTTTGGCAACCTTCTCGCTTTTAGATAGTTTATTATTTTGAGATTGCACCCGTTTGTGTTAAATTTACTCAACTCATGAACCTAATACGTGTCTTATTTTTAGTCAGCCTGATCCAAACGGCGTTTGCCCAAGAAATCTGGATGTATCCTAATCACGGCCAGTGGGACAACCGTATTTTGTACAATATGCCCCTTTCTTCTGGTCGGCTTTATATCGAACAACAAGGTCTGACCTATTTTTTGTCCGATGCTACTTTTCACAATCACGAGACAAAAGAAACACATGAAGCGCACGAAGGCACTACTTATCATGCCATTAAACATCAGTTTTTGCATGCACAGAACGCCTCATTTACCGCACAAGATTCGAGCACGCATTACCACAATTACTTTATCGGAAACGACCAAAGTAAATGGAAATCAAATGTGCATGGTGTGCGCCAGTTGAGTGCAAGTAACTTTTTTACTGGCGGCGATTTAAAATACCTCATAGACAAGCAACAATTTGCTTTTCACCTTCAGCTCTTCCCTCATTCAGATATCCATCAATTCGATTTTCAAATACTTGGCGCCGACACCATGTTTATCGATGCGCAAGGATTTCTGCACCTCACACATCGTTTTGGCGAAATCACCTACAGTGCACCTAAAGCATGGAATATCCTCTCGGAATCTCAAAGGACAGAAGTGCCAATTCAATTTGTAATCGAAAAGGATATCGTTTCATTTCAAGTTGGATCTTCCTATGATCCAAATTTTGCGCTTTACATCGACCCGAGTTTGACATTTTCTACCTTCACGGGTTCACCCGTAGACAACTGGGGCTTTACCGCTACACCTGACGTCAACGGGAATCTTTTTGGAGGTGGAATCGTTTTTGGGTCTGGGTATCCAAGCACAGCAGGAGCTTATGATCCCTCCTATAACTCCGGTACCGGAACCTTCCCGATGGATGTAGGGATCACAAAGTTCAATGCCAACGGAACTGCCCTCCTCTACTCTACTTATATCGGAGGCTCTGGCAATGAAACGCCGCACAGTATTGTTTGCGCGCCAAATGGTGAGCTTTATATTTATGGCGTCACCTCCTCTACCAACTTTCCAATGGCCGGACAGTCCTATGACAACACCTTTAATGGAGGTCCTTATTTGACGTATGACGCCCTAGAATTCAATGGCACCGATATTTACGTGGCGCGCCTAAATGCTACAGGAACCGCACTCCTTTCCTCGACGTATGTAGGCGGCACCAACACTGATGGCATGAATATCAGCGCGCTCAATTACAACTATGGTGATCACTACCGCGGCGAAATCGTATTGGATGCCAATCAAAACGTCTACATTTCTAGCACAACCATTTCTACGAATTTTCCAACAACCAATGCATTCCAAGGGTTGCTCAATGGCACTCAAGACGCCGTTGTTTTCAAAATGAACTCAGGCTTATCTCAAATGTTTTGGAGCACCTATTTTGGCGGAAGCGGCGTAGAATCGGGCAATTCCATAACCACTGGCACCAATGGTAGCGTATACGTTGCAGGCGGAACCACCTCAAGTTCTTTAGCCATTACAGGCGGACACGACCTCACGTTTAACGGCGGTATTTCAGATGGTTATGCTTTGCGCATCAATGCAGCAAGTGGAGCTTTGCAATCTGGTACCTACATGGGGCAATCCGAATACGATCAGACCTACTTTGTGCGTACAGACGTCAACAATTCCGTTTATGTTTACGGACAATCCGAATCTTCATGGGCCGTTACCCCCGGATGTTATGCAAATGCGAATTCTGGTCAGTTTTTACGCAAATATGCCCAAGATTTATCTGTCACCAACTGGACAACCATGATTGGTGCGGCTACCGGACACGTAGAAATATCACCAACTGCTTTCCTTATTTCCGATTGTTTCGACATTTATCTTGCTGGATGGGGTGGTACACTAAATACCATTTATGCCCCTGCAATTTATTCAACCACGAATAACTTTCCAGTGACGCTTGATGCTTACCAGCTCAATACCAACGGTTCTAATTTTTACATCGCTGTTCTTGATCAAGATGCAAGTGCCCTTAAATATGCCACTTTTATGGGCGGTATCAACAGCAGTTCCAATCACGTAGATGGTGGTACTTCCCGCTTTGACAATCAGGGCAGAATTTACCATGCCGTTTGTGGCGCCTGTGGTGGAAATGACTACGGTTTTACCAGCACCCCTGGTTCGTGGTCACCAACCAATCAGAGTACCAATTGTAATTTAGCTTGCTTCAAATTTGAACTAAGTACCATAGAGGCCATTGCAGCTCAGCCACAACCACTCATTTGCATTCCACAAAGTGTTTACTTCGACAACAATTCACTAAATGCCAACTCATTTTTCTGGGATTTTGGAGATGGCACCACCTCAAGTGTCTATGAACCCATTCATGCCTACACCACACCCGGCACTTATGATGTCTTGCTCGTGGCATTCGATTCAACGGGCTGTTTTACCCCAGATTCAGTCACTGTTACCGTCAATATCGGTGGCTTCACAGCAGGTGCGGTGCAACCAGCAGTTAGCATTTGCCCAGGCGATTCCTATCAACTAGATGCCTATGGCGGAACAACATACAGCTGGTCTCCCGCAAATGTGCTCAACAACCCAACGATCGCAAATCCTACTGCTACAATTTTTGCCACCACAACCTTTTCCGTCATTATTGCAGACTCCTGTGGTTCAGACACCGTTCAAGTAACCCTTGACGTCAGTGCCCCGACCATTTCCCTGCCCAACGACACCACTATTTGTATCGGAGAAAGTGTAAATATTGCAGCCACTGCAAGCGGTACGGTGAGTTGGTCTCCAGGAAACTTCCTCAACACGACAAACGGCACCAATGTAATCTCAACTCCAGCCAACAATATTACCTACACCGCCACCACCACATCAGCCAATGGTTGTACAGCTCAAGACTCGATCAGCATCACGGTTTTCAACAACCCACCTGTTCCACAACTCATAGATAGTGTTGCGCTTTGCTATGGCACCTCAATGCCACTTACCGCTGCAGGTGGCACCAGCTACTTCTGGTATCCGAATAACAACTTGGTTGGTGCAACAAACCAAACCGTTCAAATCAACCCGTTAGTTGGTCAATATTATTTTGTTGATGTCACAAATAGTTGCGGAACAGAAACAGACTCTGTTTGGGTGGCTATTCTCACCGCTCAAATTTACGCTGGAAACGACACCATCGTTTGTCCGGGGCGCCCAGCCAATCTTTGGGCAAGTGGTGCACTCTATTACGAGTGGAGTCCGAGCGCTAATGGCTCGAGCGCCAACGGTGCTCAGGTGTCTGTTTTACCTCCATACAACACCACTTACATGGTCATTGGTACAGATGCACAAGGTTGCCAAGATTCTGCCTACGTTCAAGTCAACGTGTATCAACCTGCTTTTGTGAGTGCAGGATCCGACATCTTTGCCGTGCAAGGAGACGTCATCCAACTTACAGCAGACCCATCTGGGCCCGGTGCCTTTTTATGGACGCCACAAGACGAAGTTTCTTGTCCGACCTGTCAGTCAACTGAAGTAACACCCAATCAGAATGCCATTTATTCTGTCTATTTCACCGATGAAAATGGGTGTACGGCACAAAGTCAAGTCAATATATTCTTTGACCCGTTCTTTTACGTACCAAATACCTTCACGCCAGACGGCGATATGTTCAATCAATATTTCAGAGTTGTTGGCGGTAATTTTCTTGAGGTAGAGGTCAGTATCTATGACCGTTGGGGCGAGCTCATTTATCAATTTTCCGATCTTAAAGACTACTGGGACGGCACCTACAACTTCCGTCCTTGTCAAGATGGCACCTATACCTGGAAAATCAAATACACCGATTACTTAAACAGAAAAGAAGTCCTGACAGGTCATGTCAATTTGCTGCGCTAAAGCAGATTTGCAGTAACTTTGAAACATGTCAGTTCAGATACAAGTATTCTCCTTTAATGGTTTTCAAGAAAACACCTTTGTCGTCTCTGATGGCCAAGACGCCGTCATTTTTGACCCCGGTTGCTATACAAGAGCAGAAGAAACAGCGCTTTTCGCTTATATCAACGAAAATGGACTTTCGGTCAAAGCAATTCTGTTTACACATGCCCACATCGATCATATTTTAGGCGCCGCATTTTGCCAAGATCGTTTCAAAGCACCGGCCTATCTGCATGCAGCAGACCACAGCACTTGGGAGTCTGTCAAGAGCTATGCACATGTGTATGGATTTGAAAATTACAAAGAAGTTGAAGTGCCTAGCTTTGAACTTCAAGACCAACAAGAAGTTCAATTTGGCGCCTTAAAATTCAACGTTTATCATACCCCAGGACATGCGCCGGGCCACGTAGTATTCTATCACGAAAGTGGTTTTGTGATCAACGGAGACGTCTTATTCAAAGGCAGTTTTGGCCGGGTAGATTTGCCAGGTGGCGACCTTCAAACCTTGAAAAATAGCATTTTTAACGTCATGTTCAAATTTCCTGAACAAACGGTCGTTTATTGCGGCCATGGCCCATCCACTACCATCGGACAAGAAAAACAAACCAATTATATTCTCGAGTTTTAGCATGCGCATTGGCATCAATACCAGATCCTTACTTGGCCAAAAAATGGAAGGCTTTGGAAATTACACGCTAGAAATTGTCAAGCGAATGACGGTTGCACACCCTGAACACTCATTTGTTTTATATTTTGACCGACCTGTCGACCCTCAATTTAGTTTTGGACCAAATGTCATTTGCAAAAGTGTATTTCCGCCAACTAGACATCCTTTCCTATACGTTATTTGGTTTCAATGGCGCTTGAGAAGAGCCATTCAGAAAGATCAGATCGATGTATTTTGGACACCCGACGGAATGTTCCCGCTCAGCATACAAGTACCCGTGCTCGCCAGCATTCACGACCTCAATTTTGAACATTTTCCGCAAGACCTCCCTAAATGGGTGGCCTGGTATTATAAAAAGTACTTTCCTCGCTTTGCAAAAGCTGCAACTCAAATTGTAACGGTATCCGAAACCACTAAAAAAGACATCATTTCTAGTTATCAGATACCTTCTGAAAAGATCAGCGTCATCTATAATGGGGTCAACGCGCAATACCAACCCATTTCAATTCAAGAAAAAGACAATATCCAGCAGCAATTGGGCTTTAATGCACCTTACTTTTTATTTGTGGGCTCGCTGCACCCAAGAAAAAACATCCACCGCTTGCTCCAAGCTTTTCAATTGTTTGCTCAGACAGATTCTTCCTATCAACTTGTTATCGTAGGAGCAGCAATGTGGAAAGACCAATCTTTTGAAATTGAATCTAATCTTGCCAAACGGATTCATTTCAAAGGTCATATCGAAACCAAGACACTCGCGAACATCATGGCGGCAGCGGCAGCATTTGTTTATGTGCCTTACTTTGAAGGCTTTGGCATGCCTTTAGCCGAAGCAATGGCGGCCCAAACACCAATCATTGCAGGTGATCAAAGCTGTTTGCCAGAGATTGCTGCCGATGCGGCACTTTTTGTGGACCCCTTTGATGTGGATGCTATCGCTAAAGCCATGGAAAAATTGAAAAATGATGTAGCTTTGCAAACCCAATTAGTTGAAGCTGGTAAGAAACGTGTTTTGGCATTCAATTGGGACCTCGCTGCCGAAAAAGTTTGGCAAGAAATACAACAATTGGTCTCGTAGTTCAACGGATAGAATAAGCGTTTCCTAAACGTTTGATCCAGGTTCGATTCCTGGCGAGACCACTACCTACTTCTCAAGTAAGGTCACCAATAATTTATCAATTCTAGGACCATCTTTATCGACAACCTCTAATTGCAATTGATCGACAATGAGCGTGTCGCCTACTTCTGGAATTTCATTTTTGTGTGAAATAAACAAGCCGGCAACGGTGGCATAGGAATTCTGTTCGTCCGTAACGAGCACATCAAAATACTTCTCAAAATCAAATATGGAATACTGACCATCTACCAACCAGGAATCGTCGGTTCTTTGAACAATTTTGTATTCATCTTGGTAGTGTTCTGTGGCTTCTCCAACCAACGCATCGAGCATGTCATCCATGGTAATGATGCCTTGAACTGAACCGTATTCATCGACCACAATACCATAATGGTTTCCTTCATTTTTAAAAGACTCCAGCACTTGATATGCACTGGTATTTTCATTGAAATAAATGGGGTCTTTGATGTAATTGACCACTTTGAAATCTTGTTCTGTATGGCCACCAAAAAGATCTTTGAGTAAGATGATACCGGTGATGTCATCTAAGTCATTGCTCGAGGAAACCGGATAGGCAGAGTGTTTTTGCTCATCAATTTTTTGGCGAATTTCTTGCCAAGTGTCACTTTCTTTGAAGAACACAACTTCACTGCGGTGCGTGAACAAAGATTTCACTTTGCGGTCTCCTAATTCAAAAACGCGCTCAACTATAGAATGCTCGATGTCTTGGATTTCTCCTCCTTGCGCACTTTCTTTTAAAATCGATTTGATTTCCTCTTCCGAAACCGCCTGATCAGTGGAATCATTTAAGCCTAAAATCTTTACAAATAAGTTATTCGTGGAAGTGAGTAACCACACAAATGGCCCAGTGACTAATGCTAATATTTGCATAGGGCCTGCCATGAAAGTGATGATTTTTTCAGGAAAAGCCATTCCGATGCGTTTTGGAACAAGTTCTCCGAGCACAATCGAAAAATAAGTAATGGTCACGACAATAAAGCCCGTGGCTAATTCTTGACTATATGGTTTGAGCACGCTTACTTTATCAAGTAATGCCATGAAATCGTTTGTGAGGTTTTCACCTGAATAGACCCCTAAGAGGATACCGATAAGCGTAATGCCAATTTGTACAGTAGAGAGAAAGCGTGTTGGTTTCTCTGAAAGCTCGAGTGCTTTACGGGCTTTTTTGTTACCGCGCTTGCTCGCTTTTTCCAATTTATAACGCTTTGAGCTGACCAACGCCATTTCTGACATTGAAAAGACCCCGTTGATCAAAACCAATAAAATGATCATGAGTAATTCCATGACACGAAATTACACAATTAAAATTGGGAAATGACCCGCAAAGGCTTGTGTTTCTTATAAATCTAACTTATAGACATCGCTGAGCGTCTCATTGTCTTTGAGTGTAACCTGTAAATCCCGTATCATGCCGTCGTGAATCGCGTAGACCCAACCATGTACATGAATTTCCTGACCGCGTTCCCAAGCCGCCTGAACAATAGAAGTCTTACCTAAGTCTAGCACTTGTTCAAAAACATTCAATTCTACAAAACGATCAAAGCGACTTGCTTCATCTTCAATTGCATCGAGTTCTGATCGATGCAGACGGTAAACGTCTTTGATGTGGCGAATCCAGTTATCAATAAGGCCAATGTGCTTATTGGTCATGGCCGCTTGCACACCACCGCAACCGTAATGCCCACACACAATAATATGCTTTACTTGCAAAACATTTACCGCGTAGTCAAGCACAGACAACATATTCATGTCGGAATGCACGACCATATTGGCAATATTGCGATGCACAAAAACCTCACCGGGTTCGGCACCAATGATTTCATTGGCGGGCACACGGCTATCAGCACAACCAATCCAAAGTACTGGCGGTTTTTGCCCGACAGAAAGTTTTTTAAAATAATCTGGGTCAGAAAGAAGTTTACTCGCCACCCAATTTTTGTTGTTTTCCAACAACTCGTTATAAAAATTCTCCATTATAAATTGATGAAACTGATGTGTTGACGCTCTTCTTGTTCGGCGTTGAATTGAAATTCCTGCAAGGACTCAAGTACATCTAAATCGATACATTTCGATCTTGACGCATCGATAATTATGCGCTTATTCTTGCTTTGTTGCAATGCATCAAGGATTCCTCCTTTAGTCAAAAAGGTAACCTCTTCAGATAATATTATGCTACACGCTTCATTGGTTTCTTCCTTGGTAAAATGATTTTGAAAATTCCTTTTGAGAATATAGAAAATCGAAACAAGAATGCCGATACCAATACCTTTGAGTAAAACCAATACTGCTGCCAATGGAATCAAATTGCGTACAGAACTCAAAAAGAGAATTGAAAAAAACAACAATAAGCCATGAAAAACGGCTGCTAATTTTGATTGACCACCCGCTGGAAGATCTTGCTTCCAAAATTTAAAAAATGATGCCATATGCTTGAATTAATGAATGAAATATTTTCAGTCATTAAGCACAGGGAGGTCGAAAAGATTGGTTTGGATGCCCAATATAAAGGGAGGCATTATAGGAAGCATAAGCCTTTTTAGTTGAGCTAAAATTCAGTTGGTTGTTTAACTCTATTTGCTCAGTGAAATCAATGAAATCATCTGTAAACTTCAATTCAAAGGTGTCATCGGATTCTTCATTCTCCTGACTTTCTTCTAAGACCCAGAGCTGTTGGTCAGATTTCAAAATGGGCAGAATACCTGTGCAAACAGCCTTGAAAACAAAAAGCTGAATCATAGCAAACAAGAAGATCTTTCCCAAATTTGGCATATGACAAATATAAGGAAAGTTAATATCAAAAATTCAGTAATGTAGCGCTGGACGGTGCTATTTAATCACACCGAGTTCTTTTCCAACCTTGATAAATGCGGCAATCGCTTTGTCTAAGTCCGCTTGCGTGTGTGCAGCCGAAATTTGGGTGCGGATACGCGCCTGACCCTTTGCAACCACAGGATAAAAGAAGCCAATTGCATAAACACCTTCTGAGAGCAAGCGATTGGCAAATTCTTGTGACAAAGCTGCGTCGTAAAGCATAATAGGAACAATTGGCGAACCTCCTGGCTTGATGTCAAAACCTGCTGCAACAATGCGCTCTTTAAAATACGCTGTGTTGGCCTCCAAACGGTCGCGGAGTTCTGTAGTGGCGCTCAATAAGTCAAATACTTTAATGGAGGCGCCTACAATTGCTGGAGAAAGTGAATTGGAGAAAAGATATGGACGAGAACGCTGACGCAACATCTCGATCACTTCTTTTTTACCTGTTGTGTAACCACCCATGGCTCCACCAAGCGCTTTGCCCAAGGTACCTGTTACGATATCTACTTTGTCCATGACGCCAAAGTGCTCAGGCACACCACGGCCTGTTTTGCCGATAAAACCTGCTGAGTGGCATTCATCTGTCATGACCATTGCATCGTACTTATCTGCCAATGCACAAATTTGATCCATTTTGGCGAGGTCTCCGTCCATTGAAAAAACGCCGTCTGTAACGATAATTCGGTGGCGCTGTGCTTGTGCAGCTTGAAGTTGTGCTTCTAGATCTGCCATATCAGAGTGCTTGTAGCGATAGCGCGCCGCCTTACACAAACGAATGCCATCAATAATAGAAGCGTGGTTGAGTTCATCTGATATAATGGCGTCTTCTTCAGTAAACAATGGCTCAAAAACCCCTCCATTGGCATCAAAAGCAGCTGCATATAAAATGGTGTCTTCGGTGCCATAAAATTCAGCAATTTTCTGCTCTAAAGTTTTGTGGATATCTTGAGTTCCACAAATGAAGCGCACTGAAGACATTCCGTAACCGTGCGTATCTAATGCATCTTTGGCAGCAGCAACAACCTCTGGATGTGAAGACAAGCCTAAATAGTTATTGGCGCACATGATGACCACTTCTTCACCAGTACTTACTGTAACGTTTGCTCCTTGTGGCGAAGTGATGATTCTCTCCCTTTTAAGCAATCCATTTTGCTCTATTTGTGCCAATTCGTCACTTAAATGTGCTTTAATTTTACCGTACATCAGGATTTAATTTTTTTTGAAATCAATTGAAATAATAACTTGGCTTCCTTTTCATTTAGTTTTTTGCCAAAACGAACCTTCTGGTGGAAATAATCAAACTCAAACCGTTCGCCACCGTTGATCCAAGGAGAACTCTCCCAGAGCGCCTGGAAACTTCCTTCCTTTGGAATCTCAAATTTTAAGTTCTTGATATTGTCAAAGTAATAGGGTACCGATTTGCCAAAATGCAAAAATGACTTCTTCAAATAAAAGGCATCAGCATCTATCTTGATGTATTCCTGACCGCGAATATTCCAAAAGAAACTCATGGTTACACGCCAAGCATAGTACAACCAAAAGACGAGAAAAATCCATAAAATCAACTCCTCTTGACCTTTGAGCTTCATGACATTTAGGGCCCAGATCACGGTGCCGCCAATGGCATACCACATACCCAACCAAGCTCCCATAATCGCCGATATCCAAACATTTTTAGACGGATCGATGACAATGGTTGTCTTGTCTTTTTGATCATTAAAGCTAATTCGATTTCCTATCCACTTCACGCTACAAAATTAAACGAAAAAAGCCCCGCTTTTCAACGGGGCTTTTATAAATTTTATCATCTTAAAAATGCCAGAGATTGTGTTCCCAATCGCGGATGCTTTCTTTGACTTTTTCAGCTTCATACAAAGCATCTACACCAAATTTGTAATCCTGGATTTCACGATCAAATTTGTCAGATACTCGGTAGATAACTGATGAAAACTTGCGTTTCCAGAAAAGGTCATCAAATGACATCCATTGCGCATCGTTTTGGTCATTGTAAACATAGTAGTTCACAATTACATTACGCAATTCATCGAAATACAACCAAAACATTTCGCGTTCTTCAACACGGCCTGTATATTCTAAGAATTCATTGGCTTGTGCATCAAACTTGTAGGGCTTGCCCAACTGATCGTAAACCAATAGCTCTCCACGAACAGCTGTTTCACCTTCTTCAGGTTCCTCAAATGTATAGCGTGCTACTGGAGCTAATGCAATGATGCGCTTGTCTAAAACTGAACGCTCTTTGTCAAAATACCAATCTTCCTTGATGTGATAAGCAACAATATTGCTAGAAGGCACAAACATTGAGATCGCATCTTTTCTTACTGGAGAATTAACAGTTGTAAGGTTCCACCAGTCCTGAAGTTTTTCTTGGTCAATACCAAACAACTCTTCGTAATCTGAATCGGAACGCAAGCTATCAAGATATTCTTGAAGACTTTGTTCTGTTCTGATTACATCCATTGTGTCTTCAGATAGCGGACGGTAAATTCTAAGTTTTGGACCTAAACCGCCTGATGCCATAAGTGAGGTAACATCTTTTTGATATTTCTTCACTTCAAAGTAGTCGTTTTGTCCTTGACGCTGAATTGGGTACTTTAAGCTGTAGCCATCTTCTGCATCAGGATAAAACTCACTTGCTACACGATAAACTGTTAGATCTCCAAGGAAGATGTGGCGCATGATGACCGTCCAGAGAGACCAACGACGCTGATCTTTATTCCAGGTTGGATCATCGATTTCGCTTGCGTTGCTCGGACGATACATTGAGCCTGAAGCCAAATCTCCGTCAAAAGCATCATATGGGAAAAAGATATCGTGGTTCATGGTTTCACGCGCATCGATGCGAGAGAACACACGCTTTTGCCAAGTGACATCACTAGCACGTACATATTCGTACTCTACTTTAGCGCGCACAGGAACTTCCTCTTGAATGGCAACACCATCAACTACGCCTCCAGGAAGCGTGTTGTACGGGCCGCGTTGCGGACGATCTTGGGCTTGAATAGTGAGCGATAATACGCTAACAAAAACCAACAATACTTTTTTCATAATCCTCATTTTTTGAAATTACGATACAACTTTCAATACAGACGAAGCAGTTTTAATTTCATTACTGCCCGTACGTTTGTAAGTTACATCGATCGCAACACGTTTACCAGCTTTAACTTTAGCAAGTGCCGATGCTGGAACTCTACCATCAACTAAAGGAATTTCTTCGTTTCCAACAATGATGGCACCGCCAACTACTGTAAAAGATACGCCTGTAAAAGGTGAGTCTGGACCGAGTGAAACTACTGCTTTGAAACCTGTTGTTTTTGAAATAGTTGAACCTTGTAACGTTGCGTTAGGGAAAGGTTTCACTTTGTATTTGAATTTACCAAAAGATTTAGATTTACCATCTTTATCTTTACCATTCAAAGTAATGGTTACAAACTTTGAAGCACCTGTTACGTTCACGTAATATCCGTCGTATTTGTTGCCTTCAGCGTCTGTCCAAGATGCTTTTGTTGCACTACCGCCATCTACGCTGATTGAAGAACTTACTGCACCAGCAACCACAGGTACAACTTTGTTATTCCATCCTTTGTATAAAACGCTCATTTCAGGAAGTGAAATTGAACCCTGAGCTTTAACGATAGCCACTTTCCATTCCCAATCTCTTTTGTATGGAACGCCAGATTTGTTGACAATGGTAACGGTACCGTTTACTTTCATGTCGGTCATGCCAGCTTTCATTTTGATGCGGCCGATACCTTCCTTGATTTCAACATTACCAGTACTTGACGTGACGCCAGGATTTTTATCTGAGTCATAAGCTGCCATTGTAACGAGCAATTCAATTTCTTCACCAGCAGTAGCAACACCAGGGCCGCTTACCAATTGCTGAATTTTGTTGAATGAGAACTCACCGGTTGTTACTTTTGATTTTAACAAGTTGACCGCTTTGGCACGAGCAGCCAAAATTTCGTTCTGCATAGAACTCAAAGAAGCCAAAGCACCAACCAAAGGAGCGTGGTCAAAAGTACGACCTAACCAATGGATATTTTTAGCCTCATGGTGATCAGCAAATTCTTGTTTGGTCAATTCTTGATAAATAGATACAAGCGCCTCTAAATCTTCAGGATTGACTTTGTTTCCTGGAGCGTTGAACATTTTTAAGATTTGTTTTTCAAGATCTTGAAAATCTGCATAGGCATTTATTTCTTTCACTTTGAGTTTCCAAGTATTCTTCTCACCTTCTTTGTAGTTACCGGCAGTTTCTACGATTGAAGAACGAAGGCCTTTGAACATCTCCCAAAGTTTCTTACCCTTTTTTGTAGGATCAACCTTTGAGATTTCAGAACCAACGATTTCGTGCATAGGAACGTCGAAGTTGTCTTTGGTTTGAATAGCTTGCAAATACAAACGTGCTGGAAGCAACGGTGTCTTTGGGTCATACTTTTTCCAAATGATACTTTCTTTATCGTTCATTTTTGCTGTCTTGATCTTTTCAGGACCTTCAACTTTACCAATGAGTTCGATTTTAAGCTCATCTACGTACTTGATAAATTCGCCAACATTTTTGTCGATTTTATCAATCATACCAAGGTATTTCTTGATTTTCTCAGCTTTTGCGCGACCAGCTTCGTCTTTGGTTACACTGCCGAGTTCTTCGATGAGTGAACCTTTTGCAGTTTGCCCACGCTCATATTGTGTAATACTTCCTCGTTGAATGTTGTCTTCGATGGCTACAAAAGCATCGAGAATTTGTTTAGACACGTTCAACGCAAGAAGTGCAGTCAATACCAAGTACATGAGACCGATCATCTTCTGTCTTGGGGTTTCCTTACCACCTGCCATTTTCTTTAATTTTTAATTTGTTACTACTAAATAAATATTTAAAGAAAGGGATTAACCTCTCATCGCACGCAACATGTTACCATAAACGTTGTTCAAATCTGTAAGGTTTTGAGACAACATGGCCATGTTTTCACGGTAAGAAGCCGTATCTTTTGCAGAAGCTGATAAGTCTGCCATAATTGATTTGATATTCTCTTGCAAGCTGCTCATTTGTTGCATGCTTTCAAGATAGTCTTGAGAAGACTTCAATTGAAGCTCATATACATTGTTAAGTGCACCAAGGTTTTGACCTAATTTTTGCATTTCAGCACCAAAGTTACCTTGTCCTTCACCTGCAATACCAGCAATAGCATTTGCAGAAGAAGCATATTGCTCAGTCAATTTGTTTAAGCCTTCAGAAGCCGTTTCTAAGCTCTTAACGTAAGAGTCTGTAGCACCAGCAGCGGTAGAGATTGCACCAAGTGATTTAGCGTTATCAGCGAGGTTTGACATACCGTCTTTCAATTTAGCCAATAAAGCTTGGTCGATACCTGCTTTGTCCAACTCTTTTGCAAGTTGGTCAGCAGCACCGCCACCGCCGCCCATTCCACCTTTTTTCAAGAGTGGTAACAAACGGTTTTCATCATTATTTTCTTCTACGCCCAATTCAGGGAATACACGCGTCCAGTCAACTTCTTCATGGAGTGGTTCCATGGCGATAAACGCAAAGATCAAGGCTTCTGTGATGAGACCAACGATCAACATTTGGTCAGCACCAGGCCAGTGCATGATTTTAAATAGTGCACCAAGGATTACCACAGAGGCACCGTATCCGGTTACATACTTTGTAATTAATTTGTACTTGCGTGAAGCAAAAAATCCACCATTACCACTCATAATTTTTGTTTTTTAGAATTTAGAAATTAATTGAATTATAGTTTATAGTTTAGTTTAGGATAATATCTGTTTGAATTTCTTCACCGTTCTCTTGCTCGATGTCCTTGCCTCCACGACCTAAGTGGGTCATGGTGTTACGGAAACCAATGTAGCTTTTGGCGGTATCTTGATATTCATAAGTACGGGTTGCGTTCATAAGGTAATAACCTATATCCTTCCATGATCCGCCACGCAATACTTTACGTTTTTTAACTGGCGCTTCACCATCTTTGGCGTCGTACTCGTAGTCTTGGGCCATATCATGAGCAAACTCGTAAGTAGACTCATCATAAGCGGTAGAACACCATTCGGCAACGTTACCAGCCATACAATAAAGACCGAATCCGTTTGGATTGTAGCTATATACTTTTACTGTATAGAAACCACCATCTTCGAAGTAACGACCACGCATAGGCTTAAAGTTAGCCAAGAAACAACCGCTTGAATTTCTAATATAAGGACCACCCCAAGGATATTGCATGTTGTCAAGGTCTCCTCTTGCGCCGCGCTCCCACTCAGATTCCGTAGGTAAACGGAAATCGTTTACAAATAAGTCTCCGTTAGATTGCAACCACGAATGGAAGATTTGTGTACGCCATACAGAGAAGGCTTTGGCTTGAGACCAAGTAACACCAACAACCGGGTAATTATCGTAAGCTGTATTCCAAAAATAATTTTGGGTCATTGCAGACTTGTTAGCATAGGTAAAGTCTCTTACCCAACAAAGTGTGTCTGGATAAATGTTGATGCGCTCTTTGATGATGAAACGCGAGCGGTCTGAATGCCCTCTAATGGCATTGTGAGCTCCTTTACTGTTGGTGAAACCAAGGTCTAAATCTTGACCAGGGTTCTGTAAAATTGTTCCTCTTAAAGAGTTGGTATCATTGAGTTTGCTGAATTCAGACCATTGCTCTGTATAACCAGTGGTATCGACCCATACCTTGTTGGTGTTTTGATCCATGGTCATTAACGTAGAGCGGTGAAGGTCGTTTGACTTGTAGTCTTTACCTAGAGGCTCGCGACGTGAACGCTGATAAAGTGTGTTTTCAGCTTCTTTATCAAGGCTATCATATGCGAATGTTTTACGTGCATCGATAGACTTGGTGATGATTTTACCGCGACGAGCAGCTTCTTTGTAATCAATCCAGTAGTAGTCAAAGTAAAGTAAGCGGGTGTCGATCTCGCGACGGTTGTAGAAACGCTCTGCCTCACTAAGATACATGTCAGAAAGCATGAATGCAACTTCTGGATCTTCGTAATCTACTGGCTCTAACCAGTTAAGTGTGAAGTATTTGCGATTTTCAACACGACCACCTTGGTTGTATTTAGTTTTGGTAGAAGCGCCTTTAGCACTTGTTTTATCAGGTGCGTTTTTCTTAGCTGCACCACTGTACATTTGGAATATGCCGCGAAGGTCGTCGTCTGACATGACAACATCGAATTTTTCGTCTGGCCCACCAGTGATGCCGTATTTCTTTTGGTCGTATTGGAAACCGTTTACTAATTTTTTACCTTTTCCTTTGGATTTGTCATAGCTACCCAACATGGTCATGATGGTTTTATCTACTTCAGCTCCGTTGGTAGAATCCATGAACAATTGGAATGGCGTATTTCCTCCTTGTAGATCAGAGCCCATAGCCATAAGTGTTCTGTATGGTTCTTTGAAGAAATTGTCTGGAATATTTACCCAACGCTCAGCTTCTTCATCGTAGCTACGGCGGTACAATTTTTCACGTGCAATAGAGTCGCGGACCCAGTGCACAAACTGACGGTATTCGTTGTTAGAAATTTCGGTGGCATCCATGTAGAAGGCAGGTACCGATACAGTACGCTTGCGCGCTGTATGGAAGCCCATGATGTCTTCGTCGTCTTCACCAGCCTGATAAGCACCAGAAGGCACGTAAACCATGCCAAGCGGGACTTTTCCAGGGCCGAGGACGTCTGGATACCAGGTGTCTCTACCACTCACACCTACTAAATTCCCTTCGATGTCGCTACAAGCGTACATGAAGAAAAGAACAAAGAGAAAACTTAAATACTTTTTCATTCGTTTGTTTTTGGTTCTGACCTACTCCCAAGTAACTTGCTACAGGTTTAATTTCGGGTATAACGTAAGAACAATATAAATGGTTACACTTTTTCCTCTTATAACCAACGAGGGTGTCTTGCTTTCGTTTTTGGAGGCGGCGGCAAGAAGTAACAATATTTAACCATCATTTCATGTGATCCACGAGAAATGCTGGCTAGTTTATTAATGTTGATGTCGTAAGAGTAACCGAAGTTAAAGTTTGGAATAGGAGAATAACCCACCATTAATGCTACTGCATCAGATGTTCTGAAGGTAAGACCTCCGTATGCAGGATTACCACCCAACTCCATCATGTAACGTGCATTGAAATCAACAGAGAATTTAATTAGGTCTGTACGAACGAGCATTTGAGCGTCGATGTTGTTGCCTGTTCCGAATGCGTCTTTAAAAATGTAGCCGCCCATTAGATAGTAGTGGCGAGCAGTTTGAAAAGATAAGGATAGGTTTGTTGGGTCATTTGAAAGATCAGATTCTGACAAATGTGTTGTAGAAAAGCCTGCGTAATAATTTTTGGCTTGGAAATACAATCCAAAATTGGCATCGAAGGCCGTAGCGGCAAAGCCCGTTGGAATTGAAGGATCTTGAGCAGCAGGCAAACCATTAGGCGTTACCCAATTTGGATCCATGCTGTAGTTCATGATGCCAAGACCAACACCTACGCCCAAAACACCTGTGCGACCAATTTGAATAGGATATGAATAATTCAATTGAACAGTGTTTTGACGGGCAAAACCGATTGCGTCGTTGTAGAAATTAACACCAACACCACCAGGGAAAAATCGGGAAAGATTAGATTCTATGTTTAGTATAGCAGAATTAGGAGCTCCGTTTACTTTATCCCATTGGTTGCGGTAAATGGATGTAGCACAAATTCCGTTGTACATGTCAATACCTGTTTTACCAGGATTGATGCTCATTTTGTCAAACATGAAGTGTGTGACAAGCTTATCTTGTTGTGCGTAGGACGTAAACAACAAAACAGAAAAAGCAGCAGTTAGTAGTCTGTTATTCAATAGCATAAGCTTAGTTTAGCATGTGTAAAACCGACGTATTTTCATAGAATACGACAATTTCAAGGTGCTAAAGTAAAGAATTCTAATGGAAAATAAAAGGCTTTTTAATAAAAAGGTTAACCCAATTTCTGATAGGTCTTCCACCATAAATCTGGAAGCTCATTTTTCATAGCGTTGTCATAGTCTGACTTATTGCAAGGGATCATGTGATGGCGCTCATAGCGCGTTCCACTTTGAGGAGGATATGGCACTTCCATCCACCAACGCGCAGACTTATTGCTTTTGTAAAAAATGAGCTCACGGGAGACCTCATCCATGAAAACAGTGAATTTGGTATAATCTGCTTTGCTTCCAAAAGGAAAATCTCCAACGCGTGAGAAATAACCTTGTAAAAAATACCAGATGCCTTCAGCAAGTAAATTTGCGCCAATTGGCCTCAATGCCTCTTCGCTAAAAAACCCAATACTTGTGACTTTATCAGATATACCCGCATATTTGGTGATCTGACAAAATTGTACTGAGGTGAACCCATTTGGCGCACCGTAGGTACTCCCCATCTCGTTGGCTTTTATAGATTGGAGGTCAAAACTGATGATGTCTGCATTGCGCAAATGAGGCTCTGCCAGTTTGAAATCTTGGTTGAACTCACCCAAACGACACACATCAAAAAATAATTTTTCAAAAAGCTCATGCTCTGCTGCCCCTGCATAAGGTTGCTGAAAGCCAACCACAGCATGATTAAATAGGTAACATGGACGCTGCAGCAACATATGACTCACATAATTCTTAGCGTTCAGGGATTGTTCAGCACTTCCGATATCCAGACTGCGGTCTATGCTACAAGTATTGACAAGTTGTTCTAATTTTTCATAACCCTGATAAAGCGCCATTGTAAGGTCTTGGCTTCCGCCTACAACAATAGGAATAATGTTGTGCTTAACGAGTTCACTCACTACATTGGAGAGTGCAAAATAGGTGTCTTCTATGGTAGCACCCGGTTTGATTTCACCTAAGTCATAAATTGGCTTGTCCCAGTTTGATTCTGGATACAACTGATAAAATGCCGTTCGAAAAGGGGCGGTGGAAAGTTGCGCTGATTCTGTTCCTCTAAATTCAGGCACACTAATTATGGCACATCCGGGTCCTTTTAGTTCTGGAAAGGATTCTGTGAACAGAGCTATATGACTTCCGAGTTGTGTTTCTTCAAAATTGATATCCGTAGATACAGGTTGAAAATAGATAGATAAATCGGTCATTATTGAAGGATTTTTGCGATGTCTGGCTTGAAGTAGAGCTCCGATTTGAGCACCTTGCCGTCTTCGCGATAAATTGGTTGGCCATTGGCGTCTAGCTTACTCATGTTGGAACGCTGAATTTCTTCGAATACCTCTATGATTTTGTGTTGAAGCCCATGACGCAATATCGTGCCGCAGAGAATGTAGAGCTGATCACCCAACGCATCTGCAATCTCGACGAGATCCCCGTTTTTGGCTGCTTCTAAATACTCTTCGTTTTCTTCCTTCATGAGGTCAAAACGGAGTTGGACATCAGCGGCGGTAAGCTCTGCTGTTGGTTGTGTGTTATTTTGAATGCCAAACGCATCGTGAAAATGAGCAACCGCCCCTATGATTTCTTTGAATTCCATTGTTTAATAATTCAGAAGTTTGGAAATAGCTGTCGCCACTTTTTGTGCGTTAGGCAACATGGCGGCTTCAAGACTGGAGTTAAGTGGAATGGCCGGAGCATCAACTGATGCAACTATTTCTATTGGCGCATCTAGATATTGAAAACAAGACTGCTGTAGTCTGCCGGCAATTGCTAAAGTGAAGGAATTCTCTGTGGTTTCTTCTGTTACCAATAGAATTTTACCATGGCGTTTACAAATGGCTTCCATGGCTTGCATGTCAAGCGGATTGATGGTTCGGAGATCTAGAATTTCGATTTGTCCGGGGAACTGACTAGCTGCTTCCGCGCTCCAATAAACGCCTCGTCCGTAGGTTATGATACCCATTGATTCACTATTTTGAATCGCCTCTTCACTCGCTTCTTGAACAATTCTCGCTTTTCCGATAGGAACAACGTAGTCTGCACTTGGCTCTATGCTCATGGCGCCTTCGGTTCCTGGTATTTTTGACCAATACAAACCTTTGTGTTCGAGAATAACTACCGGATTTGGATCGTAAAATGCTGCCTTGAGCAAGCCTTTTAAATCGGCGCCTGTAGATGGATAAACTACTTTAATGCCGCGAATGTTTGCCAAGACCGACTCCACACTAGATGAATGGTAAGGGCCACCTGATCCGTAGGCACCAATTGGCACACGGATGACGCAACTTACTGGCCATTTGCCATTGGATAAATAATTGGAGCGCGAAACTTCTGTAAAAAGTTGGTTGAGACCCGGCCAAATGTAATCGGCAAACTGAACCTCGACAATTGGCTTGAGGCCAACAGCAGACATTCCGACGGTAGAACCGATGATATACGCTTCTTGAATGGGTGTGTTGAATACGCGGTCATCTCCAAAAGTTTGGGCTAGTGTTGCGGCTTCTCTGAACACCCCTCCTAGCCTGCCGCCAACATCTTGACCATAAAGCAGTGCTTCGGGGTGGGCTTCCATAATTTCACGCATTGCAAAAAGAGCGGAGTCTACCATGACGGTTTTCTTTTTGCCCGCTGGTTCGCGCTCGCCTTTTTCTTCGGTAATTGAAGTCGGTGCGAAAATATGGTCTTGAATAGAACTCGGTTCTGGATCAGGCGCATTGAGCGCGACCTCATAGGCCGCATCAATTTCTTTTCGAATTCTTGCTTCTAAATTGATGAACTCGGCCAAACGGACGTCTTGCTGCTCTAATGCGGCTCTTAATTTTGGATAAGGGTCTGCCTTGGCGGCCTCTTCGAGGTCGTCGCGGTACCATTCTTTGCGCACGCCTGACGTGTGGTGACCCAACAAGGGTACTTTGGCATGAATGAGAAACGGACGGCGCTCAGAGCGCACCGTTGCGATGACTTCCGCTACAGTTTGGTAGCACGACCAAAAGTCAGTGCCGTCAATGGTTCTGGCTTCGATACCATGGAAACCCTTGATGTATTCAGAAATATCTTGAGCGCGCGTTTCTTTGGCATTGGCCGAGATGTCCCAGCCGTTGTCTTGAACCAAGTAAATTATGGGGTACTGCTTCAATGCTGCCATTTGCAGCGCTTCAGAAACTTCTCCTTCTGTGCAAGAGGCGTCGCCGAGAGAGCAAACCACCACAGGTGCATCTGCGGCACTCCAGGTAGCTTGACCCGTTTTTTCTTTATATTGAATACCCATTGCTACACCTGTTGTAGGAATAGCTTGCATGCCCGTTGCAGAGGATTGATGCGGAATTTTAGGTTGGTCAGGACGATTTAAAGAAGGGTGCGAATAATACGTGCGCCCACCAGAAAATGGATCGTCTTTTTTGGCAAAAACCTGTAGCATGAGTTCTTCTGGCTTCATGCCGATGCCGAGCAGAATGCTGTCGTCGCGGTAATACGGTGCAACCCAGTCTTGGGGTTGGAGTTGCATCCCGACTGCCAGCTGGATGGCTTCATGACCACGGGAGGTGGCGTGCACATATTTAGCGGTAATTTCTTTGTTGGACTCGTATTTTTCAGCCATTGTTTTGGCGGTGCACATCAGTTCAAATGCACGCCAACTTAGGTCTTTTTGGTTCGATTTAGCCATTTTGTTGATTCAATTCGACAAATATAAGCATTGCGCTTACATCTCATCCTTGTTTGATTCGAACAGACTTTGGTATTTTTGTCTAAAAAAATAACGAATGCTCGGACTAAAAATGGCCACAGACCCACGATGGGTTCGAATTGTTGAAAAAAACATCGAAGAAATCTTGATTGACCACGCCTACTGCGAACAAAAGGCAGCGAGCAACGCGATTTCTATGATAGTGACCTATCCACAATATCCCGATTTGGTTGAGGCGATGTGTGCGATTTGCAAAGAAGAAATGGAGCACTTTGAAATGGTGCACCAAAAACTCAAAGAGCGTGGACTTCAGCTGGGCTTTGAGCGCAAAGACCCTTATGTCAATGACCTCGCTACTTACCTCAAGCACGGCAAAAGAAACAGCACGCCAACAGGTGTTTTTGTCAATAAAATGCTCTTTGCAGCAATGATTGAAGCGAGAAGTTGCGAGCGCTTCAAAATCTTATCAGAAGAAATCAATGATGACGATTTGCGCCAGTTTTATAGGTCTTTAATGGAAAGTGAGGCGCGACACTACACCACCTTCTTGGGCTTTGCTCGAAAATACGGCCATGGCATAGATGTTGACGCAGCCTGGAAAGACTTTTTAGCATTTGAGGCCCAACTCATGGAAACATACGGGCAAAAAGAAACGATGCACGGTTAGGTGCATCGTTTACAAATTTGGCGGTGTTATCTAGTAACTTAAAACGAGAGTAAAATTCCTGCATTCACACCGCGCACCTTCGGAGCTGCTCCTTCGTTAAAGACGTCCGATAGGCCATAGGTCATGTACAAACTCCAGTCTCCGTAGCCTACTGTCGCCATGAGGCTCGCCTGAAACGGATTGAACTGAAAGTCGTCTTTGGTTTTGTCTTTGTTTTTCTTGTCATCAGCTTCCCATTTTTGCATCTGACGTGCATCTATGCGGATACCACCAACAATACCTGCAGAGATATTCCAAGCCTGATTGGCATTTTTGCTTGTTGAGATTTGCAATAAAAGCGGCGCTTGCAAATAAGTAGAACTCAAAATATTTTTGGAATAATTGACACCCGTTGCGGTGGCAACTAAAGTATCATTGACGACGCTGAAATCGTAGTCGCCTTTGATAGCGTAACGGTTCCAATTGATACCCAAGCCTGTAACCACACCAAGGTAATCTTTGAAAATCGGGAAGCGCTTTTCAGCAAAATTGAACTGAAAACCAATGCTTTTTGAAGGGTCAAGCGTTAGAAATGAGAGTTCGGTTGTGCTTGCCAATTGCTTATTGGCATTCATGAAGCCATTGACGTTGACGCCTAGACCAGACCAGATAGCGTTGCCATCGCCTGAAGTTTTGCAGTTGTCGGAGTCATCGTCGGATTCCCAATTTTGCTCGGCAAGTTCGTCGTCGTTTTCGATAATAACTCTTTCATCGATGATGATCTTGCGCTGACCTTTCGGAAGTTCGCCTTCGAGTGCTTTGAGCTGGTCTAGATCTGTCATGTCTTTTGAATCTAGAATGACTATTTTCATATTGCCAATTTTAATTTGGGTAGTATCTGAACCATTTGCAGATGAACGAAGGATGGTTGTGTCCATAAAGACGTCTACTCTTGTGACAGTAGAGTCATTGATGTACACCTTTTTCATCTCTTCAGTAAGCATAGAATCCATTTGATCGATGCGCGAATTGATCATGATGATGGTGGTGTCGTTGCCTTCGATGCGCACGATTTTCTTGGTTTCATTTTGTTGGGCAATAAGTGCCAAGCTCGAAAGTAAAAAAGCGGAAAGTAATTTAATTTTCATTGTTTATCGATTTTGACCCTATGACGGGGGTTTTAAAAAATTGTTACAACTTATTTTCTTGATCTGGTTTTTTCGATTGTAATGGGCCCGAGTTGAAAGACCAATTTGTCTTGGTGAGGTGCGGCTTCTTCTACTTGGTAGCGAACCGGAATACCGACAGACTCACTGGCATAGCGCGCCAAAGTTTCTAATTTCAGATCGGTATTCGGTTGGGCTGTTCCAAAAAGTTTTTCGTTTGTTTTTTGTAATAAGAAGGCCTTCATGGTTATCGGTTCTTTTTGGAAGGCACTTGGCGTTGGGTTAGCCTGGTTTGGCTCTACGTTTGAGGCAATGGCCTCTGCTTCGGGTTGAACAATGTTCAAACTTGAAACTTGAGCATTTGGAATTTCAGGTTGCGGTTCAAGGGTCGGGAAGATTTCCTGGGCAATGCAATCGCGAGGTGGCTCGCCAACAACGTGCGGATGTATGGCTACTTGATCAAAGTGAATTGGTGCAACAGGTGTAGATTTTATAAGCGCTATTTGTGCTGGGGTTGATTTTTTATTTGGAACCACTCGTGCTTGCTGCCTAGTTTTACCTTGGATTGGATCTTCATGCGTATTGGCTTGTCCGATTAAAAATACCGCCAATAAAACAGCAGCTGCCGAACTCATAATTGTGGCATATGGTTTCCAATTCAGGGAGCGAATTGGAGCGCTTTTGAGGAGCTTATTTACTTCTGGATAATGGATGGTTTGATCCGGACGAAGCACTGTATGTGCGTATTGCTTTTGAAATTTTTGGTAATGTGTGTCTTCGGCATAGGCTTGAGCTACTTTTTGCTCTTGCGCATTGAGTTCGCCTTCTAAACTGCCAATTGCTAATTTATCAAATGGATGGCCCTCCTCATTTTCGTAAATTGCTAAATCTTCTAATAAAGGATGTGAAAATTTTGTAGCGTCAATTTGAATTGAGGGCGAAATCAAGGTTGGAACATCTTCTAAATCAAAAGCTAGCTCTGGATTTTCTTGCACGAGGGCATCGAGCAGGGCTTTTTCAGCGATGCTTAATGTGCCTTCGTGGAAAGCCAATATAAGGTGAGCGATTT
>CALJTX010000058.1 GCA_937975705.1 uncultured Flavobacteriia bacterium | reverse complement strand
CGGAATTGTAAATGTTGGTACTGATGGCGTGAGGTAAAGAATTGTAGAAAGTGTATAAGAGCATGGCGGGCCTGTAGTGGGGTTGAAGGTCACAGTGACGTTATACGTTCCAGCCTTTGTTGGACCGAAAGAACTTACAGAAGGTGTTGCCGAGCTAGAAGTGAATCCATTTGGTCCTGTCCATGAATAAGTCGGTGTTATACCTGTGGGTAAGCCAGGGCTAAAACTAACGGATAAATTTGCCGTACTACCACTTGTAATACACTGACTTGGGGCTATGGTTGGAACTGACAAAGTCCCCACCACCACATCCTCCGTAAATGTACAATTCGGGCCATAGTTAATAGTTACAGCATATGTTCCGGACTGATTCGGGGGAATGGTGTAAGAACTCCCCGTTGGATTTGGTGATATTGGGTTTCCCTGGTAAGTCCAAGTGTATGTTGGGTTACCTGTTGGGGCATTCGTAATAGTAGGAGTTAAGGTTGCGTTCGTATTCGAACAATAAAATTGATCAATCCAAGGTGTAATTGCTGATCCAGCGCACTGTGCAAATAAACTACTTGAGAAAAAAAATAAGGGTAGAAATAAAAGTAGTATTCGTTGAATCATTAAGTAAAGTTCTTTCCATTAAAGTTGAAATGAAATGATTTATATCATGTCAACGCCATAATTTTATTGCATTATAGCTACAATAATGTTTAATTATTTTTAACAGTGCAAAGTTACGTCAACTTCATGAGCATAAAAAAGGGAATACTGCATATTCCCTAATTTTTATTCTTGCAAATTAATATGCCATATGAATTGATAACATCATGATATTGTTTTGGTTACATGAAATTGAATATTGATTTAGTGACAATTGAAGTCAGAATTTTTCACCTCCCCATCTCCCCAATCTCATAAGCTGTCAAAGCCGACCCGCCGCACATTTCGCCATCAGGCGTACCCTTTTCCCATTGCTCCAATTCGTTGTAACGGCTTTTGTAGTGCTTGAGGTAGATCAAATTGATGCACGGCGGTATACCTGAGCCCCACCATTCGTCTTCTTCGGCTTTCGGGTATTGCAATTCGACTTGCGCTTTGAGGTAGGCTTCAAATGCTTTTTGCGAGGCGTCGAGGTTGTTGAAAAAGCGGGTTTCGTGGGCTGGGGTAGTCCAGTCTGCCCGCTCGTATATTTTTTTGATGTTTTGCAGCCGCGCATTCATTTTTTGCTTCCAAAATTGCACCGCTTCATAGCTATCCAAATTGATGGTTGCTTGGTCTGCCTCGGGTCCGGGGTCAAATTCAGCGGGATTGTTTTGTTCAACTTTTTGTGCTTTTTCACTGTGCTTTTTATTGTTGAATTTGAATAGAATCGGCAAAGCAACAGCTCCGATTAACAACACAACTGTGGCCAGAATAATATATTTTTTCATTGTTTAAACTTAAACGGTATGGGTAGTTCTCTATTTGCTGAGGTGAAGATAACTCATCTTACCTCATATTGATACAAGGTGTAATAGTGTTGATCGTTTTGAACCACAATTTTTAGTTCGCCAGTGAGCTCTGGTTTATAAGTGAGGCGAAAAACACCACCATCATTTTTTAATGCTGTATATTGATCATTTTGATCCACGACGTAAATGCTTGGAACTGCGTTTGTCGTGATTTCGATTTGAATAGGTTTTTTATGCTTAAGCACCAATTGATGTGGTACTTCTGAATGCTCTATTTCAAAAGGGATATCATAAACCTCAGGTGCAAAAAGGTAGGTCTTGGATGTTAATTGCGTAAAGAATGGATCAGGTTGGAGCAAGTTTTTGGTAAACATTGAAGGCCTTAGGTTTGGTAAGTGCTCAAAATCTTTCAGTGAAACGGCTGGCATTGATTTGAAAAGTCCAGGGAGATACTCAGCATAGTGCGTAAAAATTGCATGCTCTGGTTGCATCAAAAACCATTGGTCGTCGAATCCTTTTTTGGATACAAGTTTGCCTTTTTTATTTGTTTCTCCAGCGCCAGCACCCCATGTTGCATCTAGAAGAAAGAATTCTCCGTCTATCGAAACGACATTCCAGGCGTGCTCAGGTTCTTCCAGAGGGTAGCCTTCGATGTAGTCATATCCTTTGGAATAACCAGTAACGACCTCAGCAACAATACCACACAAAGATCCGAGTTCTGCATATAAAATGGCATATCCAATGCAAACGGCTTTTTTGCCTTTTAAAATCTCTGTAGGCTCCATTGCGCTGGTAGTCCCTTCGTTAAAAGCTTTGTCGTCGTAACGTATGTTTTCACAAATCCAGGTGTAGATACTGCGTGCAATTTCTTTGTCTGTCGAGCTGATGGACTTCAGGTAGTTTGCTACTTGCATTAGTGATTGCATGCTATCCACCGGGCAACTGCGCGCCAGTGAGTCTATGCGCCCGTACTGCGCGTGCAGATTTGTAATGAAGAGTAAACCAAATATTGAATAGATCAGGCGCATCTTAAACTCATAAAATTTTGGCATTGATCAACTGGCGTTCTAGCTCTATCCAATCCACCATTATGCCATACTCGAGTGCTTTGTTAGGTCGCATGGGTGTGCCTTCTGAGATGTCATCGATGTAGAGCTCGTTTTTTGAAATAGCCGCATCGAGATCGAATTTTGGAGGATGAACTTTTAACGGAAGGTGTTCTGAAATAGGCTTGATTTCTGTTGAAGCGTGCAGGTAAGTAAATGCCTCCTCTATGCTGCCGTCGTTGAGGTTGGCTCGGTAAGTGTTTAAAATGAACTGATGCCCTGCAGCTTGAAGTTTGCCAATGACGCGCAAAGCATGTGGGTTGGGCGCTCCAATTTGAGGATAGGCATGTTCTACAACTGTGCCGTCGAAGTCTAGGTAGATAGTCATAGGTCAATCAATAAATTGAACAAGTTCGCGGTTGAGGACAATTTTGTGCTTGTCGCCGACTTTTTCAATTGTATATTGCTTGCCAAATTCGCCGAGTGCAGCGACAAACTTGTTTTTGATTCTGGAAAATTGAATGCTGACATCGTTGGCGTTTTCGTAATCGATCATATTGTTGATAACCGTCTCTACCTGTTCAGTTGAGCCAGAACGCGAGAGCATCGAGTAATAAGATTTCAATTCTGCTTTGTGGTCTATCAAATAACTCAAATTGATGCCTTCTGGATGATTGAGGAATAATAAGAAAAGCGTTTTTTCTTTGGGTGTCAGGTTGATCTGTAAATCGCCGAGGTCACAGAGGTATATGTTTTTTGAATAGCCACGGATTTCTAACCTGCTGGGCTCGTTGAGTAATACGGAACGCTGTCTGAAAAG
>CALJTX010000057.1 GCA_937975705.1 uncultured Flavobacteriia bacterium | reverse complement strand
TCAATATTAATTTCATTACTTACTGAACTTCCACAAACATTTCTAGCTTCACAAATATATGACCCAGAATTTGAATTTATTGAATTTTCAAAAACAATAGAATTTGAATTTTCAAACCTGAATGAAATTCTAGAAAATCTCGTTGAAAAAGAATTTCTATCTAGAATTGAACGAGGAAAATACTGCAGAACGAACTTTAGAGATGAAAAAGTAATTGGGTGCCATTTAGTTTCGGACGGAGTCATTTCGTATTGGTCTGCCTTAAACATCCACGGTCTTACGGAGCAATTTTCAAATACCATTTTTATTCAAACGACTAAAGTAAAGAATGAAAAAAGTGTGTTTGGCGTACCCTATCAGTTTGTAAAAATTCATCCAAGAAAAAGAACGAATATACAAAACGAAGGCTACGGGAATCACCGCTATACGATTACAACCATAGAAAAGACCATTGTTGATTGTTTCGATTTGCCACAATATTCAGGAGGTTACTCGGAATTGATACGTGCCTTCAACGATGCTGAGCTAGACCAAGACAAACTGATAGCATCATGTGCCGCCATCAACAACTTATCAGCTATTAAAAGAATGGCCTTTCTTGCAGAATTATTGCAAAAAAAGAATCTTTCGCGCTTCTTAAAATTTGCCGAGACCAAAGTGAATCCTCGTTATATCTTAATGGATCCTTTCGGCCCAAGCGAAGGTGTTTTCAATAACAAATGGAAACTACGTTTGAATATTTCGGAGGCTGATATACTTCAAATTTGTAACAAACAGTATTAATGATTAGAAAAAGGGAAATAGAACAAAAGGCAGAAATGCAGCAAGTTCCTAAATCAACAATCGACAAGGATTGGGTACTGGGTCTTTTTATTGATGCCATTTACTCCATTCCTGAATGCCGTGCTGCGCTAGTATTCAAAGGCGGAACCTGCTTAAGAAAATGCTATTTTCAAGAATATCGTTTTTCTGAAGACCTCGATTTCACATCCATCAACCCAGCTTTCGTACTGAATAGTAAATTATTGAAACAAATAACAGACCTGATAACGAGCCGAACAGAAGTTCCTTTGTTCATTCAAGAAATTACGGAGCTACGCTTCAATGATCAATTAACCGGATACAAGGCAATCGTTAAATTTTGGGGTGCAGACCATACATCCAATCAAGCGCCACCAACTCCAGATCGTTGGAGCACCAGTATTAAAATTGAAATCATACTCTACGAATTAATGGTTTTTCCAACGGAAGAAAGAGCAGTGTTTCACCCCTATTCTGATGCACTTTCTGCTTCACCCTTAACCATCCCTTGCTATTCACTGCGTGAAGTACTTGCCGAAAAACTACGAGCGCTTATACAACGTTCATATACAGCACCACGTGATTTTTATGACATCTGGTACTTAGCAAATAACCAGACAGCAATTGACTGGAAAGAAATAAAGGAAGCTTTTCGTATCAAAATGAAATTTAAAAATTTAGAATTTGAGGGAATTCACCAAATGATCAATGAAGGGAATGACAAACAAGTAAAAGCTGGATGGCAAAATAGTTTAGCCCACCAAATTCCAGGAGGAATAGAACAGTCTTATGAAAAAGTGAAGCAAGAGTTACTAGAACTCCTGAATGAAATTTTCAATGATTAGTATTTATAGGAAACTCCCCAATACCCTCAAAATCTTCCCTTAATTGGTTCGATATTTCAGACCTTTCGCCCACCCAAGTGGGGATTTCGTTTGAAAAAGCGGAATCCCTTTTTTTTTGTGAATAGCGATTTTTCGTACTTTTAATTCATGATAACCAAACGAATTGTTTTTATCACCTTCGCATTCATCTTCGTTGCGCAAGCATCCAATTTACTCGCCCAAACAGCTGGTCATAAATACTGGGTGCAGCTCACAGACAAAAACAACTCTCCCTATTCATTGAATGAACCGCAAGCTTTTTTATCAGAGCGCGCAATCAACAGAAGATTCTTTGCGCAAATAGACATTACCAGCCAAGACTTGCCCGTCAACGAAACGTATGTCGCACAAATAGCCGCTATTCCCGGCGTTGCTGTTCTGAACCGTTCCCGTTGGTTCAATGCCCTCAGCATTTCTTGTATCGATAGTACGCAACTGGCATTGGTGCAAGCCTTGCCCTTTGTTCAAAATATTGAGCTGGTTCAGCAACTCAACAAACCCAAACCAACTGGCAGCCTTTCTGAATACGCATCAGAAAGCTACACGAAAAGCAATATCGATATCAGCCTTTTAGCCCATTATCCTTATGGTGTGGCCTATGCGCAGCAACAGCTGCATGAACTAGAAGCCCTACATCAACGGAATTTTTTAGGTCAAAATATGCACATTGCCGTTATCGATGCGGGTTTTGAAAATGCGCCCAACATGCCCTGTTTTGAAGCTCTATTTAGCGAGCAACGCGTTTTATCAACCGTTGATTTCGTCACCCATGATGGCGACGTTTATAGCGACCATTTTCACGGAACAGCAGTATTGTCGACAATTGCAGCGCGTCAAGATGGCATTTATATGGGAACTGCTCCACTAGCAAGTTTTCATTTACTGCGCAGCGAGGATGCCAACAGCGAGTACCTCATCGAAGAGTCCAATTGGGTCAGTGCCGCCGAATACGCCGACAGCGTGGGGGCCGATATCATTAACTCTAGCTTGGGCTACACCACCTTTGACGACAGCACCCAAAACCACATTTATGCGGATCTTGACGGTCACAGCACCCTCATTGCCCAAGCGGCAAATATGGCGGCCTCGCGCGGCATCTTCGTTGTCTCGAGTGCCGGAAACTCAGGCGCCGATCCCTGGACATATATTTCTACGCCAGCAGATGCCGACAGCATCTTAACAGTCGGGGCTACAGACAGCCTTGGAAACTACGCTTTTTTTAGTAGTGTAGGGCCTGCAGCCGATGGAGACATCAAGCCCAATGTGGCGTCAATGGGCTACCAAACATATGTGTATTTACCTTATGGCACTTCACCGTTACAGGCCAACGGCACCTCGTTTAGTTCGCCGATAATAGCGGGAATGGCGGCTTGCTTGTGGCAATCTAAATACGGACTTTACGGTATCGATAACATGGAACTACTGCAGCTTATAGAAGCGTCTTCCTCTCAGTACCAAAACCCCGATTCTTTGCTAGGATATGGCATTCCAAATTTTAAAAAAGCGTATTTGACACTGCACAATTTGCAAGACACCAGCTCCAATTTAGCCCTAATGGGTCTTTATCCCAATCCGGTAAGCACCCAGCAATTACAACTCTACATCTTTAGCAAGAACACCCAAGATGTCGTTGTAAACTTGCGCAATTTACTTGGCCAATCCATGCACCAACAAGAACTACAGCTCGAAGAAGGCAAAACGCTTATACAGCTAAAAACGCATGCGATTCCGAATGGTTTTTATTTGCTTGAAATAGAGAGTAAAACAAATAATACCACGCGTTTAATTGAAAAAATAGAATTCTTGAATTAGTTTTTTGAGCATTTCAAAAGCTTCAATGATCGGACCTTTTTATAACACTATCTTTACCCCATAAAATTGACACCATGCAAAAGCTTCTCCTTCCAGCACTTCTTTTAGTACTTCTGAGCAATACCTACGCGCAGCAAGCCAAACCTATCTTCAGAGAAGGACAAGCGCAACTTGTGCCCGCTTTTAGCGATGCGTCGGAATGGATCAAGGAAGAATTGTGGGTGCAAACCAATTTTGACAGCGATCAGAATGGTAAACTAGACCGCATGCATGTGTTCTTGACGCGCCCGGCACAAACCAAAACGCAAGGGCTCAAATTGCCTGTGATTTATACGTCGAGCCCTTATTTTGCGGGTACAGGAGGCGATTCAAAAAGCTTCTATTGGGATGTGAACCACGAAATTGGCGCCACGCCACCGCCCCACAAACATGCTGTAGCAAAACGCAAAGACAGCAGGCCACTTGAGGCTTTTTTTCAGGACCAAACTTGGGTCAAACGCGGGTTTATTACCGTGTACTCCTCATCGCCTGGTACTGGGTTTTCTGACGGAGTGCCCACAATTGGTGGTGAAAACGAAAAATTGGCTCCAGCTGCGGTCATTGATTGGCTTTGCGGGAGAGGCGTTGGCTACACCACCCGCACCGGAATGGACACCGTAAGTGCTTTTTGGAGCACAGGAAAGGTTGGCATGATGGGCACTTCCTACAACGGAACTTTGTGTTTGGCAGCAGCCTGTACGGGCGTTAAAGGCTTGGAGGCGATTATTCCGAACGCGCCAGTGAGTTCTTGGTATTTGTATTACCGTTCGAATGGTTTGGTGCGCTCGCCGGGTGGTTATTTGGGCGAAGACACCGATATTTTATACGATTTTGTGCACAGCGGCGACCCTGAAAACCGAGCGCACAACGACGCGCTCATGCGCGACAAAGTGTTGGTGCCCGGGCAAGACCGCCTAAGCGGAGACTACAACGCTTTTTGGGCAGCCAGAGATTACCTCACCCAAATGGATAGCATGAAAGCCGCTTTGTTTATGTGTCATGGCTTTGAAGACTGGAATGTAATGGCCGAGCACAGCTTTCGCTTTTACGAGCAGGCCAAAAAGATGGGGCTACCCGCCAAAATTTATTACAATCAATTGAGCCACGGCTACCCTCCTCCACTCTGGATGATGAATATGTGGTTTACCAAGTATTTGCATGGCGTCAATAACGGTGTCGAGAAACTTGCTGACGCCTGGATTGTACCGAAAGGCGAACGCGAGGCTAAAGCACAAAGTGCCTTTCCCAATCCAAAAGCAAAAGCCCAACGCTTTTACCTTAGTGCGGTCAATTCAAACACAGGTGTTTTGGCTCGAGAAGTCAAAGGAACAGACAAACGCACCTTTACCGACGATGCAAGCCTAAAAGCAATCGAACTCCTTTCACCAAAAAAAGAGGCCAACCGCCTGCTTTTTTGGAACAACATTGAAAAACCCATGCATCTTTCGGGTACCGGACGCATTCAAATTCAAGTTTCAAGTAGTAAGTCGGCAGCAAACCTGTCGGTGTACCTCATTGCGGTTCCGCAAGACGTGCCAACGAAGAAGCTTAAAATTGAAGATATCATCGTGAACCGCGCTTGGGCAGATCCTCAAAACTACGCTGCGCTCGACAAAAGCGAAAAGCTCGAACCGGGTAAATTCTACGAGCTCACTTTCAATTTCCAACCTGACGACCAAGTCATTCCGGCGGGTTATAAGTTGGGACTGCTCATCTTCTCGAGCGACCCTGAATTTACACTCAAGCCCAAAAAAGGCACACAACTTTCGGTGAATTTAGCTGAAACTTGGATAGAGTTAATGGTGGTGGACTGAATCCTCCTCCGCAACATACCCCTTCAAAGTCCAAGAAATCAAGAAGTAAGTAACGAGCGCAATAAAGGCCGCAATCCAAAATGGAGTACCGAGGCCAATATTAGAATTCGGAACGCTCGTCTTGAAATTGTAATAAAACCACATGAACAAAGGCGGCCCAATGATTTCGGCGAGACTCATGAGGCTGGTGAAAATGCCTTGGAGTTCGCCTTGTTCGTTGCTTTGCACCTGACCCGAAACAATAGAGCGAATCGCAGGGTCTACAATGCCGGTGAGCGCGTAAGGAAGTATAATGGCGTACATCATCCAGCCTTGGGTAATGAGCCCCATGCCCAGCAACACAAAAACAGACAAGAAAAGACCGAGTTTGGCCGCATTTTTCTGACCAAGTTTGCCGACAATTTTACCCGTGAGCGCACCTTGGACCACGCCAAAACAAACCCCGACAACTGCAAGTGAAATCCCGACTTCTTTGGTGGTCCAATTGAATTTTTCCATCGAGTAAAAATTCCAGGTAGTATGCACGCACATGGTGGTGAGAACGGTCAAAAATGAAACCAAAAAGAGGAATTTCAATTTTTCAAAGCGCTTGATTTGCTGTAGTGCACCAAAAGGATTGGCGCGCTTGAATTCAAATTTGCGACGGTTTTCTTTAGGTAAAGACTCCTTTAATACGAAAACGCCGTAGATGAAATTGGCCATGGAGAAAAACGAAGCCACTAAGAAAGGAGTTCTCGAGCCAAAATCGGAAAGGAGGCCGCCAATTGCTGGGCCAATCACAAATCCGATTCCAAATGCTGCGCCGATCATGCCAAAATTTTGAGCGCGCTTCTCTGGCGTAGAAATATCCGCGATGTACGCTGACGCAGACGTAAAACTCGCACCAAAAATCCCGGAAATTGCGCGGCCGAGCACCAACCAAAATAAATCGGGTGCAAAATACATCACCAAATAATCAAGACTCATACCCAAAACTGAAATCAACAAAATGGGGCGACGCCCATAGCGGTCGCTTAAATTGCCTATCAGCGGCGAAAACACAAACTGCATGAAAGCATAAGCTCCCATGACCCAACCAAAATATTGGGAGGCCTCACCCAATGGGACATGCGCGGTTTCTGAAACGAGCGTCGGAAATGACGGAATGATAATGCCCAAACCAATGGAGTCTAGGCAAATAGTGATGAGGATAAAAACGAGGGCTGATTTAGGGTTGACGCTGCTCATTTTTCTGCATTTATTTTGTCGATAAGTTCTTTAGGAATACAACCCAAGATAACTGCTTCAAATTCGGGGCTAGCGGCATCTGACATATTTTTAATTTGACCATAGTTAAAACCAAGCTCAACTATTTTATCCGCGGCGCAATTACAGATCTGAGTGGCCTGGGCTTCAGAAACGAAATCTTCTATGCCCGGCTCAGAAAACATTTCTTGCACACATAACTTCACAAAATAAGGTCTGGTTTGCGCATTATCATATGCTTCGGTATAAACAAATGCCGAATCAATTTTAACATTGCTTTCTGCACATTTTTGAAAAATAGCGATGTTGTCTTCTCGGAGGAGCAGCTGTTGAAAAGAGTTATTGGCAATGGCGGTTTCGACCTCTTTTAGGGTTAAATTGGGCAGCACACCAGTTGCCATGCAGGTACAATAATCTTTGAGCTTGATTTCAACGTTATTGAGATTTACGACTTCGTTCTCTGCAGCCTCAACACAAGCCTTAACGATATCTTTTTGATCACCTAGAACCTTGCCATCTTTGGATTTGATGACCTGCGCATTTGTAATGCCCGCACTTAGAAAAACGCAAGCTAAAAGTACTTGTGTAAAAAATTTGTTCATTTTACTTATTGATTTGATTGGTCGCTGCGCTGCGAAAGTAGTTAAAATAGCTGCAGTCATTGAAAATCAAACCTATAAAACTTATTGCCATCAAACCTGTACAAGCCGTTTCTATCGGTGCCAAACCAAAGTTGGCCAGCGGCATCTTTGTAAATGGTATTGACAGCATTGCTGGGCAAGCCATCTTGAAGGCTGTATTGTTGGAATTGTTGGCCGTTGTAGGTCCAGACGCCGGCATCAACGGTCCCAATCCAAATGGTTCCGCTGTTGTCTTCGGTAATGGAATAGATGCGTTTGAGCTTTGGTTCGTTACTGAATTGCGTTAGTTGGCTACCGTTATAGCAGAATAAACCCGTGCCATTATTGCCAAACCAAATTTGGCCCTGCAAGATCAGCAGCAAGGCGATCAGGACAGCG
>CALJTX010000056.1 GCA_937975705.1 uncultured Flavobacteriia bacterium | reverse complement strand
TCAACAACGAACTCGAGTTTTTATTCGATGACGAACGCAAGGAAATTCACCGCATTTTACAGGCCCTAACGGCACTTATGGTGCAATACCGCCCCTTGATCAATGCGTATCAAATCTTACTCACCCGCATCGATTTCTTAAATGCCAAATGCAAGCTAGCTATTGAGATGCAGGCTGTTTTGCCCGTAATTGGGCAGCACACCGGCATGCACCTGAAGCAGGCGTATCATCCGCTGCTCAGGCGCGCCAATCAGCAGGCAGGTAAACCTACTTTTGCCCAAGAACTGAAGCTGCAGCAAAAATCCAGGATGCTGGTTATTTCTGGTCCCAATGCTGGCGGTAAAAGCATCACGCTCAAAACCATTGGGCTTTTGCAACTCATGCTGCAATCTGGGCTTTTGGTACCTGTTGCCCCAGATAGTCAGATGTGTTTTTTTAAGCAGATTTATTCTGATATTGGTGATAATCAATCTATTGAAAATGAACTAAGTACATACTCTTACCGCTTGCAACGCATGAAGTTCTTTTTGGGCCGTTCCAACGCCCAAACTTTACTGCTTCTAGACGAGTTTGGAACGGGCTCAGACCCCGAACTTGGCGCTGCGTTGGCAGAGGTTTTCTTCGAGCAAATGTATGCGCTACAAGTATTTGGCGTACTCACCACACACTACAGCAACATCAAACTCAAAGCCGACGAACTGCCAGAGGCACAAAACGGCTGCATGCTCTTCAACGAAAAGGACCTCTCCCCGCTCTATCAATTTGCGCTAGGGCAACCCGGAAGTTCCTTTACGTTTGAGGTCGCGCAACTCAATGGCATCTCCAAAGCCTTGATTCAAGAGGCTAAATTGCGCCTAGATCAGCAAAAAGTAAGGCTCGATAAACTCTTGAGTGGCCTGCAAAAAGAACGCAATCAGTTGTTGGCCCAAAATCAGCGTTTGGCAGCAGCTGCACAGGCGGCTGAAAAAGCAAGCGCGCAGCACGAGCAAGAAATCCAGAAGCTGCAACACAAACAAAGTCAGGTAACGCAGGTGCAAGAAACGAGTCAACGCCAATTGCAGGCCGGTAAAAAGATGCTGGCGTTTATAGAAAAATTCAATGCGTCGTCTCGTAAAAAAGATGTCAATACAGCTCTTTTTCAAGAGCTTACACAATTTTTACGCCTAGAGAAATCCAAGCAGACCATCAAGAAAAAAGCGCCTAACCCCTCTCCTACCCAAAAGCCGACAAAGAAGGAAGTCCAGCGCGCTGAAAAGTATGAGCAAGAACGCATTAAAGTGGGTTCGCAAGTACAGCTCATCCAAACGAATCGCATCGGAATTGTCGAAGAAATGAAGGGCAAGCAGCTTACGGTAATATTTGGTCAGGCAAGAATCAAGGTGAGTTTAGAAAAGCTCCGTTTCTTGGCCGACTGAAATTTAACATAAGTTACACATGAATCCCTTGAAAATGCGTAACTTTGCGCTCAATTTTTTAATTTATCACAACAAAATGAGTAGTACAGCACTTGGAAACCACATCTTGGTGGAGTTTATGAATTGTGACCCGCATGTCATGAACGACGTCGCGGCAATTGAGCGCGATATGGTCGGCGCTGCCCGCAAAGCAGAGGCCACCGTGATCAACTCTACCTTTCACCACTTTTCGCCTTACGGCGTTTCTGGCGTGGTCGTGATCCAAGAGAGCCACTTGGCCATCCATACTTGGCCAGAATACGGCTATGCAGCTGTAGACGTCTTTACTTGTGGCGACATGAACGCCTGGATTGCCTTTGATCACCTCAAAGAATGTTTTGGTGCCAAGTCTTATTCTGCCATCGAAATGAAACGCGGTTCAGTCAATTTGCTCACCCGCAACGATTTCGACATCACCAGCGCGCGTGAAAAAGCAGCTGAGTGGCGCAACCCAGATTTCTATACCCGCAACGTTTGGTTCACAGACAAAGACGAAGACCAAGCGCTTTCTTTGCGTTTTACCGGCGACGTCTTCTTTGACGTACAATCGCCGTTTCAACGTGTACGTATCTTAGAATCTACCAAATACGGCAAAATGTTGGCCCTCGACGACATGGTCATGACCACCATCAAAGACGAGTTCCACTACCACGAAATGATCTCTCATCCTAGCCTTTTCACCTTGCAAAACGCCAAAAACGTATTGGTAATTGGTGGTGGCGACGGCGGTACGGTTCGCGAAGTATTGCGTCACAGCAACATCGAGAAAGTAACGATGGTAGAAATCGACGGTGAAGTTATCAAGGCTTGTAAAGAGCATCTTCCTGAAATTGCTGCTGCCTTCGACGACCCGCGTCTAGAACTTATCGTAGACGACGGCATTGCTTTTGTTAAAAACGCTGCAGATGCAGTTTACGACCTTTTGATCGTCGACGGTTCAGACCCTGTTGGCCCAGCAGAAGGTTTGTTTAGCGTAGATTTCTACCAAAACTGCTACCGCACGCTCAAAGCCGACGGTATTTTGGTAGCGCAAGGCGAATCGCCAAAATTCAACGAAAAAGCATTTGCCGAACTCAACCAAACCCTTCAAGGTATCTTCGGTAAAGAAAACGCACCAGTTGGTTTGTTCTTCGTACCAACCTACCCTACTGGTATGTGGTCATTCCAATACGGCCTCAAAGGCACTGCTGACCCACGCAAAGTCACTAACACAGACGCCATCAAGTCTTTTGTTGCCGAAAAAGGTCTTCGCTACTACAACGAAGACATCCATTTCTCAACGTTCGCGTTGCCTAATTTTGTAAAGCAATTAATTCAACAATAACATGACAATTTCTCAAAACAAGGTCGTCACCTTGACCTACAAACTCTCTGATCATACTACCGGAGAAAAAATCGAAGAAACAACTCCGGAAAACGCCCTAACCTTCTTATATGGTGTAGGTGGAATGATTCCAGAATTTGAGGAGAAACTTGCTGGCAAAACAGCTGGTGAGCACTTTGATTTTCACATTTTGGCTGCCAATGCGTATGGCGAACAAGATCCACAACATATCGTTATGTTACCTTCAAATATTTTCCACGACGAAAACGGAAATTTCGACAAAGAAATGTTCCAAGTAGGCAGCATGGTTCCGATGTCTGATAGCGAAGGCAACCAATTGCGCGGACGCATTTTAGAAGTTGCTGAAGAAACTGTTCAGATGGACTTCAACCACCCACTTGCTGGCACAGACCTTCATTTTGCAGGTACAATTCTTGAAGTGCGCGATGCAGAAGCTGAAGAATTGGCACACGGCCACGCACATGGCCCGCACGGTCATCAGCACTAAACGCAACAATTTAGCCACTTTATTGTTACAAGGCGTATATCGGTATTTCCCGGTATACGCTTTTTTATTTTACAACACATGGCTACAGTATTTGAAACCAGACTTATTGGTAACATCGGTAAAGACGCTCACGTCAAAACAATGGACCGCGGCATCATCGCCATTAACTTCCCTGTTGCGCACAACAAAAACTGGAAAGACAAAAAAACCGGTCAAATGCGCACCAAAACAACTTGGGTCAATTGCACCATCTGGAAACGCGAAGGTTCCAACATGCGCATCATCGATTTTCTTACCCGCGGCACTTTAGTTGAAGTATTGGGCACGCCGTTTGCCAAAACTGTGCAGCTTGAAGACGGCCAAATGCGCACTGAAATTCGCCTGAACGTATCCAAAACAAACATCCTGCGCCCTGCCAACCGCGAAGACCACGAAGGTCTTGGCTATGTCGATCAGGATGAAGAAGAAGATCAGTACGGCACAAGCCTCGATGATTTTTCATTGGATGGTGATGATTTTGAATAACTTAGAAAAAAAATGAAAAAAAAGTCATTATTTTTTTACAATTTTCACTTTTTGAATTCGAAAAATTATATATATTTGCAACCGAAATAAAACATTCCTCCTTAGCTCAGTTGGTTAGAGCATCTGACTGTTAATCAGAGGGTCTCAGGTTCAAGTCCTGAAGGGGGAGCTTCAAAAGCCTTACGGAAACGTGAGGCTTTTTTTATGCCCATCAATAAGTTAAGTTTACAGCTTCAATTTATATTTAAATATGAATTCAATAATTACAACAGATAGATTAAAAATTAGAAATTGGCTAGAAAGTGATATTGCTGCTTTGGTCCAAATGAATAAAGACCGAGATGTAATGAGGTATTTTCTTTCTACAATGTCTGATAGAGAATCGTTCGATTTTTATAATAGAATATCAGCACACTTTAATAAAACTGGTTTTGGCTTGTATGTTGTTGAGTCTAGAGAAAGTAATGAATTTCTTGGGTATACAGGTTTTATGATTGCGGATTTCGAGTCTTCTTTTACTCCTTGTATTGAAATAGGCTGGAGGTTTAATAAGCGATTTTGGGGTAAAGGCTTTGCAACAGAAGCTGCAAAAGCTTGTTTAGATTATGGATTTTCAATTCTTAATTTTGAAAAAGTATATTCATTTACTTCGATATATAATAAAAAATCTGAAGCAGTAATGAAAAGAATTGGTATGAGCAAAATTGGGGAATTTAGTCATCCTAAAGTTCCGGTTAACAATGAATTAAGACTACACGTCAATTACATTATTGAAAAAGAAGGATATTTAACTTCCTAATTGTCACATACTTTATCATCACAATATTGTTGCATCTTTCGTCGAAAAGGGGGAGCTTCAAAAGCCTTACGGAAACGTGAGGCTTTTTTTATGTCCATCAGTGAATGAGGTGTGTTATATCTTTTGTCAAAATGGGAGGCAAATATGTTAAAAAGGTTATACTTTTAAAGTACAATCATTTTTATTTACTAGCCTATGTTTATCCAATCATCTCCAATTGTACTAATTCATCTGTGTATTATTCTACCCTGTGCCGTATTTGGAGCCTATTTGATATTTGCAAAAAAGGGAACTCAATTGCACAATACAATTGGAAAGGTATATATGGTGTTGATGGGAATAACAGGCATCTTGACTTTATTTATACCAGCCCAAGTAGGCCAACGGATTTTTAATCATTTTGGGCTACTTCACCTTCTGAGCTTACTAACCATATATTCAGTCCCAAAAGCTTGGTTAGCGATCAAAAGAGGCGATGTAAAAACGCATAAATCTGCAATGATTCAGTTGTATATTGGAGGTATTCTTGTCGCAGGAAGTTTTGCCATTCTTGCACCAGGCAGGTATTTGCATACCCTTTTCTTTAACTAAATTATCAATGCCGTTATTTAATTGCTAATTAGCTTCAACCCTTTAATTTCCTAATAGCGATCAAAACCAGAATAGATCACATGAAAGGTAAAACTGCAAATAGAAAACAAATGGATTCTAGAATCATTTTAACGCTCCCCAATCGGAGAGCGATATCAAGCCTCAGTGAAACATGGCTTCTTTGAAGGGTATTTCTTGACAAAGCCCTTGCGTAAAATAAGCTGGTAGTTTACCTGATCAAATTTACATGCCCAGAAATGAGCTGTTTCTCTTCGTTGGCAGTTGTTCCGAAGACAATCAGGTACGTATAAGTACCCACCTGACATGCATGGCTGTCTGGTCCGAAAGTACCATCCCAGCCTACATTTGGGTCGAGGGTTTCGAAAATGATTTCTCCCCATCTGTTGTAGATCAACATTTGGTAATTGGTTTGGTCAATCGGTGAAGAAAATACAGGAATAAAGATTTGGTTCAAACCGTCTCCATCAGGGCTGAAGGTATTTGGCACATAAAAGGTAAGGTCGGGGTCAAATGCGATGACATAACTTGCCGTATCAGAACAGCCTAAAGTATCGGTTACGAGTAGATTTAGAGTGTAGCTTCCGGGTGCTGTATAGTTGTGTATTGGATTTTCTAGGTTGCTGTAATTGCCATCGCCAAAATTCCAATACCAAGATGATATTGGGTATAATCCTGAGGTTGAATTACTGAGCAATTGAATGGGACTATTTAAATTGAATAGCGTTGTCGAATCTGCGATAGCCGCTGTGGGAGCAGATGCTGTAACGGTGATATCTGCATTTGCTTGGCATCCTAAACTATCCACAACTGTGAGGATGTACGCTCCGGCAGGGAGGTAAACGTTGGCGGCATTTGCTCCATTTGACCACTGATAATTGCTGAATCCGGGGTTGGCTTGTAGATACGCTTCTTGTCCGGTACAGACGTAGATGTTTCCATTGATATTGATCTGTGGCGATGGCCATTGCAAAACCGTGGTGGTGTCAGAAACAATACAGCCATTGATATCGGTAGCCGAAAGCCAATATGTTCCGGGCCCGACGACAATATTTGGTGTTTGCGCCCCATTGTTCCACAGCCAATTTGAGAAATTAGCACTGACAGATAGCGCGGTTGTGCTGCCCACACACACGCCGAGCGCACCACTGATGTCCAATACAGATGTCGGAAAATTACTCACAACAACCGTATCTGTTGCCTGGCAGCCTGAAATGTCGGTCACTGTAAGGGTGAATATGCCTGCACCGAGATTGACGTTGGGGGTGCTCAGCCCATTTGACCACTCGTAAGTAGTGAAGCCTGCGTTGGCTTGAATACTGGTTTCTTGACCCGCACAAACCGTTGTGTTTCCTAGGAAATTGATAAGCGGAATTGGTAATTCCACAACCGTTGCGGTGTCATAAGCAATGCAGCCATTTGAATTTGTAGCGGTTAGCCAATAAGTGCCTGGCCCGACGGTATTGTATTGCGTTTGAACACCGTTGCTCCATAAGTAATTTGTGAAATTCGGGCTTGCAACAAGTGTTGTTGTGCTTCCTTGGCAAATACTCAATGCACCAATAATGTTTACAACCGGTGCAGGAAAATCGGTCACAACTATGGTGTCACTCCCCGATCCATTTGGCCCTGCAACACTCACCCAGTAAGTGCCGGGCTGTGTAACCGTAATGCTTTGTGTAGTCGCGGAGTTGCTCCAAAGATAAGTGCCTAGATTTGGAGGTGCAGTAAGCGTGACAGAAGTGCCTGGGCACTTGTTGATGTCTGGGCCTAATGTAAAATTGAAGTTGTTACAAGTGAAAAATTCTTCGATTACGTTATTGAGCCCCCACCTCCCCTTATTTGCGCCAATAAAGACGCCGTCGTTTACAAAATTACATGCCGCACCAGCCAAATTAGGATTGTTAATGACGGCTATATAAGAGGAGCCGTTTCCGCCGGAAGTCAGGGTGGTTCTGGCTGCATATAATTTGCCATTTGGCCCGAGTTTCAAACTTCTGAACCCTGTTGATGAACTGTACACCACATACATGGAGGCTTGAATGGCAGCTTGAGAATAGATGGAAATGTTGAATTGTACAATTGAGCCGTTGTTGAGAAAGCTCACACCACCTTGTGTGGCATCTACCCTTGAGAAATATAATTTGGAGTTGTCTTGCGAAAAAGAGACACCATAACCAGCAGAACCTAGGCTAAGCGGAATAGGATTCGAAATAACACCATTGTTGTTATTGAATTGAAACAAGCAGGTATAACCTGTATAAAATGTAGTGAACGCCAATTTGGATCCGTCTGGGGATGCTTTCAATTCGCCAACAGCGTCGTAGTTTGAATTGGCATAAATACTTGTGCCTTGTGTGAAAATAGTTGGGCCAACACTGGAATAAATTGGCGTTGGGTTGATGCCTGATGCCGTGAGCAAATAGACAAAAAACGTATTGCTTCCGTATTTGTGCCCGATGATCCAGATGTCTTGACCATTTGCGTGGTAAACCCCCGTGACCATTTCACAATTTTCAAATGGTTGCAATAAGTTTCCGCTCGAGACCACAGCGCCAAGGCCGCCAGCCTGCGACATATCAATAACGGAATAACTGAAACCATTCAATCCAGGGTTGGCAGTGCTAATGATGTTACCAGCTTGCGTTTCGGGCGAAAAATGATAATACAAGGTACTCGAACCAGGTTTTTTCACAATTAAATTTTGTGAAATACTATTTGAAGTAGCTACCAGATTGCCACCAGGCATAAGCTGCCCTAGCGCATTTCTGATCTGACTCCCACTACTGTAAAAAAGTAAATTTCCGGTTTGGCTATCAGAAATGGCTGTCTGCCCCTCGAATTGAGCTCCAGGCGAATCATTTTCAACAATCGGACTGCAACTCGCGAAGTTGAGCGAGGGCCCAGGTGTTTGAGGAATGCCCAGCCCAACGGCTGTTCCGCCAAACATCCAGTTGTTGTTTTGCAAAGTCTGTTGCGTCCAGCTTAAACTAGAAAACCCCAAAGCAATAAGAAAACAAACTAGGCGCATGAATTGAGCTTTCTTTTAACAAGCAATATCCGAAAAACAAAGAATTAGACGAATTGTTTGTGTACTTTGTACCAATAAAGCATAAAAATTTGAATTAAAAGTATTCAAAATAAATGAGTTAGGTAATTCAGTAGACAAGTAATTGCAAGCGGGAAGAAGACAAGCGAGTCTTTTTTATTAAATTAGATTTGATGAACGCTAAGGGTGAGAACAGATCTTACCGATACTGTAATTGGTGATTTTCAATATAAGAAATTTCAGATGGCTGATTCAAACCAGTTTCTTAAAAACAATCTACCTCACCGCTTCCTCCAACTTCTCAATATCAAACTTGCTCATTTGCATAAACGCATAAGTAGCTTTAGGAGCGGTTTCGGGGTTGGTCATGAGTTTGCCGAGGATGCTCGGTACAATTTGCCAAGACACACCGTATTTGTCTTCTAGCCAGCCGCACTGCCCTGCTTGCCCCTCTTTACAGAAGTAATTCCAATAGGTATCAATTTCTTCTTGCGTGTCTACGGTCAATACGAATGAAATTTTTTCGTTGAATTGTATATTCGGAACAGCGTTGTTGAGGCACATGAAGCGCTGGCCATTCATTTCAAAAACACTGGCCATTGGGTTTTCTGAAATGAGTTTGAAATCATTAAAGATTTGCTGATAGTATTGCGCCATTTCTTTGACGTCTTGATGCCAAAGGCAGATAGAGAATTTTGTGGCCATTTGCGTTGTGTTTGAAAATTGAGCTGCTAAGTTAGGTTTTTCGTTGGTAATGGCATTTCAATACTTATCTGTTAGAAAAATCAATTAATAGTTGTAGGTATAACTATTTTTTCACATCTTTGCAGTGCAATAGAAGTTATGGCTGCTATAGAAGAAGAAATCAAACAGAAGAAATTTGCCAATGAATTGGTGAAAGCGAATGTCAACCTGATGTTCACGGCCAATTGGCTGAGTAACCGCATTTCATCACTCTTGAAACCACACAACTTGACCCATGAGCAGTTCAATGTGCTGCGGATATTAAAAGGAAGCCATCCCACTAAAATGTGTCAGAAAGATATTCTTTCTAGAATGATTGCACCAAATTCTAACCTGACGCTTCTCATCAAAAAGTTGAAAGATAAAAACCTGATTACGGTGCTTCAGTCTGATCGGGATAAAAGAGAATACGAGATAGCGATTTCAGTACAAGGCTTGGCTCTTTTACTTGAGATAGAACCCCTACTCCAAGCAAGAATTACCGAATTCAATCAATTAGATGAATCTGAAGCGCTTACCTTGAACGCCTTATTGGATAAATTGAGAGGAAGCTAAAAAAAATTACCCATATAGTTGTACCTACAAGTAAATAAAAATGCATAAACAAATCAAACATTCTCGGTTGTCTCCGAAAAGCGCAAGCATGGGGCCGCATGTCAGACAAGTTGTTCCCAGTGCCGTTGGGCATATCGACCCGTTTGTTTTTCTGGATCATTTTGGTCCGTTTGAAAGAAATCCTGGAAGCGCGGGCGTTCCGGCTCACCCTCATGCGGGCATTGCCACTATAACTTACTTGTTTCAAGGAAGCAATCGCCATCAAGATAGCCTCGGCCACGATGTTGTTGTAAATGAAGGTGATATCGCCTGGATGCAAGCAGGCAGTGGCATTGTACACGCTGAAGGCATGAATGAAAACAGAACGGAGCCTGAGCGCATTCACGGCTTGCAATTTTGGATTTCACTTCCGGCTAAGCAAAAGTTCATCGCCCCAGATTTTTTCCATTATGCGGCTGCAGATTTGCCCCTAATTACCATAGGACAAGCAACAGTGAAAGTACTTTGTGGTGAATTAAACGGACAGCAATCTCCGGTACAAAGCTTGTCTCCTGCATTCATGTACGACATTCAAGTGCCCGCAAACGAAGTAGTTTCCATTCCGCTTGTCGAAGGAAATTCACTTGGGATTTATATGGTGAATGGCGCCATCGCCGTGGACAACAAAACGCTGCTCCCTACCACCATGACCTCATTTGAAAGGGAAGGGAACGCTTTGGAAATCAAGTCTTCTGAGGACAGTCACTTTATGTTATTCGGCGGTAAACCCTTGGATGAGCCTATAGTTGGTTACGCTTCGTTTGTCATGAACGACATGGCACAAATCCAACAAGTTATAGAAGCCTACCATGCTGGTGAAATGGGTGAAATTTAAATTTTAAACAATCAATATAGATCAAATGAAACTTTTACAGACAACAAAAATCGGGAACCTGACTTTAAACAATAGCATGGCCATGGCGCCAATGACGCGTTCTCGCGCCGATTTGAATGGCGTTGTAGGCCCTTCAACGGTGCTTTATTACAAGCAAAGAGCGAGCGCAGGTCTCTTGATTTCGGAGGCCATCAATATTTCCAAGCAAGCTACCGGCAGCCCCATGACACCAGGGATTTATACAAAAGAGCAAATCGAGGCATGGAAAAAAGTAACCGAAGCAGTACATCAGGAAGGTGGAACTATTTTCGCACAACTTTGGCACACTGGGCGTGTGGGGCATTCATTAGTAAAAAATGGTGAATTACCCGTTGCGCCCTCCCCTATTGCCATTGAAGGTCAACAGCATTTTACCATGGACGGAATGAAGGATTATGAGACGCCACGTGCGTTAAGTACAGAAGAAGTGAAAGTTATTGTTCAGCAATACAAACAAGCAGCAATAAATGCCATGGAGGCTGGTTTTGATGGCGTAGAACTCCATGCAGCCTTCGGATATTTGCCGAATCAATTCTTGGCAGAGAGTTCCAACCAAAGAACAGACGCATACGGTGGTTCTATTGAAAACAGAAGTCGTTTTGTTTTAGAAGTGATGGATGCAATGGTGCAAGCACTTGGTGCTGATAAAGTCGGAATCAAGCTTTCGCCAAGTATTCCTTACAATAACATGATCGACAGCAACCCAACCGCTTTGTATCAGCACCTACTGAGCGAATTAAACCAATTTCCTTTGGCGTATGTGCAGTTGATGAATGCGATGTTCCTCTCAGACAACCTACCTCAATATCCGAGAGATGTGCTCGGCGTATTTAGTCCGGCCACAAAGCATTTGATCATTGCCAACGGCGGCTATTCTAGAGAATCCGGAGAAGCAGAATTAGAAAAAGGCAATGCAGCCATGATTTCCTATGGATCTTTGTTTATCTCCAATCCGGACTTACCCAAACGTTTTGAACGCAATGCCCCACTGACTGAGCCCGACAGAGCCACAATGTACGGCGGCCAAGACCAAGGGTATATTGATTATCCTTTTTTGGATGAGGGGCAATATTAATCGGTAAGCGTATTTAATGAACAATTAGGAAATACTTTTTAAGTATTTTTAAGTCATGAAAGCGCGATTAAAATTAGTTGTATTGAGTGCAATAGTGGGTAGTTTTATCTATCTCGGATTGGGTTGGCTTGTCTTTGACACGCTTATAGGTGCTTATACAGAAGCAAATACAACACATCTATCCGGATTTAAGAAAACAGCAGATTTTAGTTTTCTATTCCTTTATTTGTCTTGCTTTGTCTATGCGCTGCTTGTTAGTTTTATTCAAATCCATATTGCGTTTCATTCTTCACAACAAGCTTTTGGTTTCTTTGCAATATTGGGTTCGCTCGTAGCCTGCATGACTGATTTTTACTGGTTTGCAACAAGTCATTTTTACCTCAATAATACTGTCATTCTACTTGACATTATTGCTGCTGCCATTTGTGTTGGGTCACTTGGCATAATGATCTATTTCATTCAAAAGAAACTTTCCAAAAATCTTTAATTGATTTTCAGTAATTCTACAGAGGTTCAAAAGCTTAAAAAAACAATTAACAATGTCTACCCTTTTCCAACAAATTGATTCAAACACGAAATTAGTTCAAGATTTATTCGAGCAATTAACTCCAGAACAGCTCAATGAAACGACTGGTGCACAGTGGAGTATTGCCCAAAATATAGCGCATCTTATTTTAATCAATTCAAGTTATTTTCCAATCATTGATCAGCTGCAGCAAAAGGTTTACAAACGTCCTTTTCACGGTCGATTCCAATTCATTGTTAAATTTTTAGGAGGTTTTGTCAAGCAATCTGTTGAACCTAGCCGTCAAAAAAAGATGAAGACTTTTCCAGTTTGGGAGCCTAAAGAAACTATTCAAATCAATGATATTATAGAACAATTCAAGGCGCATCATGAAGATTTAAAGCGCTATGTTGAATTGGCCATGCCCTTTATTCAAAATAAAACGGTGATCCATTCGCCTGCGAGCAAAGTCATTGTATATGAATTAGATACTGTTTTTGAGATCATCATTCAACATGAATTACGCCATATTGAGCAAGCCAAAGAACAGTTGCAAAGAATTGTAAAGTAAACACCGCATGAAATATCTATTAAAACTTGAATCTGCAGGATTATTCATCCTATTCACTGTAGCTTACCACCATTTATATCCTGGAAATTGGGGTTTTTATTGGGCGCTATTCTTTATTCCAGATGTTTCTTTTGCCTTGTTTTTGATAACGAAGAAGTTGGGTGCAATCGCTTACAATGTTTTTCATCATCAAGGTGTCTTGGCAGCGTTGCTCTTGATAGCGTATGTAATACAGGATGACACCTTGAGTAAAATCGCATTGATTTTCTTGGCACACTCCTCATTTGACCGCGTGGCTGGTTATGGCTTAAAGTATTTTGACAGCTTTGACCACACACACTTAGGCTGGATTGGGAAAAGCAAGCATTTAAATAATTAGCATTTGAATAATTAATTTGTTCCGTAATATTACTGAAGTCTAATCACTTCATCTTCATTAGTTTAGCCTTTTAAATTTAGGCAATGAAAAAACTAATTGTAAATGACACCTCCATTCAGCTGATGGAGACGAAGGGATTTGAATATATCTGTTTGACAGATATGGTTAAGGCAAAAGATGGCGCTTTTTTTGTGACCGATTGGTTGAGAAACCGCAATACATTGGAGTATATTGGTATTTGGGAACAGCTTACAAATCCAAGTTTTAATTATGGCGAATTCGCCATAATTAAAACTAAAGCCGGACTCAATAATTTCAAGATTAGTGTCAAAGATTTTGTCGAGCAAACGAATGCTATTTCTTTGCAAGCAAAGCCTGGACGGTATGGCGGAACTTACGCGCACAAAGATATTGCCTTTGAATTTGCAATGTGGATCAGTCCTGAGTTTAAAATATATTTGATCCGTGAATTTCAACGCATCAAAGCCGAAAAGGAAAAGGCGTTTGGTTGGACCGCAAAAAGGGAATTAGCAAAAGTGAATCATCTGATTCATGCCAGTTCAATTCAAAAGCATTTAGTCCCGAATGAAATTTCTCCGGAACAAGCATTAGTTATTTATGCCAGTGAAGCAGATGTCATTAATGTGGCCTTATTTGGTCAAACTGCAAGGGCATTTAAAAAACAAAATCCTGACTTTAAGGGAAAAATTAGAGATGCTGCTACAATAGAACAATTGATTTGCCTTATCAACCTTGAAAATCTAAACGCTTTATTTATTCAAGAGGGTCTAACACAAGCCAAAAGACTTTTGAAATTGAATCAAATTGCCATACAACAGCTAACTTTACTACAAAGTAAGTCTAACCAAACGATAGAAAATTTGAAGAAATTGGATTTTTAATTATGGCGAATTCGCCATAATTAAAACCAAAAAACATGCATAAAATATGATCAACTGGCACACCTCCACCCCACCCACGGCCCCATTTTTCGCCTCTATTTTCAACTATTACTTAAGCGATGACTTAGAGGGTTATGAAGCCTACGACACCGAAACCTTGGAATTGGTCAAGCAAATTCCGGGCTTTTTGGGTTATGAAAGCATGAAACACGAAGGGCGCGGCATGTTCATCAGTTATTGGCAAAGTAAGGAAGCAATTGCTCATTGGGCTCAAAACCCAATTCATCAGAAAGCGAAGCAGCTTGGGCAAGGCAAATGGTATCGTTACTACCACAGCATGATTGCCGAAGTAGATCGCTTTCATTCGCATGCGTTTTAGTTTTGCAATCTGAGTTACACTTCGATATCCATCTCGAATGTAACTTTGTTTCAAAATAGTAATTATGCCAACCGTACAACTGACCCGTGACAAATTTTTAGCCGAAGTATTTGATTACACCACTGAAAAGGAATGGAAATTCAAAGGAGCTAAGCCAGCCATCATTGACTTTTATGCCGATTGGTGTGGGCCTTGCAAAATGGTCGCGCCAATTCTTGAAGAATTGAGCAATGAATACGGAAACCTAGTAATTTACAAGGTAGATACCGAAGTAGAGCAAGAATTATCTGCGGTTTTTAATATCAGGAGTATCCCGAGTATGCTTTTTATCCCGCTCAATAAACAACCCATGATGCAAGCAGGAGCCTTGCCAAAAGGATCTTTGAAGGAGATTATTGAGAAAGAGTTGCTTTAATCACCAAGCCCAATCTCCATTCCCAATGAGCCGGCACAAAGAGCTAAATGCATCACCAACCATGCGCGTTGCCAAATTGGGCGCTCTTTCCAAGTAATTCTGGCGTCAAAAGGGTCGTTGATTAATGCAATACCCAGATACATGGCTGCATCGCCAAAATGACCTGTTACAATTTTGTAAATCCCTAGTGCTGTGAATCCACCGTATAGCAAGCGCTGAATGTTTTGATTGGATTTCATGGAAGAAAAATTTACAATAAAACTATAAAATTGAATTTATAAGTATCTGAACAAAGTCAAACATTTTGTTGTTCACTTGAAATGAAAATTCTCTTGTTCGCAATCTTCTGCTCCATTTTTACGTGCCATTTGAGCGCACAAAAATCTGTCAATTTCACCTTTCACAACGGCAGCCTAAAATCTATTCCGCTGGTGATTCCATCGGTCATGAACCCCAATTTAAGTCCGATGTCAAATAGTGGAATTACCCTAGACTTGGGGCAAGTTGTTTATTATTTTCCGAACGGGAATAAAGGAAAAAAGGAAGTGCTATTCGTGGTGAGCGACGCATTCAAGGATGGTGATGTGCTCGAAATTGATCAGTTGATTGCCGAAAAAAAGAAAGCGCTCAAACAATAGAAATTAAAGCTACATTTGTTTCAAACAACAAACAATGTTAGCACCTATTCTCATCGCGCTCGGCGCTATTTTTCTATCAGGTTTAAGAATTGCGCAAGAATACCAACGCGCTATTATATTTCGTCTAGGCCGATTCCAAGGGGTCAAAGGTCCAGGTCTGTATTGGCTGATTCCCTTCATTGAAACACAGCAAAAAGTGGATATCCGCACCCAAACTGTCGATCTTGAACAACAAGAAACGATCACCAAAGACAGCGTAACAATCAAAGTGAATGCGGTGCTTTGGTACATGATTGTGAATCCAGAAAATTCAATTGTAAAGGTGGCCAATTATAATTTGGCCGTTTACCAATTTGCCGTTTCTGCCCTGCGCAATATCATTGGACAACATTCTTTGGATGAAGTGCTCCGTGAACGCGAGAAAATCAATGGCACGCTTCAAAAAATCGTCGATCAAACTACAGAGCCCTGGGGCGTGAAAATCCAAATGGTTGAAATGAAGGACGTTGAAATTCCGGAGGGCATGCAACGCGCTATGGCCAGGGAAGCCGAAGCCATTCGTGAAAAACGCGCGCGCATTGTGAAGGCTGAAGCAGAGTTGGAGTCTTCTATCAAACTCACTCAAGGTGCCAAAGAAATGGAAAATAGCCCTATTGCTCTGGAATTGCGACGCATGCAAATGCTCTCAGAAATTGGCATCGACAACAACACCACCACAATTGTGCTCTTGCCCTCAGACATAACAAATGCTGCCAAGAGTTTCACGGAAATGGTGACAAAAACCAAAACGGAATGAGATGCAGCTTATTTCTAGTTCTTTTGTCCTTGAGTGTGCGTGCTCAACCTGAGCAACACAAAGCCATCTCCTACAACATTCGCTACGACGGTCATTCAGATTTAGCGCCAGATTGGTCAGAAAGAAAAACACCTATTGTGGGCCAACTCCAAAACCAACGCCCTACAATCATCGGTTTTCAAGAAGTATTGGCAAACCAGTTAAAAGATCTGCAACAAGAGCTCTCTGCTTTTAGATATGTTGGTGTTGGCCGCGACGACGGAAAAGAAGCGGGCGAATTCGCCCCTATTTTTTATGACACAACGCGTTATAAACTGTTGCAAAGCGGAACCTTTTGGCTTTCACCAACACCTGAAGCGCCATCTAAAGGTTGGGATGCCGCCCTTAATAGAATTTGCACATTTGCTTTAGTTGAAAGCAAATATGACGGTAAAAAATTATGGGTGCTCAATACCCACTTTGACCACATTGGTGCGGAGGCACGCCGGTATTCTGCAGAACTGCTCATCGAAAAGTTTGCGGAGTTGACTCAAGAAGTAAATGCACCGCTGCTGCTTTTGGGTGATTTCAATGCCGAGCCAGATAGTCAGGTGTATCAATTGCTTCAGACATCTTTTAATGATTTGTCTTGCTCAAAAAGACACAGAGAACTTTGTTCAGAACCTACTTTTAATGCCTTTACGTTGTCTGAAAACGACGACAAAATCATCGATTATTTTTGGGGAAGCCCAGAAATCATTGCATTGCAATACAAGGTGTTGCAAACGCCTTTTGATCACTCCTATCCGTCGGATCATTTTCCACTTGTGCTGAGCTTTATTTCGTTATAAATATTATCTATTTATATATAAACACTATCGATGCTATCGATTGATTAACTGTGGTATTTTTGGATTCTACATTAATCAAAGCACTATGAAAAAGGTTTATTTACTCGTGAGCTTTGGCTTGGCCCTAAACCTCGCCGCTCAAAAAGGAAAGAAAAACGCACCACCACCGCCACCACCCCCAGTTCCTGCTGGCCAATGCCCGGTGATGCACGGTGCAGCCACACCACCAACTGGTGAAATGCACAGCAACCCTACAACGAATCCAAATGGCAACACCAACCGAGATTGGTGGCCAAATCAGTTAGACTTGACAGTTTTGCGACAGCACTCTTCGCTTTCTGATCCTATGGGTGCAGGTTTTGATTATGAAAAAGCTTTTTCTACTTTAGATTATTACGCTTTAAAGGCAGATATCAAAAAGGTACTCACCGAGTCGCAAGATTGGTGGCCTGCAGATTTTGGCAATTACGGCCCGCTCTTTATTCGAATGGCTTGGCATAGCGCCGGTACCTACCGCACTGGTGACGGCCGCGGTGGTTCATCTGCTGGTCAGCAACGTTTTGCGCCGCTCAACAGCTGGCCAGACAACGGCAACCTAGACAAAGCCCGTCGCTTGCTTTGGCCCGTGAAACAAAAGTATGGCAACAAAATCTCTTGGGCCGACCTCATGGTATTGGCAGGCAATGTGGCATTAGAGGAAATGGGGTTCAAAACCTACGGATTTTCTGCTGGCCGCGCCGATGTTTGGGAGCCAGAACAAGATATGTATTGGGGCAAAGAAACAAAGTTCTTAGATGACCAACGCTATAGCGAAGGGCGCTTGCTCGAAAATCCGCTTGCAGCTGTTCAGATGGGCCTTATTTACGTGAACCCAGAAGGACCAAATGGCAATCCTGATCCGTTGGCTTCTGCAAAAGACATCCGTGAAACTTTCGGCCGCATGGGCATGAACGACGAAGAAACAGTAGCCCTTATTGCAGGTGGCCATACTTTTGGTAAAACACACGGCGCTGGCCCGGCTTCTCATGTAGGCAAAGAGCCTGAGGGAGCTGCAATTGAAGAGCAAGGTTTCGGCTGGACCTCCACCTACAAAAGTGGAAAAGGAAAAGATGCGATTACTTCTGGCTTAGAAGTTACCTGGACTACCCAGCCTGCACGTTGGACGCATTCTTATTTTCAAATTCTATTTGGCTATGAGTGGGAGCTTACTACGAGCCCTGCCGGTGCCAAGCAATGGGTGGCCAAAACTGAAGATAAAATCATCCCTGATGCGTTTGACCCGAACGTGAAGCACAAACCAACAATGCTCACCACAGACCTCGCGCTGCGCTTTGACCCTATCTATGGGCCAATCTCTAAAAAATTCATGGAAGATCCAAAGGCGTTCGAGGAAGCTTTCGCTAAAGCATGGTTCAAACTCACCCACCGCGATATGGGGCCTGCAACGCGCTATATTGGCCCTGAAGCTCCCAAAGAGGCACTCATTTGGCAAGACCCTATTCCTGCACTCAACCATGCAATCATTGACGCTACGGACATCGCAAACTTAAAAGCACAAATCCTGAAATCAGGCCTCACCACAAGTGAGCTTGTCGAAACCGCTTGGGCTTCTGCCTCTAGTTACCGCGACTCCGACCGCCGTGGTGGCGCAAATGGCGCGCGCATCGCACTCGAGCCTCAGCGTTCTTGGGCAGTTAACAATCCTGCACAACTCACAAAAGTATTGGCTGTATATGCGCAAATCCAAAAGGACTTCAATGCAAAAGGTGGCGCTAAAAAAGTATCTATGGCCGATTTAATCGTACTAGGTGGTGCTGCGGCCCTCGAGCAAGCGGCAAAAAGTGCTGGTGTGGCCGTAAATGTACCGTTTACGCCAGGTCGTATGGATGCTACGCAGGCTCAAACTGATGTCAACTCTTTTGCCGTGCTCGAGCCAATGGCCGATG
>CALJTX010000055.1 GCA_937975705.1 uncultured Flavobacteriia bacterium | reverse complement strand
ATTTTTCACCATTACCAAGCCAAACAAAGTGGCTTTCAAAAAAATCTCCAACAAGACCGGCAGACCGGAAAGATATACGCTGTATTTGAACAGCAGGGGCATTGTTATGTAGGATTGCTCGATTTACAGACGGGTGTGGTCACGCAAAAAGTAAAACTCGCCTTTCGCTACGTAGAGAAGGTGAGGGTGCACAACAACGAAGTATATTTTATCTACAGACCTTTTGAATCTACCCAAAAGAAGTTTCTCTACAAGCAAAAGCTACCTGTGAGAACAACCGTGCCGATAAAAGTCAATTAAGGGTGTAAAATCACTTGGATAGACACCGGTAAGTGATCTGAATAACCGCCTAAATATTTAGGGCCTGCATAGGTTCTGTTCGGAACGGTTTGCCCTTTGTATTCGGTCAGTAAATAGGGGAAATCATGGATTTTTCCACTTTCGGTTTGCACCTGAATTTTACCAGTAAAGGCATTGGAGGATGCAAAAATATGGTCGAGAACGTCCCACTCATTTTTATAGTTGTACGAACCGCCAAATGTGCCGCTTTCTTTAGTTATTTGCGGAGTTAGTTTAGAAGCAATTAATTGTGGGGCAGCATCATAAGGGTGGTCATTTAAATCTCCCATCAAGATGATTTTTGCTTTTGGTTCATTCTTTTGAATCGAATCTATGAAGTGGTTCGCCATTTGTGCGGCCATGAGTCGGCGTGCCGCGCTTTCGTCTGCACCTCCGCGGCGGCTCGGCCAGTGATTGACCATGACGTATAAATATTCTTTTTTGTATTGGTATTTCGCCCAAACGATGTCTCGGGAAGTTGGGATGCTGTCGCCGGGGAGTGTAAAGCGGATTCTACCCGAAGACTTCAAGCGCAGTACATCTTTGCGATACAGCATAGCCACATCGATGCCGCGCGCGTCGGGGCTGTCGTAGTGCACAATGCCATAGCGTTTGTCTTGGCCAATGACATCTTCAAGTACGCCTCGATTTTCGATCTCACAAACGCCCATAACCATTGGCATATTGAGCGCAGCCATTACCTGGCGGATGTGTTGGAGTTTGGTGTCGTATTTCTCCGCATTCCATTTGCTTTCGGCGCTAGGCAAGAATTCGGCGTCGTCGTTGGGGCCGTCAATGGTATCAAATAAGTTTTCTACATTGTAAAAGGCAACCGTTTGAATTTGTTGGGCAAACGAAGCGTTGTAAATGAGGAAAACAAAGATGGCGAAAAGATATTTTGGTATGTGTGTAGTCATATTGTAGTCGATATTTGGTAAATCAGTGCTGCGAATTTATTCTTTCTTTTTCAATTTGGGTTCAATAGGATTTCAATTACCAACTACCCCCAGAACCGCCGCCGCCAAAGCTTCCGCCGCCAAAGCCACCAAAACCACCACCGCCGCCGCCAGAAGAACCTCCGCCAAAACCTCCGCCGTAGCCGCCAAAATAAAAGAAGCCAGGCCCGCCGCGTCTGCCGCCGAAGGTTGTGCCACCGCCGCCTCCGCGCTTGATGATCAAAAAGAGGATAAATAAAATGGCAAGCAAGCCAAAAACACCTTTGACCCAATCATTTTGGTGCAATTGCTTTCGGTAACTTTTTTCGTTGATTTCGCCTTTGGCAAGCCCAAACAAGACGTCTAGTGCTTTGTTGATGCCATTGGCATATTGGTTTTGCTTGAATTCAGGGAGAATTTCGTACTGAATGATGTCCTGACATGTGAGGTCGGTGATAGCACCTTCTAAGCCGCGCCCAGCTGCCAAGTAAACTTGCCTACCACCATTTTCTTGGGTGGGCTTGATCAAAAATACCAAGCCGTTGTCTTTATCGGCTTTACCAACGCCCCAAGCTTCGCCGAGTTCGGTGGCAAAATGCCAGGGCTCGTCTCCGCCTAAGTCGTCGATAATGACGATCGATATTTCGTTGCTGGTCTCTTGTTCAAATTGATCTAGGCGCTGCTCAATTTGCGCTTGTTCCTCAGCGCTTAGGATGTTCGCATTGGAAAAGTTATTGAGCAAGCGCGCAGGCGAAGGTGCTTCGGGCACCTGGGCAAACAAGTGAACAAAGCCAATTAGTGCAAGTAGTAAGCAGATGGATTTTTTCATCCGAAACTGATTTGATTGGGCAGTTCGTTTTGGTCGTTTGCTTGCGGCGGAAAGTACTGAGCGAGCTGTGTGCCAGCTTCAGTTATAGCTGCACAAAGCCCCTCGGCAATTTGGCCTTTCTTAAAGTTTGCCACCATGATGTCGCGAACGCTATCCCAAAAATCAGTTGGAACTAATTCATTGATACCGATATCGCCGATAATGGCTAGATTTTTTGTTTCATATGCCACGTAAATCAATACGCCATTGCGTTGTTCGGTGGCTTGCATACCGAGCTCGTAAAATAAATCGACGGCGCGTGCAACGGGATCTATTTGGCATGTTGCCTCGAGATGCACGCGCAGTTCGCCACTGGTGGTGGCCTCAGCTGCTGCAATGCTGGCCAAGACCTTTTGTTGTTCGAGATTGCTGAGCATTAAAACTTGACCTTTGGGGCGTTTTCTGAGCCTGCAGCAGCTACAAATCCTTCTTTTCTTGGGAATTCTTCGCCGTTCAAGAAAAAGCGCGCAAAGAAGCCGCGGATATGTGTGTTGTATTCCTTGACAGACTCGTTGTAGCGATCGCGTTCGGTTTTGATGCGGTTTTCGGTACCTTCTAATTGGTTCTGAAACTGACTGAAGTTTTCAGTAGAACGGATTTGCGGATACGCTTCATACGCCAAATTGATGGCTGTATTGATTTTGCGGCCCATAAGTTCGAGGTCTTGAGGTGTTTTGGCACCAACAATTCCAGCACGCGCTTGTGTTACTTGAGTAAGGATGTCTTTTTCGTTCTGTGCAGCACCTTTGACCGTTTCAAGTAAGTTTGGAATGAGGTCTGCTCTGCGCTGATAGGCCGATTGTACGTTGGCAAATTTTTCGTCGAGCCCTTCTTGCAGGCCAACAGCTTTGTTGTACATGTTGTAGTATCCTAAGAAAAGGAAGAGGAGTAGGGCGCCTATTGCGGCCAATACGACATAAATTGGTTTCATTTTTTACGTAATTAAGTGTTTGTTGCTGCGTAGCAAATTGTGTTCCAAGTTACAAAAATGACACAATGTCAGTGCCTTTTCTTGTGCTTTTTATTTGTTGATAACTTTTGATTATAAATTAATCATTTATTTGATGAATTATTCGTCAATATGTTTAATTTTGTGACACCAACCAATCGAACTTTTATTGTTTCACTTTTAAACTGACAGTACCTATGGCTACGCGTCGTTCGATTGTTCATATGGACCTCGACACCTTTTTTGTTTCTTGTGAGCGCCTCTTAGACAGCCGCCTCAACCACAAACCTATTCTCATTGGCGGTACCAGCGAAAGAGGCGTAGTGGCTTCCTGTAGCTATGAGGCCCGGCGCTTTGGCGTGCACTCCGGCATGTCCATGAAAATGGCCAAAGAGCGCTGCCCTGAAGCCATCTGCATCAAAGGCAACACCCAGACCTACAGCAAATTTTCCAGACTCGTCACAGACGTCATCAAAGAAGCTGTTCCGGTCTATGAAAAAATGTCCATCGACGAATTCTACATAGACTTCACTGGCATGGACCGCTTTTTTGGCATCTGGACCTACGCCTCTGAGTTGCGCGCGCGCATCATGCAAGAAACAGGCTTGCCCATCTCCTTTGGGCTGTCCGAAAACAAAACGGTTTCCAAAGTAGCTACAGGCGAAGCCAAGCCCAACAACCAGCTCCACATCAATTACGGCACTGAAAAAGAGTTTTTAGCACCGCTCTCCGTGCAAAAAATCCCGATGGTGGGCCCAAAAACCTACCAAACACTCTGCAGCTTGGGCGTCAAAAGAATCGGCACCTTACAAGCGCTACCCTTGGAGCTTGTCGAGCAAGCCCTCGGCGAAAACGGCCGCAATATTTGGTCCAAAGCCCAAGGCATAGACCTAAGCCCTGTAGAGCCCTACAACGAACGCAAATCTATTTCCAACGAGCGCACCTTCCACCAAGACACCATAGACGTTGGCAAGCTCGGCGGCATCCTCACCGCCATGGCAGAAAACCTCACTTTTCAGTTGCGGCGCGCAGGCAAACTCACCGGAACCGTCACCGTCAAGATCCGCTACGCCGATTTCCAGACCCAAACGCTCCAACAACAAATCGCTTATACCGCCGCCGACCATGAGCTCTTGCCTTTGGTTCAAGAACTTTTCAAGCGCCTCTATCAGCGGCGCGTTCTGGTGCGCCTGATTGGCGTTCGCTTCAGCTCTTTGGTTTCGGGGGCGCACCAACTGCGGCTCTTTGACCAAGACCTCGCTTTTCCTGCGCTCTACAAAGCCCTCGATCATATCCGCGTGCGCTACGGCGACCGCGCAGTTGTGAGGGCAGTAGGCTTAGAGGCGCGCAGTATTGGCTACCACAATCCTTTCGATGGCGAGCCGCCCATTTTGCTGGCCAATCGCAGTGTTTAAAGAGCAAGTTATTCATTTATCATTTCGCAAATGCGCGTACACTCTTGTTTCAGTTTAGGCTACGGCATACTCAAGCCCGAAGAATTGGTGCTGTGGGCCCAGCAAAATGGGCACCAGCAGCTCTTGCTCACCGATATCAACCACACGGGTTCGGGCTTGGCTTTCGTGCGCGCCGCACAAGCAGCAGGCTTGCAACCGCTTTTGGGTCTAGAACTCCGCAATGGCCTGCAGCACCTCGCCACTATTATTGCCTCCAACAACAACGGCTTCCAAGAACTCAATACCTTTCTGACCCAGCATTTGCTGCAGGCCCAAGCTTTTGAACTGCCACTGCCTGCATTTTTAAACTGCTTGGTGTGGTATCCTTTTGAACAGCAACCCGCACACTTGCGCGCGCACGAATTTATCGCTATTCAAGCCTCACAAATCCTTAAGTGGCAGTTGCAGCAAGCCCGTTTTGAAGCCCATAAATACGTTGCCGACCTCCCCATGACCTTCCGCCACAAACGCGACCACAACACCCACCGCTTGCTGCGCGCCATTACCCACAACTGCCTGCTTTCTCAGTTGCCCGCCCAAGCCCAAGCGCCGCCAACCGAACGCCTGCTGTCTGCTGCGCAGTGTGCGGAAGCTTTTGCGGCGGCGCCTGAACTTTTTACAAATACCCAAGTACTGCTTGCCAAATGCAAGATACACTTTGAATTTGGTGAAGAAGCTGCACCCCAGCAACCCGCCCACATCCACGGTTCCAAAGCCGCCGATTTTCAGCAGTTAAAAGAACTTTGCGCCGAAGGCTTGGCCTATCGCTACAGCACCATCACCGACGAAATCATTGCGCGCATCGAAATGGAACTCGATATCATCGCTGAGAAAAACTACCTCTCTTATTTTCTCATCACCCATGATTTCACTTCCTATGCGCGCAGCAAAGGTTATTTTTATGTGGGGCGGGGGAGCGGCGCCAACAGCATTGTGGCTTATCTCTTGCGCATTACCGATGTCGACCCCTTAGAGCTCGACCTCTATTTTGAGCGCTTCATCAACCTCTACCGCAAAAACCCACCGGACTTCGACATTGATTTCTCCTGGAAAGACCGCGACGACGTCGTTCGTTACATTTTTGCACGCTACCCCAATGCCGCTTGGCTTTGCACCTACAGCACCTTTCAATACCGCGCTTGCATCCACGAACTCAGCAAGGTTTTTGGCTTGCCCGCCGGCGCCAGCAAAACACTCAGCAGGGGCAGGGGCAGTATCGCGGAGTTCACCGAGCTAGGGGCGCTCATTTTGCGCTATGCCAAATACATCGAAGGCTTGCCAGCACACCTGAGCGTACACGCCGGCGGCATCGTCATTAGCGAGCACCCTCTCGCTGTATTTGCCGCGTGTTTCTTGCCGCCAAAAGGCTATCCCTGCACCCAATTCTCGATGCTAGAAGCCGAAGACGTCGGGCTCTATAAATTCGATGTCCTGAGCCAGCGCGGTTTGGGCAAAATTTCCGAGGCCCTCGACATCGTGCGGCAAAGCAACCCTACACAAGCCCCGCCAGACATCCACAATATTTCCATTTTAAAGCAAGATCAAAAAATTGCACAATTTCTGCGCAATGGCTGGGCCCTCGGCTGTTTTTACGTGGAGTCTCCAGCGATGCGCATGTTGCTCATCAAGCTCCAGGTAGACAACTACCTCGCCCTTGTTGCCGCAAGCTCTATTATCCGTCCAGGTGTAGCGCAATCGGGCATGATGCGCCAATATGTCTTGCGGCACCGCGAACCCGAACGCCGCAAAGAAATCCACCCACTGCTTTTGGCTATCATGCCCGAAACCTATGGCGTCATGGTTTACCAAGAAGACGTCATTAAAGTCGCGCATTACTTAGCGGGGCTCAGCTTAGCCGAGGCTGATGTTTTGCGCCGCGGGATGTCCGGCAAGTTTCGCTCGCGCTCAGAGTTTCTGCAAGTCAAAACCCGTTTTTTAGACGCTTGCTTGCAGCGCGGCCACGAAGCGCAATTTGCTTCGGACATCTGGCGACAAATCGAAAGTTTTGCAGGTTATGCCTTCTCCAAAGGCCACTCCGCTTCTTATGCCGTAGAAAGCTACCAGAGTTTGTACCTCAAGGCACACCATCCGTTGGCTTACCTCACGGCCTGCATCAATAACTTTGGGGGCTATTACCGTACCGAAATCTATGTCCATGAAGCCCGTCGCTTTGGCGCACAAATCACAGCGCCCTGCATCAATGAGGGCTCCTATCATTGTTCACTCATCGGCGAGCGCCTGATCCTTGGTTTTAATTTAGTATCCGGCATAGAAGCTGCGCTCATTGAAAAACTCCTGCTAGAACGCGTTCAAAACGGTATTTTTTTCAGTCTTGAAAACCTCTTAAAAAGAGTGTATATCCCACTTGAGCAACTGAGTCTCTTGATCAGAATAGACGCATTGCGCAGTTTTAAAAAAGCGCGCAAAGCACTCTTGTGGCAGGCATATTTCTTTCACAATAAAGCTTTTAAAGGACAACAAAAACCCGAATTATTTGAAGTGCGGCAAAAGCAACAGCACTTACCCGAACTAGAAGAACACCCCCTCGAAATCACCTTTGAGCAATTTGAACTCCTCGGTTTTCCGCTCTGCGATCCTTTTGCACTTTTAAAAGAAAAGATCCAAAAGCCGTTCAGCTATGCCAAAGATTTCAGCCAATACATAGGTAAAAATGTGTTGAGCTTTGGGTATTTAGTCAGTATCAAGCAAACCAAGACCAGCAAAGGAGACCTCATGAATTTCGGTACCTTTCTCGACCCTAACGGCGACTTCATAGACACCGTTCATTTCCCGCAAATTGTACTTGCTTTTCCCTTTTATGGCAAGGGGATCTACCGTATCGAAGGGAAAATTACCGCGGAATACGAATACCATACTTTAGAAGTCAGAACCATGACCAAGTTGCCTTTTATGGAAGACATCCGCATCAGTTTAGACCAAGGTGTCAAAGCAAGCCCTGAGTAAGGCTGCACTTTGTTCAGCGGTCATATCTCGCTGCGCCTCGGCAAGCATTTCATAACCAACCTGGAACTTCTTGATACTAGCGGAGCGCATAAGCGGAGGATAAAAATGTAAATGAAGGGTCCATTCCGGATGTGCCAAACCGTCACAGGGCGCTTGGTGAAAACCAGCTGAGTAGGGAAAGTCACAATTAAATACGGCATCATATGCCTTTGTGAGACCAGAAAGTGCTGTTGCCAAACCAATTATTGCTTCTGAATTGAGCCCACTGAAATCGGCAATAGGTGTGGTGGGTAAAACCAATGTTTCAAAAGGCCATACAGCCCAATACGGAACGAGGACCACAAAATGCTCATTTTGGTAAACGATGCGCTCTTGTGCAGCTAACTCTGCACGCAGGTATGCGTTCAGTAGAGGTTCTTGCTCCTTTGACCAATAATTTTGAAGTTGTTTTTGGGTTCTGGCTACTAAAGATGGTATACCTTCTTGAGCCCAAATTTGTCCGTGCGGATGCGGGTTACTACACCCCATGACGGCGCCTTTGTTTTCAAAAATTTGAACATAGTCTATGTGAGGAAGGGCTGCTAATTCAATAAATTGTGCCTTCCAGGTCTCCACTACCGCGATGAGTTCAGAAAAAGAAAGGCCAGACATCGTGAGGTTATGCTGAGCTGAATAACAAAGCACCCGATTGACGCCTCGCGCACTTTTGTGCTGAAAAAAGCTGGCTGAATCAGTCGTTAAGGTGCTTGGTACTGAGCTTGGATTGGTTTGTAGTGCAGGAAAATCATTGTCAAAAACAAAACACCCGCTATAATTTGGGTTTAACACAGCATTAGAACGCTGATTTCCAGGGCACAAATAGCAGTTGGCGTCATATTCCGGTCGTGTATCTATTGCCACGGATTCATTTTGACCCTGCCAAGGCCGCAAGTTTCGCTGCGGAGATACCAACACCCATTCGTCGAGTAGCGGGTTGTAACGGCGGTGTGGTGTTTGAGAAAGATCAGAAAATGTCATGATTAAATAAGTTGGACGCCATTGGCAATTTGAATCGGGTAGTGCTCCGCATTGATGCCAAATTGGCGTTGGTAAGCCGAGAAAATTGAAGGCAGCGCACTTGAGTACATAAATTCAGTATTGGCCAATACCAACAAACAACCGCCAAAACCGCCACCCATCATGCGCGCACCATACACTCCAGTACGCTTGGTGATTTGGTCTTGCAGAAAATCAAGCTCTGCACAACTCACTTCGTACAGAACGCTGAGCCCCATGTGTGTCTGCGACAAACAAGCGCCTAATTGCCGAAGTAATTCTTCTAGCTCACTTGAAACAGCTTCGGCTGACAAAGCGCTGGCAAGTTTTTGTACCACTTGTACGCGCTCGATTTCTTCCAAAACGTATTGCAAACGCTTTTGCTTCTCCAAATCCAATTTTTCAAAAAGTTGTTGCGCATTGGCAGCGCTTAGGTCTCGCCAACTCTTTACATCCGAAAAAAAGTCTTGGGCTACTGTCCAAGCTTGCTCCATGCTTGCCCTTCTTTTGTTATAAGCAGACTCCGCAAGGTTGTGCTTGACTTTAGAATCAATCAAAAAAAGTTGTGCGCCGTGTAAAGGCAATTCAAAAGGTGTGATTTCATGATTAATGCAATCAAAAGCAAGCAAGTGGTTTGCCTCACCGAACAACGAGGCGACTTGATCCATAAGGCCACACTTGACACCCGCAAACTGATGCTCTGTTTGTTGGGCGAGCAAGGCCAGTTCGAGGCGTGTTTTGCCAAGCCCATAAAACTCATTGAGGCCAAAGGCCAAGCCACAGCAAAGCGCAGCAGAAGAGGAGAGGCCAGCGCCAATTGGAATATTGCTCTTGAAACGGATGTGTAGTGCAGCTGGCGGGTGGGAACCCAAGCCCAACAAAAGAAAAATACCCTTCACATAATTCTTCCAACCACTTGTTGCTGAATTAGTTAATTCAGCCCATAAAAACGCCCACTGCTCATCTAAGTCCAGGGCCTCAATTAAAAAAACAGGGCCATCAGTTTCAATAAAATCGAATTCAAAATAGCGGTCAATGGCTGCAGGCAGCACAATGCCGTGGTTGTAATCGAGGTGCTCGCCTAACAAATTGATGCGACCCGGAGCTTGAACGCGGAGTTGTTTCATGGTTGCCAAATGAGTTGATCTGTCAAACCTAAAGAAGGAAGCGCAACCTTAATAACCACCGGGTTTTTAGGTGCCTCGGTTCTCAATAATGCGGATGCTATGCCGGCCTCAATAGGCTGAATTGCCGGGCAAACAAGCCCTGCGTCTTGCGCCTGAACGCTGAAAGTGACATTGTATGCGTTGGTCGGAACTAGTGTCCCATTCGCATCGAAAAGTTTGGCGCGTACAAAAATAAGATCTGCTTGCTCAAGCGCCACACCTTTATTGAGGGTATCTAATTCCAATTGAATGCGCGTTGGTTTTCCAGGGGTCTGTACTTCATCTGAAGCAATGCGTATTTGCCTTTGATCGAGCCCGTATGCCTTCAGTTTTCCCGGCTCATATTGGGGGAGCACAAACGTGTAAGGAGGAGCATCTAAATAGGTCGAAGCTTCGTTGCGCGTTTGTTTTTGCAGGGCGACTTGCTTGTCATTTAAAAACAAAGACACACTCGGGCAATTGGAGTAAACTGTAACGGTATTACTGGAATTGGCGTCCCAACGAGATGCAATGGATACATAAGGTTGTTTTGAAAATGGAAGGCCCTGGCTCTTGTAAAAATCCATGGCATACTTTGGCAAACGCGTGATGTCGTATAATCCAGATGCTTCTAAATCAGGACTGTAGCCACGGTTATAGTCGAAACAGACCCAATTAGCTTCACCGATGCTATTTGCGCCCTTGCGGTTGGAATTCGAAGCTTCTTGAAAATTGAAGGCTTGTTGCAGCAATGCTTTTTCTGATGCCCCACGCAAATGCCGCGAGTTTCTTTCCGTTGGTGCTAAATCGGTAAATTGCGTTTGATTGAAGCCTGCATTTTGCGCGTAATATTCCCAGTCTCCGTATTCGGCAATAAACAGCGCCTTCGCTTTGGGCTTGTAGTTAGACCAGTAGGCCGGCGCTTTGGCATGTTGGCGCGCAGGGATAAATACATCATAACTCGGATGATCTAGCCAACCTGCGGTAAAACCTTGGTTGTTGAGCAGTGACTTGGCAAGCTGATTCATATCGAGCATAAACTGCTCCGGCATTTCGGTTTCGTTCAGTGAGTTTTCCCAAAAAATGACACTCGGATGGTTTCGGTCTCTAAGGATTAGCGCCTCGAGGTCCGTTTTACATCTTTGTTCAAAAGGTGGAGGACCAAAGAATTGCCAACCAGGAATGGCATCCATGACAATGATGCCTAGTTCGTCACAAGCCTCATAAAATGCTGGTGCTTGCGGATAATGTGACAGCCTTACAAAATTGAAACCTGCATCCTTGATCAATTGCGCATCTCGTTTTTGCGCATTATCCGGGACAGCATAACCCACATAAGGGTATTCTTGATGTCTGTTGGTGCCGCTCAAAAACAATTTTGATCCATTCAAGTAAAAACCATCGGGCTTTAGTTCGGCCTTGCGAATGCCTACTTTTAAAACTTGCCTTGCAATGGTGTCATGTGCATAAATGACATCAATCTTTAAATCATAGAGATTCGGATCTGAAGGTGACCACAATTGAGGTGTTTTCAAGTTTATTTTACCGGTATAGGAAATAACATTGGTGGAATCTATGAATGTTTTGTTGGTAAGTGTGAATATGGCAGCTCCTAATTTTGCCTGAACTTGAAGCGGCAAGCTGATCCAATCTGGTCCATACTTTAACTCGACATCTAGCTGAAGTGTAGCCGATGATGCACTGGCTTCGATGGTTTGAAAATAAGGATATTGTATTTGAACGCCACCCACTTCTTTTAACCATACATTGCGGTAAATGCCGGCATGGTAATAAAAATCGAGGTCTTTCAAGGGTTTTCCAGGTGGAATAGTGGGGTCTTCACGGTTGTCCAGAAAAACCTCTAATACATTTGCAGAATCTCGTAGTTCTTCACTTAAATCCACCTCAAAAGGCAAGTAACCACCCACATGGCTACCGATGATTTTGCCATTCAAAGCAACGCTTGCCGTATGCATGGCACCTTCAAATTCAAGGAGGAGGCGTTTGCCGTTGTCCAAAGGATAATCAAAGCGCTTGCGGTAAATCAATTCACCGGTAAATTGTCCTTTCATTACCAAAGGTTCTATTTTGGGCGTATGTGGCAACGAGACGATGGAAACAGGGTCAGAGGGTTTTGCTTGAAATTCCCAATTGTCGTTGAAGAGCGTTTTTTTGAGTTGTCCGAAGGAAACGGAGATACTCAAAAAAAATATAACAAGGAAGAAGGTTCTCATTACTAAAAATAGGAGAGGTTAATACAGGAATGCGTCGAGGGCAGGTGAGGGGCGGCCGTTGTCTTGCCAGCAATTGAGTTGGTAGCCACTCCAGGGTTTGGCGCCCTGTGGTTCCCAGTAAAAAACGCCCAAACATCCATTATTTGGCACATCTTTGGCCGCTCCAATTGTGGCGATCAAGAGGTCTTTGGAGTTTTGAACCTGCCAGTAATCGCCACCCACCTCTACAATCATGACAGGTTTGTTGTAGCGCGTCACCATGTCTTTTAAATTGAGGCTTAAATCAGCAATGGTCACAGTGTAGTCTGAGCCGAGCCAATAAGGGTAGTAAGACGCGCCAATGATGTCAAACTGCGCGCCATTTTGGGTCATGAGGTCATAGAACCAACGAAAACGCGCGTTGTCATTGCCTTGATCGATATGCACAATTGTTTGAATGCTCGTATCGATGTCTTTCACAGCCTGATGACCTTTATTGATGAGCTGCGCTAGTTGCTGCGGGTTGTCGATATGCCCAGAAGGCCAAAGCATTCCGCTCGGAATTTCGTTGCCGATCTGAACCCACTTGGGTGTTACACCAGCCTGTTTGAGTAAGTTGAGGGTGTATTGTGTGTGCGCGTAGAGCGAATCTTGTAAGGCAGCAAACGAAACATTGGCCCAAGTCGAAGGTTTGGTTTGGTGCGCGGGGTCAGCCCAGGTGTCTGAATAATGGAAGTCAATCATGACATCGAGCCCTTTTTCTTTGGCGCGTGCTGCCATTTGTGTGGTTTCTTCAGGGCTGCAGTGCCCGCTGATTTTGTCATTGCTCGGGTGCACAAACACGCGCAAACGCACCGCATTGATGCCTCTGGCCATTAATAAATCTAGGCAATCAGCAGGGTTGCCATTTTCATCGTAAAAGACATAACCCGTTGCTTCCATTTGGGCAAGCCAACTGATGTCTGCTCCGTTGAAGAAAGTTGTTGGCGTGGGTGGCATGGGCGGTTTGGGCTTTGGTTTCTCTTTGCAAGCCAATAAAGATATGGAGACAAAAAGTAAAACAAAGAGATGTAATTGCTTGGTCATTGTTCAAATTGAATTTGAAGTGAATTGACTTTTGTTTGGCCTTTGGGCAGATAAATATCGCTAAAATTTGCCTGATTGGGTGCGTCTGGCTCGGCTAGCTGCTCTAGGCAAATACCGGAGTAGCGATGGTACACCTGCTCTTCCTTTCCTTTCCAACTGACCTCACCACCAATGTAAACTTGCAGCAAAGGTTGGTTGGTTGAGAAAGTCAATTGAAATCCGTCAGCCGCTACAAGCTGTGCCTGTTGCTTGTCTTTATTTAAAACAAAAGCGGTATCTAGCTGTGGATACCGATGAAAATCGGAAAGTGCAAATGGTTGATCAATCACCTTAGACGCTGGAAGACTTTTGATCTTGCCTGTAGGTAATTTCTCTTGATTGAGTTCTAAATACCCTTCGGCAAAAATAAATGCTTGCGCATCCAAAACACTTCCCTGATGTCCATTCGGATTGAAATAGCAATGTTGAGTAGGATTCACAATAGTGTCTTCGAGTGCCGTACTTTTGATGTCTATTTCTAAAGCAGTTTCCGTTAGGGTGTAGGTCACGAGGCAATGCAGCATTCCGGGTAAGTTGAATTTTTCTTTCTCCTGAAGTTCAAAAGTAGCTGTCGGATACGGTGTGTCTTTCGTTTCCTTGAGCGTCCAGTTGTGGTTAGAAAAACTTTGCGGCCCTCCATGCAAAAGATGCGGACCTTCATTGGCCTCAAATGTCCATGACTCAGACTTCCAAGGAATGCGCGCGTGGGCAATTCTGCCTGCAACAGGACCGACAATGGCGCCCATATACGCATTGCCCGAAAAATCAAAGGTGTGTTGATAGGTGCTCCAATCAGGATAACCCAAAATGAGGTCGCGTTTTTTGAAACCGGGTAAATCGACTACAAAACTTTGGAGGGTGGCACCAAATGAAAACAACGAAAGTGTTGCCTTGGCATTCGATAAAATCACCTGATAAACGGGCTTGGCGTCTAGTTCCGCCTTTAAATCAACAATTTGAAGCCCTGAACTCATTTTATTTCTGCAACCAATTCTTAAACAAACCGTGCCACTTTGGCAGAAACGCGCCCATTAAAGGCACAAGAATAAGTGTAAGTGTAAGTGTTTTGAGCAACTGATGCCATTCTTTCATGAGCGGAAAGAGCAAAAAGAAAAGGACATTGATGAGTGGGTAGATGAAAAGCCATGTCAATAACATGAGTTTCCATTTAGGGGCTTGTTTTGGGTTCATTTTCAAATATAAGAAGAACCCTTGATTAAATAAGACATAAGAAGTCATATGTAACCAATGTTACATGAAAAATGCTCGTTTAATCACATATTCGTAAATAATTTTTACAAACCTACACTATGAAAAGTTCATTTCAAATTGTCATTATCGGCGGAGGTAATGCCGGCCTATCTGTTGCCTCTCAATTATTAATTAAGGATAAATCACTTGATATTGCTATTGTCGATCCAGCTCAAAAACACTACTACCAACCCGCTTGGACGCTTGTAGGTGGTGGTACTTTTGATATCTCTAAAACGGTGCGCTCTGAGAAAGACGTGATTCCAAAGGGCACCACTTGGATCCAAAAAGGAGTAGCAAGTTTTCAACCTGAAGAAAATAAAATCACACTACAAGACGGAACACAACTAGCATATGATACATTGATTGTAGCGCCGGGCATCCAACTCAACTGGGATGAAGTCAAGGGCTTAAAAGAAAATATTGGCAAAAATGGGGTTTGCTCGAATTATAGCTTTGAAACGGCACCATATACATTTGAGGCAATCAAAAATTTGAAAAAAGGAAAGGCTATTTTTCACAACCCGCACACCCCTGTCAAATGTGGGGGCGCGCCACATAAAATCATGTATTTAGCGGCTGACTATTTTCGCAAACACGGCGTCTTAAAAGATATTCAAATTGAATACTGGAGCGGAGGAACGCGCTTATTTGCTGTAGAAAAATATGAAAAGACTTTATTAAATGTTTGTAAACGAGGCAATATCCATTTGAACTTTTTTCAAAAATTAGTAGAAATTGACGGCGATAACAAGCGTGCCAAATTTGTTGGTTTTGGAGAAGCCAATAAAGACGTAGAAACTTGGGTCGATTTTGACATGATCCATGTAACTCCACCACAGTCAGCGCCTAATTTTGTTAAGGAAAGTCCTTTGGCGAATGCCGCGGGGTGGGTTGATGTCGATAAAAACACCCTCCAACATGTGCGGTATGCAAACATTTTCTCTTTAGGCGATGCTTCGGGTTTACCTACAAGTAAAACTGGTGCGGCTATTCGCAAACAAGCACCAGTATGTGTGGCAAATGTCCTTGATCATCTTCAAGGAAAACCATTGATGGCCAAGTACAATGGGTATACCAGTTGTCCGTTGGTTACGGCATACGGCAAACTTGTTTTAGCAGAGTTTGATTACAATAACAATCCTATGGAGACTTTCCCTTTTGATCAAAGCAAGGAACGTTGGAGCATGTTTGTACTTAAAAAATACGTTTTACCATGGTTATATTGGGCTAAAATTCTTCCGGGAAAAGCGTAAATTTACGCATGCAAGTTTGTGTTTACTGTGCCTCAAGTGGGCATATCCATCCCGAGTATTTTGAAGCAACTGCCCGCTTGGCGCATTTGTTAGTTGAAAATGAGGTGAAAGTTGTTTTTGGCGGCGGTTCGTCTGGCCTAATGGGGCAGTTAGCCGATAGCGTATTGGCTGCAGGTGGCCAGATCAAAGGCATCATGCCCCAGTTCATGAATGAAGTAGAGTGGGGGCACAAAGGTGTTTCTGACTTCGTGTACACCCAAACCATGCACGAGCGCAAAGCCAAGTTTTTGGAAGGCACAGATGCACTCATTGCTTTGCCTGGAGGCCCTGGAACCTTCGAAGAACTTTTTGAAGCCATCACCTTAAAAAAGCTTGCGCAGTTCACCAAACCAATCGTCATATTAAATACACGCGGCTATTTTGATGCCTTTCATTTACTTATGCAGCAAGCTGTAAATGAAAAGTTTATGTCTGATGACCTAAAGTATTTATACACAATTGTTGATCATCCTGAAGATGTGATTCCTGCCATTCAAACCGCCCATATTTGGAATAAGGGTTTGCGCGATGCAGGTAATTTGAGGTAAAATCCGATATTATTTTCAGATTAAATACAGCGATTGTGTTACTTGCATTTTATTTAATCGTAATATTGCGATATAATTATAAGAAAAAATGGGCATCACGAAAACGGAATCTTACACTGATCAAACCTTAATGCTTGCTGGCCTTTTCAAGGCACTAGGACACCCTGCAAGATTGGCCATTCTCCAATATATTTCCAAACAAAGTTCTTGTATTTGCGGTGATATAGTTTCTGAACTGCCGCTTTCACAAGCGAGTATTTCTAGACATTTGCAAGAGCTAAAGACTGTTGGCCTTATTAAAGGAGAGATTTCAGGCACTTCTGTTTGTTATTGCCTCAATAATGAGCACATCCCGTATGTCAGCCAATTTTTAATTCAATTTCAAACACCAAACAATCCAACCTGTTGCTCATGAAAATCATTCAATTTAAAAGTGCAATCCAATTATTGCAAGCTCAAGCCAATCCCACTTTCATTCAATTGAACGGAATTCCTATAGATGCACATTACCACATCACTGAAATTGGTCTTATACTCAAGAACTATGTTGATTGTGGCGGGGTTGTGCGTCAAGAGCGCAAAGCCACCATGCAAATTTGGCTCGCGAATGATACTGACCATCGCTTGAGCGCTCAAAAACTCCTGGATATCATTGAAAAATCAGAACAATTATTCGGCCTCAAAGATGAAGAATTAGAAGTTGAATTTCAAGGTCAAACCATTGAGAGCTACGGACTTTCTACTCAAGATTTCGGATTTCAATTTACAGCTAAACAAACCACCTGCTTGGCTCAAGATCATTGCGGGATTCCAAATGAGCAGCTTCCGGATGATATAAAAAAGAGTTCATGTTGTGCACCAAATTCAGGATGTTGTTAAGCAAAGTGTTATGAAAAAACGCAAACTCAACTTCGTAGATCGCTACCTTACGCTTTGGATTTTCTTAGCAATGGGAATAGGTGTGGCGCTTGGTAATATTTTCCCACAAATCGATCAATTCATCAATCGCTTCTCAATTGGCACCACCAATATTTTTCTAGCCATTGGACTGATTGTCATGATGATACCTCCCTTAGTAAAGGTCGACTTCAAAAAAATACCCGTCGTTTTTCAAAATAGAAAGTTATTGCGTCTTTCCTTGTTCATCACTTGGATTGTTGGTCCTTTTTTGATGTTCGTTTTGGCCACAACTTTTCTATCAAACGAACCGGAATACTTGACTGGCCTGATCATTATCGGTTTGGCGCCCTGTATTGCAATGGTGATTGTTTGGAATGAGCTCGCAGGAGGCAGTCGGGAGCTGGCAGCTGGTTTGGTGGGCATCAATAGTTTGCTTCAAGTTTTTTTTTTTTCGGCTTACGCGTACTTTTATCTTGAAGTCATGTTGCCTTTCTTTGGCTTTGAAGCGATTCAAATTGATTTGAGCTTTTGGGAGGTTGCCAAGACAGTGGGTATTTATCTCGGTTTGCCCTTCGGGATTGCCGTTATCTTGCGCTACTGGATTACAAAAAAGAAGGGAGAAACCTTTCTCAACACCAAATTTATCCCAAGAATATCTCCATTTACCCTCTACGCTTTGCTTTTCACAATTGTCATCATGTTTAGTCTGAAAGGCCAATTGATTGCTCAATTACCTCTAGATGTGCTCAAGGTAGCACTGCCATTGGTTATATTCTTTGTGCTGATGTTTTTACTGATGTTTGTAGTAGCTAAATGGAGTGGGGCAAGCTATCCAGAAACCGCAACCGTGGCCTTTACGGCCTCCGGAAACAACTTTGAATTGGCGATCGCCGTCGCCATTGGGGTTTTTGGCCTTAACTCTGGGCAAGCTTTTGCCGGTGTAATTGGTCCTTTAGTAGAGGTGCCTGCCTTGATTTTACTCGTGAAGGCAAGTTTATATCTCAAAAAATTTTTCTAATGGTAAAGAAAAACATTTTGGTGCTTTGCACCGGAAACAGTTGCAGAAGTCAACTTGCTGAGGCTTATTTGCGTCATTTTCATGGAGAAGTTGCTACTATTTACAGCGCCGGGGTAGAAACACATGGCGTGAATCCGAAAGCCGTTCAAACCATGTTAGCAGATGGAATAGATATATCAACACACACCTCTAACCACGTCGATGAATACCTTCACATTCCGTTTGATTTGATTTTAACGGTTTGCGACCACGCAAGCGAGCGCTGCCCGATTTTTCCGGGCACTGCCAAACGCATTCACCACAACTTTGCAGACCCTGCCAAAGCAACAGGGTCTGCGCAAGAAATAATGGAAGCATTTAGAAGCGTGAGGGAGGAAATCAAGTCCTTTTGTCGAGAACTCAATATCAAATTAATCCATTGATTAAAAATAGATTAGGCCCTATTGTAAAATAAAAAGCCCCGCATCGCGGGGCTTTTTCATTGAAAAACATTTCGGAATTTTACTCAAATTACTTAGCTATTCGCAATGATTACTTCAATTCAAAACGGTCAGCCATCATGACTTTATCCCAAGCGGCAATAAAATCCTTGACAAACTTTTCTTTTGAATCGGCACTGCCATACACTTCGGCAATGGCACGCAATTCTGAGTTCGAACCATAAATGAGGTCTGCACGTGTTGCCGTATAAACAACAGCTCCAGTTTTGCGGTCGCGACCTTCAAAAATTTCTTGATTCGCATCAGTTGGTTTCCAAACGATGTTCATATCTAGTAAATTGACAAAAAAGTCATTGCTAAGAGTTCCGACATTCTTAGTAAACACACCTTTATTGGAATCGTCGAAGTTGGTGCCTAAAACGCGCATGCCACCAATCAAAACGGTCATTTCAGGAGCGGTAAGGCCGAGCAATTGGGCTTTGTCTACCATGAGTTCTTCTGTGGTGAAGGTGTACTGTGTCTTTTTATAGTTTCTAAATGCATCGGCCATTGGCTCGAGCACGGCAAAAGAGTTGACATCAGTTTGAGCCTGCGT
>CALJTX010000054.1 GCA_937975705.1 uncultured Flavobacteriia bacterium | reverse complement strand
CTTGTTCTTTGGGAATTTGTTACATCTGGATTCGTAGAAGTACCATTTGGATTGGTGGTAGTAAAATTCCCACTTTCAGAAGAAATTGGATTGGTGGTAGAAACATTCCCATTTTCGGTGGAAATTGGATCCGGATTAGAGGTACTTGTACTTTGGGAATTTGTTACATCTGGATTCGTGGGAGAGGTACGGGTTAATTGGGATTTGAGGTTTTTAGAGAGCCCCTCTTGTTGGGCATATTGGGCCAATAATTCGTCGTAGGAACTTTGCAGATTGACTTGTGGTAGGCTTTGGTTTTCGGCAGCTTTGAGGAAGGCCTCTTTGCGTTGTACTTGATCAAAAACAAGGAGTTCGGAGGCTGCGGCTTCTCGGGAACTGCGCAATTGGGTGCTTTCTGCCTGGAGGGCTTGACGTTCGCTTTCTAGGTCAGCAATTTGGGCTTGGGTTTGGGCTTGGTCTTTTTTAGATTGAAGTGGGAAGTCTGTCTGCAATTGCTTGATTTGCTGTGCAATTTGCTGTTGTTGTTCTTTATTGGCATCTTCTGCTCGGACGGCACGCTGTAGGGTCAGTTGTTGTTCTAGCGCTGCGGCTTCTATGGCATTGGCACCGTCGAAAGCGGCAATTTGCAGGTATTGTTGGATGACTTCCCGACGCTGTGTCCAACCTGCTAATAAAGCCACGGAGTCACCGGTTAAGAGCAAAGCTTGATGGCGTTCATTCATGGCGCGCAGCGTATCGAGCAATACCAAATCCGGAATATTGGCAGCTTGATTGATCTGAATCCAGCGTTGGTCAAATGCCAAAGCCTGTTCTACAGCAGCTAATTCTTCGAGCAATGCATTGCGTTCCGCTGGTGAATTTGGGGCGTCAATTGCCTGACTCAATTTGGCCAAGAGCTGTTCGCGGGCATTGAGCTGCTGCTCGAAATCTTGGCGCAAGAGCTCCATAAGGCGCACTTGATTTTCTAGGCTAACCTCCGCCGCAAGCAAGGTATCGGTCATTTGCGCAATAAAGCTTGCAGTATCTTGAGCGGCAAAACCCCATGCGGTGCCAAGTGTGTTTTGGAGCGCTTGGGCGGTTTGTCCGGGAACTGTTTTTGCTTGCAACAAGGAACCTTTCGCGACATTGAATTGAAGCTGAGACAGCCCTGCTATTTGTGTGGCCGCATCGAGCTCAATGATTTGGTTGCGCACCTGCCACTGCTCTTTGCCCAATTCATCACTGAAATAGCGGACTTGTTGCTGGAGTGTTGTTTGGGGCTTCAGTTGCGGAATACTGAAACGGGTTTGGTAGGCTTTGGAAGCGCCATCTACCTGAATTTCGAGTAAGAAATCACCTTTTTGGGGCAGGGCCACGGCATACGCGCCAGTTGCATCCGTGACAAATGGACCATAGACTTCATTGGTGAGCAGGTCGGTAAATTGCAGACTTAATGCTTTGGAAAGCGGTTGTAATTCGTTTGAAAAATTGCCCGCAAAAATAAAGTTAGGCCGAACGGGCGCGTCCAGCTGCAGCGTGTAGATCTCATACTGACCTACGACGCCTTGTCTGGTGGTGGCAAAGTAAGCCTGGTTTTGGAGGGCATCGCACACATAAAAGAAGTCGTCTGTTGGACTCGAATACGGATAAGGCATTTTTTCGATTTGCGAGGCGGTGTTCGTACTCAAATCAAATGCTGCCTTGTATAAATCGTAACCACCTATACTATTTGAGGTCGAACTGAAATAAAGCGTTTGTGAAGGTGCATCGTAAAAACCATAAGCTTCGTTGGCCAGTGGGTCATTGATGCCTCCTTCAATGAGCACGGGTGTGCCCCAATTGTTGTCGGCATCTTTTTTTTGCACATACAAATCGAGTTGCGTGCCTTTTGGACCATAAGAAGAGAGGATGCGGTATTTCATGCCGCGCTTGTAGGCATATACAGGCACATGGGCTTGTTTGGCGTTGTTTTTACTGTGCACTTCAGGTGCTTCGTAAAAAGTGTAGTCGTCAGGAGAAAATTTATAGGCTTTGTAAAATTGAGGCGCGCGAATGGGCGATACAGAAAGTAAGGGCAAGCGTTTAAAAGCCGTAATTTCAGCTAAGGCCCGCTTGCACTCAGCAATTTGTATACTGACGTCTAATGGTGCTTTTGAATTGATGCTCAGGCGCTGGTAATTTTGATAGGCACCGATGGCCTGTTCAAAGAAGTATTGTTCTTGGTAAATTTTGCCGCGGTAATAATAGATCAGCGGATCTGGAATTTGCTTGAGGCCAAGCGCGACATCGAAATACTTCGCTGCGTCATTGTGACTCTCTACTTGAAAAACACAAACGCCATAATAGTAATTGAACGCTGGGTTTTGTTGGTCTTTGGCCAATAATTGACGAAAATCGACGAGTGCCGAAGCGTAGTTTTGTTGGGCGAAGGCCTGCTGTGCGCGTTTTTCTACACTGCTTTGGTTTTGTGCCAAAGCGCTGTTGTTTTGTCCGAATAACAAAACATAGAAAAGAATAAGAAGAAGCCTTTTACTGCGCACTAAAAGTTGAATAACCTAAAGGCTTACGATTTTTTGGCAAAAAGGTTCATGCGGTTCTCTGTCCCCTTGAGCAGGCGTTCAATATTTTTGCGATGTGCCCAAATAACGAGTGTGCCCAAAACAATCGTGAAGATGATCATGATGCGGGTGTCGTTGTGAATGAAGAAATACGAAACCAATGGAAAGCACAATGCGGAGATGATGGCCCCGAGCGAAACATAGCGTGTTGTGATAAAAACGACCAAAAATAAAGTGAGGCAAACTGCAGCTGCTGGCGGATTGATGCCTATCACGATACCCAAGGATGTGGCAACGCCCTTCCCTCCTCTAAACTGAGCAAAAACAGGAAAAACATGACCCACCACCGCACTAAAGCCACCGACTAACTGCAGGATCAAGAACTCATCTTTGTAGCCACTGAAAGCACTTTGAGCTAAAAAATAAGGCAAGCAAGCAGCTGTGGTTCCTTTGACGACGTCGGTCAGTAGCACCATCCAGCCAAAGCGTTTGCCCAGCACCCTAAATGTGTTGGTGGCACCAGCATTTTGGCTGCCGTGTTCTCGGATATCAATTCCTTTAAAATAATGTCCCACCCATACAGCAGTTGGGATGCTGCCGAGCAAATAGGCGGTAAGTAGAACAAATAAGAGCGTCATTAATTTTATTTATTTAGCAAATAAGCCCTCAATTTAGCTAAAATTTTTGAAGCTTCTTGTTCTTGAGTCGACTCGTAATTGAAATTTCGGGTCTTTCTCTTGTCTGGCTTGATGTTGTCAATGGCGGCTAGCATCTTGACATTGGTGCTGTATATGCTCAAAAGCCCATCCTTTTTCTCTTGCGCATAGCCCAAAATGTAACGCGTGCCGTCAAAAGCTTCCATGGACCAATAAAAGGCCGGGTTGGCGTCGTCGCCAAAACTTTGCACATACGCTTGGGTAAGGGTAACGGGTTGCACGATAGCCATTCCGTTGATGGAGATCAAACCGACACTCTGGGCTTCGCTCATCAGGCCTTTTGCTTGCTTGGCGGCACTTGGCTTGTTGCTGCCAAAATTCTCTAGTACGATGCCGCTCAGAATAAAGCTTTGCTCGAGCGAATTTGGCATTTTTTTGAGCTTTTCCTCATCGAAATCCTTGAAGACATCTTGCGCATCTTTGGAGTCTGACCACGCCGTTAGGGAATTCAACAAGGCGTCCATTGGTTTTTTAATGTTCCATTCTGGCGCTGTTTCGAGGGCTTTCAGTTGGTTGACCATTTCATCTAGTACGGTTTTGTCTAGTGGCATCGTGATTTTTGCATTGGCTGCGATGCGGGTCTTTTTGTTGTCTGAATCGTAGCTGATTTTTCCATAAAGATCAATATCGATTTCACTTGTAGCTATACCCAAGTCAATATGTCCATAACCTGCTAAGCTACAACCCTCTACCGACATAACGAGCAGGTTACTCAAGGAATCTGTTCTTTCCAAACGCGCTTTGCTACCAACCTCAAATTGATTGGTTTGTTGGTCGTATTGAAGGTAGCCAGCTGCTTTGAAAAGACTTGGGTCTTCGATACCAATTTGCTGAGATAAAAAAGCCGGGTAAATGCGCATGCTGTCTGAGCGTTCGGTGGCGCGCCAAACAAAACCAAGCGCCAATCTGTTGCCTTTTGCATCGGTGGGTTTTTCGGGGATAGGGATTTGAATTTGTTTGGCCAAAATAGTGTCTTTGAAGCTCATCCAGGATTTGTCAAATTGGCAAGGATGCGATAGCTTGGTGGACCCTTCTAAAAGCAAACCCGGATGGTTTGCCTCGATCTGCACTTTTCCAAAATAAGCGAATTCAGGGCTCAGCTGAAACAGCGCGCTTTCCGCAATTTCACCTTTTGCTACAGACTTGGTTTGCACGTAAGTCAGTGATTTGATTTCAATGAGGCTTTTGGTGCTGTCGCGGTCGTAGTAAGGGTAAATGCCGTGTCCATCATAGGCCAATCGGCCTGAAATGTGTAAGGTCGCTTGTTCAAATTGATGGTATTTGGTGATGTAATTGGCCAAGACTTTCGCATTTTTCAGCGTATCCATTGCCGCCGCTTTTCTGATGCGCACCCGAGACGAATCCGGAAAGATGCGCGCATCACCTACTTGAATGTAGTCAACCGCATCGCAAAGGATGAGCTGTGTTTTGAGGTCGTATTTAGCACTAAGCGATTTGAACTGCAGTGAATCTTGCTTGATATTGGTGGAATAAAAGTTGTTTCGAGCGAGGTCTGCCCCACTCTCAAAGGTGGTTTCACCGCCCTTGTTCTTTTTGAAGTCTAAAGATTCACCATCAATAAACCAAGTAAACTTATCCATTTGGCAGAAGTATTCATTGGCCGGAAACATAATGCGCTTGGTGCCATTGGAAGTAAATTCTCCGATACGGGTTTCAAAACTGATGTGCGCTTTCATTTCATCTGATTGGATGGCCAACGGATTTTCACCATAGCTCGAGAAGCGGTTGCGCAAGGCAAAGGCTGCATTTTGCGAGCGGATGTCTACATTGGTAAAATCAAAATCAAGGGCAGCCAGTTGCGCTTCTTTGTAAAACAGCGTGCCCTTGCCTGTCATTCCTTTTTTATCGAGAAGAATTTGACCCTCTACCAACACCTCTTCCGAAAAAAGAAGGAGCGGTTCATTGCCATAACTCGCTATTTTCAATTTTTCTTGACGCGGCTCAAAACTCATGTATGCTTTCTCGGACTTGGCAAGCGGATAACGCACACCTGCTTTTTGCTCCGGTGCAGCAAAAGCTACCAAACCAATGGTGGAATCTGGCAAGAAAGTGAGTTTTTTGGATAGGGCTGTGGTGTGTAAAAACTGAATGGTACCCGCACCCTGAAGTCCGTTGTGTGACAAATAAATTTGATTTTTGTAACGGGAGTTGGTTTCGTAAAAGGGATAGCCCTCAGCTGGGGCGGTGGTGATAAATCCGAGCGAGTAATCATTCATGATGCGCACGGGAACTTGCATTTTTGGGAAAATCCCGGACGAAACCAATTGGCCGTCGAGCTGAAAAGTAGCTTCTGCAAAGTTGTCGAGGCTATCGAGTTCAAAAATGGCAAGTTCGTAGTAAAACCGCGTTGAATCATAGGCGTCTTTTAGAATAGACGGATCGTTGTAGAAAATTTTGCCGGGTGCAACGGTGCTCAGTACGGGATATTGCGTGTTGTTGGTAGCCTTACCCGCTTTGTTGTCTGGGGCATCTATGCGGAGTGTACCGCGCAAACCCTTTAGCTCACTAAGTAAGAGAATCGCTTCTTGACCATCTTCTTTTTTGAGCGGTCTCACACGAAATGCCGTGTTTTCAGTGGTGAGTAAATTGACCAAAAATTGATCGTAATCGAACTTTGAAAAATTGGTCTGAATTTCGCATTTACCAGCTTTGAGCCAACCCGAAAAACCGATGTCGCGGTTTTGATACATGTAAACGACACTCGTATCCGGAAAAATGCGCACTTGTTGGGCCTCGGAAAGCGTAATTTGCTCTACCTCATTGAAAATCAGTTCTTGTTTGTCGAGGGAAATACTGGCATAAGCCAAACTTTTTGCTTTTCTTAGGTCGGAAACAATCAGCAAGTTGTCGTAGTCTCCACTGCCTTGTGTAGCAGCAGCATACGCCAAAAGTTTGGGGGTAACTAATAACTTCTTTTGCAGCGGATCGACACTTAAAAAACCGGCCGCACTGAGGTCCACGAACAAAGGTTTGACCTGATCGATAGATTTTTTAAGTGCATTGGCCAACTCGCCTTCGGTAAAGAGCGTTTTGCCTTGTTTGTCCACTAATTGGGCAAAAACTACAAACGGATTGTTGGCACTCGCCCCTGCAAAACGCGCATACAGCGATTTGTCGAAGTAGTTCATCGATTCAAAACGGGCCATTTTTCGTTCTAGGGCCGTACCGACATCAAAAGTATAGTAAGGATCGGCTGTGCCTTTTTTCCAGGTGAGCACCGGCGCATAACAATACAACTTGAAGTAGCTATCGATGAATGGAAAGTAGTCTGTGCCGCGTTGTGCTGCCGCCAAACGCAACAATTGCTGCTGTTCATCGAAGGTGAAAAAGCACTCTTGGATATACAAAGAATCGCCGTTTTTGTAGCGCAGCACTGCACTTGCGCCCCGCGCTAAAATTTGCTGTGGCGACATCTCAAAACCAGCCGCACTGATTTCAAATAGTACTTTGCCCTCGCGCTTGAACAAGAGTTTCGCGGGCTTGCCACTTGCTCCCTTTCCGATGAAATCAGCGCCTTCTAATGTGAAGCTGCCGTCGTAATCCATTTGAGGGCGCAGCTCATTGATTTTCAAGCGTTTTTCATAAGAAGAAAATTGAGGAGCCGACTCCTTTTCAGCTAAATCAAGGGTGGTGAGGTCACTGAGTTTGCCCAAAATAGGCGTGCTAAAATAAGGCGTAGAAAGCGAGACAGAATCTGCCTTGAGTTTGGCGGTGAGCAAATCTGCTTTGTAAGTCTTGAGCGTGGCAAAGGTTTCACTTTTTGGTAGCTTGACCTTTTCCCAGGTGAGTGTACCATTTTTACCTTCCCAGCGCTTGGTTTGCATATCGAAGGTGCCAGAGGTGTTGTACACCACGATTGAATCTTCTGGGCGCTTGTCGTCGTCGTATTTAATGCACTTCAGGTTGACGTTTGTGGCCTCGATGTAAAGCTTCTTTCCATCTACCCAGCGGAGTGTTCCCCCTTGTGCTGACCAAGAAAAACTACGCTCCTTGTACAAAGCGCCAAACCGAAAAAATGCTACCGAAAAATCTAAAAAGGTGGTGAGTTTTTCATCGGGTGACGCCGCGTAGTCAAAGACGTATTTGTACCAAGGATTGGCCAAATCCGGACTCACTTTATTTTGTACAATGGCAATACTGGCCTGCATGAAATGAAGCAATTCGGGATATGCCGGCACCTCTTTGGCCTGCAATTGATTGCAATTTTCTTGCAGCTTTTTGAATTGGGTATCATTGAGCGTAGCGCCTTTGATCAACTGAGGCAGTTGGTCTTTGAGATAGCCCTGCACGCTCTCCTCTAAAACGAGTTGCTGCCAAGCCTTCACAAATTTATCGCGATCGGCCGGAAAGTTTTGTGCAAAAAAAGATGGCGCTGCTAAAAGCAAGCCGAATAACAAACAAAGGTGTTTTTTCATGGTATTTTTTTGAGGAGCACTACAGCCCAATTTTCGCGCGCGTCGGTCCGAACCCACTCAAAACCTACTTGCGCTGCAGCGGCAATGAGGTCGGGTGCATCTGTTACAAAAAACCCACTGAGCATGAGCAATCCGCCGCTGACAATCACCTGGCTATAAACCGGGAGTTGCTCAAGCAATACGTTTTTATTGATGTTGGCTAAAATAACGTCATAGGCCATAGCTGGAATCTCGGGCGCACCGCCGTGGATGGCTTGGATTTTGGTGCTGCCATTTAGCGCAACGTTTTCAAGGATGTTTTCTGCAGACCACTCCTCGATTTCTACTGCGCTAATGTGCGCTGCACCCAAACGCTCGGCTAAAATGGCCAATACGCCGGTGCCAGCGCCCATGTCGAGCACTTTTTTGTCTTGCAAGTCTAAAGACAGCATGTTTTGACAAATCAGGTGGGTAGTCTGGTGATGCCCTGTGCCAAAGCTCATTTTGGGCAAAATCTTGATTTCTATGCCTTCGGCAGGTGGCAAATCGTGAAAGGGCGCCACAATGCGCAAGTGTTCATTGATAATAACAGGTTCAAACTGGGCTTCCCATGTAGCATTCCAGTTTTGCTGTGGCAATAAGCTGAGTTCAAATGCATTGATTTGCGCGCCTTTTGTTTGTAGCTCTGTCAACAAGGCTTGTAAGGTCTTGCCGTTGTAAAGCGCCTCTTGAATATACGATTTCAAAACGGGCGCCTCCTCTACAAAACTCTCGTAGTCGAGCTCAGCCAGATACGCTACAAAGATGTCGTTCCATTCTTCGAAAGAACCAATGGTGATTTGCAGTTCGTAATAGTTCATGCTTGCAGGGCTTTGTAAAGTTGATGAAAATGAAGTGGGTCAAGTGCTGCGCCCCCCACTAGTGCGCCGTCTACGTTCGGACAACTGAAAATTGCAGCAGCGTTTTCGGCGTGTACACTTCCGCCATACAAGATAGATACTTCTTGAGCCGCTGCACCAAAAAGGTCAATTAAATGGTTGCTGATGGCAAGGTGCATTTCGGTAATTTGATCCGTATTTGCACTCAAGCCCGTACCAATGGCCCAAATAGGCTCATAAGCAACGACAAGCAAATGCAGTTGTGATGGCGCCAATTGACTCAGGCTTTCGGTGAGTTGGCTTAGTACAAATGTGAGGTGCGCACCAGCTTCTCTGGTTTCAAGAGGTTCGCCACAACAAAGTATAAATGGAAAATCAGCGCCTGCACACGCGTTCACTTTTTGGGTCAGTAGCGCGGTATCTTCTTTGAAGAGCAACCTGCGTTCGGAATGGCCAATCAGCACGGATTGAACGCCAATGCTTTGCAATTGTTCGATGGACAGCTCACCAGTAAATGCGCCCTTGGGCTCATGATAGGCATTTTGAGCACCTACATGTAGGTTATTGTGCTGTACATCTTTCAAGTAAATGGCACTCGGATACACACGCAACTGCACAGCTGAATCGCTCCAGTCTTGTGTAGTATAAGAAGCAAGCCATTCTTGAACTTCAGATTGCGTCAAATTCATTTTCCAATTTGCCGCGAGGATCTTTTTTCGCATGGAACGAAAATAAGACTTTTAATTGCGCAACTTTTGCTTTTGCAATTGGGTTTTCAAGTCTTCTTTGTTGAAAGCGTCTGCACCCTCAGGGCCGTGATACATTTTGACGAGATTGCCATTCCACAAATACGCTACTCCAGGTACGTCGCGGTCACCCCCTAACACGCTCCAAAATTCAATGATATCCAACACTTTGTGCGGATAAGCCGCGCCTGCAAACTTAAAGAAATCAGGGATTTCTTCGGCTGCTTCATCCATAAATAGGATTTGCATTTCAGGAAAACCTGGTGTGCTGTTTTTGAGCGCTGTGAGTTGTTTGGCTGTAGCACGGCAGTGGTCGCAGCTTGGCGCAAAGAAACAGAGTATTTTTTTGCCTTGGTTGATGTCGGCAAAATATTTTTCGTAGCCAGATTTCTTAGGTTTAGGACCTAAATCTCTGGGCTTGGTCACTTTAGCGGTGTCCTTACCGATTTCCGATGAAGCCGACGATTTTTCTGGACCAGTTGCCGTTGGGCCAACTTGTGTCATTTCGGTAGTTTCTGAAACTGACGTGCCAGCGGTTTTAGCTACAATTCTAGCAGCCCTGTATGTTGGGATGAAGATGAACATCAGCAACATGCAGACACTTAAAATGGTGGTTAAAAACCAAATATTGGAGCGCTCAGGGAGTGTGGTGCCGTAGCGTTTCCAAAGAATAGCCAACAGGCCAATAGATAGGATGTTTTTCATGATTGCTTCTAAGGGGGTCATGGGTAAAAGTGCTCCAAAGCAACCGCAATTGCCTTTGTTGCCGGTGGTGATGATTTCAATAGAAAGATGCACTACAAAAACCGCGAGCATGGCGATGAGTGCAGGAATAACCCATTTTTTGAGATCAAACGGAAAGAGCAATAACAAGCCGAGGCCAAATTCGACGCCAATTAGTGCGCGCGAAAATATTTTTGCCAACTCCACAGAAAAACCCATTGGATACAACTGCTTGATCTCAAACATGGAGATGGTTCCGTAGGCAGAAGGGTCTGGATAAATTTTGCCATAGGCAGAAACGAGAAAAAGACCGGCGATGAGGATGCGGATGCTCCAAGGAAGATAGCGTTCGATTGGTTTCATGTTGTTGGTTTTGAGATAAAATTAAACGCCTATTTGCATCGGGCCTGCACTTTAACAGCCTCTTAACAATTTTCTAAATGGATGAGCGCAAAAACGCTGTAGTTCAGCATGTCGAAATAATTGCCCTCTACCCCTTCTGAAACTTGAGTAGCCCCAGCGTTGTCTTCGATTTGCTTGATGCGCAAAATTTTACTCAGAATGAGGTCAGTGAGCGAACTCACGCGCATGTCGCGCCACGCTTCGCCGTAATCGTGGTTCTTGCGTTCCATGAGGGCTTGTGCTTCTGCGGCAATTTCGTGATAGCGCGCAATCGCTTCTTGGGGCAGCATGGTGTCTTGCAGTGCTGCAGGCTCACGCACTTGAATAATGGCCATGATGCAATAATTGACAATAGCTTGAAACGCATCTTCAAAGGATTCGCCAACAAGGTTTTTGCCGGTTTCTTGAATGGTGCGGATGCGCTGCGCTTTGATAAAAAGTTGGTCAGTTAAAGAACTCGGGCGCAAAATGCGCCAAGACAAGCCGTAGTCGAGTGTTTTTTTTTCGAAAATCTCTCGACAAATAGTCATTACATTTGTATATTGAATTTGCGTTTGTGTCATGAGTCAAGCTAAGGAAAAAAGTACCGTATTTCAGAAAAGTCGCTTTTTGAATATCAAAGGGCAACTCCACGATTTTGGTCAACCAAAGATAATGGGAATTTTGAATATGACGCCCGACTCTTTCTATGAACAAAGCCGTGTGCTCAACCAAGATGAGCTACTCGAGCGGGCACACACCATGATCTTAGCGGGCGCAGACATCCTAGATATCGGCGCAAGCTCTACACGCCCTAATGCTGCAATCCACACAGCTCAAGAAGAAATCGATCGCTTGGGCACTACCATTCAAGCGCTCAAAAAAGCCTTCCCTGGCACCTTGGTTTCTTTAGACACGTATTATGGAGACGTCGCTCAATTTGGCATTGCGCAAGGAATTGATTTACTCAACGATATTTCGGCAGGGCAATTTGACCCTACACTTTGGCCGGTGGTGGCAGCAGCCAAAATTCCGTACATCCTCAATTACAACCGCGCAGCGCAAAACAATACCTCCCAATCCTTTCTGACCGAAAAAGGCATTGTGAGCGATGCCCTTTCCTTTCTTTCTGAAAAAAAAGCAGCCCTACAAGCACTGGGTTGCACAGACGTGCTTATTGATCCCGGTTTTGGTTTTGGCAAAAGTTTAGCCGAAAACCACGAGCTCTTACACAAACTCGAGCACCTTCATTTACTTGGCGCGCCGCTCCTTGTTGGGGTATCCAGAAAATCGATGGTCACAAAAGTGCTCAATTGCAGCCCAGACGACGCACTCAACGGCACGAGCATCCTCAATACGCTGGCTTACACCAAAGGTGCGCGCCTCTTTCGCGTACACGACGTAGCAGCCGCCAAAGAGATGATTCTCTTGTTCGCAGCCCAAGATTTGCACTAATTGAAACTTTTTTACGTACTTTCGTATGATTGTACATCTTTAACAAGCGTATGAAAGCTTTATCTTTACTTTTTATCTCCTGTTTTGCATGGCTCAGCTATGCACAGGCCCCATCAGCTAACTTTACGGTCTCTGACCCCGACAACATCCTCTGCCAAGGAGACTGCATCTATGTTGTCAATAACTCCACCGGTGACGACCTCACCTACGTCTGGACCTTCCAGAACGCAACACCCGCAACTTTTATAGGTCAAAACCCTGGCCCAATTTGTTTCAATACCGCCAGCACTACAGGTCCGTTCGCCATTACCTTAAACGCTACCAATGCACAAGGCGCCGTCAGTACCATTACCCAATTTGTAACGGTATTGCCTATGCCAACCGTGTCGAGCACTATTTCTGATACGCTCGCTGGTGTATATGTTGTCATCCCCGACACCACCATCGATATGTTTCAAGAAGCTTACTTATATGCAGAAGGTGCGCCTTTCGGAGGCAACCTCACTTGGTATCCGAGCGGTGTAAGCGCAGATAGCATCCCAGGTTGCACAGCATGTATTGCTGGAGACTCCTTAACAGTTTCTCCATTCTACACTACTTATTATGTAGTTCAATATGGCCTCAATGGCTGTTTTGCCTATGACACTGTTTTAGTTACTGTCAACTTTGCCAACCAAGTCAAAATTGAATTACCCAATTCATTCTCCCCTAACGGCGACGGCGAAAACGACTTCTTCCGCGTCCTGACCAACGTCGATGCCGATGGCAACTTTACCAATGGCTTCGAAGAAGGAGGCGCATTGGCTGAAATCGACTTGCGCGTCTTCAATCGCTACGGGCAGCAAGTGTTCCGCACCACCGACGTCAAAGAAGGTTGGGACGGCACCTACAAAGGCAAGGCTATGAACCCAGCCACTTACACATACATTCTCAACTTCCGCACCATCGACGGCCGTTCAGGCTCGCGTAAAGGAAACGTTACCTTATTCAGATAAGCACATGAAACGCACACTATTCTTAGCCCTGACTTTTGCAGGTGCCTTCAGCGCCACTGCACAGCACGACCGCATTATTTCGAATTGGTCTCAATCTCAAATGATCTACAACCCCGGAGCTGTTGCTACTGGCCCTGGCGACATGAGCTTTTTTGCCAACCACCGCTCTCAATGGCTTACTGTTCCTGAGGCTGGCATTGGCATGCGCAGCAATTTCATCAACGGAGAGTTCAAGATCAAAGAAGAAGGTTTGTCTAATCGCAACAACTTTGGCGTAGGTTTCAGCGTGCTCTCAGATCAAACGGGTGCCGCCAACCTCACTACCCTCAGCGTATCTTTACCTTTGAACTACACCTTAGCACTTGACCGTCAAAACAAGCTCAGCATTGGCGTCTCACCTGGCTTTATCCAGCAAGCGTCTGACCGCTCTGGCCAAACCTGGGAAAACCAATGGGATGGCACTGTATTTAATCCAGCTACTTCTGTAGAGAACAGCATCAACGGCAGCTACGCTACCATGGACCTCGGTACCGGTATCTACTTCCAACACCAAATCAACAACCGCTCTTCTTTTTACGCAGGCTATGCACTCAACCACTTGATCAAACCAAAAATGGCTTGGTCTTTTAGCGGTGACAAAATGTACATGCAAATGGTCTTGCAAGGTGGCGCCGATTTGGCCACCAATAACCCTGACTTCCGCATCCAGCCTAATTTTGTATTCTTCCGCACAAGCAACACCAACAGCCTCACCGCTGGGGTTACTTTTGAGAACACCATTAAAGAAGGTTCAAAAATCACAGGTATCAACAAATCCAATTGCGTTAACTACGGGGTTTACTACCGTCATGGCGATGCAGTTGTGGCTACTTTCGGCATGAAGGTATCTCAATTCCGATTTGGACTTTCCTTTGATGCCAACACCTCTAAGCTCAACCAAGCTACAGGTGGCATTGGCGGTGTAGAGCTTTATTTCAAAGCCTTACTCAACTTCAAGAAGTTCAATGCACAATCACGCATGAAGTAAGACAGCCCTTACAAATGAATGTATTGCTCAAGGAAATCTTTGCCCATAAGCCCAACTTTGTGTGCAAGCCAACAGGCGAGGAACTCCTTTTGATTCCACTTAAAGACAACGTCGCAGATTTCAATCAGTATTTAGTGCTCAACCAATTGGGTGCGTATATTTGGGAAGCACTAAACAGCTCCATTACAATCGACTTACTACAAGAAAAAATCTTAACTGAGTTTGAGGTCACACAAGAGCAGTTATATGCTGATCTCGAGCAGTTCATTCCTGAATTACACCGTTTTACCTGCCCAAAATGAGTGCAATTGGTAGCATCTGCGTAGCGGGTTATCACTTTGGACTTTTCAATCAAAGCAAGCGCGCTTTGGTCTTTGAAACAGGTTTTGAAGATTTCTTGAACGGTAAAACCACACAAATTGACCGTGAACTACACTTTTGTGAAGGATTCATTCCTATTTCAGTAGAGCGCACACTTTATCAAGCAAAAGCTGGAGAGCAGTTGCTCTGGGAAATCGTTGAGGCCAATAACGAACGGTGGTTTTTGGTGTATCATCCTGAAAATGGACACTTGCAACAACAAGCCCAATACAATCCTCAAAACCACACCTGGACCATCCGCAGTATGGCAAGCTTGGTAGAGGACGAAAGCGTGATCAATCCGCTGGCCTATCCGATGGCACCTCTCATTTGGTACGTACTCACTACCGAAGAACCAATGTTACTCATGCACGCCTCCGGAATTTTTGATGGTCAAAAAGGCCGGATCTTTGCCGGCTTCAGCGGCGTTGGCAAAAGCACCATTGCCGGCATTTGGGAAAGAAACGGCGCGCAGGTAATCAATGACGACCGCTTGCTGCTCAAAAAAGAAAAAGATGGGTTTTGGTCCATACACAATACGCCAATGTACTATCGTGCGCTGCCTGCAAGCGGACAGCTTCACGCCATCTACTTGCCGTTCCACTCCGAACAAAATTCCTATACCAAACTAGAAGGCGCGTTGGCATTGGCAAATCTATTGGCCTTCACCATCCACCACGGTTATGATGCCCAACACGTATTGCACCATAGCAACGTAGCCGAACAATTGCTACAAGATGTTGCTCTTGCCAAACTCGGTGTTGTCCCGACGGATGAAATTATTCCATTCATCAGAGCGCATGAGTAAGCAAGTACTTAGGGCCGAACTGCAAACGCTGCTTCAACTCAGCCATCCAAAAATTTCGTTGGAGGCCTTCGAAACAACATTGCAATCTATCACCACCTCATTTGACTGGACTTATTTTGTTGAGCGTGCCATTGCCACAAATTTAGCAGGCTACCTGCTCCCCCATCCTGAAATTGCCGAAAAATATTACCCAGACAATGTCCTTCAAAAAATAAAATCCTATCAGCAGCGGATATTGCTACACAGTTTACAATTACTAGAAGGTGTTCAAATACTACATGAAGCACTCAAAGCACTCGCTATTGATCACGCTTTTTTAAAGGGCTGTAGCCTTCTGATCAAAAAAGAAGCCCAATTCAAAAGCAGACAGGTGTCGGACATCGACTTACTCATTGACCCCGCTAAACAAACGCAAGTCATTGAAATACTGCAAGGGCTCGGGGCAAATGTCAAGACAGTGATCTATAAATCTGAATGGCATGCCAAACAGCAATTAGAGCATGCGCCAATCCAAGCCGTGCTTTTTGGACTGTGCATAGACGTGCACATCCGCTTATTTAGAGTAGACACCAATTATCAGATCGATACACCTGAATTATTGAAAAATGTTGTGTTTCATCCTTTAGACAGCACAACTGTTCCACTCCTTTCAACACAAGAAGCGCAATTATTTACCATATTGCACGCATACAAGCATTTACATGCAGGAAGTGCTTTTAAAGTTAGTTCTGTAAATGATTTGAATAACATGAATTGGCGAGAACTCGCTCCTCTTGCACAAAAATGGCAGGCCAACAAAGCATTTCAGGAAATGCAAAAATTTACACAAACGTGGTTTGAAGGGGCCTATACACAAACCTTTTTAGGACAAACCGTACTGCATTTTTTAACTAACAGTCCCTTGCTTCTTACTGAAAAAGCAATATTTTTAAAACGCCGCTTGTTCAATATCAATGGAAGTGTTTTACACCCAAAGCATATCGTCTTTAATGCATTTCCTCAAAAAACTTATCTAAATTCCTACTTTGGTCCTGGCCCCTATTTATTTATATGGTGGCGTCGAACGAAAAATCTGTTTCGCTTTTGAATAAATCCGAATGGCAAAGCGATAGATGCTCATGGCCAATCTAACCAAAAATAAAATAATTTGAGATGGCCGTTCAATGGGTTTAAATTGCGCTGCAACAACCTTACCTGTAATGGCACCAATATACTGTGCTTCCGAGATGAGTTCATCTAAATGCCAATTTGAATCGCCTTGGGTGTAAACTTCTTGTAAACCTTGGCTCACCATTTTTTTCACGACCCGATGCACTACAAATTGCAAGTTGCGCTCAAACGCTATCACCTCACCAACCTCAACGTCAGTAAAAGACTTCTGCTCAATACTCAAGATTGTCTTAGGCCAAATGGAAGGCAACATACTCAAACCCTTAGCAGGTAAATGCACAGCCCTGCCCTTCGCTAATTCTTCCTTACACCACGTTAACCAAAACGCATCGTCATCCGTGTGCTTCACGCACCGAATTTAAAGATTTTTTGGAGGTAACCGCCAGGAATAATCTCTGTTGGCGGACCTTGATTTTGATTATTGCTGTCCATCACTAAAGCAATTTCGGTGTCGATTTGAATATATTCCAATTGAGGGGCGATATAAGGCTTTTTGCTATCCAATTGTTTCGGGCTTGAGTAATTCGGTATCATAGTCTTTAGTCTTGGATAAATAATTTTTTCTTCTCTGTTATGCTTCCTGACTGAACCTGGAGGTAATACACACCTGATGGCACCTCTAGTTGAATCGTACTTTCAACACCTTCCAATGCTCCGTTATATACAACACGTCCATTTGCATCAATGATTTGAACAGTACCCTCCACTTTGCTATTTTCTGTTTGATCTAAAGTAATGACTACCTTTCCTCTTGCATCTGAGGTAATTTGAACATCACCTACTTCTTCAAAGGATGTTTGATCTTCAACCCAATTGTTACTTGGTCCTTGAGCAGTAGGAACAGCATTTGGCAACATAAAATGAATTACAAATCGGTTGCTACATACTCCCGCAGTTGCATAAAATGTATAGGTATCGTTTAAAGTGATATCTTCAATGAGCTGTTCTTGTTTATCTTCTAGAAGAATCAATCCATCCTCAACATTGAACTCTTCAGCATGCAAGGTGTAAAGGCCATTATTAGGAATGTCCATAAACAAAGGCACTTGAGTCTGCTTCTTATTGTTTTTCATACCGTTGATTACCAATTTTTTGTCAGCAATTTTTGTGTAAAGTTGCGGTGTTCCAGACAAAAACATTTTATCTGAATCGAATGCATCATAAGAAGATGATGCTTCTGGTTTCATATATAAAATCATTTGGTCGCGGTTGGTTCCCTGCTCTACATTTAAGCGCAAGAACATTGGAAAATCTTGAGCAGTGCTGCGCAAGCCTTGTACACCACTTATGTAATGACTGCGGTTTCCGTTGTCGAAAGTAATTGTACCTGTTGTATTATTTGGTGTTACAAATACCCAATAACTTTGCATTGGAGGGATATATCTTGTCACGGCACCTGCACCGTTTGTATTGGTACCCGTTCCTGCCGG
>CALJTX010000053.1 GCA_937975705.1 uncultured Flavobacteriia bacterium | reverse complement strand
ATATCCGGTGGAGAAGGCGAGAGGTAGTGCGCAGAAGTATACGGAGTTATGATTGTTTATCAAGAGAACAAAGAGACTTTCATGCGCCAGGTTCGGGAGAGCCAAATTGAGTATATCATTCACGACAACTTCAAGCGAAATTTAGGTCGAGATACCAATAAGAATGAAGTAGATTCCTGGAAAAATTCCATGCAGTACATGCGCAATGTGCTCGATGACGCCGACATTCCGAACGATGCCAAAATCAGTATTGAATGTCAGGTGCCCAACACAAGTAAGCGCATCGATTTTATCATTACCGGCCAGACCGACACACACCAAGATTGCGCCGTAATTGTAGAACTCAAACAATGGTCGGAGGCCACGGCCACCAACCTAGATGGCGTGGTGAAGACATATGTGGGCGGAGCCGTTAGAGAGGTAAGCCACCCGAGTTATCAGGCCTGGAGTTATGCGGCGCTGTTGCAGGGCTTCAATGCGGCTGTCGAAGACCAACAAATCAAATTACAAGCTTGCGCATTTTTGCACAATTGTGCCGATCCAAGCCCATTAACGAGCCCTTTTTACGCAGAATACCTTCAAAAAGCACCACTTTTTGCCAAAAGGGATGTGTTGCGTTTGTCTGAATTCATCAAGCAGCATGTCAAGTATGGAGACGCTAGAAACGTCATGTATCAGATTGAGCACGGCGAAATACGCCCTTCAAAAGGCCTGGCCGATGCCATTGCCAAAATGATAGAAGGCAACGATGAGTTTGTGATGATCGACGAGCAAAAGGTAGTTTACGAGCAAATCTGGAATTTGGTAGAACACTCCAGCCCAAGCTCCAAAAATGTAGTAATAGTAAGGGGAGGGCCAGGCACCGGCAAATCGGTAGTGGCCATTCAGCTCACAGCACGACTCACCGCCAAACAAAAAATGGTGCAGTATGTCAGTAAGAACAGCGCACCCCGCGACGTTTATGCCAGCAAACTCAGCGGCATCCGGACCAAATCTTGGGTCAATAATTTATTCAAAGGTTCGGGAACTTACATTAGTGCAGAACGCAATCAGTACGACGCCTTACTTGTCGATGAAGCACACCGCCTGAACGAAAAAAGCGGCATGTTTTCAAACTTAGGCGAGAACCAAATCAAAGAAATCATCAATGCGGCGCGCTGCTCGGTTTTCTTTCTAGATGAAGACCAACGCGTCACCATGAAAGACATCGGCTCCGATGCCGAAATAGCCGCTTGGGCAGCTCATGCAGGCGCAACTTTACACCGCCTAGAACTCACCAGCCAATTCAGGTGCAACGGCAGCGACGGCTACATGGCCTACCTAGACCAACTACTCGGCATCCGCCAAACGGCCAATACCAGCGTAAGCGACCTCAACTACGACTTCCAAATCTGCGATTCACCGAATGCGCTTTACGAAAAAGTCAAAGAAAAAAACCTAGTCAGAAATAGAGCCCGAATGGTAGCCGGCTACTGCTGGCCCTGGAACTCCAAAACGGATCGAAAAGCAAACGATATCGTCTTTCCAGAACACAACTTCGCCAAGCAGTGGAACCTCACCCAAGACGGCATGCTCTGGATCATCAGCCCTGCTTCCGTTGAGCAAATCGGCTGCATCCACACCTGCCAAGGCCTCGAGGTAGACTACATCGGCGTCATTATGGGCCCCGACCTCGTCATCCGAAACGGCCAATGGATCTGCCAACCCCAAGCCCGCGCCTCCAGCGACAAAAGCATCCACGGCCTCAAGTCCCTGCTCAAATCAAACCCAGAACGAGGTCATCAAATGGCCGAACTCATCATCAAGAATACGTACCGAACGCTTATGACCCGAGGCATGAAGGGTTGCTATGTGTGGAGCAGTGATGAAGAGACGTTGGAGTGGATGAGGGGGCAAGTGCAAACAATTGTTTGATTTATTGCCGATGGACGCCATTCTCGTATTTCAGAAAATCATAGAGCAGGAGAGCAAGACTTCTACATATAAGTTTGCGTTGTTGCGCGCTATAATTGATATCATTTCAGCGCAATCACCGCACATCGAGCACCGCCAAAACCAGGTTGCTATACCTGTATTTTTAATCACAGACAAATGGTTGTTTTATTATTGGGATTTGCTTGCCAACAACTACGCGCAAATACATCAAAATAGAAGCTTGGTATTTGAAAATCGCTTGCGCGAGATTCAAAATGACCATCAATTACAGAACTACTGGGACTTCAATAAAGAATTTCATCAACACCAATACAAGATTGAATTAAAGTCGGTATTTATTGATTTGGCGAAAAGTTTGAACGACACCATCATCAAAAATCCAGTCAAGTACATCGGAACTTCTATGGGGCAGGGCTACAATGCCTTATTTCAGACTGAGTCTGGAAAGGCAGTACGAAGTTCGTCCATCAATGGCTACCTCGACTTGCTTGCCAATTCACCGAAACTGCTCATGGACAGTTCTTATTTTGAGGCCCTCAAGATTTATGGAGGTTTGCTTTCCGGTACCAATTCCATCATCATGAACTGGGTAGATTTCATGGAAAAGCAGCGCTACCAAAACTCCAAAACGTCATCGGGTGAACTTCAAGAGCAAGCGATAGCATACGGCAAACCAAGTCCGTTAGACATCTTGCTTCAAAGCGAAACAATTGCACGCGACACCGATCAAATTAGAAAATTCTGGTGCGCTCAAATTGAATCGGGCCAACCCGTCTACTGCACTTGGTCGGGCCAGCAAATCAAAAAAACAGATGATCTAGCCATAGATCACGCCATCCCGTTTTCAGTCCTTTTCAACAACGATTACTGGAACCTGCTCCCAGCCAAAAATGCTGTAAACACCAATAAAACTGATAAAATCGTCTCAAAAGCACAACTTTTAGCCTCAAAAGCACGCATTTTGACCGCTTGGCAACAATATCTTCAAACACCAGCACTTGCAGATACTTTCGCTGCACAATGCCAAATCTCCCTTACTAAGGCACCAAATTTCACCACCGAAGACCTCCTAGTAAAATTCCAAGAAATCAATGATGGCTTTGTTACATTTCGCGGGATGGAGAGTTGGGGGTGGGGGAGATTTTCTGAATAATTAATAAAACTTAGCTTTACTGTTTACAATTCTTCAGATTTGATCACTAGTTGATATGTACGAAGACAGTATTTCAAAAATTAAGTCAGGGGATCTTACAATTTTGGATAAGATTTATTTAGATTGTAAACCTAAGTTTCTTTTTTATGCACAAAAGCAATTTCCAAATATTCTAGCTGAGGAAATCGAAGATATATATCAAGATACAATTATAGCTTTCTATCAAAATATCAAGATTGGTTCATTGACTCAAATCAATTCAAGCTTATCCGCATACATCATTCAAATTGGGAAAACCAAGCTTATTCAGTATGTTGATATGAACAATAAATTACAGAAGTTAAAAAACGGTATTCATGAAGAGCACTTATTGACGGAAGAATATAATATGAAAATAGACCAGTGTGTCAAGTTTATATACTCAAAGATGACAGCTTCATGCAAGCGTATACTTCATTTATTCTATTTTGAAAAAAAATCAATGGGAGAAATTGCTCAAATACTTGGATATAAAAATTCTGATACGGTTAAAGCAAAAAAGAGCAGATGTATTGCAACTTTTAGTGTTCAGGCTAACAAAATTTATTTCGATGAAGAGTAGTTTGTATCAAATTAGCGAGGAAG
>CALJTX010000052.1 GCA_937975705.1 uncultured Flavobacteriia bacterium | reverse complement strand
GATTCGAACCCAGGGCCCATACATTAAAAGTGTATTGCTCTACCAGCTGAGCTACAGGATCTGCCTTTTTGAGGGTGCAAATATACAACTATTGTTTTGATATGGCAAGGAAATATGTGGTAAATTTGATAAAAAATAAATACAAATGGGCAATTGATTGATTGCCAACTGACTAATGGCGGTAGATAAAACAATCTTTTTGGTAGGAATGATGGGTAGTGGGAAGTCCACTGTAGGTGCGGAACTAGCTGCTCACCTTAATTTACCTTTTATCGATACCGACCAAGTAATTGAAAACAAAGAAGGCCGGAGCATCTTTGAGATTTTTGAACAAGAAGGCGAGCCCTATTTTAGGGAAGCTGAAAAACATTTACTGCATACCTTAACAGATGAAGTAAAGGTTGTAGCTTGTGGTGGAGGTCTACCATGTTTTTTCAATAACATGGAGGCACTCAAAGAAAAAGGTGTCGTGATTTACCTTGACGCAAAGCCAGCGCGCTTGTATCAAAGAATTAAAGGAGATGGTCTCAGACCTAAATTACAAGATGTTGAGGCTTTTGCGTTGTTGTTCGCGCAGCGAGAAGCGACCTACAAAAAAGCACATTTCACTATAGATGCCCATCAAGGATTGGAACAAATTCTTGCAGAAGTGCTGTCTTTATTGGCAGCAACAACAAATCAATAAAGATCTTTTTTGAAGCCCAACGCGAAGTTGAAAAACAACGGAGAGAGGTATTCTGTTGCCGCTGCGGTATTGTTGTTTGCATTGGCCAAAAGCAGGTAATTTAGCGTAACGTCAGTGTAGATGGTTCCAATTGCCGGAATGGTGTACTTGATGCCTCCTTGTAAGTAACCCCCGAGTGTGAAAATTCGCCCATCTGGGGCTTCATTGGGGTCAATTTGATGCGTTTGAGTCCAGCTGTACTGCCCCGTGATGTCAGTGTCTTCGTAAACTTTGCTCACCTTACCGATGCCAATAATGATACCCGAGCCTCCGTATCCTGCAAAACCGTTGTCGTAGTCGTTGCCGATGTAGTAGCGGTTGCCACCTTCAATAGTGAAGTAACTTGTTTTGTAGCGGCTATTGACTGCCAAAATATAAGGGTTGACATTCTGATTGATGCCTGTTACATAGCCCACAAGCGTGTCGTAGTTGGCTTTTGGGAAGGAATAACTCAGTCTGCCGTAGAGTGTTACGTCGCCGCTTCTCGGGATTTCGAGGTGGGCGTGTAAGCCTGGCATGGAAAGGTTGCTGTTTTGAAGGCCTTGCGTGTTTATGTAGCGATTGAGGCTAAGGCCACCGCCGTAGCTGAATTGACCAAAGAGTTGGATTTGGACAAGGCCGGCGAATAGGAGTAGGCTGATATATTTCATGTTGGGTTTCTAGCAATAATTGTTCCAACAAAAATAAGGCCTTTTTCTTGTTCTTTTTTTGTGCTTGTGTTTGTTTTTCATCTAAATTTGTTAGGTATGTCGCGCACGCAGTATTTCTTTTCTTTTGTTTTGGCCACAATTTCATTTATTGCGGCCCGCTCCATCCAACGCGAAGGCATCGAAAACTACTATGAGCAAGTATCGGCGGGCTTTCAAAAAGAGCTCGGCTTCATCGACTTCACGCATCCTTCCGCAGCGCAATATCTGCCAATGGGCTTGCAACCATTTGCAGCGCTCTCCTCTCTTGATTCTATTCAATCTATTGCCATCAGTCAAGATTCCCTGCAAGTACTCCATTACAACAGCCAGGACAACACCTTTTCTTCTTTATTTGTACTGCCATCCGATCAAAAAATGACGCAAATCGCTGGTTTTGACTCCACGCTCGTTTATCTTGATCAGGCGCAAGAACTTCATTTTGTTCAGGCTCCCTACACCGAAGAATTTGCCCAAACCTATGCGCTCCAAAATGAAGACGGTGCCAAACAGCTCTTGTGCTATCATCCCAACCTCAAGCGCATTTTGCTCTTGAACAGCACGCTATTGGAAAGCGGCGAACGTCGTTTTGTTTGTCAAACGTTTCATATTGGCAAGCGTCAGCTGAGTCAGGTTCCACTTTTTTCTTTTGACAGCAAGGAGCTTTTGTTTGAACCAATCGCAATGGCCATACAGCCACTCTCCAATGAATTTTATTTATTGTCCAAAACTGGTGAGGTCGTAATTTTAGACCAGCAAGGAACGCTGCTCTCTCGCCATCAGCTCCCCGACGGCATCAATGAGCCAAAACTCATCAGCTTTGCTCCCAACGGCGACTTACTCGCTACCGATGCCAATACCTTGCATCCGCTCGTTTTACGCCTACCTTGGCATAAAATGACGCCTGAGCATGGGGCCCTCGTTCATTAGGCCATCAATCACAGATAAATTCTGAACAAACTCCGCCTTTCCTTTGAAAACTTGCTGGTATACAAGAGTAGGTTGTAGGTCTCTACCTAGACAAGCTTTTTTCTCTGCAGGCGTTTTTCCGGTATACTCCTGGCTATAGGTCAATTGCAATTGCAAGTCTAGGGCTTGGTTGATCCAATTTAAAATAGCCGCATTGAATGCATGTAAATACACTGGCTGTTGTTCAAAAACCAACTTGAGGTCATGCGCATAGTGTTCAAAATGCGGTGCGTTGGCATATGCGCTTTCAATGGCGCGCCAATGTTCGGCCTGCCAGTTTTTGCTGTAATCTATTTGGGTTTGCTCAACCGTTTGTTTGTGTGCGGCATGTAATATAGGTACGTTCAGTGCAATGACACCATTGGCGCTTAAGATTTCAGCGCGTGTACGCATGCTTTGTTTGACGAAATGTTCTTTTAAATCAAGCTCAACATGGGCGTCTTGAAGTAGGGCATGAACGTAAGCGAGTGAAGGAAAATAAGCGCTCGGTAAAACTTGCATTTTTAGTCAACGAAGCGGAAAATGCGGTCAAAACGGATGCCCATGAAGGAATCTACAAACGGAGATTTGGAGAACCAAATAAAGGAAGCGCGGCCAACGATATGGTCTTCGGGCACAAAGCCCCAAACGCGAGAATCTGCAGAATGGAAGCGGTTGTCTCCCATCATCCAGTAGTAGTTCATGGCAAATCGGTAGCTCGTTGCTTTTTTACCATCGATATAAATTTTGTCTCCCTTGATGACAAGCTTATGCCCTTCATAGGCACTAATAATGCGCTTGTACCAAGCAATGTTCTGTGCGTTGATTGCAATGCGTTGACCTTTTCTTGGGATTTGAAAACGCTGAAAATCGGTCATGGTGTTGTTGACATTCAGGTCTTTGGGGAATTGGTCCAGATTGGATATTTGCTGCATTGGATCAACAGTATACACGCCGTTTACTGCGAGGTCGCTGTATTGTGGGTAGCGTACTTTGGTAAGTTTGATCTTGAAATCGGCTTCAATGCGCTGTTTTTCTTTACGCGTAAGGTTCAGGATGTAATATTGTGCGTCAGAAATGGCATCGAAATCTGTGCGGGCGCCATCTGAGGAGTTTTCAAGGCTATAACGCTCGAGCATTTCTTCAACAGATGGGAAGCTCACTTTGGTTTTTTCAATGCGATACAACAAGGCCTGACCAGGGGACACGTAAGCTTTTTTTCCATTGACGTACAATACAGAATTTACAATTTCCATGACATCGCCAGGAACACCAACGCAGCGCTTGATGTAGTTCTCGCGCTTGTCTACGGGGCGGTAAATAAGCCCTCCGTGGGTCATGCCTGCGGCATATTCTTGAGAATTGAGCGGGAAGTATCCTGCCGCAAAATGTGCGCGTGCACGTGTTTTCCATTTTTCAAATCCGGCAATGTACTCTTTATAAAGGTTTTGTTGACCCATAGAGTCCAGGCCTGAAAGATTGACATTTCGCTTGCTATTGATGAACTGACTAAACGCTTCTTGATTGATCAGGCCATGGAAGTCGTGACCCATGAGGCCGCTTGGCGTGCGGGGGTCTAAAATAGCGGTGTCGCCAGATGGGAAGTTGAAAACTACAACATCGTTGCGATTGATTTTACTCCAGCCAGGCAGACGCGTGTATGTTCCTTTCTCCCAAGATACGTAAGACTTGATATTGACAATTGGAACAATGTTGTGCACCAAAGGATAGGAGAGTGGTGTGATCGGAACTTTAGAGCCGTAGGCGAGTTTATTGACAAATAAGAAGTCACCAACAACCATTGTTTTTTCCATGGAGCCTGTCGGGATTTGAAAAGGCTCAAAAGAGTAGGTACGAATAACAGCCGCAGCCACCAACGCCCATACAAATGAGTCTCCGTATTCTTTGACGCGCGGTTTGGCTCCGGGTTTGTCTCGAGAAATTTTGTCGAGTACAATGGCAATGACGTGTCCGATGACCGGAAGGGCCATAAACAAAACGATGTGGTCGCCCCATTTGCGCTCTTCAAGTTCTTTGGAATTGGCCCAATTTGTGGCAGGGCCGTATTGAAGTTGTTCGTCTTTGGCAATTTTACCAAACAGCAAATAAGGAAAGAACAAGCCTTGAAGGGTGTCTGTGAAGCTATAGAATTTGAATCGACGCAAGACACTCACATTGATGGTCATGAGCATCACGAGGTGCACACCCGGAAAAACCATGAGCAAAGACCACCAAGGTTTATTTAGTACTTCTTTAAAGAGAATAAAGTAATTGTAGCCCGGTACCAGCGCCTCCCAAGATTTGCGCCCTAATTTAGGGAACAAACGGTTCCACTGTGCCAAATACGGATGAACGAGAATGAGTAGGTAGAAATAAATAAAACTCATAAGGTAGTTTTTAAAACGTCGGCCATTGTGAAAATGCCTTTGCGTTGATAAATGAATTCTGTTGCGAGTACTGCGCCCAGCGCAAAACCTTTGCGGTTATGGGCAATATGTTCGATGCGAATAGTGTCTATTTCGCTGTTGTAGCTGATTTCATGGGTGCCTGGAACATCTGGCACGCGATGGGCTTGCACCGGAATTTGTTGCGCATTGCTTGGGTCAAGGGACCAACTAGTGTAGTTCGGATTGTTGTCGATGATGTCGTTGAGTAAGCTCACTGCAGTGCCACTTGGCGCATCTAGTTTTTGAACATGATGGGTTTCGCTTACCTCAATTTTGTAAGCGGGGTGGGCTTTCATGAGTAGCGCGAGTTGTCTATTGAGTTCAAAGAATAAATTGACACCTACACTAAAATTACTGGCGTAGAGCAGTGCGCTATTTGCATTGGTGACCCATTCAGTGACCTGAGGGAGGGCGTCTTGCCAGGCGGTGGTCCCGACGACAATCGGAACTTGTTTTTGCGCACAAAATGCGATGTGTTGAGCAGCAAGCTCAGGCCTTGTGAATTCGATGCAAACGTCTATCGCAGACCAATCTATGGAGTCGAGCGGAACTTGAGAATTGATTTTAGCTACAATTTCATGACCGCGTTCTAGCGCGATTGCTTCAATGGCTTTACCCATTTTACCATAACCAAGTAATGCGATTCTCATGGGTTAAAGATACGATTTATCAGCGAAAAGTCAATTGAAGGCGAGCGCCTACGTATTGGTTGGGTAGTACTTGTGGTGCAATAGACCAACTCAAATCGGGGCTGGTGTCAAAATGCACGAAATGTGCCGCGGCACCTGCTTCGGCAATCTGAAAAAGGTAAATAGCTGCAAAACCGAGAATGGAGAGGTCGCGCCAGTCTAGGTATTGTCTGTATAGTTGCAGCACAGCTTGATCGTCGTAGGGCGCCCAAGTTGGGTTGAGGCTGCCGCCATCTTTTCGATTGGTGTATTCTTGCTTGAGACTCAGTTGGGTCTGTTGGTTACTGATCAAAAAGTAACCCGCTGCACCGAGACCGCCGTAAATAAGAGGTACCTTCCAAACCGCTTGTAGGTTAGGGGCGTCGTGTGAATTTCTGATTTGACCTAGGCCCGGAACTACTGCTGAGCAGAGCATGCTTTTTTGGTGGTAACTGAGCTTCATGCTGTCTTTGGGCAAAATAGAATCTTGCGCAAAGTACTGAAATGACAGTAGCATCAAGCAGAGCAATAACCTCATTTTGCTTGTTTGAGCATTTCGATGAGGCGCTGCAAATCAGCTTCGTGATCAAAGTGTACGATCAGTTTTCCTTTGCCCTCCGGGGTTTTGTCTATGCTGACTTTTGTGCCGAGTTGTTCGGTGAGATAAGAAAGGTAAAGCTTTTCTGTCGTGCTGAGGCTGGGTTTGGTTTTGGTACTCGCACTGCTAGGTGTTGCTTTTTTGGCTGCTTCGGGTTTGGATAGCGCCTCTACGTCTCGAACTGAAAGTTGTTCGGCTAAGATGCGTGCAAGCGCCTGCAATTGTTCTTTTTCGGTAGGCAAAGAGAGCAGTGCTCTGGCGTGGCCCATGGTGACTTGTTTGTCGCGTACAGCCGCTTGAATGGCATCTGGTAGCTTGAGTAAGCGCAGGTGATTGGCAATGTGGGAGCGCGATTTAGCTACTTTTTCAGAGAGTTGTTCTTGGGTGAGTTTGCACTCCTCTAGCAAGCGTTCGTAGGAGAGGGCAACTTCAATTGCGTTGAGGTCTTCGCGTTGGATGTTCTCGACAAGCGCCATCTCGAGCATGGTTTGGTCGTTGGCGATGCGCACATAGGCGGGTACTTCTGTGAGCCCGGCTAGTTGTGCTGCTCTAAAACGACGTTCTCCGGAGATCAGTTGGTAGCGGTCTCGACCCATTTTGCGCACGGTAAGTGGCTGAATGATACCGTGTGTTTGGATAGATGTCTTGAGTTCATCCAAAGCGTTGCGCTCGAAGTGTGTGCGCGGGTTAAAGGGATTGGCTTCAATAGAAGAAATGGCAATGAGTGCAACGGCTCCGGCAGGAACAGCGCTCGCTCCGGTAATATCGGTTTCGGCATTTTGAAGCAGTGCACTAAGGCCACGGCCTAAGGCAGGTTGTTTTTTAGCGTTAGAGCTCATGATCTATCTCGATGATTTTGTCGTCGTTTCCGATTTTGGTAAGGTCGTTTTTTTGTAAAAGTTCGCGCGCAAAATTAAGGTAATTGATGGCGCCTTTTGAGGAGGCATCGTGCATGATGACCGTTTGGCCGTGGCTCGAGGCTTCGCTCAGGGTGGTGTTGCGGTGGATCACTGTGTCAAAAACCAATTCTTGAAAATGGGTCTTGACTTCGTCGACAACCTGATTGGCCAAGCGCAAGCGGGTGTCGTACATCGTGAGGGCCATTCCTTCGATTTCTAGTGCCGGATTGAGCCTACCTTGTACAATTTTAATGGTATTGAGCAATTTACTGAGCCCTTCTAGTGCAAAATATTCGCACTGAACTGGAATCATGACTGCATCGGCAGCCACAAGTGCATTAACAGTTATAAGACCCAAAGAAGGAGAGCAATCGATGAGAATGAAATCGTAGTCGGCTTTGATTTGCTCAAGTGCAGCCCTTAGAAGATATTCTCGGTTGGGCATATTGATCATTTCTAATTCCGCGCCAACGAGGTCTACGTGAGAGGGGAGGATAAAAAGATTGGGGTTGCTGGTTTCGAGGATGGCTTCTTGAGCTGGTCGGTTATTTACTAAGCAGTCGTATATATTTTTGACCGATTTAGGGTCAAAACCAGTACCTGAAGTGGCATTTGCTTGTGGGTCGGCATCGACAATGAGGGTTTTGTATTCGAGTACGCCGAGGCAACCACCCAAATTAATGGCTGTTGTTGTTTTTCCGACGCCCCCCTTTTGATTGGCAATGGCAATAATTTTACCCATAAGTGTTCTATTGAACTATAAAATTACAAGTTGTTCAGCATACTTTTTAGCCTTCCAAAAGGAACTTATTAACCATTTCGACTAACTTGCTGTCAATATCATTCATACACAGCTCATTAGGCTGCAGTTGGTACTGTGATTTTTTCGCTAAATTTGCAACTATGAAAGCAACGCGCTATTACAGCATTGGAAGCGATTCACAAAACGACCTGCAATTTGAGGCAGCAATTTGTGCACCCTTTCATTTGTTGCTCTGTCAAGATCAAAGTGGTGCTGTTTGGGTTTCGAGCCGAACCGCTCAGGCTTACTATCAACTGAACGGCAATCCCACTACCCAAACCCGCGCTCTAGAAGCTGGTGACGAACTCTCGGTAGGCCCTCAAAACATAGACTGGATGCATATTTTTGGCATCTCTCCAGCTGAAATTGTGGCCCGAGAAGAACAAGTCAAAGCAGTTGAAGAAAAACAAAAAGGTCTGAGTTTCCAACTGATTTTCATCTATCTGGCCATCGCACTGATACTTTTTTTAATGGCTTTTTACATTTAGCACTTAAAAAAAACTGTTGACCTGTATTCGGAATCAGAAATAATTTGTAATATTGCACCCCCGTTCAGTTGAATTGGGCTAAATTTTCAGAGATGAACGTCATTAAACAAATCGAGCAGGAGCTAATCGCCAAAAATGAATTACCAGCTTTCGGAGCAGGTGATACCATTATCGTTTCATACCGTATTGTAGAGGGTAACAAGGAGCGTATCCAACAATTCCAAGGTGTTGTCTTACAACGTCGTGGAGCTGGTGCCACCGAAACTTTCACTATCCGCAAAATGTCGGGTAACATCGGGGTGGAGCGTATCATTCCAGTTAACTCTCCATTTATCGACAGCATTACCATCGTTAAACGTGGTGCTGTACGTAGAGCACGTATTTTCTACTTCCGTGAGCGCACTGGTAAATCAGCACGTATCCGCGAGAAAAAGAACTTTGCGAAATAATTATCCGCAAACCATATTTGAAAAGGAGCTTCGGCTCCTTTTTTTGTGCCTTGAATTTGTATAAGTGCGTTGAATTGTTATTCAGGTTGCCACTAGCTCAGTTTCAGAAGATTGTAGCGAAAAGGGTGCCTATTGGAAAAGAGATGCTTACTCTAATTGAAAGAGAGCTGAATCGAGAAGAGCACTTTATTGAATGGAGATGATCTCAAATTCTGTTCTTCTATTGAGTGCACGATTGGCTGCAGAATTATTCTCAACACGCGGTTGAGCCTCGCCAAAACCTTTGTATTGCATGCGGCTAGCGTTAACACCCAACGCTTCTAGATAGGCGGCAACTGCTTTGGCCCGCTCTTCCGAAAGGATTTGGTTGCGTGCTGCATCTCCGATATCGTCTGTATGGCCATTGATTTGAATTTGAAGGCCTTGCTGTGCTTGCAGGTAACTTGCAAATCCTTGTAGCAATAATTGTGCGTCGTGACTCAACAAGGCGGCGTCGGTATCAAAAACGATGGCTTCAATGGCATACGCACTGCCTTCTTGAAGCGAGTCAATTTGAAGTGGGCTGGTTTCAATTTTTAGATTGCGCGTTTGCAATTGATCGGCACTGATGATTTGTGCCTGAAAACTAAAGTTTTCTTTACTCGCCTCTAAACTGATTTTTTGATCGACGCGAACGGCAATGGCATAACTGCCATCTTCATTGCTGCGCGTAGTTTGCTGCGCATCTGGCGGCCCCTCATAACGCACCGTTATTTTTGCGTCGGATACATGCGTGCCATTTACATCCTGGAGTTTTCCAGTCAAGATCCGCGTTTCTTTGGGTCGTGCGGCTTCGTGGAGTTCAAAACTAAAGATATCCCAGTTTTGGTCTTGTTGGCTAGAAAAATAAGCTTGTTTGCCGTCGGTCGATACAAAAAGGCCGAGTTCGTCAGCTGTTGTATTGATCGGGTAGCCAATATTTTGGATGGGCCCCCAGCCATTGGCTTCTTTGCGCATCATATAAATATCCAGACCACCCATTCCCGGTCTGAGTCTGCTGCTTTCTGAGACAAAATAAAAGGTTTCGCCATCCTGATGGAAAAACGGGCTTTTGTCTTTGCCTGAGGTGTTGACAATACTAAATGGTTTGGCCAAGCCCCAAGTGCCGTCGGTTTGTTTTTCGCTGTAATAAATATC
>CALJTX010000051.1 GCA_937975705.1 uncultured Flavobacteriia bacterium | reverse complement strand
GAACAAGCGCGTATCGTTCGTTTGCCATTGAACAAAATCGGCAACATCAACAAAATCAACCGTGCTTATTCAGAACTCGAGCAAAAATTTGAACGTCCGCCTTCAGCAGACGAACTTGCTGAGTTCTTGAATGTCACGCCAGAAGAGGTGAAGCAAACGCTTTCTCAAAATGGCCGTCACATCTCTATGGATGCACCTTTAATTGAAGGCGATGACTCTACCTCAACTATGTACGACGTCATGCAAGGTGATTCACTCCCTGGCCCAGAAGCAAGCCTCACTTTAGAGTCTTTGCGCTCAGACATCCGTCGCTCCCTCACGAGCCTCACACCGCGCGAAAGCGAAGTCATCAGTATGTTCTACGGCCTAGACGGCAAAGCACCGTTGTCTTTAGAAGAAATCGGCGACAAATTCGAACTCACCCGTGAGCGCGTTCGTCAAATCAAAGAGAAAGCCATCCGCCGCCTCAAACACACCAACAAAAATAAGGTACTGAAAAGCTACCTAGGATAAATAAAAAAAGGAACCGCGAGGTTCCTTTTTTGTTTTGGTAGGTTGCCCTTCAATAAGTTGCTCTTAGAAAAGTATGGTGCTAGCCAATAATCAGTAGAAATACTGAGAGAATTTGAATTTGCACTAAATATCTTACAGTCAGCAAGGCGTTCTACTTCATTTGAATAGTTTTCAAGAAAAATTTCGAAAATAACCTTTTGTAGGCAGCGTTTGATTTTTATTTTATGAATCAACAATTTGAAATTTACACCTCCTCTGATGGAAGCACTCAGATAGAGGTAAAGTTTGAAGGAGAAACTTTTTGGTTGAGTCAAGAACAACTTTCTGATTTATTTGAAAGAGACCAGTCAGTAATTTCCAGACATTTATCTAATGTATTTAAAGATGGTGAATTAGACAAACAAAGTAATATGCAAAAAATGCATTTTGCTAAATCCGATAAACCTATTGTATTTTATAGTCTAGATGTGATCATTTCCGTTGGTTATCGTGTAAACTCGAAACGAGGAACCCAATTTCGCCAATGGGCTACAAAGCGCTTGAGAGAATATTTGGTTGAGGGTGTTGCCCTCAATGAAAAACGACTTGAGCAAAAGAATAAAGAGGTTCAGGTACTACATGATGGGATCCGGATTTTGAGTAGGGCTATTGAAGAGCAGGCGAACAGAAATAGTAGTTACGCTTGGCTTCAACAATTTAGTATTGGGTTAAATCTACTAGACGACTACGACCATGAGACTTTGGACACAAAAGGCATCCACTCAAAGGCAGCTATTTATCCTAAAATAGATGATTATTTAGTCCTTGTTAGTCAAATGCGTGCTGAGTTCAATACGGCAGTTTTTGGCATACTCAAGGATGGTAGTTTTGATAGTGCCATTCAACAAATCGGACAAAGTTTTGGCCTCGAAGAATTATATCCGTCGCTCGAAGAGAAAGCTTCCATGTTACTTTATTTGGTAGTTAAAAACCATGCTTTTGTGGATGGGAATAAGCGCATTGGTGCGGCCTGTTTTTTGCTATTTCTAGAAAGAAATGGCATTTTATACAACCCCACTGGCCAAACAATTATCAGCAACGAAGCGCTTGCATCTTTAACACTATTTGTCGCTGCGAGTCAAGCAAGCGAGATGCAAACCGTTAAGAATTTATTGATAAGTGTACTGAACCGGAAATTGATATAACCATCAAGGATAGCCTATAAAAATAAGGTACTGAAAAGCTACCTAGGATAAATAAAAAAAGGAACCGCGAGGTTCCTTTTTTGTTTTGTATAGCTTCTTTTTTTAATTGTTCTTACCAACTACAAAAAACAGAAGGCCAAGGAGCATCAATAATATGCCTACAAGAATACTCAAGAAGATGAGAAATACAATTCCCATGATGATAAATATCCAACCAATTGCAGTTAGTGCGCCGTTGCCTTCTCCGTCGTCTGCACCAATTGAGGCCTTGGATTCAAATGCTTTTCCTGTAGAAAACTGCGTATCCTTTTTCACCTTTTTTGAAACCGGCTTGGCAACCGCAGCCAAAGCGTTTTCTTGTTGCGTCTCATTTGCCACAACCTCCGTACTTGGCGCCGTAGTGTTCGGCACAGCTGGCTCAACAACTTCATTTTCCTTAGAAGGGACTAAAGGTCGCATAGCAACCTCAAGTTTCTCCTTCTTATTTTCGATACTTGAACTGGCCAAGTCACCTTCTTCTACTTCTTCTGTCTCTATTGCTTGAAATTTATCGCCTTTCCATTCAACCGTAAAACCAGGTCGATAAACTCTTTTTTGAATGGTACATGAACCAAGTAATAAAAGGAAAGCAGCTAAAATGAGCGTAATGTTTTTCATAAGATTTTTGATTGAAGAGGTTGATAATGTTTTGTTTAAAAATAACGATTAATTACAAACAACGCTTTTTATCCTAAAATCACGCAAAAAAAAAGGAACCGTGTGGTTCCTTTTGATGTTGGGGAAGGAAAGCTTATTGCTCTTTTACTTCAACTTTAATTGAAGTACTGGTAACAATTCCTCCGGTTAAACCTGAAATAATGAAGTCTGTTAATCGAATTTTTGTAGTGACTTGACAGTTTCCATTAGATGGCGTATTCACTTGTGTTCTTCCTATAGGAACGATTCCCCAGAATAACCAGAATTGTTTGCCTTTATCAAAAGTCACTTCTTTCCCTGGTGTTTCAAGGTAAGCACCAACTGGCGTTTTTGTCATCATACATGATGTAAAGCCGCTGAGAAGTATGATGGTTAAGAGAAATTTTTTCATTGTGATTTAATTAAATGGATAATAAAAATTACATCTGAATGAAATTGCAATCACCAGCTGTCATGATATAAAAATCAGAGACGAGTACATTCCCATTATTGTCCTTGATTTCATATTCGATGAGTTTGCTATCTAGCGAGCCCATATCAATTTCAGTATTAACATTTCCAGATTGTTCACAGCTTGGTTGTCCAGTCCAGTAGTTTGTTGCAAGAGTAGAGCCAACTAACTGACCGTCCACATAGATATACAAACCAGTTATTCCGGCGTTTTGGACCAATTGTGATGTAGCAAGATTTTGCCAAAATATGAGTTTCTCTTTGTAGACACACGAGTAGTCGTCTTTTTTTGCAGAGGCACTGTAGTTGACTGCATTTGGATCCGTACATCCAGGTTTTGCACAGCTAAATACGCCTAGTGCTAAGGCACTTGAAAAGGCAAGTTTTGTAAAAAGATTCATCGGTTTAATTTTTAAAATTTCTAATACAAGTTCAAATGTACAATAATATTGTACAAAAATGTAATAAAATTTAAGCGTAATGTATAAGAAAATAAGCCAAGCAATCAGCAATTTTGCGCTATGGGCGAAGTGCATATTGGTCAGGAAATCAAGAGAGTGCTGGATCAGAGTGATATTTCGGTGACAGAATTTGCCAAAAAAATCAATAAGTCGAGGGGGAATGTCTATTCTATTTTGACAAGAAACTCGATAGATACAGAGTTGCTTCAGGTGATTTCTTCAGTGCTCAATTATGATTTCTTTCTGCTTTTCAGCTTTACGCATCAGTCCGTGAATCAGCGCATGTATGATTTGGAAAAAGATAATGCCATGGTGCGTACACTCAATGAGTTGCTTATCGAAAAATATGGCCTAGCAAAGTAGGTTACATCGGATCGACATCGATATTCCAGGCATTTATCTATTCTATTTCAAGGTGGCGAATTAGACAAAGAAAGTATTGTGTAAAAAATGCATTTTGCTAAATATGATAAACCAATTGTTTTTTATAGTCTAGATGTAATCATTTCAGTGGGTTACCAGATAAAATCGATTTGCGGAACCCAATATCGCTAATGGGTTACAAAGCGTTTGAAAGGTTATTTGATTAACGATGTTGCCCTCAATGCAAAACAAACATAGTATAACACGCTAAGGCAGCAATTTATCCTGAAAGAAATGGTCTATTAGACATCCCATCTGGCCAAACGGTCATCAATAACGAAATCTCTAGCTTCTTTAACGCTTTTTCTCTCTACAAGTCAAGTAAACAAGATGCAAACGGTTAAGAATTTAATGATTGGTGCGCTAAAAAGGAGGAATTCTAACCGGTAAAACGAGTGGATTCCTCATTATATGTGCTGCATTTTTAGAACATAATCCTAAAATAGAACATTCAAACAATCGTTAATTTCATCGCCAATTCGCTTTGTCATTCACCAAGGGCGACCATGTCGCCCTTTAATTTTTTAATTATGAGGGCTGTTTTTCTTTGCTTTTTAACTTTTTTACTTCTCGATAAATTAAGTGCTCAAATTATTCAGGATATTAATCTTCCAAATGGCTTAATAAATAACCCCCGTTCAATACAGGCTACCAGTGACAATGGTTTCATTATCTCCGGTAATAATTCCCTTGGACTCACAGGGTACTTCTCAACTGAGATTATAAAACTTGATAGTACATTAAACGTTGATTGGATAGTCGATCAACCACCTAGATTACTACTAAACCCAACATATAGTGTTGTCTGCTCCGATGGTGGAATTCTTATCAACGATACGAAGGACATTTTGAATAGTAATTCACAATCTACTTATTCACAAGGAAAGATTTTAAAATATAAACCCAATGGTATATTGGATTGGGAATATACCTTCAATCAACCATACTGGAATTGGACTGGCGCTATGACTGAAATCAACGGAGATTTTTATATATTATGGCAAAGATTTTTAGAACATCATTATAACTCAAATGCACAATCCGAATGGCATGTTTTAAAATTTAGTTCAAATGGCGACTCTATTGGATCTATAAATATTACTGATCTTTCTCCTCCCGGTATGTTCTTTAAGGTCTACAAGGATTTGATCACGACCTCAGACGGACAGCTCTTACTTTCTGGTTGGGGCCAAACTTGGTTGCCTAGTTTACTTTCCAACCCTATAAATCAGGCTGTGTCAGTTCCCTTGCTTCAAAAAATCGATTTAACAGGTGATTTAATTTGGGATTACTCAGAGCTACCAGAACATAAAGAGGTGCCTTATCAAGCGCAGTTTTGGAATGTTGAAGAACTCCCATGTGGAGATTTCGTTGCTTTTGGTGTAAAAAAAAATAACTTTTTCAATGGATATGTCATACGGCTTGATGCAAATGGTCAGCATCTAAATTCCATTATTCATAATCAAAATTGGAATGAATTTATGGCGGGTACATCTTATCAAAATTGTGGTTTTATTGCAGTGGGTTATTTACGATTGAATATTTCCCCAATAGCGAGGGGGTCATTAATTGCTGCGAACAATGAATTCAATCAAGAAGTCATTAATACTTCAATTACCAACTATCCACAAGAGACTGAAGAAGTTGTTTATGATATCTGCCCATTAAAAAATGATCCCAATAAATTTGCTATGGTAATGAGGAATTTAAATGCCTCACGTGTCGTCATCATCGGTGATTTTCAAAATGAATTAACCGTCCCCGAAACTCCCGAACAAGGCGATATCGCAATCTTCCCCAACCCTTCAGACGGCATTTTTCAGGTTTCAAGCATCAGTACTGAGCCCATGCAAATCTCTGTTCTTGACCAACAAGGCAAGCAAGTAGCCCAATTTGAACTCAATGAACTTTCTTCTGACAATTCGTTTGACTTAAGTAATCAAGCACCTGGGGTTTACTTTGCGCATATTATACAAGGTGAACAGCAATGGATGAAGAAGTTGGTGGTGAGGTAGGGGAGGTCCTACATCGGATCGACATCGATACTAATTTGTATGCCTTTGAAGCGGACGTTTTGGTAGAAGGTGTCGAGGTCTTGTAAGATTCTTGCCTTGACTTTTTTATCAGGTGCGCCGCGTTCAATTTTGAGCTTGATTTCCTTGAGGAATTTGTTTTGAATGCGCTTGATGATCGGGAACTCAGGGCCTAAGACACGTTCTTTAAACACCGCTCGGAGTTGGTCGGCAAGAAATTGGGCGCCTTCGTGGACGACTTCTTCTTTCTCGTGCTTGAGGGTTAGCTGAATGATTTTGTAATAGGGTGGATAGAAAAAGCGCTCGCGTTCTTCAATCTCTACCTCGTAAAAACCAATGAAGTCATGTGCCATGACGCGTTCGAGAACCCAATGTTCGGCTTGGGCGCTTTGGATTACAACCTTTCCTTGTTTTTCTTTGCGACCCGCTCGGCCAGCCACCTGAGACATCAGTTGAAAGGCCCGCTCATAAGCCCTGAAATCGGGTCGGTTCAATAGCATATCTGCATCGAGTATGCCGACCAAAGAAACGTGATCAAAATCAAGGCCTTTGGTGACCATTTGGGTGCCAATCAAGACATCGATGCGGCGATTGGCAAAGTTGTCGATGATTTCTTCGTAGGCATTTTTGGAGCGCGTGCTGTCGAGGTCCATGCGTTTGAAGATGGTGTTGGGGAAGAGGAGTTGGAGTTCATCTTCGATTTTTTCGGTTCCAAAACCAATCATGCGCAGGCGGTTGCTTCCGCAATTGGTGCAAGAGCCGATAGGAGGTGTGGTGTAGCTGCAATAGTGGCATTTGAGCATATTGCTGTGCTTGTGGTAGGTCAGGCTGACGTCGCAGTGCTCGCAACGCGGTGTCCAGGCACAAACTTCACAGGACCAAATAGGGGTGTAGCCGCGTCTATTTTGAAAGAGAATGATTTGCTCTTTTTTTGCCAGTGCCTGTTTCATTTCATCGAGCAGCAGACTAGAAAAATGCGACTGCATATTTTTGAGTCGCTTTTCTCTTTTGAGGTCGGCGCAAATCATGAGTGGCAGCTGCAGGCCTTTGTAACGATCGGCAAGTTGGACTAAATGGTACTTTCCTTGCTTGGCATTTGAATAAGATTCGATAGACGGTGTGGCTGAGCCTAAGAGCACTTTTGCATTGTGTAATTTGGCCAATACAATGGCTGCATCTCGGGCATTGTAGCGCGGAGAGGGGTCGTATTGCTTGAAAGAAGCCTCGTGTTCTTCATCTACGATCACCAAACCGAGGTCGGCGAAAGGTAAGAAGACAGAACTGCGCGCTCCTACAATGATTCGGAATTTATGCGGGTCATTGGCCAAGACATGATTCCAGATTTCAATGCGTTCATTTTGATTGAAACGGCTGTGGTAAACGCCTACTAAATCGCCGAAATAATGTTGCAAACGGCCGATCAGTTGGGTTGTGAGCGCAATTTCTGGGATGAGAAATAAAACTTGTTTGCCTAAATCCAGGTATTGTTGGATCAGTTGGACATAAATTTCGGTTTTACCCGAACCCGTTACGCCGTAAAACAGACAAACATCTTTTTGGTCAAAACCTACCTCGATTTCTAGCAGTGCGGTGTTTTGCACTGCTGTGAGTGGTTTGAAGGCGCCTTTTCCTTCGCCAATGCTTGTGTGGCGGTCTACCTGGAGCCTTTCAATCTGAAAGATGCCCTGTTTTTCTAGTGTGGCGAGTGCCGAAGCACTAACGTCGTGCTTGAGTAAAAGTGTTTTGGATACGGGTGCTGCTAAACTACCTGCTTCTGTTGCCAATTGGATAAAGCGCAATAGTGCTTGCACTTGTTTTTCAGCCCTTGGTTTGCGTTCTATTGTGTTTAAAAACGCGGTGAGGTGTGCTTCTTGCTGAAAATCCGAATGTAAAAAGATGAAAAGCTGTGTTTTGGGTGTGTAGCGCTCTTGAACTTCTTCTGCACTGGCAATGAGCTTCAGCTCGAGGAGTTTTTTGAGGTAAGGCTGAATGGTTTTGATGCCTAAGCGTTCGGTGAGTTCTTTGCTGCTCATCTGGCTCTGTACCATGAGCAGTTCTAAAATCTCTTCTGCGCGTGCGCTGAGTTCGGGTCTTTGCAGTGGTGCATCTGGGTGCAGGCAAAATTTAGCCTCGCTTGCCAATTTGAAGTTGGCTGGTAGCGCTGCGTTCATGACATCGCCGATTGGGGCCATATAGTAAGTGCTGATCCAGTCCCAGAAAGCGAGCTGTTTGCCAGTGATAATGGGTTGTTCATCGAGGATGGTATCGATGTATTTGGCTTGGTAATTTTGGGGTACGTTCGGATGGACGTTTGTGACTAAACCGGTCAGGAGTTTGTTTTTGCCAAAAGGCACCAACACGCGTAAACCACTTCTGATTTGCGCATTGAATTCAAACGGAACGCGATAAGTGAAAACTTGCCGCATCGGGACTGGCAACAAGACATCGGCAAAGAGTGTCTGGCGTTCGGTCATTTAGTTACAGGCAAAAGACTCTTCTTGCCCCACAACGTTGTCACCAGGATGGTTTGAGCAAAAGAGCAAGAATCCGGTAATAGGGCCGTTGCACAGCTCTCGGGTCGATTTTTTATCGATGGCTCTGATATACGCTTGCTGTGGAGAAGTGTAGAAAGGTTTGTAGTAAGTGACGGTTTGGCGAGAGGAGAAAATACCCACCACGCGTTTGCCGTTGGTGACACTTAAATTGGTGTAGGTTGGTTTGCTTTGCGCTAAACTAGAGCTCGGTGAGTTGACGCTCATGTAGTTATAAAGCTCTTCAGCACCACCAGTAAGGATGACGCGAATGGCCTTGAATGTGCGCTTGTCGATTGCTGGGTTGTTGCTTGCGTTGGATTTGATGAGGTCAAAAAAGGTCTGGCCCACAGCAGAATATGTGCGTGAAGTATAGGGTTCTGCAGCTGCTTCACCGAGTTTCCAGCGGAAGGATTTTTCAGTAATGGCAGTGCCTTGGTGCTCATTGAATAGTACGTCTAGGTGAGCGCTTGTGATGTATGAATTACCAGTGTTGGAGATGGCCACTCCAGTAGAAATGTATTCTCCTGGATCATCGGCAAACTTGAAGGTAAAGTTCTGAGAAGCTGAAGGTGAAGCCATGCCATGAACGAGTTCGGTTTGGCCACTTACTTCAAACTCACCACCGTTAATGATGGCCTTGAATCGATAGGTTGCAGTGGGTTTGAGCGAGCTCAGCATAGGGTTGCTTGAAGTTTGAATCGCTTCTAAGGGCCCGGTTGGGAGGGTTTTGAAATAGTACGCTTTTTGTTCCGGACCGTAAAAAAGACCATTCGTGTCTTTGTCTTGTACGACGGTGTCTTGGAGTGCCCAAGTGCGGGTCACCTGACCATTTACCACTTCAGAAACTGTAGCTTCTACTTGCTCAAAATAACTGGAGTCTGGAATTTGAGCGATGTCGAGGGCAGAACCTGGGCCGATGAAGGCGCGGGTAATTTTGATCATGTGAATGGAATCTGCTTGATCGAGTAGGCCATAGACAACAGCCGTTTCAACGAAGTCGCCATCGAGGATGATGTCTTCTTCACAAGAGCTCATTGCCAAAGCACCTGCAATAAAAATGGAGAGGAATTTTAAAAAGCGCATGGTCTAAGTTACAAATTATTGTGGTATTTGATTGGGCATCGGCATGGCTGTATTTGGTGCCGTAGCTTTTTCGATGGCCATTAGCTCCATTTCAAAAACGAGTGGAGAATACGGTTTGATGTTGGCCCCTTGCGGTGGATTGCCAGCGTAGCCAAGTTCTTGCGGCACAAATAAACGGATTTTGGTGCCTACGCTCATGAGTTGAACGCCTTCGGTCCAGCCTGGGATTACTTCGTTCAGACCAAAGCTAATGCCTTCTCCCGCTGGTGATTGATCAAAAATACTGCCGTCGGGGTTCATGCCGACATAACTCATTTTGACGCGGGCATCGCGACCAGGCTTCGGGCCTTTTCCTTCTTTAAGCACGATGTATTGCAAGCCGCTGGCAGTCGTTTTGACGCCTGGTTTGTTTTTGTTAGCGCTCATAAATGCTTCACCTTCAGCTTTGTAGTTGGCGGTTATCTTTTGATATTTTTGATTCATGAGGGCTTCAAAACCTGCCATGATTTTTTTGCGGTCTTGGCCTTTTAGGGCTTCTGTGTCTTTTTTGTTGAGACCATCGGCAAATCCTTTTTTGACAAATTCGCTGTTGATGAGTTCCTTCGCGTCTAACTCTTCAAAGTAGTGGTCAAAGCGCTCGCGGTTGATTTTACCTACCGCAAAAGAGCCTTGCTCTTTGTATTTTTCGTTGAAGCTTTGGCCGTCTTGGCCGAGCAAAAGTTCGAGCTCTTTGTAATATTTTTTGAGTTCGGTTTCTTTGACTGGATTTTCAAAACCTTCAATCATTTTTTCTTTGTCCATTTTGGTAAACGGCGCTTGCGTAATAAATGGTTTGGCAATTTCTACCCCGAGCAGATAGGAGTAGCGCTCTTTGTCGTTTTCAAAGGTAACAACGCCATCGCCACAAGCAAAGAGGGTAAAAATCAGGGCAAGAAGAGATAGAAATTTCATAGTGAAGTAAGGATTAGGCAATTGATAAAAGTTCGACATCAAAAATGAGTGCCGCGAATGGTTGAATTGCGCCGCCTGGATGTGGATTGGCGCCGTAGGCGAGTTCTTGAGGAATGGTGAGGCGGTATTTTGAACCTGCAGCCATGAGTTGCAATGCTTCGGTCCAGCCGCGGATGACTTGATTGACACCAAAAGTTGCAGGTGCTCCACGCTCCACAGAGCTATCGAATACAGTGCCATCGATGAGGGTGCCGTGGTAGTGAACCGTGACTTGGCTAGTTGGGCCTGGCTTGGGTCCGTCGCCTTCTTGCAGTACTTCATACTGCAAACCACTTGCAGTGGTCTTGACCTCCGGCCGCTGCGCGTTTTCGGCCAAGAAGGCTTCTCCGGCCAATCTATTGACCTCGTATTTTTGGTTTTTTTGAGCGTCAAGATATCGCTGAATATGTTGGTTGGCTTCTTCTGGTGTAATGAGTGGTGACTCGCCGTTGAAAATAGCGCGCATTCCGGCCAATACCTGATCGAGGTCTAGGGTGGAGAGGTCTTGCTGTGCTAAGCTTTCGGCGATACTCATACCGACGCCATATGATGCTTTGGATTTGTCTGCTTCCATAATTTTCTTAAAACGCGAATTTACCTAAAAAAGACCTGCTATCCTTGCTGTTTGACAAATAAAATCGTGAAACATTTACGGCGCTTTTGCGTAGAAACGCCCGATGATGCAGCAATTCTCCTTTTCCTACCGCTTGATTTCTTCCCAACAAGCCTTATCTGACTCCGATCAAGCTTTGTTAGGGGCGGCAAATGCAGCGCTTTTAAGAGCGTATGCACCGTATTCCAAGTTTCAGGTCGGCGCAAGTCTTTTGTTGGAAAGCGGACGCATTATCGAAGGCAATAACCAAGAAAACATTGCGTATCCATCTGGCTTGTGTGCAGAGCGGGTTGCCTTGTTTTACGCGGGTGCCAACTTTCCCCAAGACCCAATTGTCAAAATTTGCATTGTAGCCAAAGGCGATTTGATGCCCGATGGTGCTTTGCTTTCTCCTTGCGGTTCTTGCCGTCAGGTGATGTTGGAGAGTGAGGCCCGCCAGCAAAGTCCGATTGAGGTGCTACTGGTGCAAAGATCGGGCGAAATCCTCGTCTTGGAAACGGTTCAAAACTTATTGCCATTTGGCTTTTCGAAGTAGTGTAAATTCCAACGAGCGTATTATCTTTGTAGTCCAAATTTATTACGCATGAACAGCTGGTTTACCGTCAAAGTCAAATACACCAAACAACTCGAAAACGGCACTTTCAAAAGGGTTTCTGAACCTTATTTGCTCGCCGCCATGACCTTCACCGATGCAGAAGCGCGCATCTATGAAGAGCTCGGCTCTAGTATCCGTGGAGAATTCCAAGTAACGGGCATTACCCGCACCGATCTCCACGACATCTTCCAATACGACGACGCCGAACAATGGTTCAAATGCAAAGTCACCTATGACCGCATAGACGAAGACGGCGAAAAAGCCAAAACCATCTCGCAAAACTTTTTAGTGAGTGCAGCCAACGTAAAGGAGTCCTATGAGCGCATGGAGGAAAGCCTCGCTACACTCATGATCGACTTCAATGTGGTGTCTATCACTGCCTCGCCAATTGTCGAAATCTTCCCTTACCGCGAAGAAGACGTCCAATCGCCAGCGCAAAAAGCACCCAAATTTGAAGAAGAGACTACCCATACACCAATCCGTCAAGTCTTCTCTGCTTCAGGTTCCGATTCAGACGACGACCTCACCGACGAGGACGTTTTTTACGATGAAGACGATTCAGAAATAACCGACGAAACCGCAGAAGCCTAAACATGAGTGAGTGGCTCAAAGCATACCGTGAAAACCACGCCGATTTCGATCAACCATCTGCAATAGGTTGCCTGCCTGCAGACCCTTTTGCAGCCTTTTCACAATGGTTCGATGCCGCAGTTGCTGCGCAAGAGCGCGAGGCCAATGCTTTTGTACTGAGCACGTGCAATGCCGAATTACAAACTTCTGCGCGCATCCTCTACCTCAAAGAACTACTCGAGCAACAATTCATCTTCTACACCAACTATAGCAGTCACAAGGGGCAAGAATTGGCCCACAATGCCAAGGCCTCTTTGCTTTTCTTTTGGCCCCAACTCATGCGTCAGGTGCGCATAGAAGGCAGTGTGCAGCAAATTGACCCTGCTATTTCAGATGCTTATTTTGCTTCTCGCCCACGCGAGAGCCAACTTGGTGCTTGGGCATCTCAGCAGTCCGAGACCTTAGCGGATCGGTCTGCGCTCATTGCGCGTTTTGAAGCATATGATATTCAATTTCCTGATGCAGTGCCACGCCCTCCACACTGGGGCGGTTTTGCACTTCAGCCACATTACATGGAGTTTTGGCAAGGCCAACCTTCCCGCTTGCACGAACGACGTGTGTATGCGCTCAGTCAAAATGAATGGACATCCAAACTCCTCAACCCCTAAATGAAGGCTTATCAACCTATTTGCGAAGAATTGTCTAACGGTACGCGCTTGGTTTACCTCAAAGTACCTAGTCAAGTAGCTCATCTGGGCTTTTTCTTTGCTGCCGGCTCACGCCATGAGGCCCCGCATCAAATTGGTTTGGCCCATTTTCTGGAGCACTGTCTGTTCAAAGGAACACACAAACGCAAAGCCTTACATATTTTATCGCGCATAGATTCCGTGGGTGGCGAACTCAATGCCTACACGGCCAAAGAAGAAATGTGTTTGTATGCCTCTTTTTCCAAAGAGCACACCCAACGCGCCATCGATCTTTTAGCAGACATTTCTATTCATTCTACTTTTCCGCAAAAAGAAATCGAAAAAGAAAAAGAAGTCATTCTTGACGAAATCAATTCTTACCTAGATTCTCCGAGCGACAAAATTTTTGATGACTACGACGCCAAACTCTTCAAAGGGCATCCGCTAGGGCAAAACATCCTAGGCACCAAAGAAAGTGTTTCTGGTTTTACCCAACAAGATCTTCAAGACTACGTCCAGCAATATTTCACTGCCGACAACTTAGTAGTTTCTTTTGTCGGCAACATGACCTTACCAAGACTCAAGTCCTTATTAGAAACAGCACTTGCTGAGATGCCCAAAACAGCAGTGCGTCCTGCGCCTCAGCCCTTCAATAGCACGGCACCATTCAACGAAATAGTCAAGGAAGCCAACTACCAAGCGCATGCTGTCTTAGGTGGTTTGGCCCCGAGTTACCATCAAGAAGAGCGCATTGCGATGTCTTTACTGATCAATATTTTGGGTGGTCCGGCGCTCAACTCTCGCCTCAATTTATCGGTCAGAGAACGCTATGGCTATGCTTATTCAATTGAAGCCAATTACCATACTTTTGCAGACACCGGCTATTGGCAAATCTATTTTGGTTCAGAGTCCAAAAATATCAACAAAACACTGACCTTAATCGACAAAGAACTCGACAAATTGCGAGAAAAACCGCTCTCGCTGAGCCAACTCACGCAAGCCAAAAGACAATTCAAAGGTCACTTAGCCTTAGGTATGGATGTCAATTCGGGGCTCATGCAAGGGCTTGGCAAGAGCATGTTGGCTTTTGGACAAATCGATACCATTGCCGAAATGCACCAGGCTATAGACAAAATAACAGCCGAAGAAATTCAAGCGCTTGCACAGCAATACCTGAGAAAAGAAGCGTTGTCTTCACTCATTTTTGATGTAGAAAATCTAGATAAAGAAGCTTAGTATTAAAAGCTTAGCGACCGCTAAAAATTTTGCTACCCACCCTTACCATGGTGCTGCCATTTTGTATGGCCAATTGGTAGTCTCCGCTCATGCCCATCGAGATCTCCTTGAAAGAGGCCTGATCTTGAAAGTAGTTGTGGCTAAGGGAGTCAAAAATTTGCTTCAAGGTTCGGAATTCGGTGGCCACTTGCTTTTGGTCGGAGGTATTGCTCGCCATGCCCATGACGCCGCAAACTTTAATGTTTTTGAGTTGCTTGAACTCCGCTGCATCCAAAATTGCTTTTGCCTCTTGTAGTTCAAGTCCAAATTTGGTTTCTTCTTGGGCAATATAAAATTGGAGCAGCACATCTTGTACCCGACCAGCTTTACGGGCTTGTTTGTCAATTTCTTGGAGCAATTTGAGGCTATCCACACCATGGATGAGGTGCACAAAGCCCGACATATATTTGACTTTGTTGGTCTGTAAATGGCCAATGAGGTGCCAATGGATATCGGAGGGGAGTTGCTGCGCTTTTTCGACCATTTCCTGCACTTTATTTTCTCCAAAATGGCGTTGGCCGGCGTCGTAGGCCGCCTGCAGATCAGCGATGGGTTTGGTTTTAGAAACGGCTATCAGCGTGACGTTTTCTGGGATTTCAGCACTGACGAGTTCAAGTTGTTTGGAGATCATGCCTCTAGCGAATAAATGGTGAGTCCGCTCCTTAATTTGGGTTCAACCCAAGTGGATTTAGGCGGCATATTGAGTCCGGCGTCAGCTACTTTTTTGACATCGGCTATACTTGCGGGGTGCAGTAAAAAAGCAACCTCGAATTTCTTTGTATCAATGGCATCGATCATTTTTTGTAGCGGCTCATTTCCAGGTACAAATTCTATTTGATCAGTGGTTTTGAGGTCAATAATGCCAAAAATAGGTTTGAGTATGAGGTCCGAAAGGATAAAGGAGTCTAGGGTTTCTATCGGATCTTGGTCATTGATGAAATGTAGGTTCGGCCTGAATTTAAGCCAAGTATTTTCCATATAGATATGGATGTCGTGCTTTTGAGCGGGCAGTTGAGCGCCTGCTAAAGTTTCCACTTTGCCTTCATTTGCCAAGATGGCGATGAGTCCTTTTAAATCGAGGCCATTTGTGGATTTAAGTAAACGATGAAAAGCGGCAATTTGTACCTCGCGTTCATCGACCAAGTAGCCTAAAAAGTAATTTGCGGCATCCGGATAAGTTGTTCCTTTTTCACGCAATTGTTGGGTATAGCGCGCAGACGATGCCGAGCGGTGGTGTCCATCTGCAATATAAAGCGCAGGTACTTTTTGGAAGGCCTCGCAAACCAATTCGGAATCCGAAGGGCTCAAGAGCCAGACTTCATGAGTGATGCAATCGGTTGTGGTGAATTCGTATTCTGGTCTTGTGGCTAAATAGGTGTCTAGCATCTGTTGGATTGGTGCTTGGCCTTCATAGGTGAGCAAGACAGGCTCCGCATTAAAACCAACCGTATGCAGGTAGTTGGTAAAGACATCTTCCCTTGCCGTGAGGGTTTGTTCGTGAATTTTGATGCTGCCATCTAGGTAGTCATCAACACTTACGCCCGCAAAAAAGCCAGAAACGACAAACCCTTCTCTGGATTGTCTGTAAATATAGAGTTGAGGTGCTTGATCGGTGGTCAGAATACCAGCATCCAGAAAGGCATTGAATCTTTGTTTGACCTGTAAAAATCGTTCAGTTGAATTGGGCTTGGTTTTGATTTGAGCCCCAAATTCAGGATTGATAATGTGCAAAAAAGTAAAGGGGTTGTCTTCGAGTTTGGCCTTGAGCACATTTTTTTTGTAGGAATAATAGGGGCGTGTAGCGACTAAATGTACTTTACTCCGCACCGGACGTATCCCCTTAAATGCCCTGATGTGTGCCATGCTTTAGAATTTGTAACTGATACCAAAACTTGGTAATACAGGGAATTGGTAGATGATTTCGTTGGTGACGCGGTTCACATAAAAAATGTTGTTGCGGTTATAGGCATTCGTAATACCAAGTACCAATTCGAGTGTAGATTTATTTTTTAATTTGACATTGTGTTTTACGGTGATGTCTAAGCGGTGGTACGCCGGCAATCTTTGTGAGTTGAAGGTGCCGAGCATGGTGGCTACGCTATTAGGGTTGTTGGTCACGTAGTCGGTGGTGAGGCCTTCGCCAAAATTTTCAAGTTGGTAGTAGCCCGCAGTTGGCGTAAAAGGGAGACCTGAACCTAAATTCCAACGGATATTTAGTTCGGTATTTTTCTTTTTACCAAATGCATAGGACCCAACGAGGTTGATGTTGTGGCGTCTGTCAAAAACAGGGAAGTAGGTTCCAAAACCGTCCCAGCGGGTGTTGTGTCCGAGTGAGTACACAGCCCAAATAAATACGCGGTCTTTGGCGTATTTAACAAGTGCATCTACACCATAAGATTGCCCAGACTCAATGATGAAGTCTTTTTTGAAGACGTCGTCGATGAGTTCGAATTGTGCGATGTCTGTGTAGAGTTTGTTTTGATTGATGTTGCTGAGTTGGTCAAAATATTTGTAGTAGGCTTCGATGTTGACATTCCAAAATTTGTTGAGGTCGTATTCAAAGCCAGCGATGGCATGCCAAGCATATTGCAAACCATTTTTGATGCTGGAAACTTGCTGAAATTCATTGATGAATTGGTCCTGCACATTTGTAGGGGCAGAAAGGAGGCCATTGAATAAATTGACAACATCTTTGTCTGAAGAGGCCGAGGTAAAGTTTTGGGAGAATCTTCCGCCAGAGAACTTGAAACGTAGTTTCTCGGTGGCATTGAACTTTGCACCAATGCGTGGCTCAATCGAAACTGTATTCAGAGATGCGTATAACTGCATGCGCAATCCGCCTTGGTATACCCAACGAGGCGTGACCAAACGGTAATTGACGTATGAACCAATTTCGGTGGTGAAGTTGCTTGCTTCAATTTTACGTTCTAATTCGTTGTAAGTGATGAATTGTGTATTGAAGCCACTCAAATTGAATCCGTAGTTGAGTTCGCTTTCATTTTTCTGAAAGAAGGTGAAATCGAAGCCGAGGTCAAAGCCGCCAATTTTGGAATAACGCGGTTCTTGACCTGTTTCTAAAAAGGTTGTTTCATAGTTGCTACCGTTGACGTGGCCACGAATAAAGATCGGTGAACTGCTCGGTACGAGCGTAAAGTTGAGCCCGCCTCCTGCTGCATTCCAATTGAGATCGGCAACGTTGTAATTAACGGAATCTTGATTAGAGAATCCAAAAACACTCACCTTTGAACCACCCTCGCCATTGAAGGTCACTTTTCCGTAGAGGTCAGTGAAGTTAAAAGGAAGGCCGTTGCCATCGTTGACAGTTGGATACAAAGATTTGCTGGTGTAATCTAAAAGCGAATGCTTGCCTGTGAGCATATAAGAACCACTCGCCAAACCATCTTTTCCTTTTTTACCAAGCGGACCTTCGAGAACCGCTTTGGTCATAAATGGAGAGGCTGAAACTTTACCAGCGAACTTGCTGCGGTTGCCATCGCGGTAGGTGATGTCCATGACCGAAGAAATGCGTCCGCCATATTTCGATTCAAAACCACCTGTGTAGATGTCTACAGACTTCACGAGTTCGGTCTCGAAAATCGAATAAAAACCAATTGAGTGAAAGGGGTTGTAGATGGTCATGCCATCGAGTAATGTTTTATTTTGGATGGGTGTTCCACCGCGCACATACAATTGGCCACCTTGGTCGCCAGTAGTGACCACACCGGGCGTAACGCTCAAGGCACCCACAATATCGCTTTCGGCACCATACATCGGGATGCGCTCAACAGCAGCTTTGTCCATCTTTATTTCAGACATGCCAATTTGTTGTTTTTTAGCTTTGGCCTCATTGCTCACCCTTACGTCTTGGATATTGAGTGTATTTGGGTTCAGGTTCCAAGAGCCGATATCGTATATTTTTTTGGCGGCGGTCATGTCTACGTTGAGGTAACTGCGCTCAAATTTTCCTTTCTCAATTTTGAGAATATAAGCACCCATTGGCAATTTAGGTACGGAAAAGAATCCGGAAATATTGGAATAACCTACTGCTATTGGCGTGCTATCTTGCTTGAGTACTTTGACGCGTTCATCAGAAACGGGCTCGCCATTAGAGGCGTCGTGTAAAAAACCGCGGATAACGTAATCTTGGGCAGCAAGGCTGTTGCAAACAAGAATAAGTAGGGGAAGGAGTATTCGTTTAAGCATTTGTTCAGATAAGAGTTCCCGAAGTTAATGAATTGTTTTGATTTCACATGACTACTTAATGCGCAATAATGACCTTGAAAAAAGAGGAGGGCTCCGCAATAATTTGCAGTAAATAAGTTCCGTTTTTGATTTTGTCGAGGTCAATTGCAACCTGGCCCTTATGAATGCTGCCTGCTAAAACGACTTGTCCTTCTAGATTATACAAGTTGAAAGGCGAATTGACTGCAACAGGACCTTGAATTTGAAGGACTTTTTGGGCAGGATTTGGAAAAATCTGAAATCTGCTGCTATTTTCTTCAAGCCCTGCAATAGAATTGCTGAAAGCGCAACCGTAGGCATACGTAACCAATAAATTGTACACACCACTGAAATTGACATCGATGGTTAGGCTGTCGTTGGTAGCACCAGCAACCGCTTGATTATTGAGGTACCATTGATAGGATGTTGCTTGTGTTGTAGTGCTGAGTAGGTTGCCATTTTGGGCAATAACTACTGCGTTTGAAATGAAGGCAGGGCAGGTTGTGGTAAGTGTAATGCCTGAAATCGGGTTAGACATAAATGCTTCATAACCCGAACATGAGGTATTTAGAAAGTAGGATAACCATGGAGTGATTTGCTGAAACATCAGGCTTTGTTGTTCGGCTCTTGTCAGGCTGATGCCGGTCGAGGAGGTGCTTTCGCCGAAGTCGCAATTGAAATTGGAGTTGGCAAAGTAGCAGTGTCCACCTCCTATCAAGTTGGCGAAACTTTTGCATTCATGTGGAATGGCATCGTACATAGGGAGGTGGTGTTGGGCTGGTGGCGTTACGCCATCATTGCTACCTGAAAGAATAAGTGATGGAATTTGCAGCGCAGCTGCAGCGGCAATGGCACTCGGGTTGGTTTCTGCCGGAGCGAGGCCGACATAACAATCAAAAACAGCACCCTGACTTGCTGCCAATACCGCAGCACCGCCACCCATCGAATGCCCCATAGCGCAAGCGTAGTTGGAGAGTTGATTATAAAACATACTGCTGCTATTTTGACCCGCCTCCGCCATTTTTTGGGCTATAAGTGCGATGTCAGTGCCGAAATCGCCATGACTTGGCGACGGAAACAAACCGCTTTCCGTGCGCGGAAAAGCCATGATATAACCTAGCGGCACAAGTTGATTCCAGATATTCGAATAGGCATCCCAATTCATGGCAAAACCGTGTCCAAAGACGATAAGCGGCCAAGTACCATTGGCGACTGCTACATTTTCACCTGCCGCCATCGCAGGATAATAAATCTCAGTTTGGATTTGACGCCCTGGCCCGCCCCCGCTCCCAAATCCTCCTGTGCGGCTGGGGTCATTGAAGGTAAGGGTGGTGTGGCCTACGGAGAGGTTTTGTGCAATAACAAGTTGTGACGCAAAAAATCCGATGAGCAGGTAAAGGAAGATTTTGAATGTAGCGGTGGGCATGGGTTGCTTTTCTATAAATGTACTGATTAATGAAGTAACAACTGATATTCCAATTAGTTGCTCCGATCCAAATTCCGATATTGAATGGCTTCGGAGAGGTGAGCTGTGGTGATGTCGGGGCAAGCTTCTAGGTCGGCAATGGTGCGGGCTACTTTGAGGATGCGCTCGTAGGCGCGGGCGGACAGGCCTAGTTTTTTCATGGCGCTTTGCAAGATACTTTGTGCGTCCGTGGAAAGCTTGCAGTGTTGTTCTACTTCGCGTCTGCTCATGTGTGCATTGGCATAGGTGCCGGGTTGTTGGGCGTAGCGCTCTTGTTGTAACTTGCGCGCAGCTAGAATGCGCAGCCTGATCTGCTGGCTACTCTCAGACGCAGCGCTCTGATTGAGCTCCGTGTATTTGACAGGACTCACCTCAATGTGCATGTCGATGCGGTCGAGCAGGGGGCCCGATACGCGTTGTAAGTAGCGCTGCACAGCATTGGGGTGGCAGCCACAGGATTTTTCGGGGTGGTTTAAAAAGCCGCATGGGCAGGGGTTCATGGCGGCAACCAGCATGAAATTGGCCGGATAATCTATGCTGAAGCGCGCCCTAGAAATATTGACTGCGCGGTCTTCTAAGGGTTGGCGCAGTACCTCTAGCACATGTCTTTTGTATTCTGGTAATTCGTCTAAAAACAAAACGCCGTTGTGTGCCAACGAGATTTCACCGGGCTGTGGGTAGCTGCCTCCACCGATGAGCCCGATGTCTGAGATGGTGTGGTGCGGCTTGCGAAAGGGCCGTTGTGACACGATGCCGGCACTGCGTTTTTTACCTGCAACACTGTGTATTTTGGTGGTTTCAAGCGCTTCTTCGAGGCTCATGGGAGGCAAAATGGTGGGCAGGCGTTTGGCTAACATGGACTTTCCTGCGCCAGGAGGCCCAACGAGGATCAGGTTGTGCGAGCCCGCTGCTGCAATTTCAAAAGCCCGCTTGACATGCAGCTGTCCTTTGACTTCTGCAAAGTCTAAATTGGATTGCGTGGCGAGCTGCTCAAACTCTACTGGGCCGATTGTTGGGGTGGGTAAAATGGTAGCTTTTCCGTTGAGTAGAGCAATGACTTCAAGGATGTTCTTCACGCCAAAAATCTCTAAACCTTGGACAATAGCTGCTTCGGCAGCATTTTCTACCGGAACAATCAATCCTTTGAAACCTTCGGCCTTGGCTTGCAGTGCAATAGCCAAAACACCTTTGGTGCGCTGGATGCTGCCGTCTAGGGAGAGTTCGCCAAGCAAAAGCAATTCGCTAAGTCTTGTATCCTTTACCTGGTTGGTAACAGCAAGAATTCCGATGGCGATCGGAAGGTCAAATACGGAGCCTTCTTTGCGGATATCTGCAGGGGAAAGGTTGATGGTTACTTCCTTTCCAGGAAAATGAAGTTTGTTGTTGCGAAAGGCAGCCTTGATGCGCTGATGGCTTTCTCTAACAGCGATGTCGGGGAGGCCAACTAAGTGAAAGTTGATCCCGATATCGATATTGACTTCGACTTGAATAGTGGTGGCAGAAATACCGAAAACTGCGCTGGAGTAGGTTTTGATGAACATAATGAATCTGGATTTGATCCAAAGTTCTGTATCCTTTAGCTAAACAGATTCAGTAGAAACACCTACACGAGGCGCTCAAAAGTCAAAAGGGACTTACTCTATCAGTAATTTTTCGACAAAAAAACCGTTCACGGTCAATAAATAACAACCTTTTGGCAAAAATCCGAGTTCTAAATCCATGGATTTTTGGTTTGTAGTCGTTTGAAAAACTGCTTTACCGAGAAGATCAGTACAGGTAATTTTTGAATTTTCAGGTAAGTGATCGATGTGCATTAAGCCCTTACTTGGATTTGGGAATACGGCGACCGAACTGCCATTCAATACCTGAGCCTGATTCGTTACACATGCACCGAGGTAATAGGAACTCACGCCATGGTAATACAGCGCTTGGCATGCATTTTCATAAGTAACCGAATCGCAACCGCATACCGGGTCAATTACACCTGGGCAAAGTACTTGTAGGTCGATCGAACTTGTATCGATGCAACTGATCATAACAATTGTATCTTGCAAACATGCGCTATTACATTGATACGAGGAACCGAAAAATGAACTTGTATAATCAATGCCATCACTGCCAATCCAGCCACAACCTGACAGCATCACGCAGCCCGAGTCCGTCAGCGCCCAACCTAGGGCCATGTCGCACAAGCCAAAATCAACACCTAATGGAATGACATCACAAGTATCATTTAAATCTTTTTGATAATCAGGCCAATCGGGAGTGCCATAAATGGGCCAATCTTGTGCAAAAGAAAAAAACGGGATCAAAAAGAAGGTTAAATGTATGGTTTTGATCATTGGTTTGGTAATATAATTTGGTCGTTTTTTTATATCAATTTATCAATGATTACTTGCCCAATATTTGCTGAACAGAAGCGCAAACAGCTGCAATAACGGTCTGAACTTGAGCATCAGTGAGGTCGTAATAAACAGGTAACGAAATTTCTCTGGAGTAGTTGTCTAGCGCATTTGGGAAATCGGCAATTTGATACCCTAAATTTTTGTAAGCGGTGAGCAATGGTAGGGGCTGAAAATGTACATTGACAGCTACGTCATGGTCAAAAATAGCTTGAATGATGGCATCGCGTTGCGCCTCGCTACAGTTTTGTATGCGGAGCTGATAGAGGTGAAACGAGCTTGTTTTTTGATCGGTTTGGTAGCTTGGCGTTTGTGCCCACTTGTATGCAGAAAAGGCTTTGTCGTATTGGGCAAATATCGCTTTTCGGCGCTCCAAATTTTCATGATACCTACCGAGTTCAATGAGGCCAATTGCCGCTTGGATGTCTGTCATGTTGCACTTGTAGCCAGGCTCTAGTACGTCGTAGCGCCAGGCTCCTTTCTGTGTTTTGGCCAACGCATCTTTAGATTGACCATGCAAAATTTTAATGTTGAAAGTCTTGTAAATTTCCTCGTGGTCAAATTGGTCGGGCAGATTAAATGTAATGGCGCCGCCTTCAGCAGTGGTGAGGTTCTTTACGGCATGAAACGAAAAAACGGTCACATCGGCAAGGCTCCCTACGCGATTGTTATGGTATAAAGCACCGAAACTATGCGCGGCGTCTGCAGCAAGCAAAATGCGGCCTAGTTGGGTTTGTTGTGGTGAATTAGGCGCAAACAAGTGCTTTTTTTCGGCGATAATTTGATAAAGTGCGGTGTAATCGCAGGGAAAGCCACCGAGGTCAACCGGCATAATGACTTTTGTCTTACTTGTTATTTTGGCGGCAACTTCATTGATAGAAAGGTTGAAGTCGGCACTATTGACATCTACAAAAACAGGTGTGGCGCCCGTATGCAACACCACATTGGCACTTGCACAGTAGGTATAGACCGGAATGATGACTTCATCGCCAGGCCCGACGCCCCACCAACGCAAAAGCACTTCCATTCCGGTAGTCCAGGCGCTTACGGCAATCGTCGTTTTGGAACCACAGTAGGCTGTAATTTCTTTTTCAAATTGCTTGGTGCGCGGCCCAGTAGTGATCCAGCCACTTTGGAGTGCTGCGGTTACTTCATCAATGACGGCTTGGTCTATGCGTGGAGGAGAAAAAGGAATCATGAAAGTGTCGTTAAATGTGTATACAAAGATGCGGCAATTTGATCGCGGTTGAAGTGCTGACTCACGTAATTTCGTCCGTTTTTGCCAGCGCGTGCTATTGCATCGGGTTGTGCGATTAGTGTTTTGATTGCTGCTGCCAATGCGTGGGCGTTTTCGGGCTCAAAAAACCATCCGGCTTCAGCCTTTTCGATAAAGTGCAGTCTCGCTTCGCCATCTACGCCTAAGAGCAAAGGCACTTCCATCGCCAAGGCCTCAAAAACTTTCGAGGGAATTGCTCCTTGGAAGAGCGGTAAATTTTTTAAAGGCACAAGCGCCACATCAATAGCTTGAAGAATAGCCGGCATATCGGCTTTTGCTACTGGTTCTAGAAAATGCACATTGGTGAGCTGTAAGTTCTTTTTAAGGATTTCAAGTGGGGCTTTTTCAGGTCCAGAACCTTGAAGAATAAAATGCACTTGCGGATAGTCACTTAATTCGTTTGCAGCATTTAAAATGACTTCTAGGCCTTGCGCATGGCCAATGATGCCACCGTAAAAAAACAGTACGTCAGTTGGGGCAAAGCCATTTTTGGTTCGAAAATCACTTTGTGAAATAGCCGAAGGCTTGTAAAAATCGATATTGACACCGTTTGGCAACCAATAAACTTGTTTGGAAGGAAAGCGACGGGCAATATCTGAGACGATGCCTTGGGTTTGGCCTGTAATGAGCGCTGCACGTTTGTAACATTTGGCCTCGAGTCGATAGGCCATTTTGAGTAGGGCAGTATTGTTGACGATACCTAGTTTTTCTGCGCTTTCTGGCCAAAGATCACTGACGTTAAAAATGAGCTTTGCGTTCAATTTTTTGGACAAAGCCATGGCGCTATAGCCTAAGAAAAGCGGAGGGCTTTCGACGAGCAGAAAATCGAAATTTTTGAGTTTTCTGCCGCGCCAATAAGAGGTCCAGACAAAGCTAAAGTAATTGAGCAGGCGCGACACAATGCTTTTGGAGGTCGATACGTAAATAGCGGCACGGTGTACCGGAATACCGTCAAGCACTTCCTCTCGATTCTTGCCATTTTGATACCCCTCTTGGATGCTCATTTTGGGATAGTTGGGCAAGGCAGTAAGTACCTCAATTTCGACACCATAGGCTTTGAGTCGGACGGCGAGTTCGTGCAAGCGATTTTGTGGTGCGCCAATTTCGGGCGGGTAATATTGTGTCAGGATGAGCAGCCTCATTGTAACGATTTTTTTGGCCAATAACTCAGCGCAGTGAACCAGCACATGAAAAAGACGATACCGGACTCTCGCTGTAAAATGCTCTCAAAAGCGCAAAAAATAAAAAAAACAAGGGTGAGCAGGAGTCCGCTCAATTGTCTTTTTTGATAAAAATGTTTGTTCACAGCATATAAAATCCAGCACAAAAGCGCAAAGCCAATCAGGCCAATTTCATTCCAAATTTGTAAAAACTGATTGTGCGGGTTGAATTCTTTTTCGGCTTGTTTGGGGTAACCCCATCCGCATAGTTTTTTCGTGAGCGCAGGCTCAAGCCCACCTAAGCCAAGACCCATCGGATGTTGCAAGCCAAGTTCCACACTGGCTGTCCAGAGAATCAAGCGGACTTCATTGCCTTGTAAGGGTTCTTTTCTTCCCTTGACGAACACCTCCGGATTTTCCATATAACTGCGCGTGAAGTCTCGCGCATTTTGTGCATCGGACCGGATATCCTTACTCAAAAGTGCAAGTACAATACTGAACAATAAAAGGAGCGCGCCGATGACAATACTTTTGGTGGTTCCCAAATATTGGAGCAAACGGTAAATTGTAAAAATCATCAATACCACGGCCAGCGCAATAATTCCGGCTAAAGTACCTAAATGCAAATGCATACCAGAAAAAATCAAAATCAGCAACCAGGAAATCCAGCGCGGTTTGGTCCGAAACCAAGCCACCTTGCCTAGCAATAAACCGATAATTGAAAAAATCAAAAAGGCTGAAAAATAAGACGGGTGGTGGACTTGCGAAAAATAAGTGGTACTGAAACATCGTACGCTTTGGCCTAATGTGAGCTCACACATTACGGCATCATAATAAGCAATTGCGATCAAAACCAAGCAACTAAGTGTATGTGCCAACCACATTTGCGCTAGTGGAAGCGGATTTTTCCATTTGAAACCAAAGAGCAGCGGAAAAGCAAGGAGTGCTAGTTTTCTTTCTAGGGCACTCCAATCGGGAGTGCTTGACCAAAACAAGGAGCTAGCATACAATAGAAAAAGCACCATCCAAGGGGCATGAACGTACTGTAACTGAAATTGATTCTCTTTTTTCACTAGCCCAACCAATGCGCTTGTGAGAAGTAAAATGAGCAAGGGCCCCGTTAATCCTTTCGCCAACAACCATGCACCGCAAAATGCGATCAGTAGCAGGTTGAATAAGCGTTGGGTGGTAGGCATTTACAAAGAAAGATAAAATTCACGGAGTTTGAGCGCTTCTTTATCCCAACTGTACTCGGCTTCAAATAGACTGCGTGCGCTTTTGCCCATTTGCAAGGTGGTTTCGGGTTGTTCAGTCAAATCGATCAGGGCTTGAGCGATGTCGGCTTCGTTTTGCGGATCGACAAACACGCCGCAATTGCCATTTTGAAGCAGTGAGCGATACAGTGGAAAGTCGCTTGCAAGTACTGCGCAACCCGCCGCTAAATACTCAAACATTTTAATTGGATATGCTTCTTTGTAGCTTGGGGTAGGATGAAGGGTTACGATGCCAACTGCGCAGTGCGCTAATATATCTTGGATTTGTTGGCGGCCAACTTGTCCGTGAAAACGCACTTTTTTCCAGGCGCGCGTCGCTTCGAGTTCGGCTTGCAGTAATTCGTCGTCAAAAGTACCCGCCAAATGCAAAACACCTTCTACGTGCTCCATCGCCAAAACCACTTCGCGTATGCCTCTCGATGCATAAAGCCCGCCGATATAGCAGAAATTTGTCGCCTGTTTGACTGACCAGTTGGGCAATGGGAATTCTGCCCGCAATGGAAAATTGCGCACGAGTACAACTTTTGGATGGTGTTGTTCAAATCGGGCACAAATTCCAGGCGTCACTGAAATAATGCCAGCAATTTGTTGGGTAACGCGTCGTTCATAGCTTTTGTAGAGCAGTGAAATCGGTTTTCTGAAAATCCAGGGAATCCAGAATTTATCCATGATTTGTTTAGGGACATCTTCGTGCGCATCAAAAATCACTTTGGCACCTGCTTTTTGCAGTTGAGGTGCTATTCTCAACAATTCGGGGTCGTGAAGTTGGTAGATGTCTGCTTTGATGCGCAATCCAACTTTGAGGACTTCATTGACTGTGTGCTTCATCCGTTTGTTCCGAACTTGCGTTTCGGCCGTGAAACTATGGATATGCACGCCGTCTTGACTTCGCGTATTGGTATTGGGCACCACCAAATGCACCTCAAATTCTTGTGCCATGGTTCTGGCCATCTTGTGAAAGATGCGGATATCACCGTCGAGGTGAACACTCGTTAAGTGACAAATACGCAGGTGTTTAGACATGTGAGCTCTCCTTGGTTGGGCTAGACAATAACAATAGTAAGATCAGTCCCCAGCCACCACTAAAAAGCAAGGTGAGTAGGGATCCAGAACTGAGCAAAAGTAAGGGGAAAATCTGCAGGGAAAAGGCCAATATGGCATCTGTTTTCCTGTGTAAAATGTTTAAAAACTGAAAGAAAAAGGCAAGAAAAAGTGCAGAAACAGGTAAGCCCCACCAACCAAAATTGGCATATGCACGCATGAAATGGGCAGTATTGACGCTGCCTTGAATGCCCTGTTGCGCGTAGTCAGGATAAAAAAGTGCATAAAGCTCGAGGTTGTAGTCGGCAGTTTGTTGACCAGTGAGTTTGGCGTAGAGTCCAAAATCTCGACCAAAAAGATAGGGTTTGTCTTTGGGGACATGCGCAAACCACATACTCATGGTTTTGCCCGGCACAATAAAAATCCGTTTGAGTATGCCCTCTGAAACGATATTCGCGCGGTCTTGTTTTTTTAGAGTTGGTTTGAGGTCGTGCTGTCCGCCGTGCAATTGCGGATTGTTCGCAAAAATGGCCACAACAAATAAAAAGCCTAGCACAGCTGTAGTCAAAATGCCTGCCCACCATTTTCTATTCAAGAAAAAATAAACGAGTACCGGGAATCCGACCCAAAAGACCAAACTCTTTTGCAGGAGTGCGAGTCCGTAAAGACAGCCGATGCCGAAAATGAATATAAATCCGATATACTTTTTTCGAATGAGCAATAACAAGGCTGTTGTGGGTAAAATTGCTCTTACCGACCATGTGCTGGCATAATGTAGCCATTTGGGTAAACCAGCTGAACTCATTTTACGGATTACATTGGCCTCTGAAAGTTTGGTCGCTTGCCAGGCTTCTAAAAAAGGAATTTTACCCAGCCAAAAAAGATGTAACAAGAGCACCAAAATGCCGAAGGCAAACAAGTACCATTCTATATTCTTGAGCGCTACTTTGGGTAGGGTAATGGGTATTTGTCGGGTGTTCCAGAAAAAATAAAACACTAAAAAGGGTACTAAGAAAAGCAGCCACAGAGCAGGTGCGTAGCGCAGTCCAGAAGTAGAAAGGAGTCCGATTTGCAATAAACCGAAAACGAAAAGATAACTCGTCAAATAGGGATGTTCCTTTGCGAAGGCATTTAGCTGTTTCATGCCCGACTATTTTCGTAGTGTTTGACACGGTTGTAAATCAGGCCATAATAACAGCTGTAAGCGAGGAGGTCAACAAGGCAATAACGCCAGACAAAATCTTGGATGTTCTGACCTGGTTGAACATATAACCAGAGCATGGCCGCAAAGTAAAGGATTTGCCATAAGGCACTGAAGCGAACTTCTTGGAGCGCCACCAATGTTGAGCTCAAGGGTGAAACCACAAATTTAAGGGTCTGACCAAAAATGAGTACACCGGTGAGCTGGCCCGCAAGACGCCATTCTGGTCCAAAAACAAATGCGAAAAGGGGAGAGGCAAAAAATAGTAAAAAGATAGCGAGGGGCAAGCTCAATAAGAGCAGTGTAAGGCTCACTTTTTTAAAGTCGGGCACAATGGCTTCTTGCTTGCGGATGCGCTCTGCCTGATGCTGCAGATAAACTTGAGAAAGCGAGATCGAAATGAGCGCCATTGGCAAGGATAATACCATTCTACTGAGGTCAAACTGACCTGTTTGTGCTTTTCCAAAGGCGGCATTTACGATAAAAACTGGGAGGGTCAGGCTAATGGTATTGAGCAAGGACGGAAAGGCATGGTAGATAGGAAAGCGCCAGTACTTTTGAAGTGTAGGAAGGATGTTTTGTAAGCGAAAAGCAAAATTGAGCCCCAATCTTTTGGCCTGCCAAAACCCACCAAAAAAATTGATGATATCGCCCACCAGATTCCCTAAAAGCAAGCCAGTGCTGCTTCCAAAGTAACCACTAGCACTTTGCGCAGCGGCTTCGGTAGTTCTGCGGTACACTTTATTTCTTGCGGCATCTTTGAAAGCCTTTTTTCTAATCAAGTATAAATTAAAGCACTGAAAACTACTCACTAAAAAAACACTGAGTGGCAATAAATGCAGGTACCAAGCTTCTTCGTTGGCCAAGGAAAAGCGTTGGACGATCCAGCTTTGATTCAAAAAGATGAGCAACCACAAGATCAGCGCAATAAGAGCGGTAATCAGGACGCCTCCAGCGACTAAATGATTGGCCTCTTGGTCTTCTTCAGGTAGTACGATAGCGCTCTCATATTTGAGGTTCGCGATGGCAACGAGCATACCCACCGCGGTTACATAAAGCGCGGCAGTGCCAAATTCTTCAGCGGTGAACATTCTACGGAGCAAAGGCTGAAATAGAATGGGGATGAGTTGGGCGAAAACGGTGCCAATAATTAAGGTCGCTGAATTGCGCAGCAGTCCGGAGTTGGTAAAATATTGGCGAAATCGTTGAAACATAAATGAGCTAACACTACAAAGATAATCAAATCAAAATGTATTCATTTTTAGCGCAAATAACATAGGAGCAGTATATTTGTGCAAACTTTCAACAAAATGAAAAACGTAGCAGTAATTGGTGCAGGCACCATGGGAAATGGCATCGCACACGTCTTTGCCCAATTTGGATACAATGTCAATCTTATCGATGTTTCAGAGGCCGCTCTTGAGCGCGCCATTGGCACCATTTCTAAAAACCTCGACCGACAAGTAGCCAAAGGAAGCCTCACAGAGGAACAAAAAACCCAAACGCTGCAAAACCTCTCTACTTTTTCGAATATGTCTGAAGGGGTAAAAGGTGTAGAATTGGTGGTTGAAGCTGCTACAGAAAATGTAGACCTCAAACTAAAAATATTCAAAGACCTCGATGCGTTTACCGCGCCAGAAGTTATTCTCGCTACCAACACCTCTTCGATTTCAATTACCAAAATCGCTGCCGTGACCAACCGTCCAGATAAAGTCATTGGCATGCACTTCATGAATCCGGTTCCGGTCATGAAACTCGTCGAAATCATTCGTGGTTATTCTACTTCAGACGAGGTTACAGCCCTCATTATGGAAACCTCGCGCAGCTTGTCTAAAGTTCCGGTAGAGGTCAATGACTACCCAGGTTTTGTAGCCAACCGCATCCTGATGCCCATGATCAACGAGGCAATTTACACTTTGTTTGAAGGTGTGGCCGGAGTAGAAGAAATCGATACCGTCATGAAACTCGGAATGGCACACCCAATGGGGCCGCTCCAATTAGCCGACTTCATTGGTTTAGATGTCTGCTTGGCAATTTTAGAAGTGTTGCACGACGGTTTTGGCAATCCAAAATATGCACCGTGTCCGCTGCTTGTCAATATGGTAATGGCGGGTAAAAAAGGCGTGAAGTCTGGTGAAGGCTTTTATTCTTGGACGCACGGCACAAAAGATTTGGTCGTGGCGCCAAATTTCAAGAAGTAAAATCTGCTTTTAGTTGCTCCAAAACGATCCGATCTATCGGAAACGTAAGGGTATGGCCTTCAAGTTCGTGAAGGCTTATCCAGCGTTGCTTTTCTTGTTCTTCTGCAAAAGGAATTGGATAGGTTTCATCAAAGGGAAGCATCGCCCTTTTCAATTTAATTAGATAATAAAAAGCCACTAAATTGCTTTGATCAAAAGCGGAAAGCTGATGAAATTCATTGACATAAAAGAAGGCTGCGTCTGTTGGTGCTAAACCAAGTTCTTCTTGTAGCTCTCTAAATAAGGCGTCTTTGATGCCCTCGCCGTTTTCAACACCGCCACCAGGAAATTTAGTAAAGAAAGTACCAAAACGACATTCATCGGAGAGTAAGATCTCGTTGAATTCATTGAGGATCAGGGCGTATACACGCAGGTTGAAGCGAGCCAATTAGCGAATAAACTTGAAATTTCTTCCTGGATAAACAGCTGCTTCTTCGAGTTCTTCTTCTATGCGTAGCAATTGATTGTATTTGGCCATGCGGTCTGAGCGCGAGGCAGAACCCGTTTTGATTTGGCCGCAATTGAGTGCTACTGCAAGATCTGCAATAGTGTTGTCTTCGGTTTCACCGCTGCGGTGGCTCATGACTGAAGAATAGCCATTGCGGGTAGCTAAATTAACAGCTTCAATCGTTTCTGTAAGCGTTCCAATTTGGTTGACTTTCACAAGAATGGAATTGGCTACACCCTGCTCAATTCCTTGTTGTAGTCGTTTGGAATTGGTAACAAAAAGATCGTCTCCAACCAATTGGATTTTGTGGCCTAATTTTTCTGTTGCGAGTTTCCAACCAGCCCAGTCGTCTTCGGCTAAGCCGTCTTCAATGGAGATAATTGGGTAGCGTTCGCACCAATCTGCCCAAAAGGCAACCATTTCTTCTGAATTTCTGGATTCACCAGTTGAGGCAAAATTATATTTACCTGTGGCTTCGTCGTAAAACTCAGAGGCTGCAGCATCTAGTGCAATGTACATATCTACTCCGGGTGTAAAGCCAGCTTTTTGAATCGCCTCCATGACAACTTGTAAGGCTTCTTCATTGGAGCCCAAGCTTGGTGCAAAACCACCTTCGTCTCCTACGTTCGTAGACATCCCTCTAGATTTCAAGACTGCCTTTAGTTGATGGAAAACTTCAGTTCCCCAACGCAATCCTTCAGAAAAACTTTTGGCACCAAAAGGCATGACCATAAATTCTTGGATATCGATGAGGTTATCGGCATGTGAACCACCATTGAGGATATTCATCATGGGTACCGGCATCGTGACTGCGCCTACACCGCCGATATATTGAAACAAGCTCAAGCCAGCCTCTGCAGCAGCGGCTTTGGCAATTGCTAAGGAGGTACCGAGGATGGCATTGGCGCCTAAATTTGATTTGTTTGGCGTATTGTCTAAAGCGAGTAGGAGGTAGTCAATTTTCTTTTGTTCAAAGACATCCATGCCCAACAGTGCATTTTGGATGGTGGTGTTTACGTTTTCAACCGCTTTGAGCACGCCTTTACCGAGATATTGAGTGGTATCGCCGTCGCGTAGCTCAACAGCTTCATGGACTCCTGTAGAGGCACCGGAAGGCACTGCTGCGCGTCCGAGCACTCCGTTTTCTGTAAGTACGTCAACTTCGATAGTTGGATTGCCGCGTGAATCTAAAATTTGACGGGCGTGGATGCTAGCGATAAAACTCATTTTGCTTGGTGTTGTTGCATATTTTGAATAAAGGTATCAAAGAGGTAGCGGGAGTCGTGCGGACCCGCTGATGCTTCTGGATGGTATTGGACAGAGAATACAGGTTTGTCTTTGATGGCAATTCCTGCAACTGTGTGGTCATTGAGGTGTTCGTGGGTCACTTCGATCGAAGGATTCAGGGCAATGCTCTCTTTGGAGATGACAAAGCCGTGGTTTTGCGACGTAATTTCTCCTTTTCCAGTTTTTAAATTAAGAATAGGGTGGTTGATGCCGCGGTGCCCATTGAACATTTTTTCTGTTTTGAGCCCCTGACTCAGGCCGAGAATTTGGTGACCCAAACAAATGCCAAAAACTGGCTTGTTTGCCGCTGCAATTTCTTTGACGAGCGCAATGCTTTGCGTCATGACAGAAGGATCGCCAGGACCATTAGAAAGCATATAGCCATCGGGGTTAAAGGCATCTAGTTCTGCTTTTGAGGCGTGCATAGGAAAAACCTTTACGTGGCAACCGCGCTCTACTAAACAGCGAACGATATTCTTTTTGACGCCGAAGTCAAGTAAAGAAACACGGTATTTCGGGTTTTCTGGACATACTTCATAAGCGTTTTCAGTGGTAACTCTTGAGGAGAGCTCAAGGCCATCCATTGATGGAACCTCTTTGAGTTTAGCTTTGAGGAGGTCGAGATCTAAAATTTCTGAAGAAATGATCGCATTCATGGCGCCTTTGTTGCGAATGTGACGCACTAGCGCACGTGTATCGATATCTGAAATACCTACGGTACCGTTCTTTTCCATTAGTTCTTGAAGAGAACCCGATGCAGCTTCTCTAGAAAAGCCATTGGAAAACTTCTTGGTGATGAGACCTGCAATTTTAATGGATTCGGATTCGATTTCTTCCGGATGCACACCGTAGTTGCCAATATGAGCTGTGGTCATGATGAGTAATTGACCTAAGTAGGAAGGATCTGTAAATACTTCTTGATAGCCGGTCATTCCGGTGTTAAAAGCGATTTCACCGCCTGTAGTTCCTATTTTGCCAATGGCAATGCCGTTGAATACCGTGCCATCTTCTAAAAGGAGAATAGCTGCTTGATTTTGCTGCATTTAAAAATTTTCTCCAAAATTACGGACTTTGTCAAAATAGGAGAGGTATAAAAACAAAAAAGGCGGACATTGTCCGCCTTTTTTATCAACATTTTGTCAATTTATTCTTCAGTTTTCTCTTCTTCTGTAGCAGTACCTGCTTCTTCAGTAGATTCTGATGCTGGAGCTTCTGCAGCTGGTGCAGCTTCTTCAACTTGAACTTCTGGTGTTTCTTCAACAACTTCTGTTGCTGGCGTCTCTTCAACAACTTCTGCTACTGGTGTTTCTTCAACAACTTCTGCAGTTGTTTCTTCTACTGTAGTTGCAGCAACTGCTTCGCTAGCTTTACCACCACGACGTGAACGACGAGTAGTTTTCTTGCTTTCGTTGTTGTTGTATAGTTCGTTGAAGTCAACGATTTCAATCATACACATTTCTGCGTTGTCACCTAAGCGGTAACCTGTGCGGATGATGCGTGTATAACCACCTTCGCGGTTTGCAATTTTTGGCGCTACCTCTCTAAACAATTCGGTGACAGCTTCTTTACTTTGAAGGTAAGAGAAAACAACACGACGAGAGTGTGTAGAATCGGTTTTAGATTTAGTGAGCAATGGCTCAACAAATACGCGCAAAGATTTTGCTTTTGCAATTGTAGTGGTAATGCGCTTGTGTTCGATCAAAGAACAGGCCATATTTTGAAGCATCGCTTTGCGGTGGCCAGTCTTTCTTCCTAAGTGATTTACTTTATTTCCGTGTCTCATGACTTAAAATCTTAATCTCTGTCTAATTTATATTTTGCGACATTCATCCCGAAAGTCAAGCCTTTGCTATCGACGAGGTCTTCAAGCTCAGTTAATGATTTCTTACCGAAGTTTCTGAATTTCAATAAATCAGATTTGGCATAGGATACGAGGTCTCCAAGTGTTTCTACATCTGCTGCTTTCAAGCAATTGAGTGCACGAACTGAAAGGTCCATGTCTACCAATTTGGTTTTGAGCAATTGACGCATGTGTAGTGAAGTTTCATCGAATTCTTCTGATTCGGCTTTGATTTCGCTATCTAAAGTGATGCGCTCATCTGAGAACAACATAAAGTGGTGAATCAAAATCTTAGCAGCTTCTTTCAAAGCATCTTTTGGATGAATAGAACCATCTGTTTTGATGTGGAATACCAATTTCTCGTAGTCGGTTTTTTGCTCAACACGGTAGTTTTCAATACTGTATTGTACATTAACGATCGGCGTAAAGATAGAGTCGATGCAGATTGTTCCGAAAGGAGCGTTAGCAGATTTGTTTTCTTCTGCTGGAACGTACCCACGACCTTTTACAATCGTAAGTTCCATTTCAAACTTAACTGAAGACTCCATGTTACAAATAACGAGGTCAGGATTCAAAACCTGAAACGCACTTGTAAACTTACCGAGATCACCGGCAGTGAGTTGTTGTTGGTTGCTCACTGAAATGATAACTGTTTCAGTGTCTGTTCCTTCGATCTGACGCTTGAAGCGTACTTGCTTGAGGTTCAAGACAATTTCTGTAACGTCTTCTACGATACCTTTGAGGGTCGTAAATTCATGGTCTGCACCTTGAATTTTAATAGACGAAATTGCAAAACCTTCTAAGGAAGAAAGCAAAATTCGACGGAGGGAGTTACCAATGGTAATTCCGTAGCCCGGTTCTAGCGGACGAAACTCAAACTCTCCGTTGAAATCATCAGAGTTGAGCATGATAACCTTGTCAGGTTTTTGAAAATCCAATATTGCCATTTTCTATCGCTTAGGGTTATTTAGAATACAATTCGACGATCAATTGCTCGCGAATATTTTCTGGGATCATTTCTCTTGCAGGTAAGTTTAATAATTTACCGCTCATGCTTGATGAATCCCAATCAAGCCAATCATATGTTTTATTGCTAGCAGTAAGGGAACCTGTAATCGCTTCTAAAGACTTTGATTTTTCGCGAACGCCTACGACGTCACCAATGCGCAAAGTGTAAGATGGGATGTTTACAACTTCTCCGTTTACTGTAATGTGTTTGTGAGAAACAAGCTGACGAGCGCCACGACGAGTAGGGGAGATACCTAAGCGGTAGACAGTGTTGTCAAGACGCGCTTCGCAAAGTTGCAATAGCACTTCACCGGTAATTCCTTTCATGCGTGATGCTTTCTCAAACATGTTTGCAAACTGACGCTCAAGAATACCGTAAGTGTACTTCGCTTTTTGCTTTTCACCTAACTGTACTGCGTATTCAGATTGCTTGCCACCTCTTCTTTTAGATGGACCGTGTTGTCCTGGACCGTAATTTCTTCTTTCCAAGGATTTGTCTGGGCCAAAAATTGGATCGCGGAAACGACGCGCAATTTTTGATTTGGGACCTCTGTATCTTGCCATTATAAATAAAATTGTGCAGGCGTCATGAATTAAGGCATTCCTTCGATGACACTAAGCCCGCAGGTTAAAAAAAAAACTATACTCTTCTTCTTTTTGGAGGACGACAACCATTGTGTGGCATAGGAGTCACGTCAATGATTTCTGTTACTTCAATGCCTGAATTGTGAAGTGCACGGATGGCAGACTCGCGTCCAGCACCTGGGCCTTTTACAAAAACACGCACTCTACGTAGTCCGAAGTCATGTGCTTCTTTTGATGCGTCTTCTGCTGCGATTTGTGCAGCATAAGGCGTGTTCTTTTTAGAACCTTTGAAGCCCATCTTGCCTGCAGATGACCAAGAGATCACTTGTCCGGCATTGTTCGTTAAAGAAATGATGATGTTATTGAAACTCGCTTGGATATGCGCTTCTCCGGCAGCATCAACTTTAACGTTCTTCTTCTTTTTTTGATTTGCTTTTGCCATTTTATTGGGAACTAGTTATTATTTAGTTGCTTTTTTCTTGTTCGCAACAGTCTTACGTTTTCCTTTACGTGTGCGAGAGTTGTTTTTGGTTCTTTGACCACGAAGCGGTAAGCCTAAACGGTGACGAATTCCGCGCTGACATCCGATGTCCATGAGACGCTTGATGTTCAACTGAACTTCTGAGCGCAACTGACCTTCCGTTTTGATTTCATTAACGGTGTTACGAATAGCGGCTAATTGATCATCATTCCAGTCCTGGACTTTGATGTTCTCATCAATACCGTTTGTGTTCAAGATCATTTGAGCTTTACTTCTACCGATTCCGTAGATGTAAGTCAAGCCAATGACTCCTCTTTTGTTTTTTGGTAAATCTATACCTGCAATACGTGCCATATACTTATAATTATCCTTGACGTTGTTTTAATTTCGGATTCTTCTTGTTGATCACGTAAATTTTACCTTTACGCTTCACAATCTTGCAATCTGCAGTTCTCTTCTTAACTGATGCTCTGACTTTCATAATTCT
>CALJTX010000050.1 GCA_937975705.1 uncultured Flavobacteriia bacterium | reverse complement strand
TAGACATTCACCCCAAATAAAGAACCTACACCAGCAGATAGCGCCATGGCAATTGTGCCCCAAATGGTGATGCGTGTGATGGCCTTCCAAACTGGAGAGCCACCCGTGCGCGCTGCGGTTGCACCAAGTAAAACCAAAGCGAGAATAGTGAAGCCATACAACCAGAATTCCATGCCTTTGACCGGCGCAAATAAGATGACCAACAACGGAAAGATGCCGCCAACTGTAAATGCTGCGCCTGAAGCCAATGCAGCTTGTATCGGGTTGGCTTGGGTAATTTCATTGATGCCGAGTTCGTCGCGGACGTGGGCAGCCAGGGCGTCATGAGCCGTCAGTTCTTTGGCAACGAGGAGTGCTGTTTCTTTTTTGAGCCCGCGTTGCTCATAGATTTGTGCCAAAATCTGCAATTCTTCATCGGGCATTTCGGCGAGTTCTTGCTTTTCTCTTTCGATATCGGCGTGTTCGGTATCCATCTGAGAACTTACCGACACGTATTCACCAGCAGCCATAGACAGAGCTCCGGCAACCAAACCTGCCACCGTTGCCAAAACAATTGGTTCTCTGGTAGAACTTGCTGCGGCCACTCCAATGGCCAAACTTGAAATGGAAATAATGCCGTCGTTGGCACCAAGTACGGCCGCGCGCAACCAATTACTTCTATGGATATAATGGCTATCGAGGTAGTTGTCTATGTTGATTTCACTCATAAAGCAAGGCAAATTTGATCAAATCTAGGACTATTTTTTCGTCTAAATCTTTTAACGATTTAAATTTAATACAATACCCCGTTACTTTCGCTTTTCCCAAAGAATTTGCAAAACGAGTTTTCAAGATTTCTTTATCCTTCAGCCCTAACACATAAATAGAAAATCCGGTCGCATTCGGACTCAGACCCAATCGATAGACTTCCTCCACCCTTCCATCCGAAAAATGATGCAGATAACTTCCAAAGCCAATTGCCGGGTTCGTAACGACCTTCCCTTCTTTGTCCTTTCCATCGTAGAAGGCGGCCTTTTCATGTGGCGCTACTTTAGCAACTAACTGCAAGAATGCTTTTAACTCTTGTTGTTTGGTGTCGGGAAAGTGTTGAAGGAAGGGTTGCATCATTTATTCAACTTCACCTTTAAGCCCAAAACAATATCGCTGCCGCCTCCCTTGACTTTCGCTTGAATAACGGAGCTCTGTTGGGTGAGTAAGTCGGTGTATTGAATGGTGGAAGAGATGATGGTATTGAAACCAAAATAATGGCGGTAACCTAAGTTCAGATAGACCCGATTGGCCAACCTGAAATCTTTGGAGGCGCCTAAATAAACAGCGCCCATATACTTGGAAACTACAGTGCCCGAAACCTGAGTGCTGAAATCAAAGGGCGTGTTGTTCATCTCCCCTCCCCATTGACTAGAACTGGACCACGCATTGCCTACTTTATCGAAAAGCAAACCAGAACTGAAGCCCGCATGAAAGTTCAAAATGGTATAGTTAGATGGGAGGGTCCAGCGATACATAGCACCCAAACCTAGTTGCACATTATTTGAAGTACTCGAGGCCATTCGAGAATAAGGCATGACCGTGTACTTTTCTGTGAACCATACGCGCCCATAAGAAATACTGGCCTCCAAATATAAATTTTTTCCAAGCCCTTTTTCGAATGCAATTTGAGGCATAAAGCCCTCTGAAGCACCTGGATTCATAACATTATTAGGATCGTTGGTGATGGTTGTACGCGATAGGTAAAGACCGCCACTTGTGCGCAAAAACATGCTATGTGGGTCGATGTATCTCTTTTCTTTGCGATACAACTTTTTAGCCGCTTTGCGGTCGAGTTGCTGCTCTTGTTGTAGCAGCGCAAGACGCGCTGCCTTATTATGTCCGTTGAGGGTATAGCCAATTTGAAGATTCAAGAAGCGCCCTTGGTTGTTGTAAGTGCCGTTGCTCGTTTGATTATACAGCATATAGGTTCCGTCGTAGATATTTTTGAAAGAATGGTCATAGCTCAGTTTGACGGAAAGTAAATTGGTGTTTTTCAATTGGTAGGCCCACTGTGCACCCAAACTGACGAAAGGAACGGATGGCTTAGACGTCTCGAATTCTATGCGATACAACTGCCCTTGGGGCTCATACGAAGAGCTCCCATAACTTCCGTTGCTCATTTTGCGAATACCGATGCCTCCCAAAACGCTATACGTGGAGCGGTTTTTTTGGAATAACTCGTAACCACTGCCCACTTCCAAACGCAAATTTGTAAGCGTAAAGGTGCCCCAAGAAAAAGGAGACATGCGGTCTCCCATAAACGCACCATTGGCTGGGGCCGACAGTTTGACGCCCATTAGGCCAATTCCAGCGGTGAAGTTCAGCGGCACTTTCGGATGCACCATTCGGGTATATTGAAAATTTAAGCCAGTTGCAGGTAGTATTGGCTCTGCAAACTTTTGATCACCAAATAAAATTTCAGTTTGTGGGCGGTTTGCCCCAACTGTCAGGCCATATGTAAATAGATTCTTTGAAGTTTGAGCAACTGTGCTTTCAGAAAGCAAGAATACAAACAGAAAAAAGGATAGCGTAACTCTCATGCTTATTGTTTAACGAAAACGTACTGAAAACCATCGTAAACTTCTTCGCTTAAAAAGAGCGTATCCTGATGTATCACAAAAGATTGGGATAATTGTGGCGATATTCCTCCATAATGTATCAAGAGTTGATCCGTTTGACTAAAAATACTCGGGCCCAATTGCAGTGAGAAACTAGATTGATCGATTAATTGATTGCCTTCATAATGAGAAAAGGTTCCATTTTCCTTGTATTCATATAAGTCATTGCTCGAATAACTTGTATTACCTGTACCCGCAAAACCACCAGAACTAGACACAAAACGCCACTTACCAAAAATCTTTTCAGCATCCGCATTTGGTGTATTGATTTTTCCGCAACCGATAAAGAGCATTGCAATAAAACTTAATGTGATAAGCTTTTTCATAGCGTTCATTTTAATTAAAACCAACAGGTAAGACAATAAGTTACACCATCAATCAAATTTCATTTGATACGATTTGTAACGGCGCCAATTCAAAGAAACAATAATTTGAATACAACCAGCTATTAGTAAGAAATATACGCGTCCAGCAGTATGAAGAGCACGGTACTCTTCAGAATAATGAATGAGTAGCCACATTACCGTGGAAATAATTCCGGCATAAACCAAACATGGTGTTAAAAAACTACCGAAATATTGATGCAAGCGCTTGATTTCTTTTGGGAAGCGGTACAACATAGCTGACCAATGAGTAGACTCCCCTAAATATAAATATGCCGCGTAAGAAGCAAAAGTCAATCCTTTTTCTTTGGGTTCAAGGTTTTGTGGATGAAAGGTGCTTCGGTAAAATGCAAAGCAAATATAAAGTGTAAGAGCTCCTAAGATACCCAGTAAAAGCGTCCAAGATGAAATGCCAACAATACTCACTAATGGATTTGCCTCTTTGTCCAAATTAGGTGTGTGCATGTATGTGTTATATGCATCAAATATCCTTGAAAAAAGGATCCAAATTAGGATGAGCATGAATTTGAGGTGTTTATTCATTTCAACTTCATATTAAATTATGTAAGACGGCCCACAATGCGATATACTTCATCATCCTTTTTATTTTCTTAAAATCTTCTCCATCGACTTGCCTTTTGCCAATTCGTCGACCAGTTTGTCTAAATAACGTACTTTTTGTGTCAAAGGGTTGTCGAGGGCTTCAATTCGGTAGCCGCAGATGAGCCCCGTGATGAGGTGCGCATTCGGATGCACGTTGGCGCGTTCAAAAAAAGTTTCAAATGTGACTTTTTCATTGATCAATTGAAGTTGTTTTTGACGATCAAAACCTGTTAACCACTCCACAACTTGCTGTACCTCATCTTCAGTTCTCCCCTTGCGTTCCACTTTTGCGACATAAAGCGGATATACTGCAGCAAAAGTCAGTTTGGCAATTTTAGCGTTGTGTTCGGGTGTTGGGGTCATCTGTAATTTTCGGGATTTATTGCTGTTGTAAGTCTTGCATTTCTTCAAGTAAAGACATGATGTACTGATTGTAATAATTTACTTCGTAATTGTAATTATTTTCTGGATGGAGCAAGGCAGTTCGAATAAGCTCAAAGGACTTGATTCTGGCCTTACAGTAATTCTCTATGATGCGATTGCGTTGCAGCAGTTGTTGCGGTAATTCGAGTTTATATTGTTGCTGTACGAGTGCGAGCATGCGATTCCATTTTGGTAGTCCGTGTCGATGCACTTCATTGAAGATGGTCAACTTAGTGCTGTTTTTAGGCAAGCGGTATACCTTCAAGGCTGCTTTTTCAATGACTGCAAAACGCTTCATGAAATGTGTATATTTTGCGATTTCATTTGGGATGGAATTATAAACACCGACACATACTGTCAAGAGTATTACGCAGAAAAGACTCAGAATGGATGCATTCAAGAAATTATTTTTGGGTTTTTTCAAACTTGGAATAAGCGCAAAACCAAACATGAATCCGGTAAAAAACCCTCCAAAATGCGCTGCATTGTCTATGTTGCTTTCTTTCTTGAAAGAATTGAGTACCATATAAATAACAAAAACAAGCGTACTGGTCAGAAAAGCGCGCTGGACATTTTTATCAAGTACTTTGCTCAAAAGCAGCGCCAGAAAGACGCCGTACAAGCCAAAAATAGCACCAGAAGCGCCGACAGCTACCATGTAGTCGTTCCACCACAAACTAGCCATGCTTCCACCAATGCCTGCAAGTAAATAAACTAGTAAAAAGCGCAGACTACCAATGTGCGGCTCTAACAACAAGCCGATGTATACCAACGCATACATATTGAACAACAAATGAAAGATCCCCGCATGCAAAAAACAGGCTGTAAGTAAGCGCCAACCTTGACCGGCAAGCGTGAATTCTCTGTAATTTGCCCCCCACCTCACGAGTTCGTCTGCCGACGGGCTGATCCAACTCACGCCCGCAAAAAGCATGACCACAAAAACAACTAAATTCAAATTGACCAAAATAGGCGTAATGCGATAACCCTCGGTGATTTTAAAAATGGAAAAGAAATGTGAGATTTTATCTTTAGCAGTTGAAGTTGGCGCACTCAAAGGCAACTCCTCATTTAGCGTCTCGATTTCGCTTAACGCCTGCAATTTAGCAGCAAGCTTTTCCTCTTTAAGGATGCGGCGGACATGCTTGATTTCTAAAATGAGGTCTTGCACATTGCGCCTGTTCTTGCCCCAATCAAATAGTTGATTGCCTGTGCATTGACTCCGGACTGTTACTTTATCAATACCAAAAGTAAGCGTGATTTCTTCAGACCAAGAGAAAGCAGACATCTTGGTGTACACCAAAATTCCTGAACTCGTGACCTTGCTCAGTTTCAATTCTAACCTGTCTATTGCCTCAATGGCAATAGCTAAAAAGTGTTCGCGATCCAAGCCCTCTAGCTGGTAATCTTGTGCGTATTGTGGTGAAAATCCGAAGGCCATTGTGATTGGTCAAGTTATAAGTTCAATTGCGAGTCATTAAGGTTCCTCACATTCACTGTCTAATTTAATAAATAGTTTTTCAAATGCTGGCCAGTAGTCACTATGTTCGTCATGAAAAATAAGGTTATTGGCATGATTCCACCAACCAAACGTCATCACTTCTAGCCTAGCGTATTCCAATTTCAAGGGTGAGTTGTAACGCTGCTCATAGATATCTTGCAGGCGTTGCGGATTGCCATTTTTCGCTTTTTTCGCTTGGTGTAAATGCTGCCATGCTGCAAGCAAATCATCACCACCGGCAATCAATGCTGCTCTATAATACGCTGTAAGCGAATCAGCGGTAACGAAACTGTTTAGCGTGTCAGGATATTGATAAGCAATAATGGTGAGCTTCTGCAATGCGCAGCTTTCTGATATTGCACGGATTCTATTTGCCCTTGCCTCTTCCCAAACAGTAGCATTGACGATGTCTAACTGCTCATATTTTGTAATTAAGGCCTTACATTCAGCATCTTTCGCCAACACATCTAACTTATCTATCTCTGCAAGGTTCCAAGCGGTAAACGCCGTCTTGAACTCCGAAAAGGAAAAACACAAATTCTCGAATGTATTTTGCAGCTCCAGGGCAGTATATTGATCTGCCGAATAAACACCAGTGTAAAAACATAATCCTTCGGTAAACTCAAACTTCTCACGCTGCGCAAAACTCGTTTGAACTAAAAAGGTGAGCAGAAAAGTGAGGAGGAGTTTAGTCATGTAATAATTCCTTGGGTATCAATTTTTAAGCAAAGCTATACTTTTTCGATTTTGTAAGAAAAATGCAAGACCGGAAATGACCAAAGGGTGAGTTTTTGTACGGCTTTCAGTTGCTCCTTATCTTTAAATACGTGTAACTCATCTTTAAACGACCGAATGAATTTAGTCCAATAATGCCCATTAGCATCCTCCAAAAGAAAATAGAAACCGCTATCCCCTATTTTTTTACCGGCTGAAGACAAACGCAGCGAACCATCTGCTTGAACACTTGGCAAAAGTAAGACGGTAGCATTACCGTGTGGCAAAGGAAAAACTGCTTTGACCACTCGCTTGCCATTTGGCAACTGGCTTGTACCGTAGATACCTGAATATACAACTTCACCCGTTGAGCGCAATGTTCGGTACCAAAAGGTACGCTTGATAGCTTTGCTTTTCGGATCTCGTAATTGGATCAGCTCATTGGTGAGGCCAGCTGCAGCTTCATTCGAAGTTGTAGGAATATTCAATTGTTGGATCCGACGACTAAATAGCCATTTCACCAAAGTGCCAAAAAGTAGAAATGACCGATTCCAATTGACTTCTAAAGATAAATTATAAGCTGCCGTGTGCTCGTAAAAATCAATGATTTCAGGTGCTAATTGATTCAATTCAGCGGCTGATAATTTCAAATCATGGATAGAATACAAAAGCCCTGCTTCCTGGTTTTTAGGAGCGCGTTCTAAGTTTTCGCGTTCGGTAATTTCGCTGATAAAATGTGGTCCAATCTGATCCGAAGAGCCAAATGGCCCAAGGAGCCAGTCATAAGTGTTTGGCTCAATTTGTTGCCCAAATTGCAAGACCCAAAATTGAGTGAGCCAATCTTGCAGGCGCTGTTTACCAATTGGTTTTGCCATTATGCCGAATGCTGGTAATTAGGAACGTAATTGGTTTTTCCTTTCCAGCTGCCGTATTCAGCCAAGGCCTGAAAGCGCAGCGTGGTAAATTCAAAATGAAAATCTTTGCGCTCGCGTTCTTTCATAGCGTCGGCATGGCGCTTGGGCTGCGCAACAGGGCTATGCCCGCGCACCATATCGTTCATTTCTTGGGTAGTTTTCCAAATCGAAAAAGTGGAAACCGTATTGGGCAAATGAATAGACGCCAAAGAAAGCGTTGTACCAGGATGATCGCGGACCAACTTCTCGACTGGTCGGCCCCAATGAATAAATCGAGGGACCGCCCAAGGCTTCATACGAGCAACTGTAACCGCCACAACAGGCGCCGTATCAGGATACGCGGCAGAAGGCGCTTCTGGTATTTGAAAACCGCTAAAATGGCCCCACTGACGCAAAAACGAAAGGCGTACATGCCATCCTTGACTCAGTTTTTTTCCAAATGAAGTAGTGTTCAGGTATTGCTCCAGTGCCTGCTCTGAATCCCATTGCGCAAAAACCGCAACCTGACCCAACAACATGCGCTTGCTCGAAAACACCGCAGAACCTAGTGTCATGACGGTCATGTATTCGGCATGAATCAGACCAGGCGTTTTTTTGGCTAATGGCGCTTTGAAAAGACCCTTCATGGCAGCAAACACCGAAACTTCCAGTAAGTGGTAGGAGAAGATGGTCATTTTCTGTTTTTATCGTTATTCTCCGGATCAATAAATTGACTCGGGTATGGCTTAAATTCTACTAGGCCTTTATTTTGATTTGAAAAAATGCCTTTAAAAGCGCTATCGGTAATCCCTACTGCGCGAATAGTCAATTCAAAATAGCATTCGCAAGCTGCATAACGCTCAGAACTATTTTCTAACTCAACAAAAAGCGTATCATGCCTCATACTAAGTTTAGGGCTTGTCTGAAATTCACAATTGCGAACCAAACCCAATTGTAGCAAAATCGTATCGTTTATGGTTTGCTTACTAATCAAGAAATTGGCAGAGGACAATTCATCTGCCCGCTTCATATCACATTCACTCAGCTGGTATGTCACCACGCGCTGCGCATAGCTCGATTGAACTATGAGTGAGAGTAGAAAAGATAAGAGGAGTTTAGAATTCATTTAAAAAAAACAGTAGTTTACAATTACCGTTATTTACAGTTATCCTTTAAGTTCATTTATTTCTGCCTTCAAAACAGAGATATCCTTAACTAAAATTCTCCAAAGTACTGATGGTTCAATAGAATCATAAGAATGAACAATTAAATTTCGAAGACCGATTATTTGTCTAGCTCCTGAAATTTGAATCTCTGGATGAAGCTGAATAATTTTATTCATTGCCTCACCAATGATCATTAAATCTCGCTCAACAGCACGGACAGAGATAATATTTTGCTGAAAATCATTGAAATCTCTTTGGTGATGATTAATGATCAGTTCAAGTTCTTCAATAATAGAATCAATATCAAGCAGATATTTTTGAATCTTTCTATGCGGCAGCATATAACGATTTCTTAGTTCTATCAAGTTCCTCCTTGAAGACCGGGTTCTTAACTACTCTGTATGAAACCAAATCGATTTTCCTATTGAATAAACTTTCTAAATCTTCCAATAATTCGAAAAATGCATCACCATATTCAATGGGAGTAAGGTCATCTTTTAAAACGTAGGCAAAATCTAAATCACTTTGATCGGAAAATTCTTCCGTTAGTACGGAGCCGAAAATAAACAAACCTTCAACAGAATTTTTTCTGCAGATTTCTTGAATCTTTCCAATATTTCTCTCGATTAAATCATTCATGCTACCAAAGATACAAAAAAGAAAAGAGTAGTTTAGTCAAGGGGATATGATTAGTTAAAACGGCAACCTAAGCTCTTTAGCAGTCCATTTGGTTTGGGCCTCCATGACCTGTTTGAAAGCGACCATACCCTTCAAATTCTGATGTACTTTTAACTGAGTTGAAGCTGAAGATAAAGTCACATATCCAGTGAAAGCATTGGACCTGACCTTTTCAATTTCAGACCACTTCATGGTATTCTTTTTACCGAATAGATTGGTGACCACGATTTTTTCATTGTCAAAATAAAGGCGATAATTGCGATATAGCACAATGAAGTAAACACCAAGCAAACTAAAAATTAGAAAAAACAAGCCAAAAATTCGGTCTTCGCTAGGCGTATCTGGATCCAATAATATCCAACCAGTGAAAAACAGAAAAATGCATGCGCAAACTGCGCCTGTAAAAAAGTAAATACGCGAAACGCGCAATTCAAAACTACCGTCTGGCAGCGGCTCCACTTTTTTGGACATTTCCTTTTTGAGTAGTGAAAGTCCAATGATAACGGAAACTACTATAAATGCAGATTTGATAATTTCTTCTAGCATAATATTCAGTGAAGATTAAAACTACAATAAATCACTCCAACTTTCTAATAAATGCATCGCTTACAGTAAGGCGCATGATCCAAATCTTGGACTGATTGGGGTTGAATTCAATCTTTTCGAGGGTGCCACCGCAACGAACAAAGGAGCCCACTGGAAATTTTTTAATCTTGATTTTTTTAGAAAAGGTAAATTTTTCAAAGCAAAAAATACTGGTCCCCTTTACATTTGCTGCACTCGTAAATGCAGTATATTTTCCATTTTCTTTATCAATACTGGTTTGGTTCAAACCGCCTTCTGCTTTGCTAACAGGGTGCGCAGCCATAATGACTCTTTGACCTTGATAATTCAAAGCATTAGCCTGCAATTCTTCGTACGAGAGTTGCGACTCACTGACCATGCCTGCACCTGCATATAAATGGATATACAAAATAATGGCATGAAAATCAGAAGTATCTTGAGGCGCATTGTCTAAAAGCGCTTGAGAATCTTGATATACGGTGGCCCAAGCTTCTTTTTTCAAGGAAGGCACTAATGTCTTGAAGTGTTCGTAGCTCAGGGTTTGTGCAAAACTCGATTGAACTACAAATGTTAGCAATACGGAAAAGAGGAGTTTAGTCATTGAATAAAAACTCTGTTGTTAAAGGTTCAAAATCTTGCAATGAAGGTAATGGATTTATTTTGATGGTTTTATCAAGTTTGACTTTAAAGGTATCTGAACTGATTGGACATTCTTTTTCAATTCTTCTTCCTGTTGACAAATTGTAATCAATCAGTTGCAAGATGCCATGTTCCACATTAGCATAAGAAAAGCCAATCAATTCAAAGCGCCCATTTTGATACCGAAACTTATGCTCCATATGACCTCTTAACATTTCTGTTTCTATCCAAAGTACCCCATTGTGAATACTTACTTGACTAAATTGAATCCCCGTATTTAAGCCCTCCTTGCCATTTGGATATGCAGATAAAATGGCTTTAGAAGCGGAAAGAATCCATTTGAAACCACCATTTACTTGGCCAAAATACACTTCAAGTTGATATGGATCTGTAATTGCCGTTGTGTCTTCTTTTACTACTACTTGATCAAGAATACCATCTTTATTAAGGTCACCAGTTACAGAAGAAATAATTTTTGTGAATTGATGATTATTTAAAGGAGCTAATTGGGACCATCCATTTTGAGAAGCAAAATAGAGCATAGAAATAAGACAATAAGTGCTATTTAAAAGTCTTGATATGTTGCGTTTTGTGGTCAATATTTATTTTAAACCTTTGAAACCTACTTTAAATTTTTCTTTAAATCCATTCTTTCGTGTAGGATTCTCTCTATTTCAATCGATTGATTGGCCATAACACGATAGAAAATAATGTGTTTTGAAATTTTTTCACCTTTTAATTCGGGATAAATTTCTTCATACACCTTACTATATTTTGGCTGGTTTACTAAAGCTTTACATGCATTTAAAATCAAGTTATAATATTGATCCGCCTGACTTTCAGACCAAGTTTCAACAGTATAATTCCAAATATCGGTCAAATCATTTACCGCATTATTTGTAAACTTAATCTTCGGCATTTATTTTCTACTTGCTTTCAATTTCTTTAAATGCATTTCTGGGTCAAAGTCTTCCGCTATGCCACTTTTAATACCTTCTTCAATTGCTAAACGCAATGCTTGAATTTTTTGTTCTTCCTCTTCGAGAAGACGCAATCCGGCGCGTACAACTTCACTTGCATTTTTATATCGTCCTTCACTTAGCGTACTTTGAATGAACTGATCAAAATAACTACCTAAGGTTATTGATGTATTTTTACCCATGATTCAAATTTTCAATAAAAATACCAATATTTGGTATACACATCTCTATTGAGCACTTCGTAACAATTTAACGACAATTGCACGATGATATTTCCGAAGAACAATTTTTAAATCCTCCTAAATTACTCACTCCTCAAATTTGATGACGTATCTGTCAAGCTCGTATCCTTCGCTATTCAGATAGCTTTCTCTGACTGTCTTATAGGCCGGATGAAGTTTGGTGTTGAGATAAAATCCTAAACCGATGAGGCCAGCCGCAATGACAAAATCGAGGAGTAAAATTGGGTCAAACGGTTGCCCAATGACGTGCTGCAATGAACGCACAATGCCGAGAACGGTGAAGATCCCAACCAAACGATGCGTGCCCGGACGGAAGTTCAAGACGCCCCAGAGTAAATAGATATTCAAGAGTGGCAGGATCAGCAGGATGGGCAAAGTCAGCAGACCATTTTCCATGACCAAAAAGATACCCGTTATGAGTTTAAAAACAATGGTTAGGATGAGGAGCGTCATCAAGATTCCGTTGGCAGTTTTGTACTTTTCTCTAGCTTGAAGCGAAGGAATGCCCTGAATGATTGTCGCAAATTCAACCGAAGGCAGCTTGTGGTCTGCCATTAAAGTATCAAAGGTTTCTTGTCTTGTTTTGCCTTCTGCAATTTGTTTACGCGCAATTTTCGCAGCTTCTTTTAATTTCATTTTATTATATTTTGGTCAATCTAAAGCTAATCATTTCAAAATGATTTCTTTACTTACCCTTATGAATTTTACCCTTTTATAATAAATTGGAAGTGAATTGCTACTCCTTAACAACCCGAATAGTTTGCTTTCTCCCCGATGTAAACAGAACCTCAGCAATATAAATTCCAGAGGGCACCTCTTTCATATCCATTGAACTTGCAACCAATACAACATCTTTTTGCTTCCCGTTCAAATCGAAAAGTGCAACCGATTGGAGCTCTTCAGTTCCTTGGACCTCAAAGTAAAGCATGTCCGCTGTAGGATTCGGATAAACCCATAACTCACTTTCATATATATTTTCGATGATATCTGCCATTTCGCAGGTAACAAGAATTAATTCTGAATTGGTGAAGTTGACGGTTTTTAAATAAACTCGGTTATTCAACTCAATTAATGTGTTGCTGCTCTTCTTTCCTAAAGTAATCGGGATTTCACAAAGAAAATTGAAGCTGTAATCATAAATAAATATTTTTTGAATCAAATTAATATTATCTGCACCCTCCTCATTGGCTAAAACCATAATCGTTTTAGTCGTTTTATCGACCGCTATTTTATCAAAAGATGTTCTATAATTCCATGTTGTATTGGGAATAATCGGCGAAGGAAATGTTGCATGATTGATCTCAGTTAGATCCATTTTTCGCCAATCCATGCGCCACTCAGTATACGGATTGCCAGATGTTGTTCCTTGTGTAAAGACCAAAAGGCTATCAAAACTGATAGGTTTTTGATAAAACGCGCGGTCTATATCTTCGCCAGTGGTAATTTCCGCAAAATTCTCTTGGAGTAAATCAAAATTAGCATTGTATTTGCCAATTGTGTGCAAGAACTCTTGACTTTGATGCATATAAATGGTGTCATCAAAATGGCAAGGACTCCATGCCGCAGGAGAAATGACCACAGCATTTGTTGGAGCAATTGGCGTCAAAAGCATAGTTGGATCCAATGAGATACTAGCAAGATTCAATAATGGTGAAACTCCAGGTGTTTGATTTGCGGGTGTCAGTATGATCGCATTTTCAGAAAACTCAATTGGCCTTGTAATGCCTTGTGTTTGGAAGGTGTCAATGAGATGAGCTGTGAATTGGTGTGTAGATAAATTCAATTTTGAAAATTGATAAACCAATGTATCATTATCGTTTCCAATCCATGGAAATGTATTGGGAGTCAGGTCACTCATCATGGCGACAATATACTCTGTGCTATTCTTGAAGCCCGCAATCCAACTAAAATAGGTGGTGTCTAAATTGATTTGAAAAGCAAGTGAGTCTTCCCAAATCACGTTGCCCGTTTGGCCAATATGAGTTAAATGGGTTTTGTTATTGATGTGTTTAGCAGTGAGGAAATCTCCACCAGGCAGGTCGTAGATTTTTGCTTCTTTTTGAATGGTGTAGCTATTTTGTGCGAACGCTTTTCCCAAAACGCTTACAACAACGAATAAAAGTATCTTCATGATTTCAGAATATAGATACAAAACGTATGCTGTACCAAAAAAGGGTAGTATTCAATGATGGTCATGCAAAGACCCAACATTTAATTGACTACACTTTCTTTTTGATCTTGTAAACCTTATTCTTCCTGTCATCCAATAAATAGTGCTCCTTTTCTAAAATGTACAATCCGAAATCAGCGGCTTTTATTCCTTTTGGCAATTGATATTTAGCTAACGACGCTTCATTCTCACCCTCGCCATATTTAGTATATAAATTGACCCGCCAAATGAGTTGCTTGAACAAGATTGGATAACCCATTATAAGCTCCATTCTGGGGTTTCCTGCAAAGAACACAGTGTAAAATTGATTGGTAATGATCATTTTGCTATTCGGCACACGGGTTATTTCTACTTCATTATTCGGACTCACTACATAAATGTATAGTGAAAACAACGCAACAATTGGTAGACTTATAACAGAAGCAATTACACGTCTTTTTCTAAGTTTTTTTATGTCGGAATAGTAGATGAAAATTAAAACGCCATATAAAAACGTCAGCCAAAAATGTATAAAAGCACTAGCTAGGCTTACATAATCTAAGGGGCTGAAAATTATCAATAAGAAGGCGGCCAGCAGCAAAAAGAAAATATTTCGATGTGTTTTTCGGGTCATAAGCATTTGTCAATTCATGTTCACTCACTTTCCAATTCACTTTCGATTGTCCAGGGTGTTTTGGCCTCAAATTCAATTTGAACAAGATTGTTTTTATCGTCAAAAAATGTCAACGAACTATCACAACGAAACCCCATGCTTTATAATTGATCTTGGTAAGGGTCATTTCAATCTAATTGTTTGTGCATTTCCTCACTTTCAATCTTTTTCCTTCTCCTCACTCACCTTTTTCCAGTAGTCTTGATACGATTTGATTTGTGCTTCGAGAGCGATATCTTGGCCGTTCAAATACCGATGATAGCTCGTTAAAATGATTCCGGACATGTCGTCGGGATGGTAAATTCCCATTGCTCTGAAGTATGTAGAAAGCCTACTTCCGGCCCAAAGTTGCCAATTGTTGCGCATCCACATGCCGAAACCCATATGGGCTCTGCCGATAAATTGGTTCTCTGTCCATTGCTTGACTTCATTTTTAATGGAGTCGGACCAAAATGAATCAATTTGCTTGAAACAGTCTTCGAGGTCTTTTGGGATGTACTGCCCTCGTAGGCTGTCTGTGGTGAAGCGAATGCTGTCTTCTTGCGCCCATTTGTATTCAATTGCTTGGTAGGGTTTCAGCAGTTCGCTTTCCGTATATGGCTCGTTGAGCAGCGTTTTTTTGAATGCCAATAACAGCACATTTGCCATGTGGTTATAGTAGTCAATTCCGTTTTTTGCAAAGTACTTTTCTATTCGAGAGGTGCCATATTTGACGTCGGTCCAGTCGTAAAGCAGTACCAAATCACCACCATTTGGGTAGCAAATATCAAAAAGCGAGTCGTTGGGAGTTTTGCAAATCTTCGCTTTTAAACTATCCGGACATTCCAGCTTCAAAATGACAAGTGCCTCATTGATATTTTTAGGTTTTTGAACCCGTTGACCAAACGCAGTATGCGCTGTCAAAAAGAAAAGGAGGATATAGAATAGGTTGTGGAATTTAAGGTGCCCCAAATACATACTTACTCCTCAATCTTGTTTTCAGTTTGTTCATCAGCGCCTTTCAGATAGGAAGGTAAATTCAGACCAGCCATGTTAAAAAGGTCGTTGAGGGGTGGAACAGTTTTCATCATGCCAGAAACAAAATTGGCAGTTGATGAATTGCCGTTTTCGTTTTGTCCGCTGCCTGAATCCCAAACGGTGATTTTATCGATTTTAATATTTTTAACGGCTTCTACTTGCGTTCTTACCAATTCAGGTAATTTTTCAATTAAAAGAAGTTGGAAGGCATTGCTTGGGTCTCCACCAGCGGCGGCTACTACTTCTTTGTAGCCCTCTGCTTGCTTGGTCAGGATTTCAAACAAACCTTTGGCTTCGGCTTCCATACGGGCAAAAATAGCATCTGCTTCACCTTTTGCATTTTCGCGGATGGTTTCGGCTGCAGCTTGCGCTTCTATAATAGCGCGTTGTTTGGCAATTTCTGCCGGTACAACGATATTAGCGATTTGAGTAGAGCGCTCTCTTTCCGAACGTGCTAATTCTGCCTTTTGTTCAGCTAAATAAGATTCTTCCAAAGCTTTTGCCTGTTGTACTTTTTCAGATGCCAAGGCCGTACGCAAAGCCTCAGCTTCTTTTTCTCGGCGATTGGCTTCAGATTGCGCAATGGCAATTTTCGCTTCGTTTTCTCCTTGAATAGCTACTGCATTTGCCTCTGAAGTTTTGACACGTGTTTCGCGTTGCGCCTCAGCTTTACCGATCGTTTCGTCTTTCACGGCTGTAGCAATGCTAATTTCTTTGTCCTTTTGGGTAATGGCTATTTTGACATCGCGGTCGCGGTGCGTTTCAGCAATTTGGGTGTCTTTTTCACGGTCGGCAAGTGCTTTACCTGTCTCTCCAATTTTTTCTTGTTCAGCTACACTAATTTTGGCTTCGTTGATGGCTTTTGCTGCTGCCTCTTTACCCAAAGCCTCGATGTAACCAGATTCGTCTTTGATGTCGGTAACATTGACATTAATGAGTTTTAATCCAATTTTCTTGAGCTCGCTATCGACATTTTTAGAAATGTTGTCTAGGAATTTATCGCGGTCAGAGTTGATCTCTTCAATGGTCATGGTGGCGATAACCAAACGCAGCTGACCAAAAAGGATGTCTTTGGCTAATTCTTGAATTTGCTCAGAAGACAAGCCTAACAACCTTTCGGCAGCGGTATTCATGCTGTCTGTTTCTGTAGAAATGGCAATAGTAAAACGACATGGAACGTCTACTCTGATATTCTGACGGCTAAGTGCATTGGTGAGGTTTGCTTCGATAGAAAGTGGCTTTAAATCTAAAAATGCAAAATCTTGAATAACAGGCCAGATAAATGCACCTCCACCATGTACACATTTGGCAGAAGTACCTCCCGTTCGGCCATATATCACGAGAATTTTATCTGAAGGACATCGTTTGTAGCGAGAAATGAGTGCAGTAATGGTTACAAAAAGAACGATTGCTGCAACTACAATAAGAATAATAGGGGTCATTTGAGGGAGATTAAATTGTTTCTACTATCAGGAGGTTATTATTTTCTATGCGGACTACTTTGACAACAGCACCTGTAGCGATACTGTCGTTTTCGGTCATGGCTTCTAATTCATGAAAAGCACCATTGATACTGATCATTATTTTGCCCTTGCCTTGCTTTTGCGCAGGAATCGCAAGATAAACCTCAGCGCTTTTGCCAAGCGTGTTTTGTATCGAAAACGAATTGTTTTCAGCCAATTTATGCACTTGTTGAATGACATAAAAAAACATGTATACAAATAGAAGGCCCACCGCAAGTGAGAGTACTACCAAAAAGGTTTTATTCGAGATAGTGGTATAAAACGAAATGCCTGTCCAGCTAAAACCAAGCAAGAAATTGATAAGATTTCTTAACGAAAACAATTGAAAAGGAGCGTCTGTTCCGGATAAATCGCCGTCAAAATCGGCATCTATACCATCTGAGATATCAGCGCCTGTAAAAGTGAGGATTGTCTGAATAATAAAAATAAGACTACTTGGGATAGCAACAAACCAAAATGTTTTGAGCAGGGAGTCAAGCCCTTCTAGAATTTCCATAGCTATAAATTTATGGAAGATTTGTTAAATATTTATACTCAGTTTGACTTTTCTTACATCAATAACCATTCACTACTCTACCACCCGTACTATTATGGCCCGATGGTATTTTTGAGGAGCAAATTCTAAATCTTCTTTATAGGCGATGGAATCTTCTTGAAAGGCGGAACAACTTTTCTGCTTTTTCCCCGTTGGGCAAGATCGGATCTTAATGGTATCTATCCCCAACTCTTTGCCTTTGAAAGTCCAATATTCCGTACCTCCAGCCCCTACATAGCCTTGCTTTTCTTTTTCACTGCTTTTATACCAACGGCCTGCTAAATTGACTGTATTGCACTTGAACTCGTTGATCCAGCAAATGCCAAAACCCAGCGAACCATTTGCCTTGAAACTTATGTTGAAGGTCTCGCCTTTTTGAAGGGTAATATGATTTTCCTTTAATAAGATGAAACGTGGGATATCGGTGTGACCGCAGCGACTCGAAGTTTGAGTGCAAGAAGCTAAAATAAAGGTCAATAGAATGAAAATTAGTTTACTCATGTGGTAGTAACGATGTTTATTCTGTTTTCTAACATATGAAATTACATCTTGGCTCAATACACTTTATCTTGTTCAACTAATTTATGGATTTTTATCTCGAATGCGCTCGGTGTTTGCGCGTTTAATTTCTTTCATTAAATCTTCCAAATAATCTATTTGAACAGCCTGGATTTCGAGAAGTTTTTTATTCTGGTGGATCAGGAGGTGATCCATTTTTTCATTGAGTAAATTGATCTCAAGCTCCGCTTTGAGGTTGATTTTATAATCGTGTTCGCTGCGCAGTCTGTCTTTCTGCTCCTGCCTGTTTTGGCTCATCATAATGATTGGCGCTTGAATGGCAGCGAGGCAGGATAAAATCAAGTTCAACAAGATAAATGGATAAGGATCGAATGGTTTGGTAGCCAAAAACCAAACATTGATCAGCATCCAAATCATAATAAAAGAAAAGAAAATGATGATAAACGTCCAACTGCCTCCAAATGAGGCTACTATATCTGCAACTTTCTGCCCTAAAGTCTGTTCTTCATCGACGTCGTCCTGAATTTTTTCTGTAAGAATTGAGTTGTTCTGAATGGCCGCCATTACATCATTGACGATAACCGCTAATTCTCCTTTTTCCTGCTGATAAATAGAAGTAAGGTAAAGTCTGCGGTACTGATTGAGCTCGTCTATGCTGATGTAACAATCCAAATCAAAGTCAGGATGATCCGCCTTGATAAGATTAAACACGGCATCTCGAATTTCTGAAGCCTTGATCTCCTCCCCGATCGAAATTGCTTGCTTACTGACATGGCTGATTTTCATGTACCTAATTTAGGAAAAAACTACATCCGATGGTATTCTTTTATTTGCGTGTTTCTTTCAGTTTTTAAGTGTTAAATCCGCTGTGAAATAAATTTTTTCTTTGAAATTACAACAACGTAGCATATCAAAGTTTGATGTCAAAGTGTTCCCCTGTTGCGTCAATCGTCACCACCAATTTTTCCTGATGTAGAAATAAGAAGTTGAAAGAAAATAAAATCAGTCCATCTTGTTCCTTTTCAAGTTCATCTTGCTCAGCCTCAGACTTCGTCATCAAATTTTCGTATAGAAATTTTGGATCAACATAGCTAGGGTCGGCTATAAAAAGTTTTGTTGGCCTAAATCCACAATTCATTGAAATAGAAGAATGAATAAAGCTAGTTTCTTTGTTCGGTTCAATAGTAAGGTATTCATCACCTGTCTCGGCAATAAAATTGAGACTCGAATTGTTCACAAACTTGATATCGCCACGCATTGCATTTTTTGACGGAGCCATAGCAAATAGTCCACAACAAGTACAGGGCGAAATTGTGTAGGTTTCTTTGCCCTTCAGTTTGCAAATAAACACACCTCTATGGATACTATCTCGATAAAAAAATGAAAACAAAACAGTATCAAAACCCGCATTATGAGGCCTTACCTTCAAAGTCTTAGCATCCGTTGCTTTGATCTTTTGATGGTTCACCTCAAATTCAAGACTCAAAAAAACGTTAAGCTCGTCGCGGTCATTACCGAAAAATCCTTCCGCATTCTTGTCGATTTTGATCAACGAAAATCCATCACCGGCATAGCTTGTAAAAGCACTTGCCGACAGCAATAGGCCGATGAGTGTAGCGAGCAGCTGTTTCATTTTTTCCACAATTTAAAAATCGAAAAAATCCTTTCGGTTATCAAACCATAAAACATGCAATTGATAAAAATCCCTGTAAACAACATGAACACACCACCATTCGCAATGAACGACCAAAATAACGTATGTGTAGGAAAGCGCAGTATATAAAAAATTGCTACAAAAGCCTGCCCCAGCAAATTTGTACCTAGTGTGCCTTCATCTTGCGCCCAGGCTGCAGCAAAACTCGGAACAAAGAGCAATACAAAAAAGATGGTCGCGAAAATGAATGTAGGTCTGTTGAAGTTTTTCA
>CALJTX010000049.1 GCA_937975705.1 uncultured Flavobacteriia bacterium | reverse complement strand
GTGTTAGGCCTGCCGCTAGCGTTCATCCTGAGCCAGGATCAAACTCTCCGTTGTATAATAACTTCGAATTTTAAGAGCTCGAGTATGTTTGTTTTTATTCTTAAAAACGCTGTTTCCTTATTTCTCAATACTTCAAAGAACTTGTCTTATGTTATCAGTAAGAACTCCCGTCCCTACTCATCTTACTCTTTTAATCTTCCCGTTTGTGTCAGACCGTTGTCTCAATTGCGGGGTGCAAAGATATGTACTCTTTTTCGTTCTGCAATGCTTTTTTGAAAGAAATTTTATTTTTTTTTCAATCAAAAATCTAACTGATTGATTTATAGCGGTATTTATTAAAGGTTTTCGATAACCTTTTTTAGCGCTAATACGGCTTCGCTGTCACAAAGCCCTGTTCGTGTTTGTTCAGAAGCCGAAAAGACTGGCACCTGCAATAGAGCTGAAGGTGCAGCTGCTATATAATAGGTGTCGGCTTCTGAGGCGCAAAGCACCCATTGTTGTTTATTTATATAGCCGGCGTCCCAAGTTGCTAAAGCCGCAGCCACTCCTGTAGTAAACTGTGCCTTGGGGGTCCAGACGCCACTAAATTGTACTTCAGCTAAGAACAGTCCTAATTGATCAGTTAAGATGCGCTGCTCTGAACTTGGCCAATTTTTAAACGCTGGGATGATTTGCTGAAGTAGAAATAAATCGTTGGTAGAAAGTTGAACACGCTCTACCCTATTGTTATTTGTTCTGGCCAAGGCAAACCATTTGCGCATGGCCAGCAACAATAAGATAAGAATTGCGAATCCGTCAATTTTAGCAAGGGATATGAATCCTGACCATATAAAAATAGGGACCAGCATTAATAAGCCTGCGAAAAGGGGAAGCCAAAAAGAAAAGCGGTAACTATTCAGCGATCCATTTGTCATTGCGCATCTCTCCTTTAATAGTAACATTTTTGGTGCGGGCGTAATCTTCTGCAGCAACGAGCATTTGCTCGCGGGTGTCTCTGCGTATTAGGATAGCTGAGGACCCTTGTGATTTAACTTCTATATAAAATCCGTTGCGTAGTCTGGCTGGTTTAGTTGGAGGTCTTCCCATGTTGAATTTGTATTTAATTTAATAAGAGTTTGACAATATAACTAAAAAATCTGAATATTGTTGCCTTTTGCAAACAAAAATCATGCCTCAAATGATATTGTCATGAAAGAATTAACTTTGCGGCATGATACAATTTGAACGGCTCGGCTACTTTTTACCACAAGGATACCTATTCTCCAATGTCAACCTACAAATCAACAAAGGAGATAAGGTCGGTTTGGTAGGTAAGAATGGTGCGGGCAAATCGACCCTCTTGCGCATTTTGTCAGGTAGCGTAAAGCCTTCTGATGGGCAGGTGCATCAGGCCAAGAGTCTCAAATTGGGCTTCCTGACACAAGATATTCAAATTGATTCGGATAAAAGCGTCTACGATTTTCTCTTTTACTCAAATGACCAATTGAATGAGATCAGAGAGCGGCTTGACCACATCAATAACGAACTGACCATCCGCACTGATTACGAAGCGGAAAGCTACTTGGCCTTACTCGATGAACTCAGCGACCTCAATCACCGTTTTCAGGTTTTGGAAGGATATCAGTGGGAAGAAAAAATCAAATCTACACTTGAAGGACTCGGATTTAGCGATCTCGATCAGCAAAAAATGATCGCACAATGCTCTGGTGGCTGGAAAATGCGCGCAGAATTAGCCCGCATATTGGTCAACACACCCGACATCCTTCTTTTGGATGAACCAACCAACCACCTCGACATCCTATCGATCAGTTGGCTAGAACAATACCTACAACGCTTCGAAGGTGCCGTTATCCTGATTTCGCACGACCGCTTATTTCTGGATAATGTCAGTACGCGCACTTTAGAGATTTCTCGTCAACAAATTTTTGACTTCCCATATGCCTATTCTAAATACAAAGAGTTGCGCGCCGAAGAAATGGAAAGGCTCGAACAAGCCAAAAAACAACAAGACAAAGACATCAAACACGCCGAAGAGCTCATCGAAAAATTTAGAGCCAAGAAAAACAAGGCGGCATTTGCGCAATCCTTGATCAAAAAACTAGACAAAACGGAACGCATTTCCGTAGAAAAAGACCAAGTAGCCAAACTCAAGTTGCGCTTTCCGTTGGCTGTACAGCCCGGGAAATGGGTCTTGGAACTCAATCAGCTTGGCAAGAGCTACGATGCACGTTGCTTATTTAAGGAAGTATCGATCACTATTGGTCGGGGAGAAAAAATCGCATTGCTTGGGCCAAATGGCGTCGGAAAGTCCACTTTACTCAAAGCCATCATGAGCAATATCACCCACGATGGCGAGGTAACGCTTGGTCACAATGTTCAAATATCCTATTTTGCCCAAGATCAAGCCGAAAAACTCGATCCCAAACTGAGCATCTACGACACCGTTGACCTCATCGCAAAAGGTGATTTAAGAAAAGACTTGCGCAGTATCCTCGGTGCTTTTTTGTTTTCAGGAGAGGATATCGATAAAAAAGTCGGGGTACTTTCAGGAGGTGAACGGACCAGATTGGCCTTGTGTTGCTTGCTGCTCAGTCCATCGAACTTCTTGATCTTAGACGAACCTACCAATCACCTCGACCTCCAAAGTAAAGAAGTACTCAAAGAAGCTCTTGTACATTACGAAGGCACTTTTATTATCGTCTCGCACGACCGTGAATTTGTGGACGGACTGAGTAACCGCATTTGGGATATCGAAAATCAAGGCGTCAAAATACATCACTTTAGTTTACAAGAGTACCTCAACTACAAAACCCAAAAAAGCCCTAATGCCATAGAAGAGGCTCCGGTGAAAGAAAGCAAAAAGGACAAGCCTACCGAAGAGAGCAGCAAACCCAGAATTGACAAAGCCCAACAAAAAGCGCAGCGCGAAATCCAACAAATCGAGCAGCAAATTGATCAGCAAGAGAAAGCTTTGAGTGAAATAGAAATTGAATTGGGAAATATAGACTACGAAGACAAGAACAACTACAATGCCGTACTCAATCGCTATGAACAAGCGAAGGCGCAAGTAGATCAGCTCTACAAAAAATGGGAAGAAAAATCAGCAGCCTTATAAAGCCATTGAAAATCATTAAATTTGACGCGTGAAGCAGCTCCTTATTTTGTGTTTGGGATTTTTACTATTGTCCGCAAAGTGCAACAACCAGAATCAGCATCCGGTTCCATTTGTTCCGGTAGACATCACCATAGACATCCAACTCCCCAGCTACAGCGATCTGCAAGGTGTTGGCGGCTGGACCTACCTCAATGGTGGCTCAAAAGGCATTATTGTTTACCGCAAAAACATAGATGAATTTGTGGCTTTTGACCGACATTCTCCCGCTGACCCTAACGGCACGTGTCCTTTACCCCTCTACCCTGACGCTCAAAACTTTTTACAACTCATAGACTCCTGCAACAACGCGGTCTTTTCACTTTACGACGGCTCTCCGGTAAGCAACAGCATTTACGGCTTGCGACAGTACGCCACACAATTCAACGGTAACAATTTATTGCGCGTTTACAACTAATTACTATGGCAGACATCAAAGTAACCATTATTGACAGAGAAGGATTGGCTCACGAACTCGAGGGACCAACCGACATGAACATGAATATCATGGAATTGTGCAAAGCTTATGACTTACCGGTGAAAGGAGAATGCGGTGGCATGGCTATGTGCGCCACTTGTCAGTGCTATTTAGAATCCGAAACAGAACTGCCAGAACAAAGCGATGCGGAACTAGATATGCTCGATCAAGCCTTTTTTGTGAAAGGCAACAGCCGCTTGGGTTGTCAAATTCACCTCAGCGACGAAATCGATGGAATTGTCTTGCGCTTGGCTCCTGAACAAGATTAAAAGCAGTTCAAAGTCTAGTTCAGACTTTTGGCAAATACTTTTCTGAATTTCTCGACCTTAGGACGCACCACACTCTGACAATAAGGATTGCCAGGATTATTTTCAAAGTAATTGTGGTGGTAATCTTCTGCTTCGTAATAGTTGTTGATAGCTACAATTTCAGTTACAATTGGCGCATCCCATACTTTTTCTTCACTCAAACGCTTGAGGTATTTTTGTGCCAACACCTTTTGTTCTTCACTGTGGTAAAAAATAACTGAGCGGTATTGCGTACCTACATCATTGCCCTGACGGTTGAGTTGAGTCGGGTCATGAACAAACCAAAAAGCTTCTAATAAGGCCTCGTAGGAGATGATTCCCGGATCAAAAACGACTTGAGCTACTTCTGCATGCCCGGTTTGACCACTGCAAACTTCTTTGTAAGTTGGATCTTTTTGATGACCACCAGCATAGCCAGGCACCACCGAAACAACCCCTTTGAGATCTTTGAAACACGCTTCAATACACCAAAAACAACCTGCCCCAAAGGTGGCGGTTTGCAAATTTGTTTTGTTTTGATTTGTTTCCATGTCTTTTGCAGCAATAAAATTTAATGAAGCAGAGTTGATGCAGTAGCGCAAACCCGTTGGTTTTGGACCGTCTTCAAACACATGTCCAAGATGCGCGTCACATTGATTACAGCGCACTTCTGTGCGGATCATGCCGTGTGAATGGTCGGTAATTTTTTTGACGTTACCTTGCGTGAGCACCTCGTAAAAACTTGGCCAACCCGATCCTGAATCGTATTTGGTCTTGCTTTCAAACAAAGGCGCATCGCAGGCCACGCAAACGTAGGTGCCTTCTTCGTGGTGATCCCAGTACTTGCCTGTAAACGGACGTTCGGTGCCGCCATTGACAACATAACATACATTTTCAGGTAGCGCACGACCATTGAAAGTGTTCTGATTTTTTGCATCATCGGGGTCTTGCTGACCACAGGCATTTAGGCTTCCTAACATAAGTATGACAAATATACGTTTCATGTAGTTACAACAAACAAGAGTTGGTTTGGTTTAACTACTTTTGCCGCCATGTTCAAAAGATACACGAAAGATTTCTGGTTATTGAGTTTCAGTATGTTCTTCTTTATGCTCAGCTTTAACCTGATCTTGCCTGAAATGAATGGTTTTATCAGCGGACTTGGCGGAAGCGAAGTCAAAGGGAGCATCATTTTTTTGTTTTCTGTGGCAGCAGGTATTTCACGGCCCTTCGCAGGCAAACTTGCCGATTTGATCGGACGCAAGAGAAGTGTGTACATTGGACTAGCAATTGCCATAGCAGCAAGTTTGAGTTATGCTTGGGTTGGCGCATTGGCGATTTTCTTTGTCTTGCGCTTTGCACACGGCTTAAGTGCTGGCTTTGCGCCAACAGGGGCAACAGCCCTACTCACCGACATTTTACCTCCCGGCAGAAAAGGAGCTGCCATGGGGCTTTGGGGCACATTCATTTCACTGGGTATCGGGATTGGGCAAGCGCTGGGTTCTTACATTTTTGCACACAGCAATTTTGACACCCTTTTTATGACTGCTGCGGCATTTGGTCTTTTAGCGATTTTATTGATGAGCCCTATCAAAGAAACATTGCCACAACAACAGGCCTTTAATTGGAAACAGCTATTGATCAAGTGGGAAGATGTCGTAGAACCAAGTGTCAAGCCTGCAGCACTGATCATGCTATTGACCGCCATTAGCTCAGGCGTTATTTTTGTCCTGACGCCAGATTACTCTGCATACTTGGGCATAGCCAACAAAGGCTATTTTTTCGGCATCTACGTCCTGAGCACAATAGGCATACGCTTGGTTTTCTCCTCGCTTTCGGACCGCATTGGCCGCAGAGAAACTATGCTCCTCGGTTGTATTTTGCTCGTGATCAGTATGACACTTTTAGGATTTTCAGACGATATTTGGAGCTATTCATTGGCCGCTACCATTTTTGGCTTGGCAACCGGAATTTCAAGCCCAACGCTCTTTGCCTGGACCGCCGACTTGAGCTTGGCTCACAGACGCGGCACGGGGTCGGGCACGTTATTTATTGCACTTGAAATTGGTATTTTAATTGGGTCTGGGCTGACATTTTTTTGCTACAAAAACTCTATAGAAAGTGCCCGTACTTGTTTGTTTATTGCAGCAGGCTTTGGTGGAATAGCTGTGCTAGCGCTCTTGTTACAACTCCAAAAAACTAAACGTCTTTGGAGTGATTCAAATAACGCCTAACCAGCCAATGCCCTGCATAAACCAGCGGTGTAAGCAGCACAGCTATTAAAATTTTCAAGAGATAGTTGGTTGGTGCAACTTCCATATAAGTAGACAAACTCATGGCTCCGGGTAAAACAAAGCCGATATAGAGCACAATATAGGAATCGATGAGCTGCGAGATTAGCGTACTGCCGGTGCTGCGCAACCAAATGAAGCGATTGCCTGTCTTTTGCTTTATTTTGTCAAACAAATATGCATCGAGAAGCTGCGACACCAAAAAGGCGACAATACTGCCAACAATAACTGCTTGAGCCTGGCCAAACACCAAATTGTAAGCTGCGTTGGTTGCTAATTTTGATCCTTTGATCTCGTAGGCAGGTACAGCCATGGAAAGACCAACAATTAAAAAACAATAGGCAATGAGCCCTGCTGTGATCCAAGAAAGCCTGCGCACTGCTTTTTGACCATAAAATTCATTGAGTAAGTCGGTCAATAAAAAAACAACTGGCCAAGGAAGTATCCCGATAATGGTAATGAAGGGCCCCACTTTTTTACCGAAAAAGAACCCTTCAAGCGGAATTTGAATCAGCTTATTGCTGATGAGCTCAGCTGTTACGGCATTGGTGACAAACAAGCCCGCTAAGGCGATAAAAAGCCATTGTCTGCGCTCGTTGAGTTGTGCTTGCTCCATGTGGCTAAGTTACATATTTACGGCGTGCCGTAGTCTAGGCGCTTGGTTTTGAGATAGCGCTGAATGTAATACTGTGAGGTATTGAAGTTGTCTATGCGTACACCTGTATTGGCAGAATGAATGAATTTGATTGCTGTTGGGGTTACTTCCACCACGAGCGCCACATGCCCTACACTTGTTGAATTGACATTGCTCCCTTTGAAGAACATGAGGTCTCCGGGGCGTATTTCAGAGAGCTTAACGGTGGTGCCGAGCTCTGCCAAACCGTAACTTGTGCGCACGAGGTCAAAACCAAAATTACCAAAGATGTAATTGATAAAACCAGAGCAATCAAAACCGGAAGGAGTGGTACCTCCATAACGATACGGAACACCTAAAAAACGCTTTGCGTAATCTATGATGGCGTCTACTTGCGGATCATTTGGCAAGGGCGCTTGGGTTTGCTCTGGTGCATTCGGCGGCTGGGCCAACAACCCTTGAGCGAAGACCAAAAAAAGAAAGAAGAAAAATATGCCTTTTATTTTCATTTTCTGAAAGCCATTGCAAAAATAATAATTATTTTCGAATCTTCATTCAAGTAGACACATGCCCTCAATTGAAAATCAAACACTTAGCAAACTTTATTACAGCATTGGCGAAGTGGCAGAAATGCTCCAAGTAAACGCCTCACTTTTAAGGTTTTGGGAGAAGGAATTTAACCTAACCGTTTCAAAAAAGAACAAGAAGGGTAACCGTCTTTTTTCAGTCAAGGAAATCGAGCAAATCAAACGCATTTATCACTTCGTTAAAGTAGAGGGATATACGCTAGAAGGTGCCAAAAAAGCACTCAAACAAAAAACCAGCACCCCGCTTGTCGAGCCTGTTCCAATGGTTCAAAATGCAGTTGCTCCGGCCAGCCAAAACATTGCTGAAATCATTAGCAAATTGGAAGGCATCAAAGCCAAATTATTGAGCTTGCCTGTTCAATATGAAAGCAAGCCCCTTCAAACGCCCACTCCCATTCTCCAAGAAATTGCAACGCCGGTACTTGAAAAAGAACCCACACCCACACTTGAAAAGGAGCCAACACCCACAGCAATTGCGCCACCCAAAAAACGCAGCGTAGAAAAACAAAAGCCGGCTTCAGACATGCCTACGCTATTTGATTTTTAAATCAAAAAACATAACCGATAGAAAACTTAGGCACCAAATTTTGACGCCAATTTTTTGGCGCATAATAACCAAATGTGCCGAAGACACCAATTCCAAAGCTACTTGCACCACTTACCCAAAGTCCATTGAGCAAAATTCCCGTTTCATGATAGCCCTTGTCCATCGTCATGAAACTCGCATTGTGTAGGTTCTTTTGTGACATCGTACCCCATCCAAAAGCATAGTGAAAACCTAATTGTGGTTCATTCCAGGTAGCTTTTGTTCGCCAAGCATTTTGTGTGTAGCGCATAAATAGTTGCACTTGGGTTTGGTGGTAAAACGCAGTACTAATGAGCGTTTCAAATGTATTGGCAACACTCACATTTATGCCGTTATTGTCTATCGATCGACTCGCCGAGACGACGTGTTGAAATAACAATGGGGTTGACCGATCGGTGTGCGAAAAACGCGCATTCCAGTTCAATACTCCTCGCCCTGGCAACGTAAGTATTTGAAAAGCATTGAATTGAAATCTATTAAAGGCAGTAGGATTACTTGACCATCCGAGCAGCGGCCAAGCGTGTTCTAATTGAACTTGTATCTTCGGATAAGCACTTGGCTTTGGTAACAAAACATTGCCAAAATAGGCTGATTTTTCTCTAAAAGCCCAACTGAAAGACAAGCGACTCATTAGCACTTGTGATGCAGATTGCCCCTCATACAAATAGCCATCGGTATATTGATTGCGCTGCAAGCTTGTCTCTAATTCAAAATGTTGATTTGCCTTGATTTGCCCTGAAAATTGCAGCCCCAACTTCTCTTGATACGCCATATTCGACGCATACAAATAACGCGTGGCATCTTGCTTAAAGAGTAAATTCGTTTGATAGAGCACCGGCGCCCCTACTTCGGCAACATCCAAACTTCTTGCTGCCTTGAGCTTGAACTGATGCACTGACGGGATAAACACATTTAGATAGGCATCGTACTTGAAACGCTGGTCGTTGAGACCATAGCCTCCACTCGCACCGAAATTAAAGTACTTAGACAACTTTTGAGAACTCTCAATTCCCAAACCGTAGCGAACGCGCTCAAATGCATTGTATTTAAGGAATTTAGCGGCATCCAATTGCGCATAACCCAATTGTATTTTACCTGTGGAAAGTACTTTGGCTAATTTCAGCTTTTGATCAAAATGATATTCCTCGGACAAGGAATCGATTTGTATGTACGTCATCTTTTCCCGCTCGCTTAGCGGTGCAATACGCACGCTGTCCCAGGCTGAAGCGGAGAGCTTAGTGGCTGCATTCGGAAGTGTCTCTACTGCAATTTGCTGAAACCGCACTTTATCTAATTCGGGAGGATCAAAACGCACCCCCTTTACCACATTGATACCTTTACCAACAATTACTGCTGGCAAGGAATCAAAACTCAATGAAATAAAAGGCAAGTAAATAGCTGTGCTCAACTGCTTTGGAAACCATATTTTGGAATCGATCAGTTGGTATTCCTGTACAATTGCTACTTTATTTGAATTGGGTGGCGGATTAAAAGGTGCGGCCTGCACCTTCTCAATTGCAAAACCATTGGTGTTGATGTACAAATATCCCGTTAAACCGTTAAAATCAGCACCTTTTTTGGGCTTGAAAAAAATGGTAAAAGTGGTGTCTACACCTGTAACTGTGGTGTCTTTCAAAGAGAAAAAATAGCGATTGAGCGAACCAGGAGCCAGCGGGCTCAAATACTTCAGTCCAAGTATTTCAAGCTGAATTTCGTAAAAATGAAAAGACTGCAAGCCCTGGGCAATACTCGACAAAGCAGGGTCAGTAAAACCAGAGACGCGATAAGCCTCAATAATTTCTTTCTCCCGATACGGCGGCTCAAAATAATGACTAGACTTTGTTTCTGAGATAAAAAATGCTTGCCGTTCGGTGAATTGCTTGAATTCAAAATTATTGGTGTCTGTAGGCGAAATGACCGATTCGGCCATTTTGCGCCTGGTGGTGTCATCTAAATCAAAAACAAACTTACTGTATTGTTCTGCAATAAAACCCCCATGAGCTTGAGGATGATTGCGCTTTCTATTCGCAATGGCTTGCTCGATGATGCGCACTGCTGGGTTCAAGCCGGGCAAGACCACAACATCTTGTGTCTGCTGCGCTTTGGTGCGCAAATAGATTTGATTCGACTCCAAATCGGGTAAAAAAACAGTTGTGTCGTGGTAGCCCTGTGCCTTAATTTGGATCTTTTGATCTGCGGAAAGGAGCTCAAATAAGCCATCGATATCTGCTAGCTTTGCAGGCTCTTTTTCTGGATAAATTTTGGCAAATGAAACGCCTTTGTTCAGACTTTCATCTAATATTTGATATTGCTGGGCCCAAACACCTGATTGTAAGCCTAGTAAAAGGACTAGTAATTTTTGAAACATAGGCCCGACTATGCAATTATCATTCCAAAAATTTCTGCTTCAAATACCTAGGAACCGCCAACATCCTCGATCCGTACCATGAACACATTTCGCCATCAATCAAAAGTACTTTCGATTGGGGAAAGCGCTGTTGAAAGGCAGTTACGTGCTCCTTTTTGAATGGATAGGGCTCAGAACTTAAAAAGATGAAATCTGGATACTGATTAGGCTCAACAGTATTTGCAAGCACCTCTTGAAGTTCAGGATACCTTTCAATCGTGCAAACATTTTTCAAACCGAAATAACTCAATAAGGAATGGATGTAAGTATTTGGTCCAACCACATAATGCGGGTCTTGCCAAATGAAATAAAGAAAAGTTGCGCCTGTGCCCATATTTTTGGTTGCGGCAAAAGCATTCTTTATTTCTTGAAGGAGTTCCTTAGTTTCTTCTAACTTGTGAACGCATTCGCCGATGCGAAGCAAGTCCCTGAAGGCATCATCTATGGAGTTAATATCGGTAAGGAGTACCTCATAATTTTGCTGTAAACGTTCAATGTCTTCTTTGGTATTTTCTTCTTTATTGGCGATAATCAGTGTAGGTTGTAGTTGTTGAATGGCATCGAAATTTACTTGCTTCGTGCCACCTACTCTGGTTTTTTCGCGCCACCAATGGTTGGGGTGAACGCAAAACTTGGTGACCCCGACAACTTGTTCATCAAGGCCAAGCGCCCAAAGGTATTCGCTTAAAGAAGGAACCAATGAAATGATCCGCATAAGCGCTTAAGCCATTGCAGCAATGACGTCGTAACGAGACACAATGTGGAATTTGTGATCAGGTAATTCGACAAGAACCGCAGGAACATGCTTGGAAATCAATTTACAAACCTCTTCAACACTGGTGTTCTGTTGAACAACTGGAAAAGCAGGGTTCATAATAGTTGAAATAGGCGCATCTCTGAGGCTAGGGTCATCGACTAACAATTGATACACATGGCTATCGTCTATGGAACCTACAAACTGTCCGTCTTTCATGACCGGAATTTGAGAAATATCAAAATTGCGCATTTTGGCAATGGCGTGTGACACCAACTCTTCTGCATAGAGTGAAACCAAAGGTTTGTTGCCATGCTTGGCCACTAAATCACCAGCGGTAAGGAATTCTTCTTCTAAAAAGCCGCGCTCGCGCATCCATTCGTCATTGAAAATTTTACCGACATAGCGGCTACCGTGGTCGTGGAACAACACCACTACCACATCGTCTTTTGTGAGTTTTTCACCCATTTGCAGGAGTCCTTTGATGGCAGAACCTGCTGAGTTCCCTACAAAAATGCCTTCTTCACGAGCGAGTTTGCGGGTGTAAACAGCGGCATCTTTGTCGGTGACTTTCTCAAAATGATCTATGACGTCAAAATCTACGTTGGCAGGCAAGATATCTTCGCCAATTCCTTCTGTGATATAGGGATAAATTTCATTCTCGTCGAAAATTCCGGTTTCCTTATATTTTTTGAAGACAGATCCGTAGGTATCAATACCCCAGATTTGAATGTTTGGATTTTTTTCTTTGAGAAATTTACCCACACCTGAAATGGTGCCGCCCGTACCTACTCCTACTACAAAGTGCGTGATTTTCCCTTCGGTTTGCTCCCAAATTTCTGGGCCCGTTTGTTCGTAATGCGCAGTTCTGTTGGACAAATTATCGTACTGATTGACATACCACGAGTTCGGGATTTCGGAAGCCAAACGACGAGAAACAGAGTAATATGATCTAGGGTCTGTTGGTTCTACTGCCGTAGGACAAACCACAACCTCGGCACCAACTGCGCGCAAAATATCCATTTTCTCTTTGGATTGTTTGTCGTTGAGTACGCAAATGAGTTTGTATCCTTTGATGATGCAAGCCAATGCCAAACCCATGCCGGTGTTGCCCGAGGTACCTTCAATAACGGTGCCGCCTGGCTTCAAAATCCCTGCTTTTTCGGCGTCCTCGATCATTTTTACCGCCATGCGGTCTTTGACGGAATTGCCAGGGTTGGTAGTTTCTACTTTGGCCAGAACTTGTGCTGGGATATTTTTGGTCAATTTATTGATGCGGACCAAGGGTGTGTTACCAATGGTTTCGAGGATATTGTTGTAGACTTTCATGATTGATGTTTGGACAAAGTTAGTCATCTGATTGAATTCATTAATTTTAGGGCATGTATAAATTTAGATTCCTACTTGTTTTCGGACTTTTTTCGTGGTTTGCAACCGCTCAAGATTGTCCAATTTTGCCAACTCCTGACGTTTATCAAACAGCCAACGGCCAATTTGTAAGCAGTGGCAACTTGCTCATCGACCCCTCCAACATCACCCCTAACCTGCTCGATGCCTTCAAAAACTATGCGCTTTGGGCCAAAGGAATTGAAGTGAGTCCGTTTGTACAAAACCCGATGGTGCAGTTCAAAAAGCTGACTAACGTTAAGCAAGATTCATACAGCATCAATATCGCTGAGCGCATCACCATTTCTTATTCGAGCGAGGCCTCTTGTTTTTACGCTTGGGTATCCTTACTGCAATTGGCACAGCAAGCAGAAGGGCAATTGGCATTTCAAAAGTGTTTTGTAAAAGATTATCCTAAATTTCAGTGGCGCGGCTTACACCTCGATGTATCGCGGCATTTTTTCACCGTTGATGAGGTCAAGCGCTTTATTGACCTCATGGCCTACTACAAGTTCAACACCCTGCACTGGCACCTCACCGACGACCAAGGCTGGCGTATCGAAATCAAAAAGTATCCGCTTTTAACTGAGGTGGGCGCTTGGCGCGACTCTACAGTTGAAAATCATTACAGCACACTGCCCCGCACCTATGACAAAACGCGCTATGGCGGATTTTACACCCAAGAAGAAGTCAAGGATATTGTGAGCTATGCTGGCGCCAGATTCATAAACGTTATTCCTGAAATTGAGATGCCGGGCCACGCCCGAGCTGCGCTAGCCGCTTACCCACAATTTTCTTGCAGCGGCCAAGCGCAAGGCGTAGAAGGCCTTTGGGGCATTTTTGACGATATTTTTTGCGCCAAAGAAGAAAGCATTTTGTTTTTACAAGATGTCTTGAGTGAAATTCTCCCACTTTTTCCAAGTACATACATACATGTCGGAGGCGATGAAGCCCCAAAAACGCGCTGGGAAAGCTGCCCCAAATGCCAAGCCGTCATCAAAGCCAATGGCCTGCACGACGCACACGAGCTGCAAAGCTATTTCATTGGCCGCATGGATGCATTTTTGACACAAAACGGTAAAAAACTCATTGGTTGGGACGAAATTCTCGAGGGCGGCCTCTCGCCCAATGCTACAGTGATGTCGTGGCGCGGCTACGAAGGCGGAAAAGCCGCTGCCGCGCAGGGTCATTATGTGGTCATGTGCCCAGGCTCACATTGCTATTTTGACCACTACCAGGGCCGTGGCGCTGAAGAACCACTTGCCATCGGCGGCTTTACGTCTCTTGAGAAAGTATTGTCATTTGACCCGATTCCGCCAGACATGACTACCGCCGAGGCCGCCTACGTATTAGGCGCTCAAGGCAACCTCTGGACCGAATACATCCCCAACATGGCGCAATTGGAATACATGGCCTACCCCAGAGCCATTGCCTTGAGCACCGCACTTTGGTCCGAGACAAAACCCACTTACGAAGATTTTTTTGCCAAACTAACGAACTTTCATTTTCCGTTTTTAAGCGCTAAAAATGTGAATTTCTCCAAAAGTTGTCTCAAACCCGAAATCAAAACAACAAGAGCTCCGGGTGGGGGTATTCGAATTGAAAAGCTACCTGCGAAAGGAATAATAGCATATACTGAGGTAGTAGCCCCTATCTGTGCAAGCAAGCGAAAAACCAAAACCGTTCAAATAAAAGTAGACCAAGGTCCGAACTTGCCTGCCAAAGAAATGAATATCATTGCACACAAAGCACTTGGGGCAAAAATTGTTTTTCAAACGCCTCCAAGTCCGAAATACGACAGTGGTGACCTAACCATTGTCGATGGTCAATTGGCCGCACGCCCATGGAAAGGAAACGAATGGTTGGGCTTTGAGAGCGACAGTGTCTCATTTGATATTATCCTAGATAAACCCACCAAAGTAAAAGAATTGCGCATCCATACCCTACACGACCCCAACAGCTGGATATGGGCCGCGCAGACCTACAAGATTACTTTAAATAAATTTGGTTGTGGAAATGGGATAGCGGATGGCTATTCGACTGAAGAAACCATTTTGATTGACAACATCAAGGACAAAACCCAAACTATTCATGTCGTTTTATACGGCGTAGGACATATCCCATCAGGCAACCCAGGCGCTGGAAATGTGCCATGGTTGTTTATCGATGAAATTGAAGTGCGCTAAGGAATGATCCCCAAGCGCACAGCGTGCACAATGATGCCGGCAGTGTTGCGCACGTCTAGCTTTTCAATTATGCGCATTTTGTGGGTTTCTACAGTGCGCGGAGAAATCTGGAGGTCGTGGGCAATTTCTTTACAGGTTTTTTCTTGGCAAATTCCGCGAATGACATCGATTTCACGCGCAGTGATGCGCTCTAATGTACGAATGGTGTGGCGTTCAGCATCGAGCATGCGCTTGGTGTTGGGGTGTAGATAGGACTGCTGAAAAAAAACCTGGCGAAAAGCTGCGACGGCCTCTTCTTGCATATTCCATTTGTTCACCACCCCATGAAAACCCCACTTTAAAAAAAGCGGAATAAGGGCAGATTTGAAATTGGGAACTAGTAAGATGAATTTGGCATTTGGCCAAGCCGACATCCAAAAGTTGATGTAGACTTTATCGAGATCGTGTAAAAGCGCGGCATCAATCATGATGACTTGAATACCAACCCCAGCGTAGCGCGCTCGAAAATCGCTCATACTCGCTGCCTCTCCAACCCATTCAAAATCGTTGCGCGGCTCAAGTAAAGCGCGCAAACCTGTTCTAAAAATGACATCAGATTCTACAAAAGCCACGCGAATGCGGGCACCCAAATAATTACTCATACGACTTGCATTTTAATGGGCCAAAGACCCGGGTTAGGATTAATACAAGTAATGGTGTTTCATGGCGCTAAGGTAAAATGAGTTTCCCAAACGGGCTTCCGTAGATTGACGGACGGTTTTGAAAAAAAGTTGCACAAGAATGCTTGACCTACATCAAGTGACATGATAGAAAAGAAACTTAACTTTGAAAAATGAGGCGAAGAGATTTTACTTCCTTACTGACATTAAGCACTTTAGGTTTTGCCATGACATCCTTAAAACAACTTTCCAATTGGGAGTCAAAGCTCCAAAAAACGACTCCTGTACCCGCACTTTTTATCGGTCATGGCTCTCCAATGAATGCCATTGAAGAAAATCAATTTGTGCAGGGCTTTAGGAATATGGCCGCTACACTTCCAGAAATCCAAGCCATTCTTGTGGTTTCTGCGCACTGGCTCACGCGCGGCACCGCCGTAACTGCCATGGAAAACCCACGCACAATTCACGATTTTGGCGGCTTCCCACCCGCCCTTTTTGCGCAGCAATACCCCGCCCCAGGATCGCCTGCTCTTGCGCACGACATCAAAAACATGCTCACCGACACTCCCGTTCACGAAGACCACGAGTGGGGCCTTGACCATGGTACCTGGACGGTGCTCAAACACCTTTATCCTGCAGCCCAAATTCCGGTGGTTCAGTTCTCCATTGATGTCCAACTTTCTTTGAAACAACACTTTGATTTAGCGACCTTATTGCAAAAATTACGCGAAAAAGGCGTGCTGATTATTGGTTCTGGCAACATCGTTCACAACCTGCGCGCTGTTGACTTCAGCCGCATCAATGAGGTTGGCTACGGTTATGATTGGGCAAAGGAAAGTCAGGCTTTTGTCAATGAGAAAATTGAATCCCGCGATTTTGCAGCTTTAATGTCGCTGGAAAAGGCACCAAAAGCCTTGCAAATGGCAGTTCCTAGCACCGATCATTACATCCCACTCATTTATGCGCTTGGTTTGGCGCAGCCAACCGAAGACATCCAATTTTTCAACGACGAGCTACTCGCTGGTAGTTTGAGCATGACTTCTTTGCTGATCGGTTAGAAATTCTGCCCAAATAAACCTTTAGGTCCTTCGGGATGTTCTATCTTTGTAACAAACAAAAATTACATCATGTCGCAAAGAAATTGGCAAAGCATTAAAAACTACCAAGACATCAAGTTTGAATTCTTTGAAGGGATTGCAAAAATCTCTATTAACAGACCGCAAGTATATAACGCATTCAGACCCGAAACAAATTTCGAAATGCTCGACGCAATGGACATCTGTCGCGAGCGCCCAGACATCAACGTTGTGGTGTTAACAGGCACCGGAGACAAAGCATTTTGTTCGGGTGGAGACCAAAACGTAAAAGGTGTTGGTGGCTACATTTCAGAAAATGGTGTGCCGCGCCTAAACGTGCTAGATTTGCACAAAGCAATCCGCTCGCTGCCTAAGCCAGTCATTGCAATGGTCAATGGATACGCCATTGGCGGTGGTCACGTACTACACGTTGTTTGCGACCTCACCATTGCCTCAGAAAATGCGCGCTTTGGCCAAACAGGTCCGAAGGTAGGTAGTTTTGACGGCGGCTTTGGCTCTTCTTATTTAGCACGCCACGTAGGCCAAAAGAAAGCACGCGAAATCTGGTTCTTGTGCAACCAATATACCGCAGAGGAAGCCGAAAAAATGGGCATGGTCAACAAGGTTGTTCCGTTTGATCAATTAGAAGACACCGTAGTGGAGTGGTCCAAAACCATCATGATGAGAAGTCCGCTCGCGATTCGCATGATCAAGCGCGCCATGAACGCCGAGCTCGATGGGCAACATGGCCTAATGGAACTCGCTGGCGACGCCACCCTACTCTATTACCTCACCGAAGAAGCGCAAGAAGGTAAACACGCGTTCTTAGAAAAACGCGATCCGAATTTTCAACAATACCCCAAATTTCCTTGATCATGGATTTCAGCAATATAGAACCAAAAGCGTTATGGCAACATTTTGCAGCGCTCAATGCCGTACCAAGGCCTTCTAAAAAAGAAGAGCGCGTCATTGCCTTCATGAAAAATTTTGGCGAAGCGCTTGGCTTAGAAACCATCGTTGACCGCATTGGCAACGTCATCATCAAAAAAGCTGCAAGCGCTGGCATGGAAGACCGCCAGACAGTCATTCTTCAGAGTCACCTCGATATGGTGCATCAAAAAAATGCCAATACCGTATTTGATTTTGATCAGCAAGGTATTGAAATGATTCAAGACGGAGACTGGATCCGCGCAAACGGAACTACACTCGGAGCCGATAACGGCATTGGGGTTGCGGCAATTATGGCCCTGCTCGCCAGTACCGACATCCCGCACCCCGCTTTGGAAGCTTTCTTTACCATCGACGAAGAAACCGGCATGACCGGCGCCAAAGAAATGGATGCAACGCTTTTGAGCGGAACCATTCTCTTGAACCTCGACACCGAAGACGACGACGAACTTTCTGTGGGTTGTGCAGGTGGTATCGACACCAATACTTCTTATACTTACACCCAAGAAGCCGTTCAGAGTGGCTTTACTGCGCTTGAAATCAATATTTCTGGCCTACTCGGCGGACACTCCGGCATGGATATCGACAAAGGACGCGGCAATGCCAACAAATGGATGGCGCGCTTGCTTTGGGAACTCAAGCAAACACAAGCCATTCAATTGCTTTATTTTGATGGCGGTAGCTTGCGCAATGCCATCCCACGCGAAGCGAAGGCTATCATTGCGACAAACAATATAGCGAAAGTTCAACAAGAAATCTCTGCTTTTGGACAATTACTCAAAGGAGAATATCATCTTATTGAACCACATTTTGAATTAACTACCAAAGAAGTTTCAACAGAATTGAAAGCGGTCCCTGAATTCGTTTTTAAACAAATTCTAGCTACGTTGTGTAGCGTTCACAACGGTGTTTACCGCATGAGCCCTGATATTGAAGGTTTGGTAGAAGCCTCTTCGTCTTTGGCGCGCGTCATCATTGACAACGGAGCCTTTACCACACAATCTTTACAACGCAGCTCCGTAGAGAGCACCAAAGCAGAGGTGAGTATGGCCTTGCGCTGTGCTTTTGAAAATATGGGTGCAACTGTCGAGCAAAGTGGCGACTACCCTGGTTGGAAACCGAATGCACAATCTCCCATCCTCGGAAAAATGCGCGCACTTTACACCGAACTATACGGTGAAGAACCAAAAGTAAAAGCGTGCCATGCAGGCTTAGAATGTGGTTTGTTGAGCGAGAAACTCATCGGAGTAGACATGATCTCATTTGGTCCGAATATCCGCGCAGCCCATTCCCCTGACGAATGCGTACAAATTTCGTCGGTACAAAAATTCTGGAATTACCTCCTTGCAAGTCTCTCCCAAATACCTAAAGCGTAAGCATTACAACATATGTCTCAAACACTCCACACAATAGAAGAAGCGATTTACGAAATTCAACAAGGCAGAGTTGTCATTGTTGTCGATGACGAAGACCGCGAAAACGAAGGTGACTTTCTCACCGCTGCACGCAACGCAACGCCTGAACTGATCAACTTTATGGCTACTCACGGGCGCGGTCTCATCTGCGCACCAATTAGCGAAGAACGCTGTGACCAACTCGGATTGGAACTCATGGTGCGCAACAATTCTGCTGCCTACGAAACACCTTTTACCATCAGCGTGGATCTCGTAGGGCATGGCTGCACCACTGGCATCTCAGCAAGTGACCGATCCAAAACAATCTTGGCCATGATCGATCCGAAGATCAGCCCAGAAGAGCTCGGCAAGCCAGGCCACATTTTTCCATTGCGTGCGCGCAACGGTGGCGTTCTGCGCCGCGCCGGACACACAGAAGCGGCCGTAGACCTTTCGCGTTTAGCAGGCTTTGAAGAAGCCGGTATCATCGTTGAAATCCTCAATGAAGATGGCACAATGGCGCGCCTACCCCAACTCCTTGAAATTGCGAAAAAATTCGATCTGAAGATCATCAGTATCGCCGACCTCATCAAATACCGCATTGCACATGAATCCTTGATTGTGGAGCAAGTTCAGGTCGAGATGCCAACAGCCTACGGCGATTTTCAGTTGCGCGCCTTTAAAGACCAAAGCAACGACCAAGACCATTTAGTACTGACCAAAGGCACCTGGACCGAAGACGAGGCCGTTTTGGTGCGCGTGCATTCTTCTTGCCTCACTGGCGATATCTTTGGTAGCTGCCGCTGCGATTGCGGCCCTCAGCTGCACAAAGCCATGGAACTCATCAACAAAGAAGGCAAGGGCGCCATTGTCTACATGAACCAAGAAGGACGCGGCATTGGCTTACTTAACAAACTCAAGGCCTACAAACTTCAAGAAGAAGGTTTAGATACTTACGAAGCAAATGAAAAACTAGGTTTCAAACCAGACGAACGCGATTACGGTATCGGTGCGCAAATGCTCCGCGCCATTGGCATCCGCAAAATGAAGCTGATGTCAAACAACCCCAAAAAGCGCACTGGCCTCATCGGTTATGGCCTTGAAATCATTGAAAATATTCCGCTTGAAATTGAGAGCAATATTCACAACGAACGCTATTTACAGACCAAACGCGATAAAGCAGGACACACCATCAAACTTGATCACTAATGCTCGAGGCAAAAGGCATAGAAAAAAACTACGGCACGCTAGCCATTCTCAAAGGAATTGATCTTGCGGTTGCTCCGTCTGAAATCATTTCTATTGTAGGCTCATCTGGTGCCGGCAAAACCACCTTATTGCAAATCTTAGGCACACTAGACAGCCCCTCCCACGGGCAATTGCGCATCGAAGGTAAAGATCCTTTTGCACTCAATGAAAAGGCGCTTGCCCACTTTAGAAATCAAAGATTGGGTTTCGTATTTCAGTTTCATCAGTTGCTCCCAGAATTTACTGCAATAGAAAACATTGCACTTCCCGCCATGATTGGCGGCTGCAATCAGACCGATGCCTTAAAAAAAGCACAAATCCTTTTAGACCGTTTTGGACTATCTAACCGCGCGCAGCACAAACCTGAGGCGCTATCCGGAGGAGAACAACAGCGTATTGCTGTAGCACGCGCACTGGTCAATCAGCCAGCCTTGGTCTTTGCCGATGAACCTTCAGGCAATCTAGATACCGAAAACGCCAACGCACTGCACCATTTATTCTTGGAGCTCCGTGCAGAAATGAAACAGAGTTTTGTCATCGTGACGCACAACACTAGTTTTGCCCAAATGGCCGATCGCTGTTTAACGATGCAAGATGGACAATTCGTTTAAAGGCTCGAGCTTAGAGCTGAAGGAATTTCTTGATTTCAAAGCCGAACAATACGAAGCAGCACATTTTATTGCTACTGATCCGATCGCGCTAGCTCACCGCTTTACGCAAAAAGAAGACATCGAAATTGTCGCTTTTTTAATAGCTACTATCGCTTGGGGCAATAGACAGAGCATCATCAAAAGCGGTGAAAAACTACTCGCAATTCTTGGGCCTTCACCACATGAGTATGTGCTGCAATACCACGACGGTGGGTGTCCTCCGTTTATTCACCGTACTTTTAACCAAGAAGACCTCAACGGCTTTCTGCTTGGATTACAAGCGCTTTATCAAAATGGAGGACTTCAAAATGCATTCAAAGGCGATCCTACCCGACTTGATACTTACATTTTGCATTTTAGAAAGCAATTCGTTCCTTTTTTAAAACCCAGAAGTCACAAACATGTGGCGGATCCATCAAAAGGCTCTGCAGCAAAACGCATTGTGATGTTCTTGCGTTGGATGGTCAGGAGTTCTAAAAATGGAGTTGATTTTGGTATCTGGAACCATATCCCACTCAGCACCCTACATGTGCCCCTTGATGTGCATACCGGAAACATCGCTAGAAAACTTGGGCTCATCACGCGCAAACAAAATGATTGGCAAACGAATTTAGAGCTCCAAGCTAGGTTACTTGAATTTGACCCTGAAGACCCCGCAAAATATGATTTTGCACTATTTGGGTTGGGTGCTTTTGAAAGATTTTAATGAGGTAAGGTCAGTGGAACCAAATGCAAATAAGCGGCTAAAGAATTCCCCTTTTTGGTCTTGAGCACAATTTCGTCGTCTTTGATAGCCTGCACTTGAAAGGTCCATTTTTCTTTTCCAATTTGGATGGAAAGTTGCTCGCTTTTTTCTAAATAAGTAAAGTGTCCTTTGTCATAGGCGCCTTTATCTAAGTCACCGAACGAACCCACCAACACCTCACCGGTAACATAAAAAACAAATAAGATTTCGCCCCAGGCGTTGCGCTGTAATTGCGCCAACTCGTTTTGCTGCGTTCCTTTTAGCATCCATACCTTGCTATTGCCACCGCTCAAAAAATGAGTGTAATCGGCACGGTAGGTTTGCTCTCCGTTGATACACGCAGTCAAAAAGAGCAAGAGCAGACTAAAATACCAGCTGTTTTTCATTGAGAATTTGTAAAATTTCGGCTGAAACCTGCGTTTGTTTTTCGGGCTTGATATTGGCATCATTGATTTGTTCGCAACGCACATATTGATAGCGGTTTTGCTTCCAGGTAAACAGACAATTGTAAAAATACTTCTGACCTTCATAGCGCTCAAAAAAACGGATCACGACGTCGTCATAGGTTTTGGCTTGCGGCCTAAATTCAATCGGATAACCAATGAATCCGTTGGCCTGTACCATTTCAGTACCTTCCTTTTCATATACTACAAAACGGCGCACCGGAAAACCATTGACACCTGCTTTCAAGAGCACCATACATCCTTGTGCAATATCCAGTCCTTTTTTAAGGGGGAAAACCCGAAAATAATTGGGCGTACAAGAAGGCCGATTCAAATCTTCGCTCCATTGAATAGTGCTGTCGCACAATTTCAATGCTTTCAAAACTTTTGGTTCTGCCTTACTCGAAAATGTATTTGTATTGAAGTCGGTACTGATCTGAACGCCTTCTGCTTTCTCTACCTTCTTATTTTTCAATGGCTCAACCTGTTCGAAATCAGTAGTAAGATAAAAATAAAGGACAACCAATAGCGCAAAAAGAATTCCGATTACCCAGAGTAGTTTTTTGTTTCTCATTTGTTAAAAATTGAAGTTGAAATTTGACGAGCAGCCTCAAATGAAGTACTGTCGATGGCGTGATTTATTTCTGCGTCTTGCGCAAAATTGAGCAGCGCTTCAGTGGCTAAATTACCTGTTAGCTCATCTTTAGCCATAGGACAACCGCCAAAGCCACCAACAGCGGTATCAAAATGTTGACAACCACCTGCTAATGCGGCTTGTATGAGGTCTTGTTCTTGACCTCTCACCACATGAAGATGTGCAGCAAAACGCGTTTTTGGAAATTGGGTAGTCAAGTCAGAAAAGAGCGCTTGCGTGGTTTGTGGGGTAGCGCAACCAATGGTGTCTGAAAGTGCAAACTCAGCGATTTGAAAGCGATCTTGGAGTTTCGCTACCCACTGTGTTACAATTTCTGAAGACCATGCATCGCCGTAAGGATTTCCGAAACCCATGGAAAGATAGACGCGTAGATCTTTCTTTTGTTGACGACAAATGGCATCGATTTCGGCTAATTGAAACAAGGCTTGATCTAGGGTTGAATTGGTGTTTCTTAGTTGAAAGGTTTCTGAAATGGAAAATGGATATCCAAGAATAGAAATACGCTCATGCTGAGCGGCGCTAGAGGCCCCACGGGCATTGGCAATTATGGCTAGTAATTTGGTTGGAGACGCAATGAGCTCGTCTAAAACCGCCGCGCTATCTTGCATTTGAGGAATGGCTTTGGGCGACACAAAACTGCCAAAATCGAGCACATCAAAGCCACATTGAAGCAAGGCATTGAGGTAGCGCACTTTTTGTTCGGTGTGTATCCAGTCTTTGATGCCTTGCATGGCATCGCGCGGACATTCTGTTATTTGTAAAAGCCCAGGTTTTTTCATTTTTTCGAAGCGCGTTGTAAGAGTGCTGTATTGATGGCTTTAACAAGCGCCGGACCTTCGTAAATAAAACCCGTATACAATTGAACCAAGCTTGCACCCGCGTCTAACTTATCCAAAGCATCTTTTGCGCTGTGGATACCACCAACTGCAATCATCGGAATTTTTCCTTCTGCTTTCTGATGGATATAATGAATGAGTTCGGTAGCACGAGCGGTGACTGGCTTGCCAGAAATGCCACCTGCGCCCATTTTTTCTACTACATGCGCAGGGGTTTTGAGCTGGTCGCGAGAAATGGTTGTATTGGCAACAATAAGCCCAGCAATCTTGGTGTAAAATACAATGTCGATGATTTCATCGATTTGTGTTTCAGTAAGATCTGGTGCAATTTTCAACAAAATGGGTTTGGGCTGTGTATTGGTTTGGTTCAACGCTTGTAGGCGAAGCAAGAGGTCTTGAAGTGGCTCTTTTTCTTGTAAAGCACGCAAGTTTGGCGTGTTGGGTGATGACACATTGACCACAAAATAATCTACATATGGAAATAAGGCTTCAAAAGATAATAGGTAATCGGCTGCGGCGGATTCATTTGGCGTCCATTTGTTTTTACCGATGTTGCCGCCAATGATAATTTTGTGGTTTCGACGTGCTTTGAGCTGCGCTATGGCAGCTTCCACGCCGTCGTTGTTGAATCCCATTCTGTTGAGAATGGCTTGATCGGCTTTGAGTCTAAAAAGACGCGGTTTATCATTGCCCGGCTGCGCTTTTGGAGTGACTGTACCAATTTCAATGAAACCAAAACCGCAATCGGCAAGTGCATCGATATTTTGTGCGTTTTTATCGAATCCGGCAGCAAGGCCTACAGGATTAGGAAAATCTAGACCTAAAAATGAAGTGGCTAGCTGAGGGCTCTCCACAACATATAGCTTGCGAAAAATGGCGCGTGCTGGTGCAAAACGGTGAATTTTGTTCAGCAGACCAACCACAAAATAATGGACTTTCTCTGCATCAAATTGAAAGAGAACGAAACGAAATAATTTGTACATACACAAATGTACAAACTATTTCATGTTTGAGCGCTTAAACCAACAGCAGTAGGCAAACCGTAAGCACTGGATAGTACCAGTAGCGCCAGGGATTATTCACTTTTTGTTGGTAGTTGAAGGCCGCTAAAATTTCTTGAAAATTTTGATGTTCGCGGACCTCATAGCTACTGGGTTCTTTTCGGTCGAATAAAATTTGAAGCATAACTATTCTTTTTGATGAAAAAATTCTTTGAGTTTAAGAACAGCGCGGAAAGTTTTCACTTTGGCGTTGTTTTCAGACAAACCGCAGATTTCTCCAATTTCTTTGAAAGAACGTTTTTCGAAAAAACGCATCTCAATCAATTGAAGTTGCTGCTCTTTAAGCCCTTTGAGGGCAAGAAGCAAACGCGCTTTGTCTTGTTCGGTGTAATCTTCTGTCCAGTCTTCAATGACTTGCTTGAGTACAACTTTGTCGATACTCACAGTACGCTGTGCTTTTTGGTCGCGGAAACTCTGGTAGAGTTCGCTTTTAGCAATGCGAAACAACCATGCAGAAAATGGCAAACCACGGTATTCGTATTTGTGCAATGCTTGTAAGGCCTTTACAAAAACACTTGAGGTGATATCATACGCTTGTTCTTCTTCGTCTACACGGCGATAAACGTAACGAAAGATAGCATCGTGATAGCGCTCGTAAAGTGGCGCAAAAAAGCGCGGATCTTGCTGAGCACGCTCAATTTGAGTTCTTTCTTCTTCGAGAAGAAAAGACTGCTGCGGAAGGGAGAATTGGAGAGGCATAGTCTTTGGTTTTAAGGAGATGAGCAGAAGAGGCTTGCAGTCCTCTTTTTTGCATAACGCAACTATTTTTGATTTGGTACATGTTTTTTGAAAAAAAAAAATTAAAATTGTTTCTGTAGCCGCAATCCGACTTGCATTTTTTGGTATTGAGTTGGTGCTAAAACTTGCTTTAATCCGAACATCAAGCCCAATTGCCAATCGGACTGCATAGAAAGTTTTAAAGCAGCATTTATATATGATCCAACCCCGCTTAGCAGCATCGTTTGAGAACCAAAGCCAAGTAAATACGGATAACTGTAGAGCAATGGTGCGTTTTCTGGAACTTGAAACAAGCCATAAATTAGCTCGAAGCGAAATACTGAAGATAAAGGTGCATGCAGCCAGGAAAACTCCATATGTTTGCTCGAAATGAGTGTTGGAATAAACGTGCTGTATTGCAACGCGCCACAAACTTTTTCACTTTCATTAACCTGAAGTTGGGCAGAAAGCGAAGCCTTCAATTGTGTATGGAATTGCTCCCCATTTCTCAAAGCAAGCTGTCCATTGAAAATTCTTTTTTTAGACGCTTGATAGCGAAACAGCAAGCGGGTCTCGTTGCTTTGCCTAGGAAATTGCTGCGCTGTGAGCATTTGGGGAATTTGAAGATATTCGGCAGATATATTAACGGTCAAGAATTTGTGCGCTTGCCATTTCAATTGGAAAATACAGGCGCTTTCATTGGCGCCATTGGTGTTGTTGCCAATTGGATTGGCATAGAATGCTTGATAAAAAGGACCATAGTTGCGCACATGCAAGCCCATTTCTAAGCGCTGCGCGATGTGATAAATAAAAGCAGTATTTAATGCGCTAGACCTAAACAAATAATTGGCTTGCGTCAAAACAGCAACAAGCTCAGCATAAATATAAAATTGTTGCCAGGTGCCTTGGGCGTACGCACCTAAACTCCAATATGACAGTACTTTGTGCAGCTTTTGCGCGACTATTGTATCTGAAACTGACCGCGCTTTCAATTGTTGATACAAAGCCAGAGCTCCAAATTGCCATAGGTTTGTTTTTCGGCGGATACCTATTCCGTACAGTTGTTCTTGCCCCTGCTTCCTTTTGGCAATTTCAGAAGGTGTTCGGTGCAGGCCCGACGAATAGGAAAAATTAAATTCTGCTTGCAGGGTATCCAATTGTGGTTGGAGGTCGCTGCGTTTGAATGAAGCGAGATAAATCAGTTCATAATTTGCATAGCTGAGCGAACCAGCGACACCTTGCAAAAAACGTTGCTCATCACGACCTTGATAAGGCTTGATGCCGAGTGGTTTTTTGGCTAATTGTAGTAGATCAATGCTCTTTCCCATGCCTCTCGAACTCCAGAGTTGCAAACCTTGCCCCCACTGCACTTGATACGCACCAAAAAGCAGCTTTTGGAACACCGCATTTTTATTTGGGTTTTCCCAGGCACAATAAGCAGACATAAAGTCGCTGCCCCGCGCTGGGCTTTTTTGAAAAACGGGTTCTCCTGCATCTTTGGCCATTTGCCCACCGAAACGCCAATGGTTTTGCAGCAGCGAGAGGCGTTGTTGACAGGCAAAGGCTGGACCTAAAAAAGCGGTGTCTTGCAGGATTGCAAATCCTTTTTGGTCGTGGAGGACCTGAGGCAAGGTATAGTGAAGTTCGTAGCGCAATTGAATTGTGGACAAAGCAAACCCTGGAGACTTTGGCTTGCCTTGCGGGGCAACTAATTTGGCGCAACTGCGCTCAATAGTTGAAAGTTCACTTGTGAGCAAACCCTGTAATTGAAACAAATTTTGAACGGATCCACCCTGCTCAAAAAAAAGTGCAAGCTGCTGTGCATCTTCGGGGGTGATGAGCTGATTGGCGAGGAGTTGATCGAGTGCTTGGGCGTTCACAGGGATTGTCTCTGGCTCCAAAACAGGCGATAAATCTAGGAATTGAGCGCGCCCAGCAACAAAAGAAAAAACGAAAGCAAATAAATATAAATAGCGCATTAATGAAGATTGAGTCCGATTTGAAAACACAGGCCATGAGATTTTTGCCAGCTCTGCCCTAACTGCCAGGTGTATTTCTTTTGCTTGGATACAACTATGGAGAAGGCGTATGACTGCGGGAATAAGCCACAGGTGAACTGCACTTTTGCACCAGAAAGATTTTGTACCAGGGAGATATATAAATTGGGCTTGAACTGCGGATTCCAGGAGCACCCTTGCGCAAAAGACAAACGCTCATCCAAGACAAGCACATGTTCTAACTGTATTTGTTGCTGTGCAGCTCGGCCAATGTCGGTGAGCACAAGCGCTACAAATTGGTCTGCCTTCAACTGATACTGACAACCCAAACGCGCACTTGCTGTCAGTGTATTGCCATAATAGTGTGGTTGCAGGGCTCGCTGCAATGACAAACCTATTCCAATTTTTAATTTTGGAGCAGGTGTAAATGCAAGCACATGTGCGGTTTGTAATTGGTGCTGCGCGCTGTGAAAAATACCATTGAACTCATGGTAAATACCTACGTTATTGTGCGTGTAGTGCGCACTTATATGAAGGCCAAATAAATTTGAGATTTGCAAAGGTGCTGAAGTATACAATTGAAAGCCCTTCTGAACTTTCGGATGACTCGCGGCTGGATTAAACTGTTGCTGATTTTCATCTACGGCATTCAGCAGGCCGCCGGACCAAAAAATATTTTGAGAAATGGCCAGGACCTGAGTGAGCCCGCCGATATGCAAGCAGCACAAGAAAATAAGCAGAAATAATCTTTTTGTCATGCCTCAAAATTAGCCTCACAAGCAGACTTCCTATTCAGTAAATTCAGCAGTTAAACAAGAGATTCAGTATATTTGAGGACACTTATTTTTATGTCGAAAGTTTCCATCCCGTTTTCAGCCAATTCCTTAAGCACTTGGCAAGCACAATTGAACAAAGAACTCAAGGAAAACACTGCCCTACTCCAATATGAATCTGCAATTGAAGAACTTTCCTTTTCTCTTACTGCACTTGAAGCGCCACAATTGCCAACGCTCGCGCATACGCCCAACGCCTGGAAGCGCCTTGTAGCCGTAAGTGCACAAACTGAAAAACAAAGCAATGAGATCTTACTCGCTGCCCTGATGCAGGGTGCCGACGCCATTTTTATAGACCATACTTCGCCGCAAACCAATTATGCGCAATTACTTGCAGGCATAGAAATCGCATATATTCGTTGCCTAATATGTTTTGATGACGCACAAGCATATGCGCACTTTAGGCAAGAGCTCGGTGCCGAAAAAGCGGATCAATGCAGCGCTTTGTACCGCTATGGCAGTGCCAAAAATTTCATCAGCACTTTTGACATCCAGCAGATTGGAGCCAATTGTAGCAGCGAACTTGCATCAGGTCTTTTTGAGTTGCAACAACTACTTGAGGCCCATCCGCAAGACCTCGAGCTATATGTGGAGCTTGGTGTTGGCAAAGAATATTTAGTAGAAATTGCCAAGTTGCGGGCCTTGCAGCAGCTTATTGCGCAACTCGCTCAGATCCACAAGGTGCAAATTAGCGTACACATCATTGCCAAGACTGGCTTTTGCAACAAAAGTCTTCAAGACCCCTATACCAATTTATTGCGGTTGTCCACAGAAGGACTGAGCGCTGTCATGGGCGGTGCGCAATTTGTTTGCATCCAGCCCCATGATGCATTATCTGAAAATGGCGCCAGTACTTTTGGACAACGCATGGCGCTAAACATTGCCAACCTGATTAACGAAGAAGCACAGCTTTCTAGCCCTCAAGATCCGCTTCAAAATGCATATGCAATCGAGCAACTCACTTTGCAACTCACTCAGAAGAGCTGGGACTTCCTTTGTGAACTCGATGCGCAACAAGCGTCGGCGAGTGAATTGTTGCGCAAGCAAATTTTAAAAACGCGTCAATTGCGCCTCGAGCTTTTTGCATCGGGCCAAACAGTACTCATTGGTATCAATGCCTTCCCCAATGAGTTTGAAATCCCGACAACGCGTTGGGCCGATCTTCCAACTGCTTTAGATGTACCCTATTTAATTTTTGAAAAACACGCCAACTGATGTCAAGAATAGAACTCAAATCTTACCGCAACCTCAATTGGTCTGAACAAACCCAAGCAGCGCAGGTACAAACCTATCGCTCTGGTTTGGCACCGTTTTTAGGTGGCCCATATGCGTCAATGTACCTTTCCAAGCCCTGGACTATCAGACAATACGCAGGTTTTTCAACAGCAGCTGCATCCAACGCATTTTACCGACGCAATTTAGCCGCAGGTCAGAAGGGCTTGAGTGTTGCTTTTGACTTAGCCACACATCGTGGCTACGATTCTGACCACGAGCGCGTTCTTGGCGATGTTGGAAAAGCAGGTGTAGCCATTGACTCCATCGAAGACATGAAAATGCTCTTTGACCAGATACCACTCCAAGACATGTCTGTCTCCATGACGATGAATGGCGCGGTTTTGCCCATTATGGCTTTCTATATCGCCAGCGCGCACGAACAGGGCGTGACGAGCGAACAATTGAGCGGCACCATCCAAAACGATATCCTCAAGGAGTTTATGGTGCGCAACACCTATATCTACCCGCCGGCGCCATCGATGCGCATCATTGCCGATATTTTTGCTTACACTTCGGCAAACATGCCCAAATTCAATTCCATCTCCATCTCTGGATACCACATGCACGAGGCCGGGGCCACTGCCGCAATTGAGCTGGCCTATACCCTAGCCGATGGTTTGGAATACATTCGCACAGGACTAAATGCAGGCTTGGCCATTGACGACTTTGCACCAAGACTCAGTTTCTTCTGGGCCATTGGCATGGACCACTTAACAGAAGTCGCCAAGCTCAGAGCAGGTCGGGTGTTGTGGGCCAAACTCGTCCAACAATTTGACCCAAAAAGTACCAAGTCGCTAGCGTTGCGCACGCATTGCCAAACTTCGGGCTGGTCCTTGACCGAACAAGATCCGTTCAACAACGTGGGGCGCACCTGTCTTGAAGCGCTCTCTGCAGCCTTGGGTGGCACCCAATCTTTACACACAAATGCCCTAGATGAAGCGATTGCTTTACCCACCGATTTTTCTGCCCGAATTGCCCGCAACACACAAATCTTTTTACAAAAAGAAACGGGCATCACGCAATTTATAGACCCGTATGCCGGAAGCGAAGCTGTAGAAAAACGCACGCAAGAGCTCATCGAGGAAGCATGGGAATTGATCACTGAAATCGAAAACTTGGGCGGCATGGCCAAGGCCATAGAAACGGGTCTTCCGAAGATGCGCATTGAAGAGGCCGCTGCCAAAAAACAAGCGCGCATAGATGCCGGATACGAAATCATTGTGGGTGTCAATCGCTACCAAACATCCGAAGAAAGTCAGATTGAAATCCGAGAGGTAGACAACACCGAAGTAAGAAAAGCGCAAATTGCACGACTTGAGAACATCAAAACAAAGCGCAATGCGCAAGAAGTAGCGCAGTTATTGTCTGAATTAAAAATGGCTGCACAAACCGAAGGGAATTTACTTGAAATTGCCGTGCGCTGCGCAAAAGCGCGCTGTACACTTGGCGAAATCTCCTTTGCGCTAGAGGAGGTTTTTGGCCGTTACCAAGCCAAGATCAGAAGCATCAGCGGCGTGTATGCAAAAGAAATTATGAACGATCCAGATTTTATCAAAGCAAAGGCCTTGCTCGATGAATTCATCGAGCTTGAGGGGCGCCGTCCGCGCATTATGATTGCCAAAATGGGACAAGACGGCCACGACCGCGGTGCAAAAGTCATTGCAAGCTCCTTCGCCGACATAGGTTTCGATGTAGATATCGGGCCGCTCTTTCAAACGCCTCAGGAAGCCGCCAAACAAGCCATCGAAAACGATGTGCATATTGTGGGCGTTTCTTCGCTTGCCGCCGGACACAAAACACTTGTTCCTGCAGTGATTGAAGCCTTGCAAAAAGAAGGGCGTTCCGACATCATGGTGGTAGCTGGAGGCGTGATTCCACAACAAGATTACGCACAGCTCTACAAGGCTGGTGTCTTCGGTATTTATGGTCCTGGCACAAAGATTGCATTGGCCGCCCAAGAAATCTTGCACCTTTTGATCAAGAGCCATCAATAAATTTTATTAATTTCGAAGAGAATTGACTAGATTCGACATGTTAAAACCAACACCAATGAAACTTTTTTTGCTATCCTTTCTGAGTTTAATCTTAAGTAGTTCACTCTTGGCCCAAAAGCCTACACTACAACTCAAAGAATCCAAACGCGTCATCACCCTCGATGACGAAAAAGGCGGAAACACCTCTATTGAAATGCGCAGTATCTTTACGCCTGCTGGCTCGAAGAAAGTAAGTACCGAATGGGTCATCTCCGGCGTCAAAGGCAAAGACTGGGATTTTACTAAAGGTGATGAAAAAAGCGATATCATTGAAGTGAGCTTCAAGCGCGTTGGAAACTACTCTGTTTCCTTGAATGTAACCTATGCAGTAAAGAAAACCTTGAAAAACGGTGAAGTTGAAGAAGAAGAATTCGATATTTCTGTAGACAACGACAATTTCATTACCGTCACCAATAACCTGGACGAACTCACTCAGCTTCATGCAGACTCCAACTTCATCAAATTGGTCAAGCGTGCAGGCGATTACACTGTCAAAGAAAAATATGCCAATGACCCTACTCCTTACATCTTTCTTGCGAAAGGCTTGTTTGGCGTCTACCGCAAAGACCTCAAAGACCCCATGATCCAAGATCCATTTGAAGAAGCCATTACAGCATGTGCAACTGCCATTGAGCGCGACGAAAACGGTGTATTCAAAATGCCTATTCACAAAATGTGGCTCAACAGCTTTCAGCTCGAACTACTCAACAACGGTGTGCGTTACATTTTGGAAGAAGAAGACGGCTACCCTATTGTTTACAACAATGAAAACAAAGACAAAACAGCTGAAACACTTACTGAAATATTAGATGCCTGTGAATCCTACAGCAGTATCACCAGAAACCCAATGGGCATCAAAATGATCGAGGCTGCCATTCGCTACAACAACCGCGATGCCAAAACAGCCAATTTGATTTGGAAAACAGAGCTTCCCAACCTCGCAAACCTCAGCGATAAAGATTTTGAAAATTGGACACAAGCCGATAAAGATGCATTGCGCGTCGGACTTATCTTGAGTGCTCAAGCCCTCATGAAAAGAGATGGCAGCACCATCAATGCCAGACCAATGCTCAAAAAAGCGGAAAAGTGGTTCGAGTACGACAAAGAATGGATCGCTTTCTACGAAAAGAAGTACAATAGCTTCTCTGAACAATAAGCAAGCGCTATGCGACGTATACCTAGTTGGCTAAAGAACAAGTACATTCTCACGAGTTTGGTGTTTGGCATCTACTTTCTCTTTTTAGACGACTGGGATATTTTCACGCTGGTACGTCAAAAGCGCAAACTTTCTCAAATTGAGCAGCAAGATGCCCAAATGAGCGAGCAACTCAAACAAACCAAAAAGACCTTATACCGCTTGCACCACCTCAATGAGTTAGAAGCGTATGCCCGCTCAGAAAAATTCTTCAAGCGAGACGACGAAGAAATCTTTGTAGTTACCAAAAAATAAGTGAAATTGCGCACCAAACGCCGCTAGCGCGTTCCCTCAGAGAGCTTTGCTCCAGGGTAATAAAAGCGCAATATTTGGTCGTAGGTATACCCTTTTTTGGCCATTTGCATGGCACCTTCTTGACAAAGCCCAACCCCGTGTCCAAAGCCTTTTCCGTAAAGGATCATTTCTTCACCGACCACAACCGCATCAAAAAAACTCGATTTCAATTTGAATTGCTCGCGCAAGTCGCGCATGGGAATGCCATAAACCGGATGCAGATAAAATGCACTTCTTGAAGGCTGCCTGAATTCTTGCAAAAGTGCATTACTCAGCGAATCATTTAAGGGAAAGCCATATTGCTTGGAAAGGAAGTTAGTCCAGGAATTCAAAGGGATGCTTTTGACCCAAGTTGCTTGTTTGGTATGGATACAAAAGGTGTCTTGAAAGGTGTAAAGCCCATCGATTTGTTCATTCCAGACATCTTGTGGCTCACAGGTTTGCCCGCCGCAATTGGCATGAAAAAAAGTAGGAAAATATTGGCCTGTAGCTGTAAGCAGCACTACAGAAGTAGTCTGAAAAACCGCACTATCAATAAGTGCAGAACCTGTGCGCTTGTGTAAATAAGCCTGACAATGCACGCGGTCGCACAAATCAAAACCCTCCTTTTGGTGGCGAGATTGATTTTGAAGGGCATATGTTCTGGAAATCACTGCTTGGGCTTGGTAGTAGGCTTTTTGATGACCTGGGCCTCCCTCACAAGAAACAACGCCTTCTAAATAGGTGTCAATGGGAACTGTATTGACCAAAGACAAATTGCCTTTACTGACACGCAACTCAAAATTACCTTCGTAAGCACGGGTTTTTGTAGACAAGGCGGGAACAGACCAATTACAGAAATCTTCGTGAGCCAACTGCAATAATTCTATCTGACTCGCTTGCAAACGCAGAACACCACCTTGAAAAAATTGTACAAGGGTACCACTGCATTTGAATCTGCCCTGAGCAAGTGTAAGGAGTGGTAGCGATTCGATGCGCCCATCGGGCATGGTAGCAGATAGCAAATAGCCGCCGCTTCCAATAGAAAATTGAAATTCTTTGACACTCGAGGCCGTGTATAATCCTACGCGCAGCGTTTGGGCAAAAGAGAGACTCCAAGCAAATAAAAAGAACATCAAGTAAGCGCTGCGTTTCACGAGACTAAATAGGAATTCATGGAATTGGCGATACGTTCACTCACTCCTGATTGTTTCAATAGGTCTTGTAGTTGCGCATAATTGGCAAGCTGCTCGGCTCGTTGCACCTGACCAGGTAAGATTTCTTGTAATGCCTTTTGCATCTTTTCAACGGTACACTCTTCTTGTATCAGTTCTGGCACGGCACTTTTGTCTAGGATGAGGTTGACCAAAGAAATGTATTTGATGTGAACCAGTTTTCGAGCCAACCAAATGGAGAGCGCAGCACCTTTATAACAAACCACTTGTGGTACATTAAACAGAGCTGTTTCAAGCGTTGCTGTACCGGAGGTTACTAAGGCGAGTTCGGCTTTGGAGAGCAAATCGTAGGTGTGTGCCTCACTTAAAAAGACATCGTGCTGCATACAATATGCTTCATAGACAGATTTGGGTATGTTCTGAGCGCAGGCCACTACAATTTGATGTGTTGCTTTAAATTGTGCAGCGGCAGCTAACATTAGTGGCAATTTTTGGGCTAATTCTTGAGGTCTTGAACCGGGTAAAAGCGCTAAAATGGGTTTTTCAAAAGAAAGACAGGAGCTTGCAGTATGCCTGAAGCGATTGATTTCGTCTTGCAACGGATGACCAAAATAGGCTACCTCAATTCCAAAACGGGCGTAAAATGCGGGCTCAAAAGGTAAAATACAATACATTTTGGCAACATACTTCTGGATCTTGTAGACTCTATTTTGCTTCCAGGCCCAAACGGTTGGCGAAATATAATACAACACTTTGATGTCGTGGTCCTTTGCCCATTTGGCCATACGAAGATTGAAACCAGGGTAGTCAACGAGCACCAACAAGTCTGGTTTTTGAGCCAAAAGTGATTGTTGGAGTTGCTTGAACTGACGGCGAATGGTTCCTAAATTTTGTAGCACTTCTAGAAAACCCATGAAGCTCATGGCGCGGATGTGTTGTTCTAGTTGTACGCCCTGCGCTTGCAGGCGATCACCTCCCCAGGCGCTGAAATGAATTTGGGGGTTAAGGGTTTTCCAGGCGGCCACTAAATTGGCTGCATGGAGGTCGCCAGATGCTTCTCCGCAAACGATGTATACATGTGGGTTTTGCGCCAAGTTTTGCAATTTAAAAGAAGCGCTCAAGATTTACGTAGATCATGTAAGGCGCGTAAAGGAGCATGCCAAAAATGATACCGCGTGTATGGAAATACTGCTCGCGATTCAAGAAAAAATAGAACCAAGCTAAATTGCCGATGAGACCTAAAGAGAGGTAACGACTCAAGAATTCTTGAAAATGTAAAGTTTGGTGCCATAGATATGAAAAACTTTGGCCGTACGACTGCGAGAGCACAAATACAATCAGGGGCAGTAAGATAAGCGGAGAAAAGACGCCGATGGCAAGTCCGATGAAAAAAGATGGATTGAGGTTGTTTTTCATTGTTCCCATGATTTAAAATGGTTGAGGTAGGCATAGGCCGTGAGGTCAAAGTGTGTCGGTACTACACTGACATAGCCTTCTTTGAGTGCATGCAAATCAGTGTCTGGGCGTTGATCGAGGTCGGCAAACTCACCGGTGAGCCAGTAGTAATTGCGGCCGTATTGGTCTTGGCGTTTTTCAAAGCGATCGGCCCAATAGGCATGTGCTTGCTTGCAGACGCGGATCCCGTTGATCTCGGCTAATGGTAATTTAGGAATGTTCACGTTCAGACAAATAGAAGGTGCAAAACCTTTGTCAAAGAATTGCTGCAGTAAAATTTGAATGTAGTGCTGCGCTGCAGTGAAGTCGGCATCTGGACCGAAATCGGCCAATGAAAAACCAAAAGAAGGAATGCCTTCCATGGCACCTTCAATGGCAGCCGACATTGTTCCGGAATAAAGTACGTTGGTTGAAGAGTTTTCGCCGTGGTTGATGCCAGAGAGAATGAGGTCTGGCTTTTTACCCAAGAGTTCTGAAATCCCGAGCTTGACGCAATCTACAGGCGTGCCACTGCACGAATAAGCCTCTACACCTGCATACAAATCGCTTTTGAACATGCGAATTGGATCGTGAATGGTAATGGCGTGCCCCATACCGGACTGCGGTTTGTCTGGAGCGAGCACATAAATTTGACCAAAAGGCTTTGCTACTTCTATGAGCGCTGCAATTCCTTTGGCACTAATGCCGTCGTCGTTGGTAATGAGTATTTGAGGGCTGCGACCATTAATCATGGTCTAAAATTACTCAAATATCGCCTTGAAAATGCTAATTTTGGTGCAATGAGTGATAAAATCAAATGGATAGAACCCCAGCAGCGCTATGCATTTTGCGCATTGTCTGTTATCCCCGTCCGCGAAGAGCCCAAAGACAGCGCCCAGCAAGTAACGCAATTGCTCTTTGGCGAACCCATCGAAATTTTGCAGCACGGCCAACCTTGGCTTAAAATCCGCAGCTACCTAGATGGCTATGAAGGCTACATCGATCACAAACAAGTGTTGGCCCTCACCGAAAAAGAGTTGCGCCGCTGGCTCGATAGCAGCACCTACTCCAATGTACAATACCAAACAATTCACGGTCCGTTTGGCGCTCAAATTTTGAGCGGCGGATCGCGCATCGGGAGTCTTCGTGAATTTGCCATCGGCGGTTTTAGCTACACCATCGATCTAGAACCCAAACCGATTGAAAGTTGGGCCTACGCCATGAGCTTCCTCAACACGCCTTATTTATGGGGCGGTAAATCGGTATTTGGCATAGATTGTTCTGGGCTCGTTCAAAATGTATTCAGACAACTTGACCACAACCTACCCCGAGATGCCTACCAACAGGCTGAGTTAGGAAGTGTAGTCGAATTTGAAGAGAGAAAGGTTCTTGACCTTGCATTTTTCAAAAATTCAAATGGAAAGATCCATCACGTAGGATTGGTTGGGCCCGCCGAACAAATTTTACATGCCTCAGGGCAGGTGCGCCTCGATCAGCTGACCTCTGAAGGCATTTTCAATGCGGCCGCAGCAGATTTTACACATTCTCTTTATGAAATTAGACGCTTATTTTAGCATTCTTCCGATATTTGCAACAACAAATTAACGCCATGAAAGACCAAGCCATTTTCAACCTGATCCAAGCAGAAAAACAACGCCAATTGCACGGCATCGAACTGATTGCCTCCGAAAACTTCGTAAGCGAGCAAGTTATGCAAGCAATGGGCTCTGTGCTCACCAACAAATATGCAGAAGGCTTACCAGGTAAGCGCTATTATGGTGGTTGTGAGGTCGTGGATCAAGTAGAGCAATTGGCCATTGACCGTCTTTGTGCGCTTTTCGGCGCTACTTGGGCGAACGTTCAGCCGCATTCAGGCGCGCAGGCCAACGCCGCCGTATTTTTAGCGTGTTTGCAACCAGGTGACAAAATCCTAGGTTTCGACCTTTCTCATGGCGGGCACCTTACGCACGGCTCACCTGTCAACTTTTCTGGCAAAATGTACAAGCCATTTTTCTATGGTGTAAACAAAGAGACCGGTTTGGTCGATTACGATCTTTTAGAAGAAACAGCCAAAAGAGAACTTCCCAAAATGATCATCTGCGGCGCTTCTGCTTATTCCAGAGACTGGGACTACGCGCGCATCCGCAAAGTTGCCGACGAAATTGGCGCTTTGGTTTTGGCAGACATCTCGCACCCTGCCGGCATGATCGCAGCGGGCTTACTCAACGACCCACTAGAACATTGCCATATCGTCACCTCCACCACGCACAAAACCTTGCGCGGGCCAAGAGGTGGCATCATTATGCTACGCCACAATTTTGAAAACCCATTTGGTTTGCGTTGGAACAACGGCAACCTCAAATCTATGGGCGCCCTGCTCGATGCAGCGGTGTTCCCAGGTATTCAAGGCGGGCCACTCGAGCACGTCATTGCTGCAAAAGCGGTTGCATTCGGCGAAGCGCTTGACCCCTCGTTCAAAACCTACATGACCCAGGTAAGAGATAATGCAGCTGTGTTTGCAGCCGAAATGGTCAAATTAGGATACCATATCGTTTCTGGCGGCACCGACAACCACAGCATGCTCATCGATTTGCGTTCTAAAGGCATCAATGGCAAAGATGCCGAAAACGCGTTGGTAAAGGCAGACATCACCGTCAATAAAAACATGGTACCATACGACACCGAATCTCCGTTCGTAACTTCCGGTATCCGCATCGGTACGCCAGCAATTACTTCGAGAGGTGTAAACACCACAGAAATACCGCAAATCGTGCGCCTCATTGACCGCGTGCTCATGAATGCCAACGACGATGCCATTCTAGCCGAGGTCAAAAAAGAAGTTAACGACATGATGAGCGGCAAGCCATTGTTTGCTTGGTAATTCAAGATGCGCTTTCAAACAAAAACTGATTGGTTCTTATGGATCATTTTAGGCTTTGTTTTCGTTGTGTATAGCGGCGTGGCGAGCATCATCTACTTCACCGAAAACGACAGCAGCGCCTATTATGGTCTGGCAGCGGTTTGGTTCCTGCTCAGTATTTTTTTGATTTGGATTTTACCAAAAACGACCCACTACACTTTTTTAGAGGACCATTTGCTTTGCCAAAGCATGGGTTTAAAGAAAAGAATTCCTTATGCGTCTTTCAATAAATTGGAACCTTCCAATGGCTTATACGCAGGCTGGAAAATGAGTACCGCTTGGCACTGTCTGATCCTGCGCTACAACAAATACGATGAGCTCCTGATTTCCCCGAAGGACGAAGCCACCTTTTACAAAATTTTTGAAGAAAAAAAAGCCCAGTTTGCCAAAACAAACTGAGCTTTTCAAGTTCAAAAGGGATAAAATCCTAATCTATTCCAATTTTACCGGTACTTGCGCCATGACAAGAATTACATGCGCCTGTGCTCAGCGGCGAGCCCATAAAAAGACTGGCTCCTGACGGCCCTGTTACTTTTGGATAGAGCCCTGTGTAGGCTACATTAGCAGTTGTGTAGAAGTTGCCTTTGCCGTCGATCGCGATGGTGTATTTGAGCGTTCCTGTACCATTTGGCCCAGTATACAACTCAACTTTACCACTAGAGACCGTATTTTGCATGTTGGCTTGATAAATAGTGCCAGCCACATTGAAACAACCTTCTCCTTCTCCTGTAGCAACGTGGCATTGCATACAATTCATTCCTTTGTTGTGTGACTTATTGCTACCAGCACTACTGATATTTTCCTCTTTGCAAGCCCAATATTTTTGACATGAGGCGAGTGTAATGAGCCCAATGATAAATCCGAAAAATAAAAATTGATTGTGCGTTTTCATGATTGATTTCAGTTTTTCTTGATCAGAATGAATGGTATGCTGACTTTAAATGTGACTATTTATTCTACTTCTTTGTTGCGCAATGCGAGCAGTTCATATGCACCCTTGACTACAATTTGGGATCTTTTGAGCAAGTCCATTTTGTTACTCGTCAAGGCTACGCGCCCAGCTTGCGACAATAGTAAGTCGACTTCTATTGGTAAATAGTTGCCATCTTGGGCAATAAAAACTACATCTTTTCCATCTTGCTGCACAACAGCCTCCTCTGGCAAGGTAAATTGCTGTTGATTGTCGGCTAGAATTTCCGCTTTGAGATAAGCACCTGGTGTGATATCTGCTGGTAGTTGATCAAAATGACAATGGACCTTAACGGTGCGTTCTTTGCTGATTTCACGACCAATTAGATAGATTTTGGCACTTGACGTTTGATTGAGGTCCACAAATTGCAATTGAACAACTTGGTCTTTTCTCAAAAACGATAAATACTTCTCATACACGGTTAACTCGGCATGCGCATGTTTCAAATCGATGATTTCCAAAAGGTTGTCTTTAGGTTCTGCAAACGCACCCACATTGGCAGTCACCTTCGTGATGACACCAGAGAACGGAGAACGAATGCGCTGTGTACGTTCAATAGTACCTTTTTGAAGCGCTGCCATGTTCACGTTGGCTATTTCAAGCTGAACGGCCAAACCGCTTAGCTTGGCTTTATTGACCATATAAGCACTTTTGGCCTGCTGAAAACTCTTGGCAGAACCTGCCTCTTTTTCGTAAAGTTGTTTTTGACGTTCATAATCGGCAGATAAGTAGTCCATCTGGCTTTGTAGTTCGAGGTAATCTTGTTGTAATTGAATGATGTCCGGATGTTCTACCACCAACAAGACTTGGCCTTTTTTTACCAGCATGCCATCTAAAACTTTGATTTCTTTGATGTAGCCACCAAAAGGCATGGCAATGTAGGACTTATTTTGGGGTGGCACATCGATGATGCCATTGGCAAAAACACTTAGGCCCATTTGCTGCGCTTTAAGTGAGCCTAGTTCAAGCCCGAGCGCCTTGACTTGTTGCGAACTGAGTTTGAATTGTTGTGCGCTAGGTTGTGTCGCTTCTTTGGAAGTGTCTTCATTGGAAGAACAAGCGAAAAGGAGGCAGCTGAGCAGTGCGCTAAAGAGGATGATTTGCGTTTTCATGAGCTTTTTAATTTTTGATCCAATTATAGGAAATGTGTAACAATTTGATTTGGTGCTGCCAGGTCAAGAGTTCGTCTTGTAAGGCCAATTGATAATCTTGGAGTTGAATAAAATCTAGTAAAGAAATTTGTCCGGAATTGAGTTGCAACGCTGCATCGGCCTGTAGTTTTTCAAGTTCAGCTTGAATAGGTTGCGCCACTTCTTGGTAGGTAGCGATTAAATTAGACAACTCTACAAAAAGCTTGGATTGAGTGGCCTGTAAATCGAGTGCTTGCTGATTTTTACGCAATTCATTTTGAGCGAGTGCCAATTCAAGTGCGGTATTTCTCGCTTTGAAGGCACGAAAGTCTATTGGAATTTGGGTTTGAAGCTGCGCACCTTGGAACCGCTTGTTGGGGCCAAAATACTGATCTGAGCCATTGATATTTTGAATCCCTACCAATGACTGATTGAAATAAGCCAAACCAAGTTCGGGAAGTTGTTGTGCCCGATTGAGTTCACTTTGGAGTTGCAATTGTTTGGCTTCGATATCGTAGCGCAATAAACTTGGGTGCGTTAGTTCAAGACTGTAGGTCGGAACCGTCAGAAAATCGATGGCCTCGGTTTGTGAGAGCTCAAAGGCCGGCCCCTTGTAGGCTAACATGGCATTGAGTGCTGCCCAAGCATTTTGCAATTCTTGGGTTTCCTTTACAACTGCAGCATGTGCACGCAGCGCTTTTGAATGCACGAGCAGTTGGTCCATTTTTGGCACCTCACCTAGCGACACGCGAAGCGTCATTTTTTGATCGAGCTGCTGATACAAAGCATCTTGTTGCTTGGATATTTTCAAGCGGTCGCTTTGATAGCGGATCTGTTCGAGCTGCTCGTCTAGCGCTCTTTTGAAATCCTTTTTGAGCAGGGCTAAATCTTGCTCAGACAAGCTACCTGCGGCTGCACCAATGGCGCGTTGCAAGCGCAAAGCGCCGTTATAAGGCAACGTTTGACCCAATGTGAGGTTGTTGTCTTTTTGATAAGCTGAATTGAACTGCCCCATCATCAAAGACGCCGAAAGCGGTTGCCAACTTGCCTGGCCCTGCCCTATATTTTGTTGGCGCTGCGCCTCGATTACAGCTGCTTTAATTTGGCCATTTTGATCGAGGAGCATATCATACAGTTGCGCATCGGTATATTTCTGTTGGGCCATTAAGCTTGTTGAAAAAGATAGCATAGCGAGCAATACTATACCTTTCTTGCGGCGTAATTTGAGTGGTTTTTCAAATAACACATACAATAACGGCAAAATAAATAGCGTAAGAATAGTAGCGGTAATCAGGCCGCCAATGACAACTGTCGCCAATGGTTTTTGAACTTCTGCGCCACTTCCATGAGAAAGCGCCATAGGTAAAAACCCTAATGAGGCGACGGTAGCGGTGAGCAAAACTGGCCGCAAACGATTGGCCGTTCCGCGCAAAACAACCTGCATGAGGGGTGCGCCCGATTTTTTGAGTGCATTGAATTCAGCAATCAAGACAATGCCGTTTAGTACCGCCACGCCGAAGAGCGCAATAAAGCCCACACCCGCCGATATAGAAAAAGGCATCCCTCTCATATACAGCGCAATAATACCACCTATTGAAGCTAAAGGTATAGCTGAATAAATGAGCGCTGCCTGTTTCACAGATTGAAAAGTCAAGTACAACAAGAAGAAAATCAGTAAGAGTGAAATTGGTACCGCAATGAGCAAGCGCGCACGTGCATGGACTAAGTTTTCGAAGGTGCCGCCGATTTGCGAAAAATAACCTGTATCGAATTGGAGCTCCTGATCCATTTTTTGCTGCAATTCTTCGACAATGCTTTCTACATCGCGTCCGCGCACATTGAAGCCAACAATGATACGGCGCTTGGCGTCGTCGCGTTGGATTTGATTGGGTCCGTTTTCGATTTTGATGCTAGCGAGTTCAGCCAGCGGGATTTCCTGCCCCATGGCATTGCTCACGTAGAGCTGATTGATATCCGTGAGCTGACTGCGGTCAGACTCGCGCAGCTTGACCACCATTTGATATTTGCGTTCGCCTTCAAAAACAAAACCAGCAATTTGACCCGCAAAACCCAAATTGAGCGCTCTGTTTACTTCTTCAACACTCACTTGGTAGCGCGCCAATGCATCGCGGTCATAACGCACAATGAGTTGCGGCAAACCCGAGAGTTCTTCGACATAGACATCTTGTACACCTTCAATTTGAGCCGAAAGTCCACCAATTTGCTTGGCATAGCGCGACAGCTTGTCGAAATCTTCTCCATAGACCTTTACCACCACATCTTGTTTGGCGCCGGTCATGAGCTCATTAAAGCGCATTTGTATGGGTTGTTGAAAGCCAAAAGAAACACTTGGTAGTTCTTTGTCCAAAACAGCTTGCATTTTGGCCGCGAGCGCTTCTTTGTCGTCAGCACTCACCCACTCCGCTTTGTCTTTTAAAATGAGCATGAGGTCACAGGCCTCCATAGGCATTGGGTCTGTCGGGATTTCAGCCGTACCAATCTTTCCAACAACCTGCTTGATTTCAGGAAATTTTTGGAGCAATATGCGAGAGGCTTTGGTGGTGGTTTCTATCGTTTTGGTGAGCCCAGAGCCGGTCATGAGTCGGGTCTCGACGGCAAAATCTCCTTCGTCCAGAGAAGGGATAAACTCAGCTCCCAATTGATTGAAGAGCAAAATCGATATGGTGAAAAGGACAACAACACCCGATAAGATCCATTTTTGCTTGCGCAATACTGCAGTGAGCAGCGGCGTGTAGCGTTTTTGAATGGCATGTACAATTTTGTCTGAAAACGTTTGGCCTTGTTGTACTTTTTTAGAAAGCACCAAAGAAGAAATCATGGGCACATACGTTAGCGACAAAATGAGTGCACCTAGAATGGCGAAGATGACGGTTTGGGCCATGGGTTTGAACATCTTGCCTTCAATACCAACAAGTGCCAAAATAGGGAGATACACCACCAAGATAATGATTTGGCCAAAAACAGCACTTTTGCTGAATTTAGAGGCCGAATGATAGACTTCTTGGTTCATCTCTAGTTGAGAAAGTTGCTTGCTGCGCCTGTGTTGCAATAAATGAAGGGTAGATTCAACAATGATAACCGCTCCATCTACAATTAAGCCGAAATCGAGCGCACCAAGCGACATCAGGTTGCCAGAGACGCCAAAGACATTCATGAGCGAGATAGCAAAGAGCATGGCAAGTGGAATCACGGAAGCCACAATTAGGCCCGCGCGTAGATTGCCCAATAAAAGCACCAATACAAAAATGACAATTAAGGCGCCTTCTATCAGGTTGGTGCTGACGGTGTGAATGGCCCTATTGACAAGATTGGTGCGATCGAGGTAGACTTCTAGTGCCACGCCTTCTGGCAAGGTGCGCTCGATTTGGGCCATGCGCTCCTTAACCAGTGAGATCACTTCAGAAGAATTGGCACCTTTGAGCATGAGTACAATACCGCCAACGGCTTCGCCTTCTGCATTGTAAGTGAGCGCACCATAGCGCACTTGCGCACCGTACTTGACTTCGGCGATATCGCGGATATATACGGGCGCCTCTGCACTCGGATGCTGGATCTGCATGTTTTCGATATCGGACAAGCTCCCAACCAATCCTTCGGTACGGATGTAAGTGGTCATGTTGTGGCGCTCGATGTAGGCACCTCCGGTATTTTCATTGTTTTGAGAAACAGCGGCAAAAACTTCGTCTAGGGTGATTTCATGCGCCTTCAATAACAACGGGTCAATGGCAATTTCGTAGGTCTTGAGCTCTCCACCAAAGCCGCTCACGTCTGCTACGCCTTTGACACCGAGTAACTGACGGCGAATGACCCAGTCTTGGATACTGCGCAAATCGGCGGGGCTGTAACGCTTTGCGTAGCCTTTCTTGGCGCGAATGGTATATTGGTAGATTTCGCCCAAACCCGTGCTCAGTGGCGCCATGGAGGGCTCTCCAAAACCCGCTGGAATGTTGTTTTTGGCTTCAGAAAGTCTTTCTTGAACTTGCTGACGGGCCCAATAGATGTCGGTGTCTTCGGTAAAAACAATGGTCACGACACTCAGGCCAAAGCGGCTAAACGAACGAATTTCTTCAATGCCCGGAATGGTGGCCATGGTTTGCTCGACCGGAAAAGTAACAAAGCGCTCGATATCTAGCGCGCTTGAAGACGCTGCAGTCGTAACCACCTGCACTTGGTTGTTGGTGATGTCCGGAACGGCGTCAATAGGTAATTTAGAAAGTGAAAATAAGCCCCAAACGATGAGGGCGAGGGTCAAGACAGCAACAATCAATTTGTTGTGAATCGACCAAAAAATGATGCGATTTAACATAGAAAACTCAATTAGAAAGTAAAACTTAAAGGACTTAAGCTATACCAATTGAGGAGGGTGCCAAAATTCAAAAAAGTCGTTGATATTGACTGAAGGAGGTGCCGACATGATGTTTTGCCTGGAGAGGTCTATAGGCGCTTTGTCCAAGGAGATAATTGGACTCTTGACTGGCATAAAAAGCGTAATGAGTACATTGGACTGCACCGACTTAAAAGGGAGTTCGCGGTGTTCTTGTTGGTTGTCGTTGACCTGCTTCAGGTAGTGTTCTTGTACAAAAGACCAGAAGCTATCTTGCTTTTTTTCTTGCTGAAATTGGGCGTAGTGTTCAAAAAGTGCATCTAGCTTGAAAAACTCCAAGCCAAGCCATTGTGGTGCCAAAGACAGCAAACCAAAATAAACAGCAAGGATCAGACTACAGATGCGCATGTACCAAAGTTAACCAAAATTAAAATGAACTACCGAAAGATTGTTTAATTTCGTTTCAAATCACTGCTATGAAAAATCTATTTCTCCTATTTTTCTTGACCTCCACCCTACTCAGTTATGCGCAAGACAACACCGGTAGTTGTTCGGCGAGAAAAGCAACGAAAAAATGGCAAACCAAAAGCGCGTCGTTGTCTGTGGCCGAAATTGCTGAAACAGAAAAATACAATGTGCATTATTACGATTTGGACTTGCAAATGACCAATACCTCCACTTATTTAGCTGGAAATGTACAAATCCATGCCAAGGCATTGGCCTACTTAGATTCAGCGCTCATCGAGTTATTTGAAAGTTTAGTAATAAGTGACATTAAAGTGAATGGCTCAATTGTGACTTACAACAGGGTTTCCAATAAAATTCGCGTTCCAGTCAATGCCAACGCCCAGGAGTATTTCGTGATCGATGTCGCTTATTCGGGCACTCCTCCCACGGCGCAAACCAATCCTTTGGGCGGCAGCGGGCTAACCGCAGGCAGTTCGCCAAGTTGGGGCAATAAAGTGGTGTGGTCCTTATCTGAACCTTTTTCGGCTTATGAATGGTTTGCCGTCAAGCAAAGCCTCACAGACAAAGCAGATTCTTGTGCGGTAGCCATCACCGTTCCGGACACGTGCAAGGCTGGCTCAAATGGGGTTTTGGAACAAGTTTTACCTCTTGGAAACGGCTGGACCCGCTACCAATGGAAGCACCGCCACCCAATAGACTACTACCTCATTTCTGTTGCCGTGGCCAAATATGTGGAATACAATGTATATGCAAACCCACAAGGCAGCCCATCTCCAGTTTTGATCCAAAATTATGTGTACGACAACCCCGGAACCCTACCCAATTTCATCGATGAAATCAATGAAACAGCCGCGTTTTTAGAATTGTACGCCACACAATTCGGGCCCTACCCCTTTGCCGACGAAAAATATGGGCACTGCATGGCGCCAATTGGCGGTGGGATGGAACACCAAACCATGACCACACAAGGCTTTTTTGAAAAAACCCTCACTTCCCATGAACTCGCGCACCAATGGTGGGGAGATCATGTAACTTGCGCGTCTTGGTGCGACATCTGGCTCAATGAAGGTTTTGCTTCCTATGCAGAATACCTGATGCTCGAGGCGCTCTATGCTGGTCAAGAAGCCAACCACATGACCCAAGTTCACCAAAGCGTCATGAACCAGCCAGGAGGCAGTATTTGGGTCTTGGATTCGCTCAACGAAGCGCGTATTTTTGATGGAAGGCTCACCTATGATAAAGGCGCTGGCTTTATTCACACTTTGCGCTACATCATACAAAATGACAGCATCTTTTTTGCCGCATTGACAGATTTTCAAGGGACTTTTGCCAACGGTACTGCCACTGGTCTCGACTTCAAAAATCACATTGCCAATTTCTGCAATATCAATTTGGACGCCTTCTTTGAGCAATGGTACTATGGCGAAGGCTTTCCAACTTACCAAGTGCATTACAACCAAATTGGCAGCGACCTGTTCTTGCAGATCTCCCATACGGCTTCGATGCCAACCATTACACCAATCTTCACCAACCCAATTTCTCTGCGCATTTTAAGACAAGGTCAGGCCGATACCATTATTCGTTTTGAAATCAACAACAACGCTGAATTCTTTTCACTTTATAATTTTGGAATTCTTGCCGGAACAATTGGAATAGACCCAGGCAATTGGGTCATCAATGGCAATGGCGGTGTATCTATAGATCCTACTTTAGGTTTTTCAGAGCAACCCATTGCGCTTACCACTCCATTGGAGGTGTATCCGAATCCGAGTACAGATTTTATTTCCATCAAAGGTCAGACAGAAAAACTTGACTACATCTTTTATGATGCAAACGGCAAAATGGTGCAAACAGGAACAGTTGATAAAGAGGCGCTTATCGATGTGCGCGCCCTTCAAAACGGTGCATATATCTTTAAATGTGTGTCGCCCAATCAACAGCAATATATTCGACTTGTAACAATAAAATAATGTTTTCGTAGTTGTAGCAAATAAAAAATTATTTATGAAAAAATTACTTTTGAGTCTCGCACTGCTCTCTTGGGGTAGTTCCCAAGCCCAAATCAGCTTTGAAGGCGTTTATTTGCAAAATGGTGCATTTTTTGGTGCCAGCAAAGGCAGTCTTGCCGATTTTCAGACTTTAGCACCTCAATCTACCATATTGCAACAAGATCTGAGCGCGTATCAGACTTATCCTGCAATGAACTTTAATTTCCCTGGTCAATCTCAATCTTTGAGTGTAGGGCTCAAAATGTCCAAACTCCCTAACGCCACCTTGCGTCTGGGCCTCATGCACACCAATCAGCGCAATGCGTTATCGACAGGCGGTTCTTACACTGAAACCTTCCGCATCGACACCCTGACGAGCTCTCAAACCGGCTCTCAATTTTTCATAGACTCTTTTAGCACGCACAGCTACAATGCCAGTTATTCGCAAGAACAATTGCGTTTAGATGCCTCATTGTTGTTTCGCTACAATGCGGACAAACGCTGGAGTTTCTATGGTGGCATTGGTGCCAATTTTGGCTTGAGCTATAATGGCACAACCAATGTTCATCATAGCGTTTCTCCTTATGGTGACCCGTCTGGTTATCCATATAATTTACTCTCCAGCTATAGCGGTACGCACCAAGAAGAAACGTTTGAAAGCAAAGGTGGTTTTGGCTTTGGCGTATACGCACCGCTCGGCATTGATTTTCGAGTAGGTAAAAAACGTGATTTCTGGATGCCCATCCATTTATACATGGAATTGCGTCCGGGCTTCAATGTGAATCAGATAGCCGGCCTTGGCACAAGCTTCAGCGCAGGCAACTTCTCAAACATTGGTTTGCGTTTTCAAATGAAGTAATTCATAAGTATTCTAAATAAGGAGCCGGGAATATTTTCTCGGCTTTTTTTATGTCAGAACCAAACTAAAAGGTAAATTTGTGGCGCAAAACAAACTAACTAAAGTAACTTTTGTTACACACTTAAAATTGTCCAATGGAAACAGCCTCTAGCGCCAATTACCTACCGTTGCTGATGCAAGTTGCAGTTGCAGCCGGTTTTGTAATCTTTACGCTCTTTGTCACGCATATCCTGACCCCCAGAATCAACTCTGCCAAAAAAGACGACAACTTTGAATGTGGTATCGATGCGCAAGGTAACGCACGCTTCCCCGTCTCTATCCGTTATTTCATGACGGCTATTCTATTTGTATTGTTTGACGTCGAAGTCATTTTCTTTTATCCGTACGCAGTTAATTTTTACGAACTCAAACTCGAAGGATTATTAGCAGTCATTATGTTTGTCGGTTTTTTCTTGACCGGGTTTTACTATATCTATAAAAAAGGAGCATTAGAATGGGAAAAATAGAAGACCTCGAAACGATCAACGGCGAGGGTTACCAACTCACCAACTTAGACAAAGCCATTGCGCTTGCACGTGCCAACTCTGTTTGGCCTTTGCCGTTTGCAACCTCTTGTTGTGGTATTGAATTCATGGCCACCATGGGTAGCGCCTATGACCTCTCTCGTTTCGGTATGGAGCGCATGTCTTTTACACCGCGCCAAGCCGACCTACTCATTGTAGCGGGTACAATTTCTAAAAAATTAGGGCCTGTTCTCAAACGCGTTTACGAACAAATGGCCGAACCTAAATGGGTTTTATCCGTTGGCGCTTGTGCGTGCTCGGGTGGAATTTTTGATACCTATTCTGTTTTGCAAGGCATAGACCGCATTATTCCCGTAGATGTGTATGTGCCAGGTTGTCCACCGCGCCCAGAACAAATCATAGAAGGCGTCATGAACATCCACGAACTCGTCAAAAAAGAATCCAACCGTCGCCGCTATTCTGAAGAATACAAGCATTTGATGGATACCTACCAAATCGACATCGATCAACATGGAGAATCAAAATAACCAAGAATACCTCACGGCTATTCAAGCTGCTTTCGGCGCAGATGTTTTGGCACATGAAGAAGCTTTTGGCATGCTCAATATCGAGCTCACGCCTGCGCGCATCCACGACGCCATCTCTTGGCTACAACAACACCAAGACCTCAGTGTGAATTACCTCACCAATATTGCAGGTATCCACTACCCTGAGTCGGCTGGTCGTGAATTTGCGGTCGTTTATCAATTGCACTCCTGGAAAAACAACGTGCGTTTGCGCATCAAAGGCTACTTGCCTAAAGAAAACCTACACATTGCCACCATTACAGACTTGTTTGCTGGTGCCAACTGGATGGAGCGCGAAACCTACGATTTCTTCGGAATTATTTTTGACGGGCACCCGGACCTACGCCGCATCCTCAACATGGACGACATGGATTACTTCCCGATGCGCAAAGAATACGTGCTCGAAGACGCCACCCGCGAAGACAAAGACGACAGATTTTTCGGACGCAACAACAACGAATTATGAGCCAAGATCCAAAAGAAGTCATTCAGGCAGCTGACCCAGCCAATGTGGCCACCATTAACTTTGGTCCTACCCACCCCTCTACCCACGGTATTTTCCAAAATATCTTAAAAGTAGACGGCGAAAAAATCATTTCCTCTGAGCAAACTGTCGGTTACATCCACCGCGCTTTTGAAAAATTGGCCGAGCGTCGTCCGTACAATCAAATTACGCCGATCACCGACCGCCTCAACTATTGTTCCTCCCCGATCAACAACATCGGTTGGGAAATGACCGTAGAAAAACTCATCGGCGTAGACATTCCAAAACGCGTGCAATACATGCGCGTCATCATCATGGAACTCGCCCGCATCGCCGATCACCTCATTTGCAATTCAGTCATTGGCGTCGATGCAGGTGCACTTACCTCTTTCTTTTACCCGTTCTCTGAACGCGAAAAAATTTATGAGCTCTACGAAGAACTCAGCGGAGCACGCCTCACCACCAACATGGGCCGCATCGGCGGTTTTGAGCGCGACTTCACTCCTGTTTTTCATCAAAAACTCAAGTCGTTCCTAAAGACTTTCCCGAAAGCCTTTGAAGAATTTGACAGCATGCTCGCGCGCAACCGCATCTTCATGGACCGCACCAAAGGAGCCGGCCCCATCTCAGCAGAGCGTGCGCTTTCTTATTCATTCTCCGGACCTAACTTGCGTGCAGCAGGCGTAGACTACGACGTGCGTGCCATGAATCCGTATTCTTCTTACGAAGATTTCGATTTCATTATACCTGTCGGCGTCAATGGCGATACCTACGACCGCTTTATGGTGCGTCAAGAAGAAATCCGCCAAAGTTTGCGCATCATCACGCAAGCCTACAACAACCTACCTGAAGGCGACTACAAAGCCGACCTTCCAGACTTCTACCTTCCGCCAAAAGCAGACGTCTACAACAACATGGAAGCGCTCATTTACCATTTCAAAATCGTTATGGGTGAGACCGAACTTCCTGTCGGAGAAGTTTACCATGCCGTAGAAGGTGGAAATGGCGAGTTGGGCTACTACCTCATTTCAGACGGTGGCCGTACGCCATATCGCCTTCAATTTAGAAGACCTTGTTTTATTTATTACCAAGCATATCCAGAAATGATCAAAGGTTTGCCGATTTCAGACGCCGTTCTGACACTCAGTAGCATCAATGTCATTGCCGGAGAACTAGACGCATAATATGAAAGCAGATCACCCACAAGCAGTCAACGAAGCACCGATAGAATTCAGTGCCACCACAATGGCCGAAATGAATCGCGTCATTGGACTTTTTCCTGAAGGCAAACAAAAAAGTGCCATTCTGAGCGTGCTGCATTTAGTGCAAGACGAATTCGGTTGGGTCAGCGTTGGTGCCATGAATCGCGTGGCGCAAATCCTAGACATCCAACCTATTGAAGTATATGAAGTAGCTACTTTCTACACCATGTTTCACCTCGACCCCGTCGGGAAAAACGTCCTAGAAGTATGCCGCACGGGGCCTTGCCAATTGGTAGGTTCTGACGACCTCATTACCTACATCGAGGAAAAACTCGATATCAAAGTTGGAGAAACGACCAAAGACGGCATGTTTACCCTTAAAACAGTAGAATGCTTGGGTGCTTGCGGTTATGGCCCAATGCTCATGTGTAAATACCAGTTTTACGAGCGCCTCAACAAAGAAAAAGTGAACGAAATGCTCGACGCCATGCGCGAAGCCTCAAATTCTTAAGCCCATGTCAAGAAAACTACTCATAGAACACGCAGAAGTTCCAGGAATTGCTTCTTATGAAACTTACCGCAAACACGGTGGCTATGCATCGGTTGAAAAGGCACTCAAAACCATGAGCCCCGACGACGTCGTCGAAGAGGTCAAAAAATCAGGTTTGCGCGGTCGCGGAGGCGCTGGTTTCCCAACCGGAATGAAATGGTCTTTTTTGGCAAAGCCAGAAGGTGTTGAACGCCACTTGGTTTGCAACGCCGACGAATCTGAACCCGGTACGTTCAAAGACCGCTACCTCATGGAAAAGCTCCCGCATTTGCTCATCGAAGGCATGATTACCTCGAGCTATGCATTGGGTGCGCGCCGTTCTTTCATTTATATACGCGGCGAGTTCATGTATGTCTTGCGCATTCTCGAAAAAGCTATTGCTGAAGCGTATGCCAACGGCATGCTCGGAAAAAATATCCTCGGTTCAGGTTACGACCTCGACCTCGTTGTTACGCCCGGTGGAGGTGCCTACATTTGCGGCGAAGAAACCGCACTCCTCGAATCACTCGAAGGAAAACGTGGCAACCCACGCATGAAACCACCCTTTCCAGCTGTAAAAGGATTGTGGGGGAACCCAACGGTAGTCAACAACGTTGAATCTATCGCTGCAGTTGTACCTATTGTCAATGAAGGCGGCGAAGCGTATGCCAAAATTGGCATTGAGCGCTCTACCGGAACCAAACTTATATCAGCAAGTGGCAATCTTGTACGCCCAGGTGTGTACGAAATCGAACTTGGCTTATCTGTCGAAGAATTCATCTACGGAGACAACTACTGCCGCGGCATTGCCAATGGCAAAAAACTCAAAGCGTGTATTCCCGGAGGCTCTTCTGTTCCAATTTTGCCACACTACCTCGTGACCAAAACAGCAGCAGGTACCGATCGCCTCATGACCTACGAAAGCTTGGCTGACGGCGGTTTTGCCAGTGGATCAATGCTTGGTTCAGGAGGCTTTATTGTCTTTGACGAAGACCAATGTATTGTGCGCAATACCTGGAACTTTGCACGTTTCTACGCGCATGAGTCTTGTGGTCAGTGTTCGCCATGTAGAGAAGGTACAGGCTGGATGGAAAAAGTCCTATACCGCCTCGAACACGGTACAGGCACTTTAGAAGACATCAGTCTGCTCGAAGAAATCAACAAAAAAATTGAAGGCAATACCATTTGCCCCTTAGGTGATGCTGCCGCTTGGCCAGTAGCTGCCGCTATTCGCCATTTCAGAGATGAATTTGAATGGCACGTGAAGTCTCCACAAGAGGCGCAAACAAGAAATTATGGTTTAATCCAAGCACCGCTTGAAGCTTAGTCCTATGATAAAAGTAACTATAGACGACGTCGAAATTGAAGTAGCACCAGGAACTACCATCCTCAACGCGGCACGACAAGCTGGCGGAGACCTCGTTCCTCCTGCCATGTGCTACTACAGCAAACTCCCTGGCACAGGCGGTAAATGTCGCACTTGCTTGGTAGAAGTTGCAGCTGGCTCTACCGCAGACCCACGTCCGATGCCTAAATTGGTAGCTTCTTGCTCCACAACCGTCATGGACGGTATGGTTGTCAAGAACAAAACTTCTGAGCGTGTTCAGACCAACCGCGGTGGCGTAGTAGAATTCTTGTTAGTGAACCACCCACTTGACTGCCCGGTATGCGACCAAGCTGGCGAATGTCACCTCCAAGACCTCGGCTACGAACACGGATCAGCCAAAACACGTTACCGCGAAGAGCGCAGAACCTTTAGCCCAATTGATATTGGCAACAAGATCAAGTTGCACATGAACCGTTGCATTTTGTGCTACCGTTGTGTAGCTGTGGCAAACCAACTCACAGACAAACGCGTACACGGCGTTTTGCACCGCGGCGAACACGCAGAAATCTCCACCTACATTGAAAACGCCATCGACAACGACTTTTCTGGCAACATGATCGACGTTTGCCCGGTAGGTGCGCTCACCGACAAAACCTTCCGTTTCAAATCTCGCGTTTGGTTCTTGAAGCCTTACGAAGCCGAATGCGCTTGCACCAAGTGTTCGGGTAAAGCGGTCGTTTGGATGTTCGGCAACGAAATATTCCGTGTTACGGCCCGCAAAGACAAATACGGTGAGGTCGAAACCATCGAAGACAAAACCGCCTGGATTTGCAACGATTGCCGCTTTGACAAAAAAGATCCTAGCAACTGGAACCTCATTGGCCCGCGCAAAATTGACCGTCATTCTGTGATCTCACAAGGCAAATACGCCACCAAAAACGACAACAACCCCAAACTCCTTCACTAATGGATACAGCGTTGCTCATAGAAAAATCAATACTCGTCATTCTGCTCTTCCTCGTTTCTTTGGGTGCAGCAGCCTACATGACCTACTTTGAAAGAAAATTGGCCGCCTGGATCCAAGACCGCGTTGGACCAGACCGCGCAGGGCCATTCGGCATTCTTCAGCCTATTGCCGATGGTGTCAAAATGTTCCTTAAAGAAGATTTCATCCCTGCAAAAGCCGACAAATGGCTCTTTATTATTGGGCCAGGTATCGCTATGTTTACGGCGCTCATTACCAGCGCAGTCATTCCATGGGGACCCAAATTACATCTTTTCGGTCGCGATATCGTTTTGCAAGTTGCAGACATCAATATCGGAATTCTTTATGTTTTCGGCGTCATTTCTATTGGTGTTTACGGCATCATGATCGGTGGTTGGGCTTCCAACAATAAATATTCCCTCTACGGCGCTATTCGTGCGAGCTCTCAAATGATTTCATACGAATTGGCAATGGGTGTTTCTGCCATTACCATCGTATTGTTATCTGGTTCACTGAGCTTGAACGCTATCGTAGAAGGTCAAAGTGCAGTATGGAATATCGTTTATCAGCCTGTTGCCTTTTTGATTTTCTTTATCTGCGCACTTGCTGAGCTCAACCGTGCACCATTTGACTTACCAGAGTGTGAATCTGAGCTTGTAGGTGGTTACCATACTGAATACAGCTCAATGAAACTCGGTTTGTATCTTTTTGCCGAGTACACCTCTATGTTTGTGTCTTCAGCCATTATGGCTATTTTATTCTTTGGTGGATACAACTTCCCGGGCATGAGTCATTTCAGTGGCAACACGTTGGCTATTCTTGGCATCGCTGCTTTTGCTACCAAAATCTTTATATTCATTTTCGTGATCATGTGGATCCGCTGGACTATCCCGCGCTTTCGTTTTGACCAACTCATGCACTTGGGCTGGAAATCATTGCTCCCACTCTCCCTTATCAATTTATTGGTAACTGGTTTGGTCATCGCCTATAAAAATGGCTGGTTCTAATTAAGTATATACAATGGAAAGCTTAACCAATCGCAAAAAAGTCGTTTCTGACAAACCCATGACGCTTTGGGAGAAGATTTATCTTCCTGCCATTATCAGTGGAATGATCACAACGCTGCGCCACATGTTTCGCAAGCGCAAAACCATCAAATATCCAGAAGAAACCCGCGAATTTGCTCCGGTTTACCGTGGGCAACATGTCTTGAAAAGAGATGAGCAGGGCCGAGAAAACTGTACGGCTTGTGGTTTGTGCGCAGTGGCTTGCCCTGCCGAAGCCATCACCATGACCGCCGCTGAGCGCGAACGCGGAGAAGAGCACCTCTACCGCGAAGAAAAATATGCAGCCACCTATGAAATCAATATGCTGCGCTGTATTTTCTGTGGCTTGTGTGAAGAAGCGTGTCCTAAAGAAGCTATTTTCTTAACGGACCGTTTGGTTCCTACCTACTTTGAGCGCGACAACTTCACCTACGGAAAAGACAAACTAGTCGAATCTCTAGAGCAGCGCATCGACATCACCAAAAGACAACACACCGGTAAACGTACCCAATTATGAGTTTACAAATCATCTCCATCATCTTAGGTAGCCTTACCTTGGCAGCGGCCCTAATGGTCGTGCTCAGTAAGCACCCAGTACGTAGCGTCATTTATTTAGTCGTTACCTTCTTTTTAATTACCTCTATGTACATCATGATGAACGCGCAATTTTTAGCGGTCGTGAACATGATTGTCTATGCAGGCGCCATTATGGTCTTGTTCTTATTTGTACTGATGCTCCTCAATCTCAACAAGGAAATGGAGCCAGTTACTGCAAAAGGTTCACAACTTGCCGCATTTATTGCCGGCGGATCGCTCTTTTTAGTGCTCATTACCGCACTCAAGGACACGCTCATTTTGGGGCAGTCTTACCGTGAAAACCACAGTCAAATCGGTTTGGTCAAAGAACTCGGAAACCTCTTGTTTTCAAAGTATATCGTAGCCTTTGAACTCACCTCTATTCTATTTATCGCAGCTATGGTTGGTGCAATCTTGCTCGCCAAACGCGAAAACCAAATCATCGAATAATATGCAAGCAGCTTCTAGCATCGGGACTTCCCTCGATTTTTACCTATTCGTCTCCTTTGCGCTATTTACAATTGGTGCCATTGGCGCCATGACGCGCAAAAACATGATTGTGCTCCTCATGTGTATTGAACTCATGCTCAATGCCGTGAACCTCATGTTGGTGACCTTCTCTACCTACTACAACAACGGCGATGCGCAAATCTTTGTGTTTTTTACAATGGTGGTAGCTGCTGCAGAAGCCACTGTAGGCCTTTCTATTATTATCATGGCTTACCGCAATCTCAAGTCCATCGATATCGATATGTACAACAAACTTAAAAATTAACAATGGCAAAAGACCTGACGCTTCTTCTCATCATTGCTCTGCCTCTAATTGGCTTTGCAATCAACGGGCTTTTTGGCAAGAAACTGCCCAAAGCTTTGGTTGGTGGTTTGGCCACAGGAGTGGTATTTACCGCTTTTCTTTTGGCCACTACCCTCTTTTCCGGACTGCACGGCACACAAATCGTCAAACTCTTCAATATCATCGATTTTGAGCAATTGCGCATCAATGCTTCTTTTCAAATCGATGCGTTGTCTGTTTGGATGACCCTCATCATCACCGGAATCGGTTCGCTCATTCACCTCTTCTCAATGGGTTACATGAGCCACGACGAAGGGTATCACAAGTTCTTTACTTACTTGAACTTGTTTATCTTCTCGATGCTGCTTTTGGTACTCGGGTCCAATTATTTTGTCCTTTTCTTTGGTTGGGAAGGTGTCGGGATGTGCTCTTATTTATTGATCAGTTTTCATTACAACGACGCCCAAAAAGGTTTGGCAAACAGTTTAGCTGGCCGCAAGGCGTTTATCATGAACCGCATCGGTGATGTTGGTCTCTTGCTCGCTTTGTTTATGCTGCTTGGCCAATTCAACACGCTTGAATTCCTGCAAATTGGAAAAGCAGTTCAAGGCAACACCGCCTTACAAGGTGGCGCTATGTTCTTCATCACACTAAGTTTGTTTATTGCAGCTACCGGTAAAAGTGCTCAAATTCCATTGTTTACGTGGCTACCAGACGCAATGGCTGGGCCAACACCTGTTTCAGCACTCATCCACGCCGCAACCATGGTAACGGCCGGTATTTACCTAACTGTTCGCTCCAATTTCTTATTTGAACTTGCGCCATTTACCAAAGACATCATTCTGTATGTCGGTTTGGCCACAACACTTGTTGCTGCGTTTATGGCCTTGCGTCAGAACGACATCAAAAAAGTACTGGCATATTCAACCGTTTCTCAGCTCGGTCTTATGTTCGTCGCACTTGGTTTTGGCGCGTATACCGTTGCACTTTTCCATGTCACTACACACGCTTTCTTCAAAGCATTGTTGTTCCTCGGTTCAGGTTCTGTGATCCACGGCATGCACGAAGAACAAGACATCCGCAAAATGGGTGGTCTGGCTAAACTCATGCCGCTTACCCACTTTACTTTCTTGATTGGCACCATGGCTATTGCCGGTATTCCATTCTTGTCCGGATTTTTCTCCAAAGATGAAATCATGGCGCAAGCCTTACACCACAACCCTGTGGTTTACGGTGTCTTGGTACTTGCCGTTTCCATGACCGCCATATATATGTTTAGACTCTACTTCCTTACCTTCCAAGGACAGTTCCGTGGTGGTGAGGCACTCAAGAGTAAAGTACATGAGAGTGGTTTGTCCATGACCCTTCCTTTGCTCGTACTTGCGTTGCTCTCTATTTTTGGCGGCTTACTCAATTTACCAGGTCTTTTTATCAAAAGCACTGCCCATTGGTTTGACCACTACCTGAGCCACGGCACCTTTGGTCTATCAACAGTTCATAACGCCCATCTAGATTTCACTACCTCCATGGGGCTAATGCTTTTTGCCAGCGCCATTGCCATTGGTATTTTCATCTGGGCTTATCTCAATTATGCCAAAAAAGGCGCTACTGCCAAAGCCGACGACGCGCTTTCAGGCTGGGAGCAACTTTCCGCACAAAAACTATACGTTGACGAAATCTACCATACCGTTTTTGTAAAGCCCCTACTTGCACTCTCTGATTTCACTGCAAAAGTGCTCGACATCCAACTCTTGCGCAATGGTGTCTACGCACTCGCCGACGGCATTCTCAACACAGCCAACCTGACCCGCAAATGGCAAACAGGTTTCTTGAGTAGCTATCTATTTTGGATGGTTTTTGGTCTGATCATTTTTGTTGCTTATTACATTTTAAAACTTTCGGTTTGGCACTAATTCTTTTACCCCTTGTTTTTAGTTTGGTGGCTTGGTTTATTCCAAGTGCATTCACACGTCTGTTCGGCTTACTATCCACTGCCATAACGCTTGTTTGGAGCATTGTAGCGGTTTGCTGCTTCCATGCAGATGACCAGCTCTATGTAGATTTAGGACTCCGTTTTGTGCGCTTCTCCATAGACAGCCTGAGTTTCACCATGATTTTGCTCACCAATGCAGTATTCTTACTCGTCTTTTTGAGCAACTTCACGACCAAAATTGTCAATGACAACAAATTCATAGCGCTTGCCCTACTGATGCAATTTGGCCTCATTGGTGTGTTTACCACCAATACTATCTTAGGGTTTTATATTTTCTGGGAGCTCACGTTGTTGCCGATCTTCTTGATCCTTTATTGGTTTGGATCTTTTGAGAAACCACGTGCCCTACTCCAATTTTTCTTGTATACCTTACTCGGTTCACTTGCAATGTTGTTGTCTGTCATTGGACTCATGCACGCCGGCAATGAGATCACCTATGAAGGGCTCTTGGCTGCAGACCTCAATTCGCTCGGCAACACCAGCATCATCCTAATGGGTGGTTTCCTCTTTGCTTTTGCAGTTAAAATTCCTTTGTTTCCCTTCCACACTTGGCAAGCAGAAACCTATACAAAAGCACCTGTGGCGGGTACCATGCTTTTATCGGCTATCATGCTCAAAATGGCTTTATTTGGCCTCTTGAAATGGGTACTTCCTATTTTTGATGGTGTCGCTACAGATTTTTGGCGTTGGCCAATCATCACCCTAGGGCTAATTGGTGTTGTTTACGGCGCCGTTATTGCCATTCGCCAATCAGATATAAAAACTTTATTTGCCTACGCATCTTTAAGCCACCTCGGCCTCATTGCGGCGGCACTTATGCTCAATGATTATGATACCAATCAAATTGCAGTTGTGCAAATTGTCAATCACAGTATTGTTTCTATTGGCTTATTTTTAGCGGCGGGCATCATTGAGCAACGCCTCGGAACGCGCCAATTGGGCGAACTCGGTGGTATTGCCAAAATAGCACCGCGCTTCGGATTTTGGTTTGCCGTCTTGACATTTATATCCTTGTCAGTTCCATTTACAGCAGGTTTCATCGGCGAATTCTTCTTGATCAAGGCCCTCTTTAGTGCTCATGCCGTTACCGGATTTATTGCCAGCACCACACTTGTTTTAGGAGCGGTGTACATGCTGCGCGCTTATCAAGTCCCGATGTTCGGACCAAGCAAATTTGCCTCTTTCCAAGATTTACATTGGTCTGAATGGCTTGTTTTTGCCATCCTGAGCGTTGCGGCCATTTATCTTGGACTCGCTCCACAATGCCTCACTGATTTCGTTGCACACAGTCTTACTCAACCTACTCATTAATTCACACCATGGATAGTATCATTATTCTTTTTATCACCGGACTCATTGGTCTTTTTGTCGGGATGAGCAAAAAACCGGTTGCTTCTCTATTGATTGCAAGCCTTGGTTTAATTGGCGCAGGTTTAGCAGCTTACTTTAGAGGTAGTTACACCTCGCCCTTCACTTCCTATGCTGCATATGTTCCAACCCAAGGTATCGTGATCATTTTATTGTGTGCAGTTACGCTTCTTGCCATCCTAGGCGGCTTCAAGCGTTATCAACATGACAGCGAACACACTGGCGACTACCTCGGACTCATTCTTTTTTCCTTGTGCGGTGCCATTCTTATGGCTCAACCCAACGACCTCATGTTGTTTTTCATTGGCCTCGAAATTCTTTCGATTCCAATCTATGTACTCGTAGGGATTGACAAAGGAAGCAGCACCTCTGCAGAAGCTGCCGTGAAATACTTTTTTACAGGTTCATTTGCCTCAGCTATTATCCTATTTGGAATTGCTCTTTTGTACGGCGCAACAGGTAGTTTTCAGCTCGTCGAAATCCAATCAAATCTCGCAATTGGCATTTGGCAAAGCCCAATGGCCATGATTGGTAGTTTGTTCTTATTGGCAGGTTTCACCTTTAAAATTGGTGCAGTTCCTTTCCATTTCTGGGGGCCAGACGTTTATGATGGCGCATCTAATGCAGTGCTCATGTACATGTCCACAGTTGTCAAAATTGCTGGTGTATATGCGGTAGTGAACGTTTTTGGACAAGTGTTTAGAGATTCTTATTTCTTCTGGATTGACCTCGTCAGTCTGCTTATCGTGGTGTCTATGTTCTATGGTTACATCACCGCTTGGAAACAAACCAGTTTCAGAAGACTCATCGCTTACTCTTCAATCGCCAATGCAGGTCTCATGCTTTTTGCCCTAGCCGACACTCACAATAGCAATCTCTTTGTTTTTGTTGCAGCCTATGCAGTAGCAACAATAGCGCTAGTAGCCATCAACCAAGCGACCAACGATGCTTCGGATAGTTTAGCCAACTGGGAAGGCATTGCCTGGAAAAACCCATTAATTGGTGTTTCTCTCGTATTGGCGCTATTCTCCCTAGCTGGTATTCCACCTTTAGCTGGTTTCTTCGGAAAATACACCCTCTTGTGGTCTGCCGTACCTCACGTGCCTTACACTGCCATGCTAGCACTTATTGCCTCGGTTATTGGTGCATTTGTTTACTTGCGCTTGATGCTTTTGGCACTTAAAAAACCAACAGTAAGCATGCGCATTCAGTTGTCCGTAGAGCAAATTATTGTTTTGGTCTTTACCGCACTTGCTTCAGTTGGTGCAATCTATTTTATTTAAACCAGAACTGTTCCAACCATTAGTCGTTAACTTTCGTCTATAGACGGCATGGCAGCAGACACGGAGCTTTATTCCCAACTCATTAGCGCTTGCATTCGTCAAGATGCAAGAGCACAAAAAGCACTTTATACGCTTTTTGCTCCTGCTATGTACAAGGTTTGTTTGCGCTACGCTACAGATACAAGCAGCGCTCAAGATATTTTCCAAGATGCATTTGTAAAAGTTTATCAAAACTTGCACAAGGTCAAACAAGCTAGCCACCTACCCGGTTGGGTCAAACGCGTTTTTGTCTATACCGCTATCGATAACCTTCGAGCACAATCCAAATACCGACAGCATGTCGAAATCGATGGTGCTGTTCAGCTCGCCAGCAATGCCCATGGCATAGAAGCGCAACTTGCCGCAGCAGACATCATGACCCTCGTGCAAAAATTACCGCAGCGCTCCCGCCTGGTTTTCAACCTTTTTGTGATGGAAGGATTCAGCCACAAAGAAATTGCAGAGATGCTATCTATTTCCGAAGGCACCTCTAAGTCACAACTTTTTGAGGCCAAAAAAGCATTGCAAAAGAACCTACAACAAGATAAAATGATCGGCTAAATGAACCAGCTAGACGACTTCGAAAAATACCTCCGCGACCAACTCAAAGGTCATGCTGATCCCGATCCACTGATGTGGAAACGGCTCACAGACGCTCTTGAGCGCGTTCAGCCATGGTATGCGAGCAGTGCGATAAAATACGCACTCACAGCCGTCGGCGCCATGGTTTTTGGAGCTATTTCTAGCTATCTCTACTTCGATCAGCAGCAAACATCAAATGCGTCTAGCAAGCAAACGCAAACGCAGAACCAAAGCCCGAACAATATCGAGATCCCGAACCAAATCCAGAACCAAGCACAGGTTCAAGCACAGGTTCAATTTCAGGGTCAAGCTGTTGGCACTGTAGCAGGTCCTGTGAATACAGCAGTTAACGGTCTGTTGGATAGTTTTCCAAACGTAATAATCGCTGGTCTTCAAAACGATGCTATTGCAGGTGCTATTGAAAATCCAATTGACAGTCAGCTGATTGCAGAAATAGAAGCGCAGAAATTACCACCTCTAGCATCAGGTAAAGTCAACATCACCAAGCAAGCGCTGCAGCAAACGCCTCCAAATAAACCAAGTACAGGTCGCTTTGAACTCAGCCTCGCTTCCGGACAAACCTTGGCCAATTTACCTGCTTTCAACTACCAACTTGGCCCTCAAGGACAGCAGCAAGCCGCACTTCGTCAGCAACAAAGCCCACAGCTATTAATTCAGGCTCGCATCTTTAAAAATTGGCATGTGCAGACGGGCCTACAATACCTTCAATCAGAACTCACCGAGCATTTTTATCAAACCGATGTCTTTAGTTACGATGAAAAAGAACACTATTTGTTCCCGTATATTTATGGCTTCAGACAAATCAGTGATGAAGAGCTCCACGAAGGCCCTTGGCCATTTGGACCCAACCAACCAGGCGGCCCTGAAATTTCACACGTCAAAGCAGACTACACCAGCATTATACGCAAACAACAATTCACGCTTCCATTGACCTTTGGTTACCGCTATCAATTTGGCCATTTTGCTGCGCAAATCAACGCTGGCTTGGCTTTCAGCTTCACGAGCAAAACAACTCAATCCTTGCAAATTCCTGGCTATTTACCGAGTAGTATTTATTTTCAGTCAGCCAATGGCCAGCTCCAAACCTTTGCACAAGGTCAATTGCGTTTGAGTTACAAGGCCAACCCACACCTTTCAGTATATCTTGAACCCCAGCTGCGCACAAGTCTAAAACAACAATATCTCGTGCACGCCTCTCCGTATCGCACAAATACGAAAGCGCTTTTTGCGGGGCTTAGCTGGAATTTTTAGTATCTTTGAGGATCTTTTAGTTCATTAATGACCAATTGTGTTTTTATTACCGGAGCAAACGGCATGCTTGGCGCCAGCGTCACTAGAGAAGCCTTAGCACAAGGTTACCAAGTCAAGGCCCAAATTCTCCCAGGAAGCAGTACTGCAGTGCTGGACGGCTTGCCCATTGAAATTGTAGAAGGAAATATCCTCGACACCGTCTTCTTAGACCGCGAAATGGCTTCTTGCCAATACGTGATCAACATTGCCGCACTCACCACCATTTGGCCACGCAGACTTGAAAGTCTCTACGCCGTCAATTTACAAGGTGTAAAAAACGTGGCGTCTTGCGCCCAAAAACACAAGCTCCTGCGCATGGTACAGATCGGCACTGCCAATTCTTTCAATCATGGCAGCAAAGAAGCGCCCGGCGATGAAAACCAACCCTACACCGGCGACCAATTCAAAATGGACTACATGGACAGCAAATACCAAGCACAATGTCATTTGCTGGCCATGCATCAACAAGAGAACTTCCCTGTTATTGTGGTCAACCCTACATACATGATCGGCCCCTTTGATTCTGGCCCCACCTCTGGCAGAATGTTTTTAGAACTCTATAAAAATAAGCTTCCTGGCTATGCCGGTGGCGGCAAAAACTTTGTCTACTCCAAAGACGTAGCCGTGGCTACTGTCAATGCTTTGAAAATGGGTCGCGAAGGCCAATGTTATATCGTTGGCAATGAAAATCTATACTTTGGCGAAATGTTTCGCAAAGCAGCCACCGCATTCGAACAACCCTTTCGCGTCAAACAATTTCCTGGCTTTGCCATTAACATCGTGGGCGCCATCAATTCCATCATTGCAAGAATTTTCAAAAAAACACCCCAACTGAGTTACTCAATGGCCAAAATGGCTAGTGTCAAACAATTTTATTCACCACAGAAAGCCCGTACAGAACTGCTTTTGCCAAGTACCCCTGTAGAAGTCGCTGTTGCAGACTGCATCAATTGGTACAAAGCCAATGGGTATCTCCCCAACTAATTTCACATGCATTTTTTAGCGCTACCTTTTGACCAAACACCAAGTTTAACAGGTGGGATTGCCCCTATTTACCTTGCTTTAATCGGTTTTGTTTGTTTTTGGTTCATCTCCAAGTCCGAAAGTATTAAAGCGTATTACTTCAAGAAGTATCCGCACGATACCGCTTGGCTGCGCTTTATTTACATGACCAAATGGGTGGGTTTTTTAACGATGGGCTTGTTGCCCCTCTTGGTTTTATTTATCCTGAACCCCACAAGAGGTTTGGCCTACTACGGCTTAAATTTCCGCAGCGATACCCTCCTATTCAATGTCGTCGTTACCATTGGGCTTGCCGCTATCTTGATTCCACTAGCAGCATTTTCAGCGAAAAAACCAAAGAATTTGGTCAATTACCCACAAATCAGGGCCATCAATTGGGATACCAAAACATTCCGCTACAATTTGCTGGGTTGGGCCGTATATCTTTTTGGGTACGAATTATTGTTTCGCGGCTTGCTTTTGTTCCCTTTAGTTGAAGCATACGGTATTTGGTTGGCCATTGCCGTCAATGTAGCGCTCTACTCGGCAACACACATCCCAAAAGGGCTCGACGAAACAATCGGAGCTGCACCACTTGGTTTTTTACTTTGTCTTTTAACGCTCATGGCCGGCAATATTTGGATTGCCTTTTTGGTGCACGTCGCCATGGCCTGGACCAACAGCCTCACTGCCCTCAAACATCATCCTGAAATCCATTACCACAAATGGCAAAAAAACGTTTCCTAAACAAAGTTGCAATTGTCACGGGTTCTAGCCGTGGTATTGGCAGTGCTATCGCATTGGCATTAGGCGAAGAAGGCGCAAAAATTGTATTGAATGGACGCGACGAAATCAGGCTTCAAGAAGTTCAAGCTCAATTAGCGTCAAAAGGAATTGAAGTCATTTACTACCAAGGTGATGTCTCCGATGCCAATCAAGCCCAAGCGCTCATCGATTTTGCGCTACAATCCTATGGCCAGATAGACATCCTGATCAACAATGTGGGTATTTCTAGCCGCGGTTATTTAGCCGAATTGCATCCGAGTGTAGTAGAACAAGTTTTTCGCAGCAATGTCTTCGGAACAATTTTTCCGACCCAAATGGCCCTCAATGCGTTGCGCCAAACAAAAGGCAGTGTGGTCTTTATTTCTAGTTTGGCCGCTATTCACGGACTTCCGGGGCTTTCTCCTTACAGCGCCTCCAAAATGGCGCTTACTTCGTTTGTAGAATCGCTGCGCATAGAAGAACACGCCCACAACGTGCATATTGGGCATCTTCAAGTGGCCATGACCGAAATTGTACACAACAAAGAAGTGGTTGCGGCAGATGGCAGCAAGCAAATATTGGCCGCGCGTCAAAAAGGAAAAGTGCTCACCATGCAAGAAGTTGCGGCAGACTGCCTGAACCTTCTCGACCAAAGAAAATACCGCAACACCCAAACCTTTTTAGGAAAAATGAACCGCATGCTCAATAGCATTTCTCCGCTTATTGTAGAGTTCATCTTGCGCAAAAACATCCATAAATTCGAAGCAAATAGCAAATGATTGGTCAAGACTTTCCTAAGATAGAATGGGATTTCGCAGGACTCGCGCTCTTAGAACCCAATGCCATGATAGGCGATCTCGTACTTTTTACAACAGCGCTTTTTATTGCTGCTCAAATTCGAAAAATCGACCACACCCACCCTTTTTATCAAAATTGGCGCCTGTTTTTCTTGTGGTTTGGCTGGAGCTTTTTATTGGGTGGCTTTGGACACCTCTTTTACAATTACTTGGCACTCTGGGGCAAATACCCATCTTGGATCATGGGGATGATCGCCACGTTTTGGCTCACCAGAGGCATGCTCAGTTTGTGGCCCAATGCAGCGCAAAAACAAACAGCAACCAAAGCCGCAGTTGGGTTACTCGGACTAGGAATCCTTATTGAATGCATTGTTTTCTTGAAAGTCGACCTGACTATTGACCAAAGTAAAGGCTTGCTTGTACCAACGCTGGTGAGCGGCATTGGCCTGATTTTCTCCTTGGTTGTTTTGGGCCTAAATTATCAAAAAACAGTCCATACCCATTTCAAGATTTTTTGGTTTGCTGCATTGATTCTCCTACCCAATGCATTTATTCAAAGCAAGAAAATCAATTTAGCACCTTGGTTTGACCGCAATGACTTCTCTCATGTATTGCTTTTGGTGAGTCTTGTTTTGTATTACACCGCCATCAAAGCTATCTCTAAAGCAGCTGTTTTCAAGGCATAAAAAAAGCGGACGCTTGTCCGCTTTAACTCATTTACAAATGTGTTTTTAGAACTGATACGCAACACCTACGGTGGTGTTCAGGTATTTCGTAATGACACCATTAATTTTATACATTTTAGGCACATAAGTGGCATCTACCAAAATGCGCAATTTCTCGTTGACTTGAAAACTTGGTGTAATACCTGCCATGATAGCGATCATGTCATCGCCACGCAAAAGATAAGAGTCATTGAACGCAGAGTTTCCGTTGTTGATCAGGGCACCTCCGCCATGTAACTCAAGACCAAATTTTGCTGTTTGATTGGCTAATTTAACAACGTTAAGATTCGCTTGTAAACCTAATCTATTCAAGTTGTCTTCACCTACAATATCAATTCCTCCATCTAGTTTCAAGCCAAAACTCGGAACAAAGTTGTAGGTCAGGGCCGTATTGAAGCAAAATCCGTTACCGGACTCACTCATGAGGTGTGCACCAGCATTGAATTGAATGCCGAGTTTACCGTTTTGAGCAAATGAAGTGGCTGCTGTCAAAAGGGCGAATAGGAAGGTAATTTTTTTCATATGTAATAAATAGTTCTACGAATTTAGCAATATTTAGCTTTACACGCTTAAAAATATGCTTGAAATCCTTATTCCTTCACAAAGTGCACCAATTCAGTAAGCTCGTTGTGCGTGCAAATGACTTGATATGGGCCCGCTGCTAAATGTGTGAGGTCCAGCTGCAGACAATTGCGCTGCGCGCACAATACACGTCCTTGCATGTCTAAAACAACCACCTCGGTTAATTCCATCGAAAAACACAAGCGCCCCTGAGTTGGGTTAGGGAAAATCAATAAACTACTGTTAGGCAGGTGTTGCATTCCTAATACATCCATAAAGACACTATCTTGAAGATGACAACCATTTGCGTCAGTAACTTCAACAGTATACCACCCTTCAGTAAGGTACACGGCCATGCTATCCGTTTGCGCATTCGGATCTGACCAAACATATTGATAAGGTGCTGTTCCGCCGCTTACTATGGCAGTAGCCATTCCGTCAAATGCAGTGGACGACGTCGCGTTTGTTGCGCTTATACTGAGATTCAATGGAGCTGGTTCGTTTATTTGAATGGTTTGCCCAACAGCTGCACAACCTAAAGTATCTATTGCGGTCAGCGTATACGTACCTGCAGACATATTGTCAAACACACCAGAAGTATTCACAAGTGATCCAACTTGATACGTATAGCCGCCATTACCGCCAATTGCACTGGCGTTAATTTGTCCGTCAGAGAGACCTGTACAAGATACCGATTGAAGCACGTAATTGGTAACCAGTACCTCAGGCTCCGTAATTTCGTATACGAGTGTGTCGTAACAAGGACGCGCGTCGTGCACCAACACCTCATACGCACCGGTTGACAAACCTGCAACCAATGCATCGGTAGCACCATTGCTCCAGGCAAAAACCACAGGAGCTGTTGCCGTACTGACATTCAAGGAAATGAGGCCGTCTGAACCGCCATTGCAGCTGACCATCTGAATTGAGGCATTATTGACAATTGGCGCAGAAAGGGGTACAAAAACGGAATCTACCACTACACAGCCATTGGTATGCGTAATCGTGACCGTAGCCCAACCTTCTGACACCGACAAATTGGTTTTGCCAGACACGCCGTTTTCCCATAAAAACTGACACGTACTGAACATACATGGGCAACCAGAACTATTCACCACCGCTTGGCCATTGCTGCCACCTGGGCATGTAGGTGCCACGAGCCCACCAAAGGTGATCACAAACGGATCAACCAGGGTTGTGGTATAAATTTCAAAACATCCTGTGTTGTCGGTCACTTGCACTGAATAGGTTCCGGCAGGGACATTATTCAATTGAGCCGCCGTGCTCCCGTTGGACCACAAATACGTATACGGCGCTGTTCCTAATGTGGCACTCGGGTTGATTGCGCCAGAAGCACTGCCATTACACCAAGGTTGAACCACCGAAACATTAGATAAAATGCTACCCTGCCCACAGTTGATCGTTTGGTTGAAATAAACACCATTGTTGAGCGTACCTAAGTAAGAAGCCCAGGCCATACCCGCATTTGGAAAAACAGCATTTAGCTCTACCCTATTGAGGTAAACACCCTTCCAGCCCATCGGATTCAGGCTGTCTTTTTTGACGACATAAACCAAATCTAAAAGCGCATCGTTGTCTAGATTGACAAAAAGTGGTGTCGAGCCGATATTTACGCCGGTCTGATAGCTCGTCAATGGCGCAATGGTATTGGACACAAAATCAAAGACCTCCAAACGGTGTTTCCAGGTGCCCGTCTGCATATAATTGACAGATAAAATGGCTTCGTCGCGGCCATCGTTGTTGAGGTCAATGGCATTGCCAGAAGCAAATTGCAAGATGCCAATGCTGTCTTTAAATACCTCTTGACCTGTTCCGCCATCGAGTAAAACTTGGTAGTAATCGGTATAAGAAGAACTCGTCCCTTTGGCCAAGGATAGAAAGACATCCGGCACAGCATTCCCAGTAAAATTGCCAATAACAGGCTCGGCGCTAGATTCCGTATTCGGCAGCTCATAGCTCCACATGGTGCTCCAGTTGGCCCCCTTAATTTTCGAAACTTTTCCGCCGTATGATTGAATAATGAGGTCGTATTGTCCGGAAGGATTTTTAATCAAGGAAGCCGGTGCCACAAAACCCAATTGAGTGTCGGTCATTAAAGGAATAGATGGCGCAAGTGTGTTGTTGAGCAAATGCGAGAGCTGGCAAGCCCAAAAACTGCCACCAAGTGTTTCGCCACCCGTACCGTACAATACCCACTGCGTACCATTTCCATGAATATCAGCCACTAAAGCCGAACAATACGTCTCGGCGCTGTCTGGCACCACAGCCTTTGCCAAAAGCTGACCATTCATGCTGTTGACCACCATGAGATGCCCCGGAGGGCGCGTGGTGTCCCAAACAGGTGCAGCGTGGTCGCCGCCATTTGCCACAAGAATGTCTTGAATGCCATCTCCGCTTACATCGGCAATAAATTGTGGATTATAAAAATTATAAAGCCCGCTATCCGCAGGGTTGGTATTGTAAGGAAAGTAATCCCAGAGCAAAGCGCCATTGGAACCATTAATGGCAAGTAGTTGCGCCTGGCGTCCAACCATAAAAACATCCTTGACGCCATCATTGGTGATGTCCATAAAAACTGCACTTCCAAATACTTCATTGCGCGCAGCCCGCTTCCAAAGCAAGTTGCCATTAGCGCCATTATACGCCATAATGCCATTGTTACTGGCCACGCCATCTGTACCGCCACCAAATACGATATCCTTGATGCCATCGTTATTGAGGTCACAAGCCCGTGGCGACGAAAGCGTCGGGATCGAATCTGTAAAAGACTGCCAGTTTTGCCCCAGAACAAACGTTGATGCATAAAAGGCAAACAAAAGGAGTATCGATTTAAACATGGTTTTCAATTTGAACAAGGTAAATTTAGGCAATTATCACTTGAAACCACTATTTTTGCAGCCTCACTCCGGTGAAATTGGCTCCGTGGCGCAACTGTATAGCGCACTGGATTTCGGCTCCAGCGGTTGGGGGTTAGAAT
>CALJTX010000048.1 GCA_937975705.1 uncultured Flavobacteriia bacterium | reverse complement strand
TTTAATAATAAATAATAACCCCCAAACGCACTTTGAGGGGTGCAAAGATAACTATATATTTTTATAAACCAAGACCGTTTGAAAAATATTCGGCTTTTTATCGCCTGATTTTCAAAAATAAAGCGATTCGATTAGCGATCCGCTATTTTTATTTTGCTTGGTTATTTGAGAAGATAATAAGAATGAGGTTGTAGATTTCCACCAAATTCTAAATGCAACATTGGGTAATAATGGCCTACAAATTCCTGGACTTTGTTCAATCTTTTTTCAAAGTGTAATTGCGTTGCCAAGCTTGTTAATTGCATTTCATCTTTGCCTTTCAAATTATAGGTTTGAATGGTGTTGAGGCATAAAATGACCTGTTTGAGCTGGTTTGGATACAAGTCGGCAACATCTTGTTCGCTCAGTAGTTTATAGCAGTCTTTCACTTGGGCCTCAAATTCAGCTCTAGCAACCATTGGTGACTGATCTTTAGATGTGAGCATCGTGAGGTAGTCAAATCCGCGGTCACTTTTCTTCACAATGAAATTATTCCAGAATGCAGGGTCGTTGATGATGTCAGATTCGCCATCCCAATTGCTGATCTTCTTTAAGTGCGAATGCGCGCAGGTTAAGAGCGAATAATAATTCTTGTAAGGCAGTGCGCTGAAATAATGCCAATCGTAAAGGTCAAAAGTACCTTGCTCATTTTTGAGCAGGACATAAAACTTGAAGTCTTCTTGTGTGTAATAGTATTCTCGCTCTTGTACTGAGCGATGTTGCAATAACACAGGGTAAATGAAAGCAGTTTTTTCTGGGTTGGAAAGGAGGTAATCTTTGAATAGGGTGGCATAGATATCGTCATCAAAGAAATTTTCGGAAATATTTCCCGTAGTGAGGCGTTGGTAAAAGTTGTTGTATCGGCTCGAGTCAGTCACATACTGCTTTAATACAGGCTCAATGTAGGTTATGATGAGTTGGCTAGTTTCTTCTGATTGGGTGTCGTGTCTCAAAATATGGAAATCGACAAAATTAGTTGGGGCTTCTTCATCCAAAATGGGGGCTAGCCATTGTGCTTCGTTGTAAGCTAATTCAGGGGCTGGAGTAAAGGCAGCGCTGTAGAACTTATTCAATTGAGTTTTGGATTGATCCTGGGAAACGTAGTTGTGATCAAATACGCCGTAGTGCAGTTCACCGTTTGGATCGAACAAAAATACCCATGCTGTAGATTCAAAGATTTTTGAGGTATCCTCAGGGTTCATCCAATTGATTTCTGGATTTTCAGAAACTGTATAAACAAAAAACTTTCTTTCGTCACTGCTCATCAGGATACCTTGCGTTGCTTCAAGGTTGAATAGATCTGTTGGCAAACCGATGAGTTGTTCTTTTAATTTGGCTACACGTTCATTAAGGTAAGTAGGGGCGTTCATACTGAGCTCTTTTAATTTGAGCTCAAGGGCTTGATTACTTTGCTTTTCAGAAATCAGTTTGTTATTGATTTTGTAGAGTTCGGCTAATAGCCATTCAGGCATTTCAGTCACTTTATAAAAATATCTCCAAAAATGAAACCATCGGGCAGTTGCTTTAGATTCTTGGAGTAAGGGTCCGGTAGGGTAGAAGAAATGGTTCGTGCTTATTGGCGTATTCGGATGCTCTAGATCAATGATATCTATATCCACCGAAGTTTGTGAAGGACTGACTACCACATTGCGAAATTGAATTTGAATACTTGGTGAAACAAGTCCTTTCATACGCACTTCTTGTAAACTTGCAAAAAGGTTTTGCTTCAAGATTTTTCCATAAGAATTATAAATAAATATGATAGGGTAATAGGCAGCTGCGTAGTCCTTTGGGTTTCCGTATAGAGTCTTGTGAATTAATAAGAAGGCCTGTTCATTTAAATTAGCATGTTCAATAGCCAAGAAACCACTCTTTTTGACTTGTTTCATTTGAAGATCCAACAATTCTTCAGCATCTTTTATCATGTCAAAACAAAGCGGCTCAGAAATTTGAACCTTTCCTTCTGTGGTAAACAAGAAATGGATGGGTTCTTGCGCATAACTGAAAGTGGAAGCTAGAATAAAGAGGAGAAATAGGAAGGATTTCATAAGGTGATCTTTTCTCTTTGGTTATTTGAGAAGATAATAAGAATGAGGTTGTAGATTTCCACCAAATTCTAAATGCAACATTGGGTAATAATGGCCTACAAATTCCTGGACTTTGTTCAATCTTTTTTCAAAGTGTAATTGCGTTGCCAAGCTTGTTAATTGCATTTCATCTTTGCCTTTCAAATTATAGGTTTGAATGGTGTTGAGGCATAAAATGACCTGTTTGAGCTGGTTTGGATACAAGTCGGCAACATCTTGTTCGCTCAGTAGTTTATAGCAGTCTTTCACTTGGGCCTCAAATTCAGCTCTAGCAACCATTGGTGACTGATCTTTAGATGTGAGCATCGTGAGGTAGTCAAATCCGCGGTCACTTTTCTTCACAATGAAATTATTCCAGAATGCAGGGTCGTTGATGATGTCAGATTCGCCATCCCAATTGCTGATCTTCTTTAAGTGCGAATGCGCGCAGGTTAAGAGCGAATAATAATTCTTGTAAGGCAGTGCGCTGAAATAATGCCAATCGTAAAGGTCAAAAGTACCTTGCTCATTTTTGAGCAGGACATAAAACTTGAAGTCTTCTTGTGTGTAATAGTATTCTCGCTCTTGTACTGAGCGATGTTGCAATAACACAGGGTAAATGAAAGCAGTTTTTTCTGGGTTGGAAAGGAGAAAGTCTTTTAATATGGTGGCGGAGATTTCTTCAGAAAAATAATTGTAGTTATCCTCGGGAGTAATGCGCTGATAAAAGTTAATGTATTGACTTGAATCATGAGCAAGCAGTTCTTTATGGTAGGGATTTATATAATTCTTGATGAGTTCACTACTTTCTTTAGATTGACTTTCATGACGTAAATTGAATAAACTCACAATATCTATCATGTCCTCTAATAGATTTGTAGTCCATAATGCTTCATTATAACTAAATTCAGGGGCAGGTGTTAAAGCAGCACTGTAAAACTTGTTCAGTTGGGTTTTGATCTGATCTGAGGTGACGTAGTTATTATCATAGAAACCGTATTGGATTTCACCAGTAGGATTGAATTTAAATAACCATGAGGTCGTTTCAAAGTGTTCTATTGTATCTAGGTTTGATTCGGAGTCGGGCCATGCCGATAAAATTTGTGGTTCTGAAAGGGTAAATACTAAAAATTTACTTTGATCATTGCTTACGAGAATACCTTGTGTTTTTTCTAAGCTGACATTGTCAGTTGGAAAACCACTCAGTTTGTCTTTTAACAGCCCGACGCGTTCTTGAACATAAGTTGTTGTATTCATACCAAGCTCGCTTAATTTGGCATCAATGGCTTGATTGAATTGCTTTTCTGAGACTAATTTGTTGTTGATCTTGTAAAGTTCTTCTGAGAGCCATTCAGGCATTTGGGTTGCTTCATAAAACTCCTGCCAAAAGTAAAACCATTGGCCTTCCATAGGTTGTTCTTGTAAGAGGCGCCCTGTAGGGCAAAAGAAATGATTGGTTTTTTTTGGTGAATTGCTATTTTGCAGGTCAATGATATCAATATCCAAAGAGGTTTGCGATGGACTGATGACCACATTTCGGATATGAATTTGAATACTAGGAGCAATGAGTCCTTTTACACTGACTTCTTGCAAACTGGCATAGAAGTTTCTTTTTAAGAGTTCTTTGTACGCGTCAAAAAGGTAAATGACGGGATAATAAGTAGCAAAGTAATCTTTGGGGTTCTCTGCTAATTTTTCTAATAACGCAAAACTTGCTTGGTCAAATAGATTCGACTTTTTAATATCTAATTCACCGTTCTTTTTATAATCTTGAAATTTTTTCGTGGTTAAGTCCATCATTTCCTCTGCTTGTTTGATCATGTCCTCGCAGAGCGGCTCGGTAATTTGATAGTTGCCTTCTGTGGTAAAAAGGAAATGAATAGATTCTTGCGCTGAGCTAAAGTGGCATGAAAGAATGGAGAGGACAAGTAGGAAGTGTTTCATGGTAGAAGTTTGATAGGGTATTCGATTCATAATTGATAAGGATTCAAAGTAACGATTTTTGAAAACAATAAAAAAGGAACCCATTTGGATTCCTTTTATTTGTTTTGACTTTCAAATGGAATGAAAAGTTGCTTATCTGTATAACGTTGCTTTCACAGCCTTCACGATGCGCTCTACGTTTGGCAAAGCTTCGTCTATGAGTGTTGGTGAGAACGCAAATGGGGTATCGGTTTGGGTAACGCGTTGTACTGGCGCATCTAGGTAATCAAATGCATAGCGTTGGAGGTGGTAAGCGATTTCTGAAGAGATGCTCGCCAAAGGCCAAGATTCTTCTACAACCACACAACGGTTGGTTTTTTTGATAGATTCTACGATGGTACCGTAGTCGAGTGGGCGAATGGTACGCAAATCGATGATTTCTACACTGATGTTTTCTTTGGCAAGCACTTCAGCAGCTTCTTGAGCAATTTTGATGATTTTACCAAAGGTAACGAGTGTGATGTCTGTGCCTTTTCTTTTGATGTCGGCAACGCCAATTGGAATGATGTATTCACCTTCAGGCACTTCGCCTTTGTCTCCGTACATTTTTTCTGACTCCAAGAAAACAACAGGGTCGTTGTCGCGGATGGCAGCTTTTAGTAAGCCTTTTGCATCAGCTGGGTTAGATGGCGTGATGACTTTTAAGCCTGGAACGTGTGCATAAAATGCTTCAAAACTTTGCGAGTGTGTTGCGGCTAATTGGCCTGCCGTACCATTGCCACCGCGGAACACGATCGGACAACCGTACTGACCACCCGACATCTGGAGCATTTTAGCCGCGGAGTTGATGATTTGGTCAGCAGCAAGAATGGCGAAGTTCCAAGTCATGAACTCTACAATTGGACGCAAGCCGTTCATGGCAGCACCTACTGCAATACCTGAAAAACCAAGTTCTGCAATTGGGGTGTCGATGACGCGTTTTGGTCCGAATTCGTCGAGCATCCCTTGCGATACTTTGTAAGCACCGTTGTATTCGGCAACTTCTTCTCCGAGCAAAAATACGCTTTCATCTCTGCGCATTTCTTCGGACATGGCTTCTCTAAGGGCTTCTCTGAACTGTAGGGTTTTCATAGTGTCATTTTTACAATTAGCAAAATTACAAATAAGTCAGAAACTACAAATGCTTATGCTACTTTAAGTGTTGCAATTTTTGATTTGCCAAATTGTTGGGTGGCGTAGTCTAGATTGATGGATAAGGACTTTTTGGCTGAACTCGGAAGTTCAAACATGGCATCGGTGAGAATGGCTTCACAAATTGAGCGCAGGCCTCTAGCGCCTAAACCGAATTCCATGGCTTTTTGAACAATGAAATCCAAAACCTCTTGATCGAATTCTAGTTTCACGCCGTCCATGTCAAACAGTTTGGTATACTGCTTCACCAACGCGTTTTTAGGTTCCGTGAGTATGCGCTTGAGGTCGGCCTCCTTGAGTGGTTCTAAGTAGGTGAGCACAGGGAAACGACCGATGAGCTCAGGTATGAGCCCAAACGTGCGGATATCGCTTGGTGTGATGTATTTGAGTAGGGATTCTTCTTCGATACTTTGTTCGTCTGCAGAGGAGAAACCAATGGTCTGGCGATTGACACGATTGGCGATGAGCCTTTCAATTCCGTCAAAGGCACCACCACATATAAATAAGATGTTTTTGGTGTCGATGGAAATCATTTTTTGCTCGGGGTGCTTGCGTCCGCCTTGTGGTGGAACATTGACTGTTGCGCCCTCGAGGAGTTTGAGTAAGGCTTGTTGAACTCCTTCGCCGGATACATCTCGTGTGATGCTCGGGTTGTCGTTTTTACGGGCAATTTTATCGACTTCATCGATGAAGACAATGCCCATTTGAGCGCTTTCTACGTTGTAGTCAGCAGCTTGCAAGAGACGAGATAAAATGCTTTCGACGTCTTCACCCACATAGCCTGCTTCGGTTAAAACCGTGGCGTCTGCAATGCAAAACGGTACGTTGAGCAATTTGGCAATGGATTTGGCCAATAAGGTTTTTCCGGTTCCAGTTCGTCCCACCAAAATAACGTTCGATTTTTCAATCTCAACTTCATTTTCTGTGGTTTTTTGCTTGAGTCTTTTGAAGTGGTTGTAGACCGCTACGGCCAACACTTTTTTAGCGTCTTGCTGACCAATGACGTATTGGTCAAGATGCGCTTTGATTTCTTGAGGTTTGAGTAGGTTGAGCCCTTGAAATGCGGCGCTCGTTGCACTCGGAGAAAGTGTGAGTTCTTCTTGAACGATTTTGCTGGCTTGGTTGGCGCAGGAGTCGCAGATATGGCCGTTGATACCGGCAATGAGCATATTGACACCAGAACGCGGCGAACCGCAAAATGAACAAGTTGTTTCTTTTTTTGCCATTTTTTATTTTGGATTGCGCAATAAAACTTCATCGACCATTCCGTAAGCTTTCGCTTCTTCGGAGGTCATCCAGTAATCGCGATCGGAGTCTGCCCAAACTTTATCGAAATCTTGCTTGCTGTGCGTTGCGATGATATCGTAAAGTTCTTTTTTCAACTTTTGGATTTCGCGGGCAGTGATTTCGATATCTGAGGCTTGACCTTGCGCACCGCCGAGTGGTTGGTGGATCATGACGCGCGAGTGCTTGAGTGCACTGCGTTTGCCTTCTGCACCTGCACAAAGCAAAACAGCACCCATTGAAGCAGCCATTCCTGTACAAATAGTTGCGACGTCAGGTCTGATGTACTGCATGGTATCGTAAATACCTAAACCTGCATATACAGATCCGCCAGGTGAGTTGAGGTAAATTTGAATGTCTTTTTTGGCGTCTACAGACTCTAGGAATAAGAGCTGTGCATTGATAATATTGGCGACTTGGTCGTTGATTCCGGTGCCAAGAAAAATGATGCGGTCCATCATGAGGCGCGAAAAAACATCCATTTGCGTCATGTTCAAGGGGCGCTCTTCGATGATGTAGGGAGTCATGGAAGACTCGATATAGTGGTCCACGTTCATGCTGCTGATGCCCATGTGTTTGGTGGCGTATTTGCGAAATTCGTTGCTGTCCATCTTTTTTTTATTTAGAGTCTCAAATTTAGTGATAAAGGTTGGCTTTTGGCCTTACTTTTTTTCAAAAAAAAATCCTGAACGAATTCAGGATTTTAAAAGGGTATGTAGGATGCGCTTATTTCACTAAATCGATGAAAGTAGCATCGTTCATTAATTTGATGAACTCGCGGTCTTTGCTTGCTTTTTCTTTGAGTGCAGCATTTTTGGAAATGGCTGTTTTCAATTTAGCAACAACTGCATCGGCACTTGCGTCGCTTCTCGCTTCGATGATGGCTTTGAGGTAGGCCAACTCAGCTGTTTCTGTAAGTCCAGCGCTTGCTTTTTTAGCTGCATCTAGTTTGTTGTTCAAGATAAGTACAAGTACTTTGTTGTATGAATCTTGTGTGAGGTTTTTATCAGCAGCAGCGTAGTTGCCATCCATGATGTCTAAGATAGCCTGGTTGTAGTTGTAAACGCTTGTTTTGGAAGCACTGATGAGTTTTTTCGCAGCTGCGCGGTTGCCTTCAAGAATTAGGCTCGCTGCCAAGTTGTTTTTGGTAACTGGAACGTCTTTGAGTTCGTTGGCTTTTTTGAAAGACTTTGCTGCATCTTTGGTGTTGCCTAATTCAAAGAGTGTTGCACCAAGGTTGGTGTGGGTGCGGTAGTCAGAAGCGTAGTTTGCAGCGGCAATACCGTAGATACGTGCTTTTTCGTTGGCATCTGTTGTTAGTTTACCTGCCGTAAACAATAATTCTTCAACAGAAAGGGAGTTCGGATTTTGAACAGTTGCGGCACGAAGTTCATCGTCGGTAAGACCGTATTCCGTGTATTTAACAACTACAACTGCACGGCGAATCATAGGGAATACATCTTGCTCGAGCTCTGTGTATGCTTTACCAAGATTGACCATGTCTTTTTCACGTTGTTCTGGATCTTTGGTCATTTCGAGGATGCGGATGAACAAGTTTTTGTCTGCCTCAGGAATTGTGGTGGTGGCGGCAAGTTGGCTTTTGAAACCTTCGAAGTCTTCACCAAATTTTGCCAAAGCATAAGCGTTGGTATCTGCATAGGCAGTAAGCTTCGCTTTTTTCATGAGTTCGGTAAGGGCCTTGCGGGCAGCAACTGTACGGTCAGATGAAAGGTTGTCGTTTTTGGCAACTTCACCGTCCGGAGAAGCATAACCGTTGATTTCGATACCAGTGATTTTGATTTTAGGATTGGTTTGAGCTGCTTGCATCCAGGCCATAAGAGCAAGGATGTCTGCGTCTTTGACTTCGTTTGCGCGAATATCAGATTTTCCTTTTTCAAAGTTAAAAGTAGCGGTTGTGGTTTTGTCAAACTGACGAACCAATGCATCTTGCTCAGTGAGTACTTTAAAAGTTTTGTCAACAAGATACGGCGTAATAATAGTTGCGTCTGCAATTTTTGTCTCTGGAAGCGCGCCTTTTTCTTTGGTTTGCTTGTACAATTTACCGGTGATGATTAAATCAGCAGCTTCCATAGAAGGGTCGTAAGCAAGTGTTTGCTCAAAAGTAGCTGTACCGCCCGTCTTGAAATCGATGGTGGTGCCGTTACCGGTTACTTTAGAACCGTTCACATACCAAGTACCTACAGCAGTAGAACCAATTTTTGGGGTGATTTCAGCTTTCGCCTTTTTTTGAATGCCTTTTTCAGGAACATTCACGGTAATGCTTACTTTCACGGAATCGCCGTGCATTTCTAATGGATTCGGGTTTACCGTATAGGTGATGTCTTTTACTAAGTCGCAAGAAGCAACAAAAAACGCCGCAGTTCCGATGAGTAAGGTTCCGTTTAAGCGAGTGAAATTCATGAGTTTAATTTTTATGATTCCTTGCAAAATTAGGGAATAAATTTAACATCGCTAATTTTTAAGTTTAAGATCTTAAATTTTAGAAAAATTAAAGCGGATTAAAATCCAAATTCAAAGACTGGAGGGGAATCATTACAAATTCGCGTTCTTGATATCGCGGGTGGGGTATTTGTAAATCAGGGCTTTGGATGCAGAGACTTTCATAAAAGATGATGTCCAGATCAATACAGCGGTCTTCGTATTGCGCAGTTTTTTGAATGCGGCCTAGATTTTTTTCAATGGCTTTTAATTCTTTGAGGAGCACATAAGGATTCAGATCAGTCAATAAAAGCAGACAGCCATTGACGAATTGATTTTCTGAAACAAAACCTTCTGGAGCGCTATGGTAAAAGGGAGAAACTTGGGCCACGAAGCCACATGTTGTTGAAAGTGCGTCGATGGCTTTTTGAATGTGCGCTTCTTTGTCGCCCAAATTGGAGCCAAAAGCAATCACTACCCTGTTGTTACCGCTTACTTCCATTTAAAACTATGCACGAGTTCTTGTAAATCTGATTTCAGGTACTGCAGCGTGGGCCGCAGCGAGTCATAGTTGGGCCTGCAATTGAGCAAGACTTCTCCGCGCAGAAAGTGCTGGGTAGAGTCGGTAAGGTAGAACTGGAAATTGGTAGCTACATTGCCTTTGAGTTCGAAAAACGTACCGTAAACGCGTTTTTGAGGCGCGATAATTTGTTCGAAGTCTATTTTATCGGCCATGATTTTATGCTCGTCTACTTTGTCGTTGGCGAAATTGATGATTTCGGGTAATGAATCTTTGGTAGGGATGCGCAGATAATATAAAAAGAGGGTGCCATTGAGGGGTCCTAGATCTATTTCTTGAACGCTGTAGTTGTTTTTGGATTGTGAAAATTTCTTTGGCATAAATGCATTTGCCAATTTGAATTTGAAGTCGTTAGGGCTGGTGTAGTTGCGATAGGCATGGTCTGGGAACTCAGTGCGCAAAAAAGTACTCGGTTTAGGCACTGGATTGGCTTCGCCACAGGCTACCAGGAGCCATAATCCTAAATAAGCGAGAAGTAATTTAATTTTCATCAATGCAGACTTTTACAGATTTAACGCGTTTTTTGTCAGACGATTCTACAATTAGTTTGAGCGGCCCCAACACGATATATTCGTTGTTCTTGAGAATTCTTCCAGCTACTTCAATCACCAATCCGCCGAGGGTTTCCGCCTCACCGCGCGCTGCTTCAATGCTCGATTCGTGCTGCTCACCAATGATTTTAAGTAGGTCGTTGAGTGAGGTGCGGCCTTCAAAAAGAAAGATGTTGTCCGCTTGTTTGGTATATTGAATTTCGGTGTCGTCGAATTCATCGGTGATATCGCCAACAATTTCTTCGAGGATGTCTTCTAAGGTAATGATGCCACTTGCACCGCCGTATTCATCCACAACTACCGCCATGTGCATTTTCATGTTGCGAAATTCTTGCAGGAGGTCGTTGATTTTTTTGTTCTCGGGCACAAAATAGGGTTTCCGTAGAACTTGTGCCCAATCAAATTGAGCTGGTTGATCCAAATGATGTAGCAAATCTTTGATGTAAAGAATGCCGATGATGTTGTCTGGGCTTTCACTAAATACGGGAATGCGTGAATAACCTACTTCAATAATTTTATTCAGGACCAGATCAAAGGAGTCTGCGGCGTCGATGTCCTCGACCTCGACGCGGGGGGTCATGATTTCTGAAGCTTCGGTTTTGCCAAAGCGCACGATGCCTTCTAATATTTTATGTTCTTCGAGGGATCCGCCATCTGATTTAGTCAAAGCGACAGCTTGTTCGAGTTCGTTCTGATTGATAGTAGCACCTTTGTTGCCTAGTTTTTGAATGAAATTTGTGCCCCGAACTAAAATAATTTTGAGCCAAGATATCGGCGGCATTTTACTGAGGAAGCGCAGTGGATATGCAGCTAGTAAACTCACTTTTAAGGCATTGCGATTGGCGAAAATTTTAGGAATGACTTCCCCAAAAAGTAAAATTAACAAAGTGATGCCAAGTACTTCGATGACAAAACGCCATATGGCGAAATCGCCGCTTGAAGGAAAGAGGTCGGTGAGTACAAAGGAAGATAAAATGGCAATCCCTACATTCACAAAATTGTTGAAAATGAGGATGGTAGCCAATAGCTCTTGCGGTTTTGACAATAGCGTTAAAATCAGTTTGGCTCGCGGAGACGGATTGTCTTTTAAGACTGCGTTGTCTTTGGGTTTGAGCGAGAAATAGGCACTTTCAGCACCCGAGGCAAACGCTGAAAACAAAAGCAGCAAGAGAATGATCAGGAGGTAAAGGTAGCTTGCATCGCTAATTTGGAAATGAAAATCAAAAAGCGATGCTTCGAGACTCGGAGGTTCTATAGCTGAATTCATGGTTTAAAAAGGGAGGTCGTCGGCTGCATCTGAGGCGAGTCCGCTCATTGGTGTCGGGTTATTTGGCTTTCCTTCATTGCCGTAATTGCTCGGGCGTTCGGTTTGCTCGGCGCGGGTAAGAATGGTGAGCTCGTCGCCTACAACTTCTGTGGCGTAACGCATTTGCCCTTCTTTGTCGGTCCAGGAGCGTTTTTTGAGCTTGCCTTCCACATAAATTTTACTGCCTTTGCGCAGGTATTTATCCGCTACCTCAGCAAGGCCTCGCCAAAGTACGATGTCGTGCCAATCGGTAATTTCTTTCTTTTCACCGCTTTGTTTGTCGGTGTAATTTTCGGAGGTAGCTAAAGGAAAAGAGGCAACTACTGCGCCATTTTCCAAGCGGCGGACGTCTGGGTCTTTGCCCAAATTCCCGATTAAAATAACTTTGTTGACACTGCCGTTCATTTGATATTTTTCAATCAATAATAGTTATTTTTTTCGAATCGGACGTTTTTTAGCGCTTTTTACGGGCTGATTGGCTGCAATTTCCATGCACTCAGCTAAGCTCAATGTTTCTGGTTTGCAGTCTTTTGGAAGCTTGAAATTGTCTTTACCTATCTTGAGATACGCACCGTAACGGCCATTGAGCAATTGCACATCTGCGTTTTCTTCGAAAGTTTTGATAATTGCTTTGGCAGCTTCATCTTGCTTGATGGCATCTAGTTCGATGGCTCTTTCAAGGCTAATAGACATGGGGTCCTCTTCTTTAGGAATGGAGCAAAAACGCTTGCCCACCTGCACATAGGGGCCAAAGCGCCCGATGTTCACCTTCACAACTTCCTCGTTGTGTTCGCCGAGTACTTTTGGTAATTCAAAAAGTTTGAGCGCTTCTTCGAGCGTGATGTTGTTGATGGATTGGTTGCCTTGCAAAGAGGCAAACTGTGGTTTGAGCCCGTCTGCTTTTTCGTCGCCAATTTGAATCATGGGGCCAAAACGACCAATGCGGGCAATGATTTTGCGACCACTTTTTGGATCTGTCCCGAGTTCGCGTTCGCCTGTAGCTCTTTCGGAGTGTTCGAGCGTGTTTTCTACCGTCGAATGAAACGGACCGTAGAAAGATTGCAGCATGTCTGTCCAGTTGAGTTGTCCGTTGGCGATTTCGTCAAAGGAGGCCTCTACTTTTGCCGTAAATTGGTAATCGAGGATTTGTCCAAAATTGTCCACTAAAAAGTCGGTAACAACAATTCCGATATCCGTAGGAGAGAGCTTGTTTTTCTCCTTGCCTGTCGTTTCTGATTTTTCTATTTCTTGAATACCAGACTGATCCAGTTTGAGTTGGGCGTATTTGCGAATGGCGCCTTCTCGTTCTTGTTTCTCGACGTAATTGCGTTTTTGAATTGTAGAAATGGTCGGTGCATAGGTAGATGGACGACCAATACCGAGTTCTTCGAGTTTTTTAACCAAAGAAGCTTCTACGTAGCGCGAAGGCGGACGACTAAAACGCTCTGTAGCGGTGCTTTCTTGTAGGGTGAGCGGAGCACCAACGCTTACTTTCGGCAAAAGACCTTCAGTTTCGTTGTTTTCTTCGAGTTCGTCGTCTAGAGTAGCTGCCAAATACACTTTCAAAAAGCCATCAAATATCAAGACTTCTCCTTTGGCTTGGAAATAATAAGGATTGCTGAGCCCTTTGATTTTGATGGATGTTCTTTCGAGTTGGGCGTGGGCCATTTGGCTAGCGATTCCGCGTTTCCAGATGAGTTCGTACAAACGTTCTTCGTCGCGTTCAGCTTGGATGCTTGGGCGTGTAAAGTCAGTAGGGCGAATGGCTTCGTGGGCTTCTTGTGCTCCGGCGCTTTTTGTGCTGTATTTTGTTGGCTTGGAATAGTTTGCGCCATAAAGTTCGGTAATCGCACTTTTGGCTGCGTCAATTGCGGTTTGCGATAGATTGACAGAATCGGTACGCATGTAAGTGATGTATCCTGCTTCGTAAAGTCTTTGCGCCACACTCATTGTTTTGCTGACCGAAAAGCCGAGCTTGAGGCTGGCCTCTTGTTGTAGGGTCGAGGTGGTGAAGGGCGCTGCCGGGCTTTTTGTGGCGGGTTTCTGCTGAACGTCTTCAACTGTAAATTGCGCTTTTTGTGCTTCATTTAAGAGTTGCAGCGCTGCGTTTTTATCGGCAAGTTGTTGGTTGAGCTCGGCATTGAGCACGCCATTTTCCGTTAAAAATTGCCCTTGAACGCGGTAAAATCCTTCGGTGTTGAACTGATTGATTTCGCGTTCGCGCTCTACAATTAGCCTGACGGCAACAGACTGCACGCGACCTGCAGACAAGCTCGGACGCACTTTTTTCCAAAGTACTGGCGAGAGTTCAAAACCAACGATGCGGTCTAGCACGCGGCGCGCTTGTTGGGCATCGACGAGTTCTTGATTGATTTGTCGAGGGTTTTCGATGGCGCGTGTAACGGCCGTTTTGGTAATTTCATTGAAAGTGATGCGCTTGGTGTCTTTTTTTTGCAGTTCAAGCGTTTCGTACAAGTGCCAAGAAATGGCTTCTCCTTCGCGGTCTTCATCGGTCGCGAGCCATACGGTGTCGGCTGCCTTGGCTAATTTTTTGAGCTCTGCAACCACTTGTTTTTTGTCTGGGCTCACTTCGTATTGGGGTGCAAAACTTGCCTCGATGTCAATTGCAATGCCTTTTTTGGCGAGGTCTCGGACGTGGCCATAGCTGGACTTCACGATGAAGTCTTTGCCGAGGTAACCCTCGATGGTTTTTGCTTTTGCAGGAGACTCGACGATAACAAGATTTTTAGCCATAAGGAGATTTTGGGGACAAATGTAAAAGGAAAACAGTTCATAGCTCAACTTGTTTGTTGCATTTTTCTGCGGATTTTTCCTTAACCTATGGTTATATTTTTTTTGTGATTCGAAACTTCCTGTGCTGCCAATTTGTCAGTAGTTTGAATTTGCCCTATTTTTGCAGTTCAAGAAAAACGATGGAATACGAAAACAAAGTAATAGACGAAGCACTACAAGGCACCGCTCTCGAGTTGCCAACACAGGGTAATTCAGTTGCCAAAAAATTATATCTCGAAAGTTACGGCTGCCAAATGAATTTCTCAGACAGCGAGGTTGTGGCTTCCATCCTTTCTGATCAGGGCTATCAAACGACGCGCAATATCGACGACGCCGATGTCATTTTGCTCAACACCTGCTCCATCCGTGAAAATGCAGAGCAGCGCGTGCGCAACCGCCTCACCGAGTTCAAAATCAAAAAAGAACGCAATCCGGAGTTGGTGGTCGGTATTTTAGGTTGCATGGCCGAGCGCCTCAAAAAGAATTTACTCGAAGAAGAAAAATTAGTCGACTTAGTGGCAGGCCCAGATGCCTACCGCGATCTTCCCAATCTCATCGAGGAAGTAGGAACGGGGCAAAAAGCGGTCAACGTATTGTTGTCTCGCGACGAAACCTACGCCGATATTTCTCCAGTGCGCCTAGACCAAGGCGGAATAGCTGCCTTTGTAACGATCATGCGCGGCTGCGACAACATGTGTTCGTTTTGCGTAGTGCCATTTACCCGCGGCAGAGAGCGCTCTCGCGATCCGCAAACCATTGTTGCAGAGTGTCAAGATCTGTTTGATAAAGGCTACCGCGAGGTAACCTTATTGGGTCAAAATGTAGACTCCTACCGTTGGAACATCAGCTCCAAAGGCGAAATCAAAAACGCAAACGAGCCCACCACCAATTTTGCGCAGCTCATGGAAATGGTAGCGCAGGTATCGCCATTATTGCGTGTGCGCTTCAGTACTTCTCATCCCAAAGACATGACCGATGAGGTACTCGAAGTGATGGCTAAATACGAAAATATTTGCCCTTATATCCACCTCCCTGTTCAGTCCGGCCACACTGACGTACTCTACCGCATGAACCGCGGTTATTCTCGCGAGTGGTACCTCGATCGCATTGCTGCAATCAAACGCATCATTCCAGGTTGCGCCATTTCTACCGATATCATTACCGGTTTTTGTGGTGAAACCGAAGAAGAGCACCAAGATACGCTCAGCTTAATGGACATCGTACAATACGATTTTGCCTACATGTTCAAATACTCTGAGCGCCCAAAAACACTCGCGGAGCGCCGTTTTACCGACGACGTCCCGGAAGAAGTCAAAGGCCGACGCCTCAATGAAATCATTGAGAAGCAATTGGCGCACTCACTGGCTTCTAACCAACGCCTGATCGGTACGGTTCAAAAAGTCCTCATTGAAGGAAAATCCAAAAGATCAGAGGAGCACCTTTGTGGGCGAACAGGCAGCAATGTCATGGTCGTATTCCCTAAACTCAATTTTGAAAAAGGTGATTACGTCAATGTGCGCATTTCAGACTGCACTTCCGCTACCTTGATCGGCGAAATTGAATTATAAAAGTTAGTTTGACTTATGGATGTTCAGCAAATCAAACAAAGATTCGGCATCATTGGCTCAGCACCTTTGCTCAACCGCGCATTGGAAATCGCTATGCAAGTGGCCCCAACCGATATTTCTGTATTGGTCACAGGCGAGAGCGGTACTGGTAAAGAAATTATTCCGCAAGTCATCCATCAGCTAAGTGCGCGCAAACACGGCGAATACATCGCTGTCAACTGCGGCGCAATACCTGAAGGCACCATAGATTCCGAACTATTTGGTCACGAGAAAGGCTCCTTCACTGGTGCGCAAGGTAGCCGTCAGGGATATTTTGAAGTCGCCAACGGCGGGACTATCTTTTTGGATGAGGTCGCGGAATTGCCCATGCAAACACAAGTGCGCTTGTTGCGCGTTCTAGAAACAGGCGAATACATACGCGTAGGCTCTTCCAAACCACTCAAAACCAACGTGCGCGTTGTAGCGGCCACCAACGAAAACATGCAAAAAGCAATTGCTTCTGGCAAATTCCGCGAAGACCTCTACTATCGCTTGAGCACGGTGCCTATTCCGTTGCCCGCTTTGCGTCAGCGCGCCGAAGACATCCATTTGTTGTTTCGAAAATTCGCCAATGATTTTGCCGACAAATACCGCATGCCTGCCATCAAATTGACAGACGCAGCGGTAGAACTCTTGCTCAGTTATCCTTGGCCCGGAAATATCCGCCAGCTCAAAAACTTGGTCGAACAACTTTCTGTCATAGAAACAGCTCGTCAAATAGACCCGATTACACTAAATGCCTACCTCACACCCATCACTGAAAAGGGGAGTGGGCTGCAGCGCAACGGCCAAAGTCAAGATGCCATCTCGGAAAGAGAACTCATGTACAAATTTCTTTTTGACATGAAAAAAGACCTTACCGAACTCAAAAAATTAGTCATCGATATCGCGAGCGGTACACAAAACATCAACCTTAGCGCCGATCAGTCTGCAGCTGTTTCTCGCCTTTATCAGGAGGTTTATGAAGAGCCTACAAATCCCGCACGTATTTTGCCAGCGCCAAGCGTTCATGTCGAGTTGCCTTCTATTCAGCATGCGCCAGACCACGACGAATATGAAGCGCATATAGAACTCGAAGAATCTTTGAGCTTAGAAGACCGCGAGCGCGAGCTCATTCAAAAAGCGCTCGAGAAGCACCGTGGAAAACGCAAATATGCCGCCCAAGAACTCGGTATCTCTGAGCGCACGCTCTATCGCAAAATCAAAGAATTTCAATTAGCAGAATGAAGCAATTGCTCTGCTATATCCTCGTCGCCTTTACACTAAGCGGCTGTTGGCCCGAGAGTTTTTCCTTTCGAGACAGCGGCGGCATGGCGCCTGAATGGGTGAGTTTTACAATCCAAAATTTGGAAAACACTGCGCCTAACTGTCCTTTGTCTTTTGCACCGTTACTTACCGAACAACTCAAAGATGGCGTTCAGAACAATACCAGGCTCGTACTCAATACCAAACAAGGTGCCGGAGAGGTCAATATAGAAGGCGCAATAACAGCTTATCAAGTACAACCCGTTGCCATTCAAGGTGCAGACAACGCCAGTAGCAATAGGCTCACCATGACACTCGCGCTCAAAATCAAAATCAAAGCACCCAAAGAGGAAGAGTGGCAGTTGGTGAGCACCCGTTTTGCCGATTTTTCTGCCTCGAGTAACTTGGCCGACGTCGAACAAAAACTGTTTGCCGAAATCTCCGCACAAATGGTGCAAGACCTGATCAATAAGTTGTACAGTAATTGGTAAATTAGCGCCGTGTTAAGTAAAGAACAACTTCATTTGCAAATCGCGACACCGGCACAATGTTCGGGTGCTTATCTGTCTGATCTAGAAGATCTTCAGATGGCCTATCCCTACGCCACAAGCTTTGCCATTCTCTACTTAAAAACCCTCGCCAAAGAACAAGATGTCCGACTTTCTAAAGCCCTAGACCAAAAAGCTTTTGCGATCCAAAATCGGGTAGTTCTATATGAATTACTCAACGAGCGCCTGCAACAAGAAGCCGAAGTCGTTCAAGTTCCTGAACCAATTGTTGTCGAAGCAATTTTTGAGACGCAAGCTGATGTTGTCGAACCCATTCTAGAGTCGAAAGAAGAGGATGTTGAAGCAATTCAAGTTATTGAACAAGATGATTCAACACCTCCTGATGAACTCGATCAATTGTTGCGCGCTAGCCTGATCAACTCGGCTTATGTCGACATTACATACACTGAGGAGCTCAAAACACTAGACGAACAAATTGAGCAGCCAAGTGTCTCACCTGCTGTGGAGCACGAGACGCAGGTGCTCTCGCAAGCACCCGAACCAACCGAGCGCTTAACGTTTTCCCAATGGTTGCATCATGCAGAAGCGGCCAACGACGAAAAGCAAAAGGAGTTCCTCAATATCGAGAAACCAAAGCAAGATTTTTACTCACCTGCTAAAAAAGCCAAAGAAAGTTTGAGTGCAGATCAAATACCTGTATCTGAAACCTTAGCAAAAATTTACGCGATGCAAGGCGCAGTAACCAAAGCAATTGGGGTTTATGAACAATTAATTTTGCTTAATCCGGAAAAAAAGAGTTTCTTTGCAAATCAAATTAGAGTACTTAAGAAAAACCTCAACGCTTAATCATGACAGGAATACTTTCTTTTTTAATCATCGTAGCCAGCGCATTGCTGATTCTCGTTGTTTATGTTCAAAATCCAAAAGGTGGGGGCCTAAGCGCTGATTTCGGTGGAGCTTCGCAACTCGGTGGCGTTCAACGCACCAACGAACTCATCGACAAACTTACTTGGGGTTTGGCTGCAGCCATCGTTGTATTTAGCCTCGGCATTTCTTTGAGTCAGCCAAAGCCACCAAAGCAAGTAGCGCCACAAACGCAACAACAACAAGCACCAAATCAAGGTCAAGGTCAAAACCAAGGTCAGAGCCAAGGTCAATAACCTGATTTTTTTCAACGATACAAAATGTCAGTATGTCACGCATACTGACATTTTTTTTGTCCTTTATGCAATTTTGACGCAAAACAGCAATTGGCATGTTTTTCGAAGGAGGAGCTGCAACTAAAAATATTTTTTATGTCAGTAAATTTCAAACCTTTGGCAGACAGAGTTCTGGTAGAACCTGCGCCAGCAGAGCAAAAAACAGCAAGTGGAATCATCATTCCTGATACAGCAAAAGAAAAACCCTTGCGCGGTACTGTTGTAGCCGCTGGGTCTGGAAAGAAAGATGAACCCATGTCGGTAAAAGTAGGCGATACCATTTTATATGGTCAGTACGCAGGAACCGAAATCAAAATCGATGGGCAAAACTTCCTCATCATGAGAGAATCAGACATTTACGGTATTTTTTAATTTAAATTTTAAATCAAAATGGCAAAAGAAATTTTCTTTGACGTCGAAGCGCGCGAAAAACTCAAAAGAGGAGTTGACGCTTTGGCAAATGCAGTAAAAGTAACACTCGGGCCAAAAGGTCGCAATGTAGTGATCGGTAAAAAATTTGGCGCACCACACGTCACCAAAGATGGTGTAACGGTTGCTAAAGAGATTGAGCTCAAAGATCCTATCGAAAACATGGGTGCGCAAATGGTAAAAGAAGTAGCTTCCAAAACTGCAGACATCGCAGGTGACGGCACCACTACAGCAACCGTATTAGCTCAAGCAATTGTTACAGCAGGTCTTAAAAACGTAGCTGCAGGTGCCAATCCAATGGACCTCAAGCGCGGGATTGACAAAGCGGTAACAGAAGTTGTGGCCAACCTGCGCAAAATTTCCAAACAAGTTGGCAATGACAACAGCAAAATTGAGCAAATTGCCACCATTTCTGCAAATAACGACGAAACCATTGGTAAACTCATTGCAGAAGCTATGAAAGTAGTTGGCAACGATGGCGTCATTACTGTTGAAGAAGCAAAAGGTACCGAAACAGAAGTGAAAACGGTAGAGGGTATGCAGTTTGACCGCGGTTACCTTTCTCCTTACTTTGTTACCAACGCAGAGAAAATGATCACCGAGATGGAAAATCCGTTGATCCTTATCTCTGAAAAGAAAATCTCCAGCATGAAAGAATTGCTTCCAATCTTGGAGCCAGTTGTTCAGGCAGGTAAGTCTTTGTTGATCATCGCCGAAGACGTCGATGGAGAAGCGTTAGGAACTTTGGTGGTGAACCGTTTGCGCGGATCGCTTAAAGTGGCAGCAGTAAAAGCACCAGGTTTTGGCGACCGCAGAAAAGCCATGCTCGAAGACATCGCAATCCTAACAGGTGGTATTGTGGTTTCTGAAGACCGCGGCATGACGCTCGAAAACGTCACTATGGATATGTTGGGTTCTGCTCAAAAAATTGAAATAGACAAAGACAACACCACAATTGTCAACGGAAAAGGCGCAAAAGCTGATATCCAAGCAAGAGTTGGTCAAATCCGTGCGCAAATTGAACAAACTACCTCAGATTACGACCGCGAAAAACTCCAAGAACGCTTGGCTAAACTCGCCGGCGGGGTGGCTGTACTTTACGTTGGTGCGCCAACAGAAGTCGAAATGAAAGAAAAGAAAGACCGTGTAGACGACGCACTTGCTGCAACGCGCGCTGCGGTTGAAGAAGGTATTGTACCTGGTGGAGGCGTTGCCTTGATCCGTGCAATTGCGTCTTTAGATGACCTCAAAGGTGCCAATGAAGACGAAATGACCGGTATTCAAATCGTGAAGCGTGCTGCCGAAGAGCCATTGCGTCAAATCATTGCCAATGCAGGTGGCGAAGGCGCAATCGTTGTGCAACGCGTCCGCGAAGGCAAAGGTGACTTCGGTTACAACGCCCGTACAGACAAATTTGAAGAACTCTACGCATCAGGCGTTATTGACCCTACAAAAGTGACCCGCATTGCCGTAGAAAATGCTTCTTCAATTGCCGCTATGTTACTCACCACTGAGTGTGTAATTGCCGACGAACCAGAAGAATCCAATCCAGCTGCTGCCATGGGTGGCATGGGTGGAGGTATGCCCGGCATGATGTAATGTATACAAGAGCCTTCGGGCTCTTTTTCATTTCTTTCTTCCCGTTTGAACGGATAGCGAGAAATGTCTATATAGAGCCACCTTCGGGTGGCTTTCTTTTTTGCTTAAATTTGAGCGATGTGTTACAGTAATTCGTCTACTTCTACAACCCTGCAACTTGCAGAGCGCTATGGCAAATTGGTGCCTGGAAAGCCAACTGAGTTGACTCATTATTTTGCTTCGGGTTTTCAGTTTCCTAATTGGCAAATCGTCACCAATGACGCGGTCCTCCAACAAATGCGTTGGGGGCTTTTACCCAATTGGTATGGTGGTGCCAACTGGATGGAATTTGCAGCCAAAACACTCAATGCACGCATTGAAACGTGTACAGAAAAGGCTTCTTACAAACACTTGGTGCAATCAAACCGTTGTCTGATTCCCTCGTCTGGGTTTTTTGAATGGCAAACCCAAGGTAAGACCAAGATCCCTTATTTTATTAGAGATGTTCAACAACCTGTTTTTTCTATCGCAGGGCTGTATGACACTTGGTTGAATCCGTCAACAGGTGCATTTGAACAAACCTTTACCATGCTCACGACTGCAGCCAACCAATTGATGGCTGAAATACACAATACCAAGCAGCGCATGCCCCTTATGCTGTCGCCAGATGAAGAAATAGGTTGGTTAAATGGCGCGCTCACCATGTCTCAGGTTTCTGATAGAACACACATTGACTTAGAAGCTTGGGAAATAGATAAAAAGGTGCTTTTAGGACCACATGCGAATACTCCTGAAGTGAGCCAAAGATATTGCAACAATTTAGCTGTACAAAAAGGCTTATTTGACTAACTTTGGCATCACAATTGCATAGCGCACACACATGAAATATTTCCTTGTTTTTTTATTGATCGGTCTGTTCTCAGCATGTATTGAAATTTCCGATGACCTCACGCTCAACAACGATGGTTCGGGCACGCTGCGCTACAAAATAAATTTAAGTGCAAGCAAGGTCAAAGTCAATTCAATTTTAGCCTTAGATAGCCTTGACGGAAAGCCCGTGCCAAGCAAAGCGCAAATCAGCGCAAAAATCAATGAATTCGTGCGCATTTTAGATGCGCAAGTGGGCATTTCAAATGTTTTGGTAGAAGAAAACTACACCGATTTCATCTTTAAGTTTTCCTGCGATTTCAGCAGTATTCGAAATCTTCAAGACGGGATCAAGCTCAGTATCGCTCAAATCTCCAATGAAAAGATAAGCACCTCAGCAGATCAATTTTGGCTCAGTTGGGATGGCAATACCTTAGTGCGCAGCATTCCATCTTACATTACCCAGCAAATCAAGAATTACAAATTAGAAGATGCAGAGCTACTCAAAGAAGGCGTCTACACCTCCATTGCGCGCTTTGAACGCCCAGTTGCATCTTTTGAAAATAAGTTGGGAACACTCAGTAAAAATCAGCTTGCCGTGATGGTCCGGACCAATACTTTTGATTTGAAGGAAAACCAACATTTGCTAGACAACACAATTGTGCTCACTCCGAGATGAGAATCACGGATTATGCTTAACTTCGTTCTATAATTTCTATCGCGTGAGTCAACTTTTCAAGATGGTATTGGGTTTGGTAAGCACCACACTCATTTGTACCGCTACCCAAGCCCAATTACAGTCAATTCAATCTGAGCAATTGCTACCAAAAGATGCTGTCACGGTTTTCAGTATCAATAACATCAGCTTATTGCAAAAAATCTCCATGGACGACCTCGTGAATTACGAATTCATGTCTGAGGTGCACCAAGAACTTTTCGATGGCTCTACTTCGGGTAAAACCCTCAAAGATGCCGGACTTGACTTTAACCAGCGCCTGAATTTATTTTACGGAAAATCCAATACCCATGAGCTCACTGGCTTTACATTTGGTGTAGCCAATAAAACGGCTTTATTTGAGGTCTTCGACGATTTTCAGGTGGTAGAAAGCCCCCTAACTGGGTTAGAGATTTACGGCACTTTCTTTAATCAATTACTGATCTATGACAACAAAGCAATTCTGATCCGAATTGAGCCAACAATGGAGCACATCGACGCCGTCACAGACTCCATTTGGTATGCAAGAGGAAACGAAATGCCGTTTGACTTCTTTGAAGAAGCACCACAAGAAGAGCAAATTCTTGATGAACAAACCTTCGAAGACAACCCAAATACCAATGTTTTTCCAGAGGCTACAGAAAATCCGGCGGTTAAAAACTACTATGAGCTCCGCGATAGCGTGCAGGTCATGCTGCAACAAGCAGAATTGACACGTGTCATCGACGAAATTTTCGTGAAAGGCATCAACCTATACAATTTTGACCCACGTTTTGCAGCCCAACTTACGCACAACGCAGAAGGTGTATTCTACCTAGACAACGCCCGCAATCTAGATAAGTCAGAAGGCTTGTGGTATTTTCAGACCGTTTTGCCTTCGCTCTACAAGGATATCCAAGAACTCTACGCAGGAAATGTCATTCTCGGCGATCTCTTTTTAAGAGACAACCAAGTGGATTTTGAAGTGGAGGCCCAATATGGCCCAGCACTTGGCAGTATCTATTCCCAAATGAACGATGCCAAATTTGACCAAAATGTATTGGCTTATATCCCTGCTGAAAGTCCGGCTTACTTTACTTACAACATCAACCTTGAGCAAGCTTACGAACAAGCATATAAAGTTTTACTACCCTTGCTTAGCGATGAGAAGAACGCGCAAATTGCCATGAATGTACTCACCTTAGAGTTACTCAATGAATTCATCAATAAAGAGGCGCTGTTTGATACCTATAAAGGCAGCATGTTTGGTACCTTCAACGGCATTAAAAAAGTCAAAACCAAGAAAATTGAATTCTCTTACGACGAAGAAACTTTTGCTTACCAAGAAACCGAAACCGAGACAGAAGCAGAAATGCCCATTTTTACGCTCGGCTTCTCTACCGCACGTGCCGATGTACCCGAGTTGGTACTCAAACACATGTCGCGTTTGAGCTCTCGCGTCCAACGTTTTGAAAATTACTGGCGCATAGACAACGCCATTTTAGATGCTGCGCCGCTGTATATTATCAATACCGGAAAGCTACTTATTTTTACCAACGACGAAGACCTCGCCAGATTGCACCCGAAAGGTTATGGCAAAGGGGCGTTGGGTAAAAAACAATGCAAAGCAGCCAAACAAAGTGGTTTTATGTACGGTTCCGTCGACATTCCAAAAACGCTCGATGGCTTTCCAACAGAAGTGCTTACGCCCCGCAATGCAGAAATCGTTTCGTCTTTGAAGGGCAAGTCGGGTCAAATTACACTCACTTCATCGGAGACAAATACCGAACACACCACCTTTAAAATCAGTTATAGTTTTGAAGGTACAGAATCTACAGGCAAGCACTTGCTTGATCTCGTCAATTCGCTTTACCTCATTTACACATTGAATCCTTAAGCAATGTACCGCAAGTTCCTGACACTCGTCTTGATCGCCGGCAGTTTAGGTTTGGTATTGTTTGTCAAGTCCTTTTTGTTTGAGCAACCCAAAACACCTCGTTTGCTCGATCGGCTTCCGAGTGCTGATTTCTTGGCCAAAGCCAATATTTTGGAGCTTGCCAAAGAAACCAATTCGCTGCTTCAATACAACAAGCTCTCGATGCGAGACTTCACTACCTATGAGTTTCTCTTGGGCCAAGGCAAGCAGTACGGCATAGACCTCGAATCCAATCTTTATCTTTTTGCCAATGAAAACGGCAATTGGGGTGCGCTTATTCGCCTGACAGACTCCTCTAAAGTTCAAATCGGAATGGAGCGTTTGTCTAAGTTTGCCGCGCTACAAGACTCCATGGTAGGCGGCAATAAATTTTACTACATCCAAAAAGAGCAGTCCTATTTGCATTATGGCAAAGATTACGCGCTTATTTATCAAGGCAACGATTTTATCCGTACCCTCAATCATGTGGTTTCTGCGCATTACGGCTCACAGCAAAAAGTTTGGAGGCAGTTTTTAAAGCAGAAACAATTCAGAAACGAACACCTCGTCATTTACGCCAATTGGCCAAAATTGAAACGCTTTGATATCCAAACAGCCATGTTCGCCCACGACAGCGATTCACTTGGTTTTCGCCTCAAGAGCTATATCAAAAAGCGCACGCCACTTTATTTTTCGCTCAAGCGCTCAGGTCTAAGTTACAAGAGCGATCTTCAGACCGACCGCCTTATTGATATCCATTTAGACGTCCGTGAATTCAAGCAGCAAAAACAAGACTCTGTCTACGTACAGCTTGCCCAGTTGAGCCGTAAAATTGGCTTTCCTTTTGAGCGCTTTATGGCAGCTTGGAACGGCGATTTGGTCTATCAAGAAGGAGGGAAGCAAATTCAGGAAGTCCGTTTTATTGAAACCATTCTAGACGACGACTTCAACGAGACAGAAGTGGAGCGTTTGCGCTACGATACCGTTGCTGGGTTTTCGGTCTTGGCCTCTCTGAATAGAGCCGCACCACAATTTATTGGCAAACTGGCCCAAAAAGGTTTGCTCCGCGAAGATGAAAATGGCTATCGCTTTTTGTTTTCCCCTTTATTGCATTTCCAAAAATCTGGTCCTTATTACCAATACTTTTCGGCAGCGGTTTCGCCACGTGTGGTGCGCAGCAAGCAAAATCAGGTCTTGTGGAAATATAAAGGAACCAAGTATTATTTCAAAATTGATCAACTGACGCGCTACGAAATATTTGGTAGCCTACAAGTACCAGTCAGATCAATCCTTAGACGCAATAAACTTATTTAGTCAGGATTAAATCAAGCGAAAATAAATTCGTCTTGATGGTCTTCGATATATGAAAGGATTCCTAAAATTTCATCGAGTTCTGCAGTGGTTACCAAACGGGTGCGGTAATCTTTGAAATGTGAAATTCCTTTGAAGTAATTGGTGTAGTGGCGCTTCATTTCAGCTATGCCTAATTTCGGCCCTTTCCACTTGATGCTCATTAATAAATGCTCTCTGCAGGCCAAAACGCGTTCAGCTAGGGTAGGGCCCGCGAGTGTTTCGCCAGTTTGGACATAATGTTTGATTTCTCTAAAAATCCAGGGGTAGCCAATAGATGCGCGTCCAATCATGACACCATCTACGCCGTAGCGATTCTTGTAAGTTAGTGCTTTTTCTGGGCTATCGATGTCGCCATTGCCAAAAACGGGTATGTGCATGCGTGGATTGTTTTTGACTTCTGCAATCAAAGACCAATCTGCCTCGCCCTTGTACATTTGTTTTCTGGTGCGGCCGTGTATTGAGATGGCTTCGATGCCAATGTCTTGAAGGCGTTCTGCGGCGTCAACTACATTTTTGGTGTCGTCATCCCAGCCCAAGCGTGTTTTGACGGTTACCGGAAGTTTAGTGGCATTCACGATTTCTTTGGTGAGTCTGACCATCTTCGGGATGTCTTGTAACAAACCTGCTCCAGCTCCTTTGCAGGTCACTTTTTTGACCGGGCAACCATAATTGATATCGATGAGGTCTGGCTGCACGGCTTCAATGATTTGAGCAGATTGCACCATGCTTTCGGTTTCGGAACCAAAAATTTGGATGCCTATCGGGCGTTCGTATTCAAAAATATCCAGCTTTTGACGGCTTTTTGCGGCGTCGCGAATGAGTCCTTCTGAGGAGATGAATTCGGTGTACATGAGGTCTGCACCGTATTGTTTGCAGAGTGCCCGAAAAGGCGGATCACTGACATCTTCCATGGGTGCTAAAAGCAAAGGAAAATCACCGAGTTCGATATTGCGAATTTTAACCATTTTTTGCTACAATTTAAAGCCCCATGGCTTTGAGGTATTCTTTGAGCTTTTGCTCGTTGCTGAGCTTTAATACCATGAGTTTGTCGGCAGTATCTACAACGATGTAGTCCTGAAGGCCATCTAGTAGTACAGTTTTATCTTTCGGCACATTGACCAAACAATTGTTGGAATCAAATGCAAATACATTTTGACCAATAATTGAATTTTGCTGTGCGTCTTTGTGTAAGTGTGTGGTAAGGCTACCCCAAGTGCCGAGGTCACTCCAGTCGAAGTCGGCTAACACCATACTGACGTTTTGTGCCTTTTCCATGACAGCGAAGTCAATGGAAATATCTGGGCAAGCGGCAAACGCATCTTTTAGGAAAGCAATTTCTTGGGTGCTGCCATAAATTTCGGGCTGGGCACTAAAGATTTGGTAAATATCGGATTGATGCTGTGCAAGTGCAGCGAGAATGACCGCTGACTTCCATACAAAAATGCCCGCATTCCAATAAAAGTTGCCGGCGCGTAGGAATTCTTCAGCGGTTGCTAAGTTTGGTTTCTCTCTGAATTGCAGTACTGGGCAGGCACTCCCTTTTTGAGTTTGTGCTGTTTTTTCAAACTCGATGTAGCCATAGCCGGTATCGGGCCTGGTTGGTTCAATGCCAAGCGTGACGAGTTGGTCTTCTTGGGCAGTATGCCAGGCAGTGCGGATAATTTCTTCGAAGCGCGCCTCATTGATGATCAGGTGGTCGGCAGGAGAAATAAGTAGCGTTGCTGTAGGGTCAATAGCGTGAATTTTAGCTGCAGCGTAAGCGATACAAGGCGCGGTATTTTTGCGCTCTGGCTCACACAGGACCTGACTGCTCGTGAGTTCGGGAAGTTGTTCTAGGACCAAAGCTTCATAAGAAGTGTTGGTGAGGATATAGATGTGTTCCGCAGGAATAAATTTTTGCAAGCGTTCAAACGTGAGTCTGAGTAGTGACTTGCCAATACCGAGTACATCCAAAAATTGTTTTGGGTTTTCGGCGGTTGAAAGCGGCCAAAAACGACTTCCGACGCCGCCAGCCATAATGAGGCCATAGGTATGTTTGCTATTCATGTGAGAGTGGTGTTATGGCAGCAAGTGCGTGTATTAAAAAGATGCGCTTGGTGTCAATTTCGGTACAAAGATAACGAGTTCTGCGCAGTTCGCCTTTAATGAAGCGTTTGTTGTTCAGTAAGAACTGCGCGTTAGCAGGAAGTGTTTCTAATAAGACGTCGTTCGTTAGATCGAAGGTCCGCAAGACCCGACTGAGCTGAACATCGGCACCGCTCGATGCCTTTAGCCGCACAAAACTTTTTTCGAGCACGCGCTGCAGCTCTGGAGGCAGGGCACGGCTTTCCAACAAAGGCAACAAGCGCTGCCTGAAAGCGTTTTTCCACTCCAGCCCATGTGCAGGCACTTTCCAGCCGTATTGCCGATAGGTGTCGAGGTGGGCAATTTCGTGTAAAGCAGTAATCAAAAAACTGTACGGATTGAGGTCCCCATTGACTGTAATGATGGGCTTTCTTTGCAGGGGGTGCGTGCGAAAATCACCGAGCTTGGTTTTGCGTCCGGGGACAATTTTAAACTGAACGCCAGCGGCTAAAATGCAATCTGCTAAATACGCAGCAAAATCTGCAGGTACAAATTTTTGAAGCGTATCAATGAAGTGTTGTCTTTTAGACTGCATGACCACAAAAATAATGTTTAATTTAGCGTAGTGAATCTTCTCAAACAGTTCGGTAAGTACATCCTCATGCTCAGTGTCGTTTTTTCACGACCTGACCGCTGGCGTTTTTTCCGCAAACACACCTTCCTAGAAATAGATCAAATCGGCATCAACTCCTTGCCAATTGTAGCGCTTATGTCCACCTTTATGGGGGCGGTAATCGCTTTGCAAACTGCGTCTAGCATGGAAAGTCCCTTATTGCCAGACTACACCGTTGGTTTCATTACCCAATCGAGTACCATTTTGGAATTTTCACCCACCATTATCTCCCTTATTTTAGCCGGGAAAGTAGGGTCCAATGTCGCTTCAGAAATTGGCACCAAACGCGTCACTGAACAAATCGATGCATTGGAAATCATGGGCGTCAATTCCCTAAATTTCTTGGTCTTGCCCAAAATAACCGCCGCACTTGTGTTTTTCCCTGTTTTAGTGATCTTCTCCATGGCGCTGTCTATGTTTGGCGGCTGGTTGGCTTTATTGGTCTCCAACCTCACCACCACCGAGATCTACATTTTAGGTATTCGTTCCTTTTTCAACCCATTTCACATTACATACGCGCTGACCAAAACCCTTGTTTTTGGTTTCTTGATCGTGAGTATTTCTTCTTTCTACGGTTATTATGTCAAAGGAGGCTCACTTGATGTCGGGAAGGCGTCTACGCAAGCGGTAGTGAGCAGTAGCGTGGCTATTCTTATCGCCAACTTTATTCTTACCCAACTCATGCTTCTCTCATGATAGAAGTCAAGAATCTCGTCAAAAGTTTCAACGGTCAAAAAGTCCTTTTTGACATCGATCATGTTTTTGAAGAAGGACAGGTCAACCTGATTATTGGGCAGTCTGGACAGGGAAAATCGGTATTGGCCAAATGCATTGTGGGTTTGTATGAAGCCGACGCAGGTCAAATTTTATTCGACAAGCGCAATTTTACCGATATGGACCGGACCGAGCGCAGCCATATACGTCAAGAAATCGGCATGCTTTTTCAAGGTGCAGCCCTTTTTGATTCCATGACGGTGGAGCAAAACATCATGTTCCCGCTCCAAATGTTCACCAACATGACCAAAGGAGAAATTCAAGCGCGCGCCGATTTCTGCCTAGACCGCGTTAATTTGGCGGGTCGCAATAAACTCATGCCTTCAGAATGTAGTGGCGGGATGCAAAAACGCGTCGGCATTGCAAGGGCCATTTCCATGAATCCGCGCTACCTATTTTGCGATGAACCCAATTCTGGTCTTGATCCCAAGACTTCAATTGTCATCGATAAACTCATTCAGGATATCACAAAAGAATATCAAATCACTACCGTAGTGATTACCCACGACATGAACAGCGTCATGGAAATCGGCGACCACATTCTATTCATTCATCAGGGTAAAAAATGGTGGGAAGGCGACCGTCACTCCATCATCAACGCGAGTAATCCTGAAATCGAAAGTTTTGTTTATGCGTCCTCATTTATGAAAGAAATTCGCACACAACTCCAAAAAAAAGCGCTGTAATCCGCTTATTTTTTTCTTTTCTCTTATTGTATTATTGATTTCTTTCTTATCTTTGCAACCCCTACGGGGTCTTATGCAAACGGTATAAGGAATACATAAATTTGCGGATGTGGTGAAATTGGTAGACACGCCAGACTTAGGATCTGGTGCCGAGAGGTGTGCGGGTTCGAGTCCCTCCATCCGCACAAAGGTCTCGTTGGCTCAACGAGGCCTTTTTTTTTAATATTAGGCTTAACAAAACGATCGCATGAAAATTACACGTCAAGAAATCGATGCCCAAAATGGCGTATTAAAAGTAGAAATTGCAGCAGCTGACTACCAAAACAAAGTCAAAGCAGCACTAGACAAATACCGTAAAACGGCCAAAATCCCTGGTTTCCGTCCGGGCCATGTGCCTGCAGGCCTCATCCAAAAACAATACGGCAAGTCTGTATTGCTAGAGGAACTCAACAAAATCACCAACGATGCTTTGTATCGCTACGTCATCGACGAAAAACTCGAACTCCTCGGCAATCCGCTTCCTATAGAAAATGGTGTTGAAGGCAGTTTCGATGCGCCCCAAGACTTCACATTTAGCTACGAAATTGGCTACAGCCCAGCATTTGAGTTGCCTATTTCAGCCAAAACAAAAATGGAGTACAACACGGTCAAAATTGACAAAAAACTCCTCGACAAACAAACCGAAGACCTCCGTCGCCGCTATGGCAAACTCATTTCTTCTGCTGAAGTGAGCGACAAAGACATGGTCATGGGTAAATTCGAAGAACTAGATGCAAATGGTGTCAAGGAAGGCGGCATTAGCCACTCCACCACCATTTCAATGGAATTCCTTGACAACAAAAAAGGAAGTAAATTATTGGTAGGAAAGAAAATCAACGATGCCTTCGAACTAGACCTTTCACTTGTTTCAAAAGGTCCAGAAGATGCAGCTGCAATGTTAGGCATCTCAGCTGAAGCATACGCTGAACTCACTTCTAAATTTCAATTTACGGTCAACGACATCAAGCGCATGGAAATGGCCGAACTCAACGAGGAGCTTTTCCAAAAGTTGTTTGGTGACGAAGTAAAAACAGAAGCCGAAATGAACCAACGCATCGAAGCCGACCTCGCACGCATGTTCGAAGAAGACGCCGATCGCTTGTTTACCAAAAAGGTGTTCGATATGTTGCTTGCCGAAACCAAAATGACTTTTCCTGAAGCCTTCTTAAAAAGATGGATCAAATCATCCTCAGAAAAGCCTGTTTCAGACGAAGACCTCGACCGCGAGTTCGACGCCTACCTCAATTCGCTCAAGTGGCAATTGATCCAGACTAAAATTTTCAAAGACAACAATATCCAACTCACCAACGAAGAAGTCATGAACTTCACGAAGTCTTTGGTGATTGGCAACTACGCGCAATACGGTCTTCCGGCCCCAGACGACGCCGAACTCACCGAAACTGCACAGCGCTTGTTGCAAAACAAAGAGCAAGCCAATGGCATTTACGATCGTTTGGCAGAAGGCAAGCTAACCGCTTACTTCAAAAGCACGGTGTCTATGACCAAAAAAGAATTGGCCTACGACGATTTCGTAGCGTTGGCGCAGTCCTAAACTTTAAATGTTTGTGAACGGATCAAATCAAGCGGTCCTTAAGCGACATCCCAATCTAAAACCAACAAATTTTTGTTGGTTTTTTTTTGCCCATAAAAGTGCTGTATTTGTCGGATCATGGCTTCTAAGTGCGGCATCTTCATGCTTCTATTTGGGATAATTGCAATGACCTCCCTGGCAGGTGCTGCTTGTAAATCTGCAATATTTTTGATGCCGGAATGTTGCGCTGCTTTCAGTTTGTAGTGAGCAGGCACCAGGGTGTAGCCTCCATTTTTGTCGACCATTTCAATGAGCAGTGGCAAGTTGCCGCCTTCATAATCCCAATCTTGCAAATTGTCGTCGTCTTTTAATTGACAGAAATGCAACATTTGTGTGCGCAAGCAATTTCCTTTGTTGAGTAGCCAAGGATGTTTTTGTTGAATTTGTTCAAAATGGATGGCTTCTTGTTGCACCTCCGGACAATACACCTGGATCTCTTCTAAATAGAGCGGCACCGTTCTCAAGCGAGGATCGAGATGCGGCCCGGCAATAATTGCCATATCGAGTTCTTTTCGTTCGAGCGCTTCCAACACATCGGTTGTTTTGAGTTCGCGTATTTTGAGCTTGACATTACCAAAGTCGGCTATCCAGGTGCTAAATAAGTCTGGAAGCATGTAGGCGGCAATGGTCGGGATGATGCCAATTCTGATTTCTTCCTTGACTTGACCTTTGAGTTGATCGGAGAGCAGTTTGATTTTATCGGTTTCGGCGAGAATTTCCCGGAGTATAGGAATCAGTTTTTCTCCCGAAGGGGTGAGTTGCAAAGGATTGCTGTCTCTATCAAAAATGGCATAGCCTAGTGTTTCTTCTGCTTTTTTAATTTGCATTGAAAGCGTGGGTTGCGTCACAAAACAGCGTTCGCTGGCTCTTTGGAAGAGTAATTCTTCGCTGAGCACAACGATATAGTTCATTTGTTGGATGGAAATCATATAGAAAGAATCTATACAAATATAAAATAAATTGAAATAAATTATAACACTTCTCCAACCAAAGCGCTGTATCTTTGTTCCACAATTTAGTAATCCTTAAAACAAAAAAATATGTCAACTTTAGTTGGAAAAAAATTCCCAGACATTACCGTAAAAGCCATCGACGAAATGGGCGATGCTTTTCAATTGAACGTATTGCAACAAGCCGTAGACAACAACAAAAAAGTGGTCTTGTTTTGGTACCCAAAAGATTTCACCTTTGTTTGCCCTACAGAAATTCACGCTTTTCAAGAAGCTGCTGCTGAGTTCGAAAAGCGCAATACAATTGTTATTGGCGCCTCTTGCGACACCGCAGAAGTACACTTTGCTTGGTTGAACACAGCCAAAGACAACGGTGGTATCGAAGGCGTACGTTTTCCTTTGATTGCAGATTCTACACGTTTATTGGCGCAAGAATTAGGTATCTTAGACTACGACATGTTCGACGAAGACAACATGGCAGGCGACAACGTACCTTACCGTGCTACCTATTTGTTAGACGAAACCGGAATGGTGTTCCACGAGTCTGTGAATCACTTCCCTGTAGGTCGCAATGTTCACGAATACATCCGCTTGATCGACGCTTTCGCGCACGTTCAAAAACACGGTGAAGTTTGCCCTGCAAACTGGGAAGAAGGAAAAGATGCCATGAATGCGACACGCACTGGTGTTGCAGATTACCTTAGCAAACACTAAGCACATGTTCAGCGACCTCACTTCCGATACCCTAGATCAAGTCCTTGCTGCCAATGCCAAGGTAATGGTTCAGTATGGCGCAGGCTGGTGTGGCAATTGCAAAATTACCAAACCAAAGTTCAAGCGCTTGGCCGAAACGCATCCAGATATCACATTTGTATACGTAGATGCCGAGCACTATCCAAACGCACGCCAATTTGCCAATGTGAGTAACTTGCCCACATTTGCTTCTTTTGAAGGTGGCAAATTAGTGTCGGAGGCCCAAGGAAATAAAATAGAAACCATTCAAGAAGTTCTCGATGCGCTTACCAGTCATTAAACACCTCGTAGAATTCATCGAACAAAACGACGAAGACTACATCAACGAAACGATGGAGACGCTCGAATTCCTCATTGAGGCTCCCGGAATCAAAGATGAAGAACTCGATGTCATCGGCGAATTGCTTTCTAATTTCTCTGGTGCGCTAGAGGTCCATAAAGAAATCCAAAATGGTGTGCCCAAGCGCGATGCCTTAAATGGCTTCATGAAACGGGTCACCGGATCGATTAACTAACTTAAAACCACCTTCGGGTGGTTTTTTTATGCCTATCTTTGCGGCATGTCAGATTTACTGAATAAGTTAGAAGCCATTCATTTTCGCTTCATTGAAGTCGGCAAAATGATCACAGACCCCGATATCATCTCGGATATGAGTCGGTACGTCAAACTCAATAAAGAATACCGCGACCTCGAGGTACTGGACGAAGTCTATCTGCGGTTCAAACTTTTGCTCGGCAATCTTCAGAGTGCCAAAGCCTTGCTCGAAGAAGAGCAGGACCCAGAAATGCGCGAAATGGCCAAGGCAGAGATAGACGAGCTCGAGCAAGCGCGCCCTATCTTAGAGGAAGAAATTAAATTGTTATTGATTCCCAAAGACCCCGAAGACGATAAAAATGCGATCATTGAATTGCGCGCAGGTACGGGCGGAGACGAAGCTTGTATTTTTGTGGAAGACATCTACCGCATGTACACCATGTATTTTAAAGCCATGGGCTGGAGCGTAGATCTACTGAACTCTTCTGAAGGTTCTGTCAAAGGCTATAAAGAAATTTCCATGGAAATTACAGGTACTGGTATTTATGGTTCCTTGAAATTTGAGTCGGGCGTTCACCGCGTGCAGCGTGTACCAGAAACGGAATCGCAGGGCCGTGTGCACACCTCTGCCATTACAGTTGCCGTTTTGCCAGAAGCAGAAGAGGTCGATTTTGAGCTCGACATGAATGATGTCCGAAAAGATACCTTCCGTGCCTCTGGTGCCGGTGGGCAGCACATTAACAAAACAGAGTCGGCAATCCGCCTTACGCACATTCCAACAGGTGTGGTCGTTGAGTGTCAAGATGGCCGCTCTCAACATAAAAACTTAGAAAAAGCTATTTCTGTATTGCGTTCGCGCTTGTATCAACAAGAACTAGATCGCATCCATAACGAGCGCGCAGCCCAAAGAAAAACACTTGTTTCTACCGGAGACCGCTCTGCTAAAATTCGTACTTACAATTACCCGCAGGGCCGCATCACCGACCACCGCATCAACAAAACTATGTACAACCTTAGTGCGTTTATGAATGGCGATGTCCAGGAAATGCTAGACGCTCTCAAAATGGCCGAAAACGCCGAAAAATTAAAAGGAGAAACCGCATGACCAAAGCCGCACTCATTGAGCAAATCAAGCTCAAAGAAAGTTTTTTATGTGTTGGACTAGATCCAGATCTGGCCAAAATACCGACTCATTTACTGCACACAGAGGATCCCCTTTTTGAATTTTGCAAGGCTATTATAGATGCCACACATCCATATGCTGTTGCGTTTAAGCCCAATACAGCATTTTTTGAGTGCCACGGCGCTGCAGGTTGGGAAGCGTTGCGCAAAACGATTGCGTATATTCCCAAAGAATGTTTGGTGATCGCTGATGCCAAACGCGGTGATATCGGCAATACCTCCTCTTATTATGCCCAAACTTTTTTTGAGCACATGCAAGCAGATGCCCTAACGGTTGCCCCTTATATGGGCTCCGATTCTGTGCAACCCTTCTTGCAATTTGAAAATAAATGGGTCATTTTACTCGCCCTAACTTCTAATGAAGGTGCAAAAGATTTCCAATTAATGGAATCGAATGGTAAAGCGCTATTCGAAACCGTTTTAGAAAAATCGGCGAAGTGGGGAACTCCAGAAAACATGATGTATGTAGTGGGTGCCACACGTGCAGAAGATATTGCCAGAGTTCGTGCCTTGGCACCTGATTACTTCTTTTTAGTTCCGGGCGTTGGCGCCCAAGGAGGAGACTTAGATACGGTTGTCAAATATGGCGCAAATGCGCAGTGCGGTTTACTCGTCAATTCGTCACGAGCTATAATCTATGCAAGTAAGGGCGAAGATTTTGCAGTTGCTGCAAAAGAAGAAGCGCTGAAAATGCAAGCTCAAATGGCCGTGCACGTTCAGCGCTTCAATTGGTAAAGAATGGAGGTTTAGCGCGTTGCTAAATCTGCATTTTGTGTTGTTTGCTCAAGATTTCCGTAAGCATCGCAGCTTGCTTTGCGACCAGCGCCACATGAAGCTAATACAAGTAATGTAGCGAATGCCGCGAGGATAAGTGTAGATTTTGTTTTCATGGTGTGTTTGTTTTGTTGTTGCTGCGTTTAACGGCGTTTGTGCTACAAAGTTACAATTTTTGAAAAATTAGCGCGTTAATTCTTCAATCTTAAAGAATGCCGGTTGTTGTAAAGTTGATATTTTTAGTGGGTTGGTTGCTTCAGTGCTATGCGCAGCAGCCTACTTTCTCCATAGACCCGCTCCAACAGCCACTGCCTAAGGCATTTTCTTTTGTGCAATTTGATACCGCTGCAAAATACAATCTCGTCAGTTGGCAGAAACAAACGAATGAGTGGCAAGCCAAAGCGCTGGAAGCCGGATATTTTCTTTTCGCAACCGCACCTACAAAACAAACCGATTCTGTTGCTTATTTTCAAATCGTTCCCGGACCTTTTTTTGATGGCATTGCGTTGCGGACCCATGGCAACAAATCAGGTGTATTTGAATGGATTGGAGCAAAAGAACTGCAGCAAATGGTGCAGGATTCCTTGAACTTGTTGCTCAATAACGGGTATCCTTTTGCTCAAGTTCAATTGCAGTTTAGTTCAGGTGCCCAACCTTCGCTCGAACTATTTACCATTAAGGGCCCCGAAGTGCGGTGGGGGCAGATTCAAGTGAAGCCTGAGGGCATCATCCAAGAAAAGGTACTTGCTAACCTCTTGCAACTTCATACAGGTGCTCTTTTTAGCGAAGCAAAACTCCTGCAAGCGCAAAACCAACTCGCCGGCAGGCTGCCCTTTAAGTTATTGCGCGCGCCAGAATGGGCGTATACAGATGAGCGCGCAGATCTCTATTTTTTTCTCGAAAGAGTTAAAATGAGTTCTGCAACGGGCATCATTGGTCTGCAACAAAATCCAACCAATCAAAAGTCGGCATTGGTGGGTGAATTCAATTTACAGCTTCAAAATACCTTTCAGAAAAATGAAAAGTTTTTGTTGCACTGGCGCAGTATTGCACCCCAAACTCAAATGCTTAAAAGTTCACTCAGTTGGCCATATATCGGGGGGTCTCCCTACGGTTTAAGCTCGGGTTTTACACTCTATCGTCGAGATACCTCCTTCTTGGAAGTCAAGGGAAATTTCGGCCTAACTTATCTCTTTTCAACCAATTGGCAACTCCTTGCTCAACTCGATTTTTGGCGCTCTAATACGCTACTTTCTTCAGCTTCTATAAATAATTTGGTGGATTTCAGCACGCTTTCCTACGGCGTTGGCCTGCAGCGACAACAGCTTGATTTTTTGCCTAATCCGAGAAAGGGTATGCAGCTCAAGGCCCTGTATCTTGTTGGCAACAAAAAGGTAGAGGCGACGCAACTCACCTGGAGAGTGGAGTTGACTCAGCGCTATTTTGTGCCGCTATCCAAGCGCCAGGTCTTGTGCTTGAGTCAAGAATTTGACCATATTCAGGCCGCAAATCTCTACGCCAATGAGCTCTATCGCTTTGGTGGTTTAGAGCGCATGCGCGGTTTTGACGAAGAAGCTTTTTTTGCGTCAACAATTGTTTTTGCAGGATTAGAATATCGTTTTTTACTCGACGAGTTTGCTCATTTTTTAGTTTTTTCGGATTGGTCTTGGCTTGAAAACAAAGTACTCAATAACACTCAAACTACAGTTTATGCACTTGGTTTGGGTTTGGTGCTGGGTTCCGACAATGGCCAGTTCAAGTTGAGTTATGGTCTAGGTGCAGCCTTAGGTCAAGGCCTGCAATTGAATACGGGCAAACTACACGTGGGCTATATTTCCTATTTTTAGCCCATGAAAATTGTATTTGCAAGTCACAATCAAAAGAAAGCCGAAGAAATTAGATCGGTTCTACCTGAAGGCATGTCGCTACTTACGCTTCACGATCTCGAACTTCAAGAAGAAATCCCAGAAAATGAAGCAACTATTGAAGGCAATTCTGCCTTTAAAGCAAATTGGGTTTTGGAGCGTTTTGGCTTGCCATGTTTTGCCGACGACACGGGTTTGGAGGTTTTGGCCTTAAACGGCGCTCCAGGCGTGCACTCTGCGCGTTTTGCGGGCCTTGAACGCAACGACGACGCCAACATGAACAAACTTTTGGCAGCACTCCATGAGGCCACTGATCGGCGCGCGCAGTTCAAGACGGTAATGACGTATTGCGATGGCAAGGTACAAGAGCAGTTTACGGGTGTGGTCAAGGGCGTGATTGCAACTGAAAAATCAGGAAGCGAAGGTTTTGGTTACGACCCGATATTCATACCTGAAGAGCAAGCGCTGACCTTTGCACAAATGCAACTATCTCAGAAAAACTTGTTTAGCCATAGGGCCAGAGCAATGGCGCAGTTTCTCGAATTTCTGAAGGCAAAGGCTTTTTAAGCTTCGATCAAGATCGCAACAGACTGCACATCTCCATTAATTGGAGGACACAACTTAGTGATTTTGACTTGTAGTGAAAGGATGCCATTTAACTCACTTTTGCAGCGGTCAATAATGCGCTGGCCGACATGCTCTATGAGTTTGGAGCGAATCGCCATTTCTTCTGTCACGATGCGGTTGACGTCCACGTAATCTATGGTGTCTGAAAGGGTGTCGTGTGCGGCAGCTTTACTGAAATCGGTATGGAGTTCGATATCGACAATATAATGTCCACCGATGCGACCTTCTTCAGGCAAACAGCCATGGTAGGCATAGCATTGGATACCGCTAACGAAGATTTTATGCTTCATGAAGAATTTTTTCTACCGCAGCCAAGCCGAGCGCTATGCGCGCAAGAACTTCTTCTTTTCCGAGGAATTCTGAAATTTCGAACATGCCAGGACCCGCGCCAACACCCGTAAGCACTAGGCGATACGGAAGAAGTACAGCACCAATACCAAGTTGTTTTTCGGCCAAGAAATTTTTGAATGAAACTTCAATATTTTGTGCAGAAAAGTCAGTGAGGCTACTGACGATAGTTTGCCATTCTTGAATATATGCTGCCGTTTCCGGCTTCCATTTTTTGCGAATGGTTTCGGCATCAAATGCAGTTGGGCGCCCAAAGAGGTATGCACCATCGGTAAGAATATCTTCGGCAAAAGTAGCGCGCTCTTTCATGAGGTGACAAACTTGTTCGAGGGCAGCATCGGTTAAATCGATGGTTTTGATTTGACGGAGTTGCTGAGCAATTACTGAATTGGCTTGTGCACGCAAGTACGTTTGCTGGAACCATTTGGTTTTTTCTGGGTCAAACTTGGCTCCGGCCTTACTCACGCGCTCTAGTGAAAAGGCTTCTACTAGCTCGTCTAGGGTAAAAATTTCTTGGGTGGTACCGGGGTTCCAGCCTAAAAGTGCGAGCATATTGATAAACGCACCTGGTAGGTAACCGTTTTCGCGGTAGCCAGAGTAGAGCTCGCCTTCTGCGGTAGTCCAGTTGGTCGGGAACACAGGGAATCCGAGGCGGTCGCCATCGCGTTTGGAGAGTTTGCCATTGCCATCTGGGCGCAATAAGAGCGGAAGATGCGCAAATTCAGGGCAATCCCAGCCAAAAGCTTCATAGAGCATCACGTGTAAAGGTGCCGAAGGCAACCATTCTTCACCGCGAATGACGTGGCTAATTTCCATTGTGTGGTCGTCGACGATATTGGCCAAGTGATACGTTGGCATGCCGTCGCTTTTGAATAATACTTTGTCGTCTAGGTTGTTGGTATTGACCACAACCCAACCGCGAATGAGGTCGTGAAAGCGGATGTCGCGATTGCGCGGCATTTTCATGCGGATCACGTAAGGCTCACCTGCAGCGAGTAGTTGCTCCACTTCAGATTGAGGAAGCGTTAGCGAGTTGCGCATGCTGCTGCGGGTCACGCTGTTGTATTGCCAATTGGGCATGCCCATAGTTTTGGCTTGGTCGCGCATGCGGTCGAGGTCTTCGGCGCTGTCAAAGGCGTAATACGCTTTGTCTTCGGCGATGAGTTGCTCGGCGTAAGGCTTGTACATTTCTTTGCGTTCAGACTGCACGTATGGGCCGTAGTTGCCACCCAAGCCCGGGCCTTCTGTGGGCATAATGCCGCACCAAGCCATTGCATCCATGATGTAGTCTTGCGCGCCAGGCACAAAGCGGGTTTGATCGGTATCTTCGATGCGGATCAGAAAGGTGCCGTTGTGTTTTTTGGCAAAAAGATAATTGTAGAGTGCGGTGCGCACACCTCCCATATGGAGCGGGCCAGTAGGTGAGGGGGCAAAGCGGACGCGAACGGGTACTGAAGACATAATATTTTTTCTAGACTGCAAAGATAGTGATTTGAAAAAGAATCAAGTTAGGAATTGACTTCTATCATGTTTAGAAACGAGAATATGAAGGAGCTTTGTATCAAAACAAGCATCATGACAACGAAATCATTCATTTACGACCAACATCTTGAAAATCAAGATTGGCTCAAGAGATTAGACTTCTACAAAGAAGAACTCACCATATTAAAAGAGCGACTTGAAGAAGTTACTTCAAAGAATACGCAGCCCGATTTTTTGAAATTAGTGGAGCATTTTCAGAATCAGTTTATCATTCAACGCAATCATATTGACGAACTGGCACATCAAATCAAGGCCAATGAGCATACTTTAGTGAAGGAGATTGAGCAAAATCCGATAGCTGTGGACCACAGAAAAGTGAATAGCCATGAAGCTGAAACTGATTTTATGGACTTTTTTGAAAAGAATTTCGCAACGCTCAGAGCGGAGTTCAATCAATTTCTAGCCAAGTGGATGTAATTCCTACAGTTTGTTTCTAACAAAAAGATGCCTTTTTTATAAAATAATCTTTTGCGTTTTTCCGAAAGTATTTTTTAGAAAATAGAGCCCACTCGGAAAGTCATTTGTTGCGATTTTATTTTCGCCTTTTTGAAGCGTCAATATTTTTTGAACTTGACCGACTGAATTGAGGAGTTCGAGTTGCAGCACTTGTGTACTTTCAATGTATAGTGTGTTGGCATCTTGGCCCTTTAAACGCCAAGCGTTGGGCTGTAGTGTTGTGAGACCAACACCTCCGTCTAGATTGATTTTGACAACGTAATCAAGTACATTGGCACAAGAGTCGTCATAGATGGCGTAGTTGACCAAACCTCTTGTGATGTCGTCATAACCATCTAGGATAAGGTTTTCGATATATGTTGAGTCTTGTGAGCAAAAGCAGTTGGCATTGACTTGAAAGTTTTTGTCGGTAAGATTCTGAAGATTGTAATCGGTGTTATAGCAAATGGTATTGTTTTCGATGAGTGTGGAATTTGGGCTGTAGGCCAAGACTGCCACACCAACGCCGTTATTGGTGATGATATTATTGGTCAGGGTGCTGGCGTCGCCTAAGCGCACTGCTAGGGTATTGCTGTCAAAAGTGCAGTTGGTAATGTTGGCACCACCTGTGTTGTCTATTGCGACGCCATTTCCTTCGAAATAACAATTTTGAATGGTGTGGCCATAAGCTTCGGCAAAACCAAAATCGTTGTCAATAAATTGGCAATTGCTGACCGTTCCAGGTGATCCGACAATATTGTTGCCGTTACCTTCGAACAAACAATTATTCACATTGATGTTGTTTGACCATGTAAAAGAGCAAAAGTTGTTGATGAACTGACAATTTTCAGCTGTGAGTGTGCCGTACAAAATTTGTGCGGCTTGCCCAATGCCATTGTTTTCGAACAAGCATCCGGTATAAGACATGTCTGCATTGAGTTGGATGCTGTAGTTGTTGTTTTTGAATTGGCAGTTGGTCCAGTTGTAGCTTACACCTGGCTGGGCAATGTCATTGGCTATACCGTAAAAGCTATCCTTCAAATGAAAACGGTCCATTTGAACGTTGCCACCTTGCGACCCTTTGATATTGATGCCGTACCAAGTTTGCTGGCCTAAAATGCTCGCATCGGTTGTTTTGAAAATGATGGGTGCCGCATCTGTACCAACAGCGACAAGCGTACCTCTTACTTCTAAGTAGCGCAAGTTGCCTGTATTAAAAGAGTAGTCTGGCGTCACGCGAATCTCTACACCGGGTTCAATAGTGAGTGTAACTCCGGGAAAAATAACCATTGACCCCGTCATCAGATATGGGCTACCTGCAGCACTCCAAGTTGTATTTTGGTAGATGCCGCCAGAAACGGTGGTTTGGGAGAACAATGAGCTGCTCAGTGCTAAAACGAGAAAGGAGATAAATATGCGGAACATAACTTGGGTTTGTGAAGAAAAACAACCAGTCATTGGTTATGTTCGCTATTTATTTAGTTTTTGAAGTAAATAAAATTTATGATCTAACTCAATTTTATTAATGAAATCGGTTTGGACTTTTAACGGATTGTTTTTTGCTGAAAGTTGAAACGATGGGTGCTGACTTCAATAGCGCCGAGTCTTACGCCAGCCCAACCAACCTGATGGATCCAAACGTCTTGACCTGCCGTGTTCGTGACTTTTGTAGGCGCATCCATAAATGTGTGGGTGTGTCCGCCCAAGATGAGGTCGATGCCAGGAATTTTCTCGGCAAGAAGCAAATCGCTGGGTTTAGTTGGGTCTTCGTACTGATAACCCAAATGCGACAGACAAATGATCAAATTACAGTCTTGTTGCTGCAAAACTTGGATAACTTCGGTAGCGCTTTGGTATGGATCCTTCATGCGAATGCCATCAAAATTACTGGCGTGTACAAGTCCATTTAAATCAACGCCTAAACCAAATATACCGACTTTGTATGGTCCTTTTTGAATGATTTGATAGGGTTGAACCACTGCTGCCATTGCGGTTTGTCCGAAGTCGTAATTGGCATTCACGAACTTGAAATTGGCATATTGTTGCGCGTTCATGAAGCCTGCCACCCCGATGTCAAAATCATGGTTACCAAGGGTAACCACATCATAGGCCAACTGACTCATGAGTTTCATTTCCAAAACACCATGAAAGCGATTGAAATAAGGAGTTCCTTGAAAGAAATCGCCGGCATCGAGCAATAAAACATGCTCATGTTGTTGTCTGTATTGAGCGATTAAATTTGCCCGCGCAACGATTCCACCCTGATTGGGGTATTTGTTGTGATTGGCAGGTAGCGGATCGATCTGGGAATGCGTGTCGTTGGTATGCAGAATGAGGAGTTGCGGCTTGTTTTTTTTTGGCGCCAATGCAATCAACCACTTTGGTGCCATTAAACCAAAGTAGAGGATGCCAAATTTTTGAAAAAGTGTTCTTCGGGTAATACTCATTTGATATACCTGGGTTGTGCGTCGAGTTTTAATACGCCTTGTGTTTTTGCTACTTCGATGAATATTTCACGCAGTAATATCGTTGTATCTTCTTTTTCAAGACCTAGAAAAAAACTCATTTGATCGCCGCCATTGGCTAGAAAATCGGAGGTCAGTACCCAAATGTATTGATGACTTTTAGTCAAACTCGGTATCTGTAAGCGCCCGTTTTCAAAAGAGCAATTGGCAAGAGGTTCTCCACCACTTTTTGAAAGGTACTTCTCTATATCGGCAATTTTGTCAACGGGTAGATGAATCCAAACAAGCCGATTGTCAAAAGGCATTAATTTATAGAAGTCAGCGAGGGTCAATGGGCCTGCGCCAAACGAGCTGCGCAAGCCACCTGTATTGAGCAAGCAGATCACCGGCTCACTCATGCGTTTGTTGGCGGTTTGTGAACTCAAAACAGCATCGGCGCACCAATTCATTAGGTTCGAAGATGGACGACTCAAAACAAGGGCTTGAGGAGCCGTAGCAACAAGTGCGTCAAATTCCGCGTGCAGCGTATCTTGGTAGGGCTTTAAGGTTTTATCTAAGTTGTAGTGCTGAGCTTCTAGCCCTTTAGCTGTCGGTAGCTCTTGAACGCGCAGTGCTTGTATTTGGTATGTAGGTGTAAAACGAGCAGAGCAAGCCATTAGGCTTGCTCCGATCATGATATACCAAAAATATTTAGTCATTATTCGATCACAAACTCGCGTTTGACTTGACCATATTGGGTCTCGACGGTAATGAAGTAGACGCCTGACTTGAATGAGTTAATTGGCAAGGCCAAAACAGGAACTTGTAGGTTTTGGTTGCTGCTTACTTGGCGGCCTTGGATATCGTGTATTTGGTAGCCAATGATGTCAAGACCATTTACTTGTGCATAAAGTGTTTGAGATGCAGGAACCGGGAACACAGAGAAATTTTGTTCGAGTTTCTCGGAAAGACCCATGTCACATGCTAAATAACTCATGTTCGAAAAGTTGATGTGGCATGCAAAGTATGTTGAATCGATAAATGGATTGCGGTTACCTTGAAGCACAGCAGCATATTCATGGCGTGCGATTTCGTAGTTGTCTGGAGCGTCAGCAAAGTGCCAAGTTTTGAGTGACTCTTGGCTTTGGTTAGCCGGAAGCTGCCAAGTGTTGCCACCCTGTCCGTTGTAGCAAGTTGCCATATAGAAAATTGAACGCGCTGCGTTACCTTTTTGCTCTGGGCGTGGTTCGTAAACCAATTGGTTGCCGCTATAACCAACGCGACCTTCTAAATAAGTAAAGACGACGTTGCCATCGATATCCATTAAAGGAAGGTTACTGCGCGGTGTATTGGCTTGTTGAAGGTTGGTAGGCCAGAGGTTGTGTTGGTCGTTGTATTCTTTTTGTTCTGGGTTATCGCAAGGGTAAGTAGGCATCCAAGAATGGCAATAAGAGTGTTCACGTGAATAACCAACAGCCGTCCAGGTAAATGGATCTGTGAAAACTTTGCGTTCGCCAGAGTAAACACACTCTACATACGATTGACCATTGGTGGTATCGCGTACCTCGTATTGGTTCATCATGGTAGTGAGGTAGTTGTAGTAAGTAATGGATGTGTGCGGATTGATAAGTGCACTCAAGTCAGTCAAAAATGAGGTAGATGCAGAATTGATACCATTATAGTAATTGCCTACCTGACTTCCCGTACTGGTTACATTGCCCGTTGCAGGATTCATTGTGCGGTAATTTTCATATCCAGCAGGGCCATTGAAAGCATAAACGGCAAAATGGTAAGTTGTGTTGGCTTCAATATGGCGAGGGGTAAAACCTGTGCCTGAACCAATGTAAGCAACTTTGGCATTGCCAATAACATCACCGCGCTTGTAGCTTGTACCGTCGATTGGTAAACCGGCTACTGCACTTCCTTGTCTCCACAATACGATGTATTTTTCAGCACTTACTGCTGTGTATGCACCTGAAAGTGAATAGGGTTTAATGGTAGGGAAAGTGAGTCCGGAAGGGTTTGCTGCAGGCTCAGTAGCCAAGTTGTTGGTGCCGATACCATATAGGTTAATGATGTATGGATTTTCATCGGTGTCGTCGTTGGCGATAGAAAGGGTAGCTAAACGCGAACCTGTTCCAGCAGGAGCAAAATTCAATGTAACGTTTTGGCTGCTTGTGCCGCCTACAACTACATTTGCATTACAGCTGTAGTCTGAAGCGTTTGTGCCACTAAGCGTTGCTCCGGAAACCGTTAAGTTTTGGACACCGTAGTTTTCGATAGTGATGGTGGTAGCAGCAGTGTTGCCAACGACATAAGTATCGCCAGAAAGGACGCTGTTGCCATTGATTTTGATGTTGATTTCTCTTGCAGGAGCTACGTAAGCAAAGATGTCTTGTGTGCTGCGCGGGATCAATTGATAGTTGGCATTGAATTGACCTAAGAGTCCAATAATACTGATAGGGCCGGTAGGAATTGCAGCGCCATCGATGTTGGTACTGCCATTGATACGGACATCAAAAGTATTGGCGCCATCAAAGATTTGAACTGTGCTGTTTCCTGTTGCAAAATTTCCAGTTTGAACAAAAGTCACGTTGTCAAAACGCACCAATTGACCTTCGAGGCTTTCACTTGCACTCGGGATAGGAATGATAAGTGCAGCGGGTTGAACCACAGCTTGTCCGTGGTTGGTGAAGCTATTTGTTGGAGAAAGCTCCAAAAGGCCACTGAATTCAAATAATACACCTGTTGCTGTGATGGAGTCTCCCTTTTGAACGGTGTTGAGGGTGGTGCCATAACAAGCGATACCTGCTGTTCCGTCTTGAATGTAACGAATTGGGCCGAGTTCGCTGCCGTTGGTCACGACACCTGAAACTGTAACAGTTTGGCCAATACCTAAATTGCGCACTTGAGCAATTGATTGAGCAAACGCTTGTTGCCCAATGACTAAGATCGCTAGATTGAATAGTAATTTTTTCATAGTTAGAATTGTATTGCGAGATTGATATTGAAGCGCAAGCCTTGGCCAAACATGACCGTTGCAGAGCGCGCATCGAATTGATCATAAATGCCATTTGCGTTGTTGGTGGCATCTGAGATAAAAGAGGTGTTCAGGAGATTGGTGATGGCGCCGCCTACGCTAAATTGTTTGTAGCGGTAGCCAGCAAAAAGATTCACAAGTGAATAAGAAGGAATTTTCCAGGAGTCGCGACCACCGTTGGCACCTTGTAAAGAGAAGGGGTCAAAATTGGCGTAATAGCGGTCAAAGAATTGACCTTGTAATTTGATGTAACCATTTTTAATAGGTTCGTAGCGCAAAGAAGCAGCCATGGCGGTTTGGGCAGCATCGCCAACGTGTACCCCTTGTGCATCAAAAGTAAATTCAAGAGAATCGTATTGCGGAATGAATACGGTTTTGCTCGAATTCCAAATCCAGTTGCCCACCGAGAACATGAAATCAAAGGAGAGTTTAGGGGATATTTCCCAAGCCACATCGATTTCTTGCCCCATGTGAATGGCATCCATGCCATTGATGTTCACGCGGATAAATTCAGTGGGGTCGTTAGGGTCTGGAACGGCTACACCATATGGAAAAGGTTTGTTTTTCCAGTTGGTAAAATAGGCATTGTAGTTGACACCAAAATGTTTGTTGGCGTAGTGGTAACCACCTTCAACAGCGTAAATGATTTCGTTCACGATTTCGCCAAAAAAACTGTTGGTATTGTTGTCGATGACGTTAGAAAATTGAGGCGTGCGGTTGAGGTAGCCTAAATTGAAATAGACATCGTTGAACTTATTGATTTTGTAGCCCAAACCACCTTTGACCGTGACGCCCGGGATGTATTTCCAGTCTGTGGCAAAGTATTCTAATCCGGCCGAACCTGCGTGATACGTTTGGCCATTGTATTGAATGGTGTCGAGTGCGCCGATGCGCAATACGGTATCACCGAGGTCGAGCACTTTGCGTTGAAAGTAATCAATGCCTTTGTAACCGTTTAGAATACCTGATACATTTGCAAACCAATTGATGCGCTCGCCGCTGTGTTCTACTTGGCCAAAAACGCCTGCGTAGCTAACGATACCATTGCGGTCTGCATTGAATGCGTTTTTGGCAATTTTATCACCAACGCGTTGCATGGGATCTGCATCGTTGAAATTGGCAGTACTTACAAAATAATCGGCACCCAACAGATTGGTGATTGTTTGGTAGTGTCTTCCTTGGTAATAACGGTAGTCTAAACCACCAGAAAAAGAGGTTGTCTTTGAATAGGTGTAGTTGAATTGACCGAGGTACCCTAACCAAAAGTGATTGTTCATGCTAGCCAATAAAATTTGACTCGCTTTGATTTCTGTTGGTGAATAAATAGGGTCAATATTTGGAGTGCCAAAGAGGGAGTTGACTTGGTTTTCAGTGACCATTTGGTCCCAATCAATAGCTGCATTGCTGTCGCGGAGAATTGCAGAGGAGTTGAAAATGCTGGTTCCGCCACCGTGACCGATGGAAAGATATGCAAGGTTGGAGATGTCTAGCTTGTCATTGACCGTCCAGAAATCTTTGAGCGTTACTTGCGGCTTGTTGTAAAAGTTTTGTCTTTCATTGAGGACCTCTTGTTGGCCATCTTTGTTGGTGATATAGCCCCAATGTTGGTTGTAACGAATGCCCATGTCATTGAGAATGAGGGTGGAGTCATAGGCAACACCTAATTCTTGAGAGCGATTGGCATCCCAATATTGAATGCTTTGGTTGTAAGAGCGCTGGCCATGCTTTTGAGGCGCAGCAAAGGCAGAAAGGGTGAGGAGGTGTTTGTCGAGGCGTTTAGAAATTTTGGTGTAGCCAAAAAATCCTTGTGTGGGTGTGCCATCTACCCAACCTTGCCCTTGTTTGTAAGAGGCTGAGAAGGTGAGTCCCCAACCTGATGGGGTCATGCCGGTATTGTAAGAGAGTGAGCTGCGCAAAAAGTTGCCAGTGGCATATTCTTGTTTGAAACTCCCTCCTTTTTTGGTACCAACTCCTTGGGTAAGGATGTTGATGGTGCCGCCGATAGAAGGCATGGCAATTTTAGTGGCGCCAAGCCCGCGCTGCACTTGCATTTGGGAGGTGATGGCATCGAGTCCAAACCAGTTGGACCAATACACAGCGCCATTTTCCATGTCGTTGACCGGAACGCCGTCTATCATGACACCGACATTGCGTTGGTCAAAACCGCGCACATTGATGCGTGCATCGCCGTCGCCTCCACCTTGTGTGGTGGCATAAACACCAGCGGTTCCATTTAAGAGCATCGGCAAATCGCGAGAAGCAAGTTCTTCATTGATTTTCTTGGTATCAATTTTAGTGACCGCAACCGGCACGTTTTGGCCGCGAACTAAATTGCCAATGACGCGCACTTCGCGTTCTTCTTGGGTGGCGCGAATGATAAAATTTTGAACCACAGTTGCTTGGTTCAGCTGGATGTCGAAGCGCAAAGTATCGTTGAGCGGAAGTGTAAATACCAATTGGTATTTGCCATATGGGATGTTAAGCAATTCGTAGGCGCCAAGGTCGTTGGTGGCTACTCTAGTGACGGCAGTTCCTTGACTGAGTAAGGTGATTTTGGCACCTGCCACAGCGACATCGCCAGGAGACATAGTGGCCACTCCACTGATTTTACCTTTCTGCTGAGCCATAACAAGCCCAGGTAATGCTGCAAGCAGCATCAAAAAGAAGAAACGCATCTTAGCGGATGATAACTTTGTGTAAGCTTTGCTCACCTGAATTGGAAGTGATGCGAAGGAAATAAACACCGTGGAAGTTGTCCAAATCGATTTCTACAACTTGCTGTGCACTAGAGATGTTGAGTTCTTTGATTTGCTGACCGAGTGCAGAAATCACTTGGATTTTGCGCACGTCGTTTTGGGTTTTTACAAAAACAAGTCCGTTGCTTGGGTTCGGGTACACACTTGGGCTTTGTTTGGTTTGGGTGTTGAGTCCGATGTTGTTGCAGTTGCATTCGTGAGAACCAAGTGAAGACCAGTTGCCATCGAGAATTGGGTTTCCGCTGGTGCCGTATAAAGTGTCGCCGTTTGCATCGAGACGCACAACAACTGGTGGAATGCTGTCCCAGTCTAAGAGTGGGTCAAAAAACGATGGATTTGCCGTTTGACCTTTCAGGATAGTTGGTTTGCGAATAAGACTGTGGTCTTTGGTGAGCAAAACGCCAAGGCCTGTGCTGTAAGGGAATTGTGTAGACCAAGCGCCGTCGTTACCAGAAGAAGTACCGGTTTCGTTTGCTGGGTTTTCACCGATTTTACCAAAAACGTCTACAATGGCAAAACCTGTGACGTTGGTAGCATTGATGACCGCTGTTGAACTTGAAGGCAAAGTACCTTTGGCTAATAAAAGAGCGTCATTGCCGTTCCAATACCACGCGTTGGATACGTTGTAGTCGGCACAATAAAAACCATCTGCTCTCGCTTGAAGTGAATCCCAAACTGGCGCTTCTTGACCTGTTCCGTTCGGATCTAGTTTTTGAATGACACCAACATAAACACCTTTTGCAGGTACTGTTCCGGTGAGTTGAATTGAATTGGCAACTGTTGCTGTAGTAGCGCCATTGGAGTAGCGACTGACAAAATAGCCAGAAAGATCGATGGCGTTGTTGGTGGGGTTGTAAATTTCTAATGCCTTGTTATTGGACCAACCTTCCACATATTCTGAAATGAAAAGTTCGTTACAAGTGTTTTGAGCGTTTGCGCCTAAAAACAAAAAGAAAGATAAAAAAAGTAAAGTTTGCTTCATGATGTTAAGTTTCAATCAACTGACAATCAGCTAAGTGTTAATGAATTCTTTTTTATGGTTTCAGCACTTAAGTGGCGTCAAGGAGGACATAAAAAAGCTAGCACAAAATTAAGGTATTTAGTTTTAAATATGCAATAGTTGCTTAAAAAGTAAGATGATTTCTTTGTGAAGTAAATCGGAACGAATGTTTACTCTACATTTCTGTGTAATTTTAGGACTCAAATTAGATCTACAAAAGCAATTCACATGAAATCAATCCAACTCCTCGTTTTCCTTTTCATTTTTGCAACACAATTCCACGCACAAAATCTAAACGTGGAGCGCATCTGGAAGAATTACGAATTTTCAGCCAAAGGTGCAGGTTCTTATCAAATGATGAACGACGGCGTTCATTTTGTCGAAATGAATGAAAATGGCGACATCGTCAGAGGGCTTGTCTCTGATGACCAGCTCGAAAAATCAAAGATCCTCGTTCCTAAATCTTTACTTGTTTATAACGATCAGCCTATTGCTGTGGCTGGTTATGAGTTCAATTCCAGCGAACAAAAAGTATTGCTTTGGACAGCACCAAAAGCGATTTATCGCCGCAGTTTTGAAGCGTTTTACTTTTTATTTGACCTCAACACACAAAAGTTAGAAGCACTCGACGCCGAACACGCCCCACAAACCTTAGCTGAATACAGTCCGGATGGTAAAAAGGTTTCTTTCATACATGGCAACGATATTTTTATCAAAGATTTGACAACTGGAAAAGTGCGCAAAGTGACCGAAGACGGCAAGCGCAACAAAATCATCAATGGAACCACCGATTGGGTCTACGAAGAAGAATTTGCCATTACCAAAGCATATGGTTGGTCTCCGGATAGCAGGTATCTTGCGTTTTTAAAGTTTGATGAGCGCGAGGTCCCTGAATTTCAGATGGCGATGTATGGTGAGTTGTATCCCGCACAATACAAATACAAATACCCAAAAGCAGGAGAAGTCAATAGTAAGGTGAGTTTACATTTACTCGATTTAAAAAGCAGCAAAATCCAACAAATTCAATTGAACACCTACGAGTACATCCCAAGGCTCAATTGGTCTACGACTTCCAATCAATTGATTGTACAAACCATGAACCGCCACCAAAGTGAATTGAATTACTGGTTGGTCAGTTGTGTGGCGAATAAAGTCACCTGCAGTCAATTTTATGCAGAGAAAGCAACGACTTATGTAGAAGTCGACAACAATTTAGTCCTACTGGCCAACGGGCAAGGGTTGATCAGAACCAGCGAGCAAAGTGGTTTCAACCATTTGTATCTCGTCGGATTTGATGGCAGTTCCAAAGCAATTACAAAAGGAGAATGGGATGTGATCGAATTTCTTGGTATAGACGAAGCGCAGCAGCTCATTTATTTTGCAAGTGCGCAACAAGGTGCGATTTATAAGTCTATTTATTCCATCCGCATCGATGGAACAGATCAAAAAATGCTCACTACCCAACTCGGTTATCATAATGCTGAGTTTCTTAAAGGCATGAAATACTTCATCAATAGTTATTCTACCGCCAATACGCCGCCAGTTATCACCTTGCGAAAAGCAAACGGGGAGCTCGTTCGCACACTCGAAGACAACACGGCTTTGCTCGACAAAATGAAAAAGGAACAGCTCAGTACTAAAACGTTTTTAACTATCACAACACCCGAGGTTGCCTTGAACGCCTCATTGATATTACCGGCCAATTACAATCCTGCTAAAAAATACCCTGTTTTTGTTAATGTATATGGTGGCCCTGGTCACAATGAAGTGTTAGACAGCTGGGACGGCAACGATTATTTCTTTCACCAACTTTTGGCTCAAGAAGGGTATATGGTGTTGAGTATTGATCCGCGCGGCACACAATACCGAGGTGCAGCTTTTAAAAAGTCAACGTATTTGCAACTCGGAAAGCTAGAAATCCAAGATGTCCTTGATGCCACCAAAGTTTTTGCACAGCGCCCCGATGTAGATGCTGCTCGTTTGGGAATCATGGGTTGGAGTTACGGTGGTTTTATGTCGTCTCTAGCGATGACCAAAGGTCAAGGATTATTTAAAGTGGGTATTGCCGTTGCACCAGTTACAAATTGGCGCTTTTACGACAATATCTACACGGAGCGCTTCATGCAAACTCCTCAAGAAAACGCAAAAGGTTACGACGACAACTCCCCGATCAATTTTGCCAAAGATTTACAAGGCAAGTACTTTTTAATTCATGGCGCCGCCGATGACAACGTGCATTATCAAAATAGTATGGAAATGATCAGCGCCCTTGTAAAAGCCAACAAACAATTTGATCTTTTTATTTATCCCAATAAAAATCACGGGATCTACGGAGGGAATACCCGCAACCACTTATTCAACATGATTCACAACTATATTATAGACGAACTCTAAACTTTCACCTTTATTAATTGTTTTTATGAGAAATGTTGTACATCATTTGCACATTCTTTTGTAATTTAGGCACACATTTATCAAACGACATATTTCCACCTCATGAGTGAAACAGCCAAAATCGAACTCGACGGCAAAGTCTACGAACTTCCCGTTGTTGTCGGTACAGAAAACGAAAAAGCAATCGACATCTCCAAATTGCGCGATTTGACCGGATACATCACTTTAGATACCGGTTACAAAAACACAGGTGCCACCAAAAGTGCCATTACCTTTTTGGACGGTGAAGAAGGAATTCTCCATTACAGAGGTTATTCTATCGAACAACTCGCCGAAAAGGCGTCGTTTATCGAAGTAGCGTATTTGCTTATTTACGGTAATTTACCAAATCAGGCAGAGCTCGACGCTTTCCAAGACAGCATTTGCAAGCATACTTTGGTCCACGAAGACATGAAGCAGTTTTTTGAAGCCTATCCATCAAAAGCACACCCAATGGGCGTACTTTCATCTATGGTTGCTTCTTTGGCTACTTTTTATCCAGAATCGCTCGACCCTAACCGCAGCCCGGAGGCCAAAAACCTCACCATTCACCGCTTGTTGGCCAAATTACCAACTTTAGCCGCTTGGTCTTACAAAAACCTCATTCGCCATCCGTTCATGTATCCGCGCAATGAATTCGATTATTGCAAAAACTTCATGTACATGATGTTCTCGATGCCAACCCAAGACTACCACGTAGATCCAGTTGTCATTGATGCCCTCAACAAACTCCTCATCCTACACGCAGACCACGAACAAAACTGTTCGACATCTACTGTGCGCATCGTTGGTTCTTCGCAAGCCAATTTATATTCTACAGTTTCTGCTGGTATCTCTGCACTTTGGGGTCCGCTACACGGTGGTGCCAACCAAGAAGTGATCGAAATGCTAGAGCGCATTCATGCCGATGGCGGAAACGTAGACAAATGGGTTGCCAAAGCAAAAGACAAAGAAGATCCGTTCCGCCTCATGGGCTTCGGACACCGCGTCTACAAAAACTTTGACCCGCGTGCCAACATCATCAAAAAAGCTTGCGACGACGTCCTAGAAAAATTAGGTGTCAATGATCCGCTTTTAGCCATTGCTAAAAAACTCGAGAAAGTAGCTTTAGAAGACGAATACTTCAAAGCGCGCAACTTATATCCAAACGTAGATTTCTACTCTGGAATCATCTACAAAGCTTTGGGTATCCCAACCGAAATGTTTACCGTCATGTTCGCCCTTGGCCGCCTTCCAGGCTGGATTGCACAATGGAAAGAAATGACCGAAAACAAAGAGCCTATTGGTCGTCCGCGCCAAATTTACACTGGTCAGACCAACCGCACCTACGTACCAATTGAGCAACGTTAATCTTTAGCTCAATTTAATAGCAATAAAAAAGGCGCTCAATTGAGCGCCTTTTTACCTTCAAATAATTCGTATTTCCTGAACTCACACTCAATGTCGCCGTTGAATACACGGTTTTTTTGAGAGGCTTTGAGCCCGATAGCATGAAAGCCTTCAAGGCTGCCACTAATGACGCAAGCCTTGCTGCCCGCCATTTGGTGCTTCAGCCAGGTGCCCAAAGCGCCATAGAGTTCTTCAATATCTGTAGAGAGTCTTTCGTCGTACGGCGGATTGGTCAGGATAAACACCGGTGGTTCTATTTTGAGTTTGTCGAACGGAGCGGAATGCACCTCTACAAAACGTCCAAAGGAAAAGGTGCGGAGGTTTCTGCGCGCTTTTAAAACCATTTCATCGGAGATGTCTCCGCCGATAATACGGCAAGGCAATTCTCTGACAATTCGGGGTGCATTTTGGTAGATTTCTTCCCAGCAATTGGCGTCGTAATTTTTCAGGTTTTTAAAAGCGTAGTGCTGTCTTTCTATGTTGCTTGGAATGCCACTGGCTAAAAGTGCGGCCTCGACCAATAAGGTGCCCGAACCACAGAATGGATCCACAAAAGTTTGTTTGCGATCCCAGCCCGACATCCTGATCAAACAGGCAGCTACAACCTCGTTGAGTGGGGCGGGCCCAACAGCCGTGCGGTATCCGCGTTGAAATAGGGGAAGGCCACTTGTATTCACCGAAAGGGTGACTTCTTTGTCTTTGATATAGAGGTCAAAAAGGATGCTTGGTTTTTTGACATCGATATTTGGGCGCTCATTGGTTTTGTCTTTGAAAACATCGACAATGGCATCTTTGATCAATAAAAACGGATAATGGGTGTTGTTGAAAATAGGCGAGAAGATGGCGCCTTTGATGGCAAACGTCTTGTTTACCTCAAAAAGCTCGTGCCACTTGATGCGCAGTGCCCGTTTGTAGAGGTCTTCTTCACTTTGGATGTAGAATTTGTCTATCTCAACCAAAACGGAGATGGCGCAGCGGCAGTAGAGATTGAGTTTGTAGACGTCGGCCCAGGTTCCTTTGATCTGAACAGCTCTGTTGAGTAGCTCCACATCGGGATACCCAAGTTCATGGAGTTCGTCGGCAAGGATGGCCTCAAAGCCAAAAAAACTTTTTAGGGTAATGGTGAGTAGGGGGCTTTTTGGGCTCGGTTGTGGATGCATTATTTTGGGATTCGTTAACTTTGTACAAAAGAACGAATTTGTCTAAGACCAAATACCTCTTGCCCATCCTTTTTTTTACGTTGCAGTTGTTTGCGCAGCAACGTCAGCGAGTTGGCGTGGTCTTAAGTGGTGGTGGCGCCTCAGGTGTAGCGCATGTGGGGGTGCTCAAAGCACTAGAAGAATTTCAAATCCCTATTGATTATATTGTGGGTACTTCTGCAGGTGCGTTGGTGGGCGCTATGTATGCAAGTGGTTATTCGCCTGCCGAAATAGAAGCTTACGTGCTTTCTGAATCTTTTCAGCTGATGGTAAAAGGGCAAGAAGAAGCGCATCAACAGTTTTTATTTTACCAAGATGCGTCTAATGCGTCTATGTTCAACTTTACGGTTTCACAAGACAGTATTCTTCAGAAATCTTTACCGCTTGCTTTTATTGACCCCACTTATCTCGATTACGAGATGCTCAAAATATTCGGCCGCACGAGTGTTTCCGTTCATGACAACTTCAATCAACTTTTTGTACCTTATCGCTGCGTGGCCTCGGCTGTAGAAACCAAAAAAAGCGTGGCTTTTTCGAGTGGGAAACTCAATCAGGTGGTGCGGGCCTCTATGACCTTTCCGCTCTATCTCAACCCAATTCGGGTCAATGGCGTATTGTATTTCGATGGCGGGCTTTATAATAACTTTCCGATAGATGTATTGTATACCGATTTTCAGCCTGACTTCATCATTGGCAGCAACGTCTCCAAAAATTTGTCGCCCGTTTCCGAGCGCGATTTTTTTGGTTTGCTGACCAGCATGATGACCACCCCAACAAATTATGCAATGCCTTGTGCGGAGGGCCTCATCATCGAACCCAACACCAAAGTGGGTACTTTTGATTTTGCCGACGTGCAGCAAGCCATTCAAGATGGTTATGTCGCTGCGCGCGCTCAAATGGACAGCATTCTCAAGTATGTGAGTTCGCGCGCCGATTCGGCTGAACTCGCTCAAAGAAGACAGCAATTCAAGGGAAGCCTGCTTCCCTTGCGCGTGAGTCAAGTGCGTGCGAGTTCAGACCGCCGACAAGACCTCCCTTTCGTTCGCAATTCAATTTTGCCTAAATACAGCAAGCTGATTCTCGATAGCTCAGTTCTTGAAAAACGCTATTTCAAGACGCTTTCTTCCCCGTATTTTAGTTTTGTGGCACCGGTTTTTGAAAAAAGACAGGACACCAGTTTGATTTTACGCTTGAAAGTCAATAAGGCAAATGCATTTCGGGTAGATTTCGGCGGCATTATGTCATCTAGAGCCATCAATACAGGCTATTTGAGTTTGGCTTACCGCAGAGCAGGCTACATAGGGCAACGCTTGGAGCTCGCATCCTATTTTGGCAAGTTTTATGGTTCGGGAAAGGTGAGTTATGAATTGGTATTACCAGGGAGTATCCCCGTTTCATTAAGTGCTTATTTGGTGCTCAACCGCTGGGATTATTTCAAGAGTTTTGCCACGTTTTTTGAAGATGTCAAGCCCTCTTTTTTGGTGCAAGAAGAGCGTTATTCCGGGCTGCAACTCAAAATTCCAACCGGAAATCACGCCGTGCTCACCGCCAATACCCGGATGTTTTGGCTAGACGACTCCTATTACCAGACAGCATATTTCACCAAAGAAGATACCGCCGACTACACCTCTTTTATTGGGGAAAGTATCCGCTTGGCTTATACCCACAACACGCTGAATCGCAAGCAGTTTGCGAGCTCTGGCAGCTTCTTTGAAGTCAAGGCGAGTTATGTGCGCGGCCGAGAACTTACCTTACCTGGCTCTACATCGCTCTTAGATGACACCATCACCAAACAACACAAATGGCTCAGTATCCAATTAGAGGCGCTGAGTTTTCCTTTTCAAAAGCAGCAAAAGATCAACTTTGGGCTGCATTTTAAATCGGTTCTCAATAGCCAATCGCTCTTTGCCAATTATACCGCAAGTATGCTCGCGCTTCCGGGCTTGAATGTTTTACCAGACCTAGATACCTATTTTATTGCTGCTTACCGCTCCACACAATATGTTTGTGCCGGCACACAACTGATCGTGAGTCCGTTTAAAAATATCGATCTGAGACTAGATGCCTATGCTTTTTTGCCAATTATTCAATTAGTCCTCAATCCGGACGGCTCTTTCTCCTATGCCAAGCCCCTCGGTGGCAGCAGTTTTTTGGCCTCGGGCCATGTCATTTATCATTCTCCAGTGGGGCCCGTTCGGGCTACACTCAATTATTTACCTAAATATGCCCAACCTTTTCAATTCCAATTGGGCTTTGGTTACCTTTTATTTAATGAACGCGCAATTCGCTAACAACATGACAAACAAATTTATCCTCAACGGCATTCAGCAAATGGGCATTGGCGTGCCTGATGTACAAGAAATTTGGTCTTGGTACCGCAAGGCTTTTGGCCTAGATGTCCGCATATTTGAAGAAGCAGCACCTGCGCCACTCATGACGCGTTATACGGGCGGAGTAGTTCAGCACAGAACAGCTACTTTGGCACTCAATATGGCTGGCGGCGGCGGCTTTGAAATCTGGCAGTTTACTTCGCGCCCAACAGAAAAAGCTGCATTTGAACCACAACTCGGCGATTACGGTGTTTTCATCTGCAAAATCAAGTCCGAAGACGTTCGCCATACCCAGCAGCATTTGCAGCAGATGGGTGCTAATGTAGGTCCGGCGCACAAAGACCCAGCGGGCCGTTGGACGTGTTATGTTCAAGATCCGAATGGCAATTATTTTCAAATTGTAGAAGGCCGTTCATGGTTTTCAAATTCCAAGCACCCCTCCAAGTGCGGTGGTGTAGCCGGTGCTGTAATTGGTGTTTCTCATATGGACAAAAGCCAGCGCTTTTACCAAGATTTACTGGGTTATGAGCAATTGGTGTACGACGAAGCTCAGGTTTTTGCTGATTTTGATTTTTTACCAAGAGGTAAGGAAGCGTTTCGCAGGGTATTGTTGTCGCATCCGAAAGTTCGTGGCGGTTATTTTGCACAGTTGCTTGGCATCACCGAAATAGAACTCGTGGAGCTCAGCACACCAAATGGCGCCAGACAAATATTTGAGAACCGTTTTTGGGGTGATTGGGGTTTTATTCACCTCTGTTTTGATGTGCAAGGCATGAATGCGCTTAAAGACCGCTGTTCAGATTTTGGTACGGCCTTTACCGTAGATTCCGACAATTCTTTTGATATGGGTGAGGCGGCAGGCCGTTTTGCGTATATCGAGGATCCGGACGGCTACTGGATTGAATTTGTCGAGACTCACAAAGTGCCTATTTTCAAGAAACTCGGTTTGTACCTCAACCTCAAGCAAGGCCAAGCGCCAAAGCATTTACCCAAATGGATGCTCAAGGCTTTAGGGCTCAATCGGGTCAAGTAAACTTACAAAAGCCCTTTTACGCGCAAGAATTCATCGAGGCTCTCAATGTCAGAGAACAACACTTCTCTGGCTTTGCTTCCTTGGAAAGGCCCAATGATATTCATGCCTTCTAATTGATCCACGATGCGGCCCGCGCGGTTGTAGCCGAGCTTGAGCTTACGTTGCAACAAACTCGCTGAGCCTTGCTGATTGATGACCACAATGCGGGCAGAATCTACAAACATGTTGTCGATCTCATTCATATCGATGTCGCCACTAGCCTCTGAGCCTTCTGGTACGTATTCAGGCAATATCAGTGCTTCTGGATATGCACGCTGCGCACCAATAAAGCTACAGATGTCTTCTACTTCTGGCGTGTCTACGAAACCACATTGCAAGCGCTTCATTTCTGAACCTGTAGAGATGAGCATGTCTCCGCGGCCAATGAGCTGATCGGCGCCCGAGGCATCTAAGATGGTGCGCGAATCGATTTTAGACAATACCCTAAAGGCAATACGTGCTGGGAAATTCGCTTTGATCATACCCGTAATGACATTTACTGAAGGGCGCTGCGTGGCCACAATCAGGTGAATACCGATGGCGCGGGCAAGCTGTGCAATACGGGCAATTGGGTGCTCTACTTCTTTGCCAGCAGTCATGATGAGGTCAGCAAATTCGTCGATGAGTACCACAATATAAGGCAAGTAGCGGTGTCCTTTTTCAGGGTTCAGGCGGCGCCCAATAAACTTGGCGTTGTATTCTTTTATGGTTCTGACGCTAGCGTCTTTTAATAGCTCATACCGCTCGTCCATTTCGATACACAAGGAATTGAGCGTATTGACCACTTTTGAAGTGTCGGTGATGATCGCATCTTCTTCGCCTGGTAGTTTGGCCAAGAAATGGCGTTCAATTTTATTAAATAAAGTCAATTCGACTTTCTTCGGGTCGACCAACACAAATTTGACTTGCGCCGGGTGCTTCTTGTAGAGAATAGAGATCAAAATGGCATTTAAACCCACAGATTTACCTTGTCCGGTTGCACCAGCCACCAACAAGTGCGGCATTTTGGTGAGGTCGAAGACATACGTTTCGTTGGTAATGGTTTTGCCCATTACAATTGGCAGCTCTCCGTCGAAATGTTGGAATTTGTCAGAGGCAATGAGCGAGCGCATCGAAACCATTTCTGGATTGGAATTCGGGACTTCAATACCGATGGTGCCCTTTCCTGGAATAGGTGCAATGATGCGGATGCCGAGGGCAGAAAGGCTGAGTGCGATGTCGTCTTCTAGGTTCTTGATTTTAGAAATGCGCACACCCGGAGCCGGTACAATTTCGTAGAGCGTAACGGTTGGCCCGACTGTTGCCTTGATTTTTGCAATGTCTATTTTGTAATGTGAAAGCGTTTCTACAATGCGGTCTTTGTTGTTTTCAAGTTCTTCTTTGCTCACCGAAACACCACTCGAGACATAATCTTTCATGAGTTCAAGAGGTGGCAATAAGTAGCCTTCGAGGTCTTTGGTTGGGTCGTATTCACCATGTTCACTGACCAATTGGTTCGCTAGGACATCTTCGTCGGCAACTGGCAATTTCACTGGCGCAACCACTACCGGATCTTCACCTAGTTCGATTTCAAAATCTGAAGTCAGAACATTTTCTTCGATTGGCGCAACTGGAATGTCTTTTTTGACTTGCACAATGAGTTCGCTTTCTTCGTCAAAAATGTCGTCGTCGTCGCCGTCGTCAAAAACAACAGGTTGAGAGATGTCGTCGGCTTTGATTTGGTCTTCTTTGATCGTATTTACTACATAGATGTCGTCGAAAGGTGCTGCGTCTGCCGCTGCAAGTTGCTCCTCAGTATCAAGTTCACTGTTGTTGCTTGAGCCAAAAAGGCGTTGCAGTAAGGCGCGGTAATTCGGGCTAAATTGAATGGAGGTCAGTACAAAGAAAGCGATGACATGCATGAAGAGTGTGCCAAAACCACCAAAGGTGAGTTGCAGCCATTCGTTGGTGAAAAAACCAAAAGTACCACCTGCATAACTGATTTGCGGGCTAAAAAAGCCTAAGAAAATGGAGCCCCAAAGCATGTAGGTGATGACGATGCTTGTGGTGCGGGCCAATGGCAACAAGGCGGTGCCAAATAAAATCTTGAAACCACCAATAAACAAAAGAAAAACAAGGCCAAAGGAGGTCAGTCCAAAGCCTCTGTGTATGAGTAGGTGTGAGGTCCAGGCACCAAATTTACCGAGCCAGTTTTCTACGGCGGGCAGATCTGAATTGAAAATATATGCTACAAAACTGCGGTTCAAAAGCTGATCTTGGTCTTTGGCCCAAGTGAATAGGTAAGAGACACAAGCCAAGAATAGGTAGATGCTAAGTAAACTCAGTACCGCGCCTGTAAAAAGTTTGATTTTAGGTAGATTGAAGCGTTCGCTCAAGCCTAATTTGGGGAGGTTTTTGCGCGCTTCTTTGCTCGATTCTTTCGGACGCGGTGTTTCTTCTTCGCGTTTTTTAGCTCTAGCACCGCTTGTTTCTTCGGTTTTTGGAGCAGGTTTCGCGGCTGATTTGGGGATGTATTCGTTTTCTTCCATGAGGCTTTAGCGTCTAATCAAACGAAAATACAGCAAAGGGGTACATGAAAAATAGAAGTAGAGCAAACCTATAAACAGCAAGCTGTTAGTTAATCTTGATCAGGACTGTTTAGACCTGACTGCGACCACTCCAAAAAGGCCTTTAAGGGCAGTGTTTTGTATTTTTTATCCGGGACAAATAAGGAAAATGGGGGTTGTTGGTAATCCATATTTTGAAGCTCAAAGGCCATATAGCCAAAATCGGTTGGAATTTGCCCTTTGACTGGCAAACCCGGCGCTCCATTGAGCCCAACAAAATAACGGGCGGGAATAGATTTTGAATAGTACAGCAACACATTTCTATCGGGATATTCTAAATTGGCTTCTCTACATTTGAGTCCGGCAATATGTTGCCATTTGTTGTTTTTATGCAGTTGGTACGTCTCTTCTTCTTTGGACGTGTCATTGATCTGAATGGCAAAAAATTGTCCATCTATCTCAATTAAGGAGAGCAATTTATGCTTGGGCAAATGGTGAATACTTTCTTGTTTTTTTCCGTCAGACATGAGGTAGTTGTACCGCACCAAAGAATCTAAGGCATAAATAAACAGCTTGCCCTCAGTGGTGTCTTTGTTGATGAGGTCTACGGAGATTAAATTGTATTCAAGTCGACCAACAAATGGTTTTTGTGCAACACAGACTTGGGTGAGAACGCTAAACAGGGAAAGATAGATGAACTTCAGCATAAACAAAGCTAAGAATACTTATTTTTAAACGATGAAAAGCTTTCTGTTTATTTCGAGTTTCCTTGTTTTATTGAGCTGTACAAATCATTCGACGCAATCGAGAAAAATTCACAAAGAAACCAACCCAGCTTCAAGAGCTGATTTGAAGGTCGATTTCAACAAAATTTTTCGATCCAACTATCCGAATACGGAATTCCTCCAGACCGGTATCTATAAAAGCGAAGCCTATTTTCGAGAAGATGATGACCTCGAGCAGCATTTTATAAATGATACGTGGCTTGGTATTTTTAAAACCAAACAAAATTGGTATTTGAATCCGGTTCAGCCCCAAATTGAGACTGTTTTTGATGGCATAGTCGATGACACCGAAGCGGATACGGCCAATTGGAGCGGGAAAATCATGCGCAGCACAAAAAATTGTCGCTTCGTACTGAAAAGAGGGAGTTTGCTGCCCAAACAGCTCAAAGTTTTGTATGCCGACCGAACAAGCCCAACTTTTCACGATGAAAAATCGGTATTGCTCCCTGGAGACACACTCAAATATGAAGTCAATGGGGTTCATTATTGGCTTTTTGCAAAAGGCCGAAAGCTACCTAAAGAAGCAGGATTAGATGACCAACGTTTTGGTCAATATGCGCTTTATCTTGAAACCGACGACCCCAACCAAGAACAAAAAGTACAATTGCTGCGCAGCGTTGATCCATCCTATGAATACGGCCCAAACAGACTTGAATGTCTTTTTGTTGGGCTGATCGATGGCGATTCCATTCCGGATCTGATCATCAGCAGTAATTTTGCTGCACGCATTTTATATCTATCGGGCGAAGCCAAAGAACAACGCATTGTAGAACCTGTTTTTTATGAGCCCATGACGGGTGGCTGCTGATGCCGCTTTGTTAAAATAGCTTTATCTTTGCGCTAGCCTCTAAAGGGTCAATTATGTCAAAAAACATCCATTTCATCTTCAATCCTTCGGAATTAGGCGCTGGCACCCGCGGTGCTTCACTTGGTCCGGAGGCTATCCGTGCGGCAGCTCGCACAAAGGGCAGTACGCTCTTTTCTGAACATCCTATCCAGGTGGTAGCGCAGCACAACGAATTGCTCGACCGCAAGAGCCCTTTCACTTTTGCTAAAAATATCGACGGACTGAGCCAAGTTTTTGCCTCCCTCGAACAAAACCTCACTTCTTGTTTGAAAGCGGATGCCTTTCCGCTGCTCATCTCTGGTGACCACAGTGCTGCAGCAGGTACGCTCGCTGCCCTCAAAAACAATTTTCCAAACAAAAGAATTGGTGTCGTTTGGATAGACGCACATGCCGATATCCATTCGCCCTACACCACACCTTCAGGTAATATTCACGGGATGCCCATTGCAGCGGCACTCGGTTTGGACCACCTTCATTTGGCCAAAAACGAACTTGATGCTGCTACAATTGCACATTGGAATAGCCTCAAGAGTGCAGCTTTTTTACCTCAAGATTTAGTCTACATTGGCGTTCGCGATACCGAACAACAAGAAGATGCTATCATGGCCGAATTAGGCCTGAAAAACTACACGGTTGCCGAACTCCGCAGCATTGGCATGAACGCTTGTTTAGCTGCCATCGCTGCTCAACTTCAAAATTGCGAGCTCATTTACATTTCTTTCGATATCGACAGCATAGACCCTAGCGAAACTTCATACGGCACCGGCACACCCGTACCAAACGGCATTACCATCGCCGAGGCCCAACAGCTGCTCACATATTTTGCACAGGACCCAAAAACAGCCGCTATTGAAATCGTGGAGGTCAATCCCTGTCTGGACGACCAAAAAAATAAAATGGCCGAAACCGCACTCGACCTCATTGAAAACATCATCAAGCACCTCTCCTAAAAATGGAACAACACATCCGCCTAGCGCTCTTAGCTGCGGCACCCGAATTATTTGGCAGCAATATCACCGAAGACCTCATTCAGTTTCAACAGACGCGCAAAGACGTCGAGGGAGACCTCACCTTGGTAGTGTTTCCGTTTGTGAAGCTGTTGCGTTGCTCGCCACAAGAAGCTGGTAACAAACTCAAAAATTGGATAGAGGCCAACGTGTCTGGGGTGTCACATTGTGTTGTCATCAACGGATTTTTGAATATCGTTCTGACCAATGCGTATTGGCTCGAACAATTGAGTCAAATGCAGGCGCAGCCAAATTACGGTTTTGCTGCAGCAAACTCAAAGCCAACCGTCATGGTGGAATACGCTTCTCCGAACACCAATAAGCCTTTACACCTTGGACACTTGCGCAACATTTTCCTTGGTGCGGCAGTGGCAGAAATTTTGCGCGCCGTGGGCCATAAGGTAGTGCGCACGCAAGTCATCAATGACCGCGGTATCCACATTTGCAAATCGATGCTCGCGTGGGAGAAATTCTCCCCCGTTAATGCCAGAGGCGAGCGCGAAACCCCTGCCAATACAGGTTTAAAGGGAGATAAACTCGTGGGAAAATACTACGTGGAGTTCGATAGAGCCCTACAAATAGAGGCCAAAGCAATCATGGCTGAGTGGCAAAGTGGGAACTTTTCTGACACCCCTGAAGCCATCCAACAAGCAGTTTTGAATTTTGAGCAGGCCAAACAAGACAAAGACGAAAAAGCCCAGGCGGCCATCGACGACAAAATCAAAGAACTCGCCAAAAACCAGACCTCTATTTTACAAGAAGCCAAGCAGATGCTTGTCAAGTGGGAGGCCAGAGATCCGCAAGTGTATTTGCTCTGGACCACCATGAACGGTTGGGTTTATGCAGGTTTTGACCAAACCTACGCGCAAATGGGCGTTTCTTTTGATAAACTGTATTACGAATCCGACACCTTTCTCTTAGGCAAAGATCAAGTCATGGAAGGCTTGAAAGCGGGTGTTTTTTATCAAAAACCAGACGGCTCAGTCTGGATAGACCTCACCGCTGACGGGCTAGATGAAAAACTCGTCCTGCGCTCAGACGGTACTGCTGTTTACATGACCCAAGATATCGGCACGGCCATAGACCGCTTCAAAGACTATCCAGATTTACACGGCATGGTGTATACAGTAGGTAATGAGCAAGATTACCACTTCAAGGTTTTGTTCTTGATTTTGCAAAAACTCGGTTACACTTGGGCCAACAATTGCTTTCATTTGAGCTACGGCATGGTAGACCTCCCGAGTGGCAAAATGAAGTCCAGAGAAGGAACGGTTGTAGATGCCGACGACCTCATGGCTGAAGTAATCGAAAAAGCCAATGCCATGACCCAAGAAAGAGGTCATTTAGAGGGTTTAAGTGAGGCAGAACGCCAAGCGCTTTATACCCAAATCGGTATCGGTGGTCTCAAATATTATTTGCTTAAGGTGGATCCTAAAAAGCGCATGCTCTTTAATCCTGAAGAATCGATAGACCTCACGGGCAATACCGGCCCATTCTTGCAATATGCCCATGCACGCATTTCAACATTATTAGAAAAAGCAAGCTATCAAGCTAAGGCTGTCGATTTGAGCACTGCTTTGCGTCCAGAAGAAAAAGAAATCGTCAAGCAACTTTCTTATTTTGAGCATGCCCTTCAAGAAGCGGCAAAAGGGTACTCGCCTGCGCTTTTGGCCAATTATACTTATGAATTGGTCAAGTTGTATAATACCTTTTATCAGAGCGTCAAAATTGTGATAGAACCGGATCAAGAAGTGCGTCAGTTGCGTTTGGAGCTCAGTGCGCAAGTACGTCAGACCATTGCGAAATCCTTGGCTTTGCTCGGTATTGCAGCGCCTGCGCGCATGTAAATAAGTAGAGATTTATTTTTTACCAAAAATGACTTCGTCGGTCAGTTGGCGCACCATCACAAACAACTCGTCTTTGAAGGTTTGCGCTTCGTATGTGCCGCGCTCAATCATGCGCAGTTTGTGTTCCCATTGGCCGGTTAGCTCAGGGCTTTTCAACATTTCGTAAGAAATTTTATCGATCAAAGACATACCAGTGGGCGTGGCGATGAGGTTCTTTTTCTTTTTCTCGACATATTGGCGTTTGAACAGCGTTTCGATAATGCTTGCGCGCGTAGACGGGCGGCCGATGCCATTTTCTTTCATGACTTCGCGCATTTCTTCGTTCTCGACCAGTTTGCCAGCGGTTTCCATGGCGCGCAGCAAGGTGGCTTCTGTATAGTATTTTGGTGGGCTTGTTTTGCCTTCGTGGATATACGGCGCGTGCGGGCCGGTTTCCCCTTTGGTAAAGAGTGGCAAGATTTTATCTTCTGGGTTGGTTTGCTGCGCCTTGAGGTCGTCGTAGAGCACGCGCCAGCCTTTGTCTAGGACTTGCTTACCGGTAGCTTTGAATTCAAGCGCAACTACTTTGCCCAAAACGGTGGTGTTCGATACCTTGCATTCAGGGTAAAATACGGCAATGAAGCGCCGCACAATGAGGTCGTAGACGCGTTGTTCGTCGGGGCTGATGCCCGAAGGCGCCACACCAGTCGGAATAATAGCGTGGTGATCCGTAATTTTTTTGTCGTCGAAAATCTGCTTCGATTTCTTGATGGGTTTGCCAGCGAGGGCTTCTGTAAAGCGCTTGTAGTCGCGGAGGCCGGCGAGAATACCAGGGATTTTGGGGTGGAGGTCTTCCGACAGATAGGTGGTGTCTACGCGCGGGTAGGTCACTAATTTTTTCTCGTAAAGACTCTGTACTTTGTTGAGGGTGTCTTCGGCAGAGTAGGCGTAGTAGCGGTTGCCGTCTACTTGCAGCGAAGTGAGGTCGTAGAGTCTGGGGTTGCCTTCTTTGGCGTCTTTTTGTTCAAAGGACGTGACCTCGAAGGGCTGCTCGCTGAGGTAGTCTAAACCTTTTTGGGCCTTTTCTTTGGTCTTGAGGCGCTCTATCTGACAACTGAACTCGGTTTCTCTATAAATGGTTTTGAGTTCAAAGAAGGTATCGCTCTTGAAGGCATCAATTTCCTTTTGGCGCTGTACAATGAGCGCAAGCGTGGGCGTCTGTACGCGCCCCACAGAAAGGGTTTGTTTGTCGCGGCCGTATTTGCGGGTAAACAAGCGCGTGCCGTTGATCCCCAAGACCCAATCGCCGACCGCCCGAGCGTTGCCTGCGGCAAAAAGGCGGTCAAAATCACTCCCTGGCCTTAGTTTCTTGAAACCATCTTTGATCGCTTCTTCGGTCAGTGAAGAGATCCAGAGCCGCTTCACGGGTACTTTACATTTGGCCTTGAGCAAGACCCAGCGCTGAATGAGTTCTCCTTCTTGCCCGGCATCACCGCAGTTAATGACTTCTGTGGCTTGGCTCACGAGCCGTTCGATGACGTGAAATTGTTTTCTAGCGCCGTCGTCGCCACGCAGCTTGATGCCAAATTGGGGTGGAATGATCGGGAGGTCTTCTAGTTTCCAGTATTTCCAGTTGGGGTTGTAGTCTTCGGGGTCTTTGAGCGAACACAAGTGCCCATAGACCCAAGTAACGGCATAACCATTGCCTTCGAGGTAGCCATCCTTACGGTTTTTGGCTCCTAAAATTTCCGCTAAATCGCGGGCTACACTTGGCTTTTCGGCTATACAGACTATCATCGGGGGACTAAATTTAATAAATCTTCGGGCAACTCTTGTTTGTTATTTTGAATTGCTGTTATTTTACATTAAATCTCCTGTTTTCATGATGAATTTCCGCTCGGCAAGAAGCTTCGTACTCAGTGGCTTACTTGTTTTTCTAGCCATCTATTTAGGGCTGCACTTTTTTTATAAACCGAAGCGGCAATTTACTTACACGCGTGGCATTTACGATTGGTCGGGATGGTATCAGCTAGAGTATGCCGATACACTCCACATTCAAAAGTATTACCAAAAGTTTTTTGAGGTGGGATTGGATAACCTTTTACAACCTGTTCCCGTCGATGAAATAGTCGACTACGACATTGCAAATCGCAGCAGAACTGTCGACTACACGGAATATTACAGAGATACGATTGTCAAAACGCCACATTATCTGGTGCCCTGTGTTTACATACACCAGGCAGTATTTTTACAGAAGAATCTCAACACTGCTGATTTAGCCAAGAAAATCATGTATTTGCTGGAGTACAAGCTTTCTGACTACGACAGTAAAAATGCAGCGCGCATCAACGAATTTCAGATAGATTGCGATTGGCCGGCTAGTGCGCAAAATGCTTATTTTGATTTTCTCAGAGCCTTCAAAAAGGAGTTGCGCGCGCGACGTAAATATGCAAATTTTATCTTGTCGGCAACCTTGCGCTTGTATCCCTATAAATTTCCTGAAAAAATGGGTTACTTGCCCGTAGACCGCGCCATGCTCATGTGCTATAATCTGCAGCCGCCCGATCCTCGTGGGCAAGAGCGTTCCATCTTTTCTTTGAAGGTTCTCCGCGCATATTTAGAAGGTGCTTCTGCTTATCCGCTGCCGATAGATATTGCACTGCCTCATTTTTCTTTGGCCTTTGTCTATGAAAATGGTCAATTTCAGCGCTTGTTTCGAAATGTAGGCGCTGAATTCAGAGGCTTACTCCACCACGATAAGGGCTTGTGGTACACTGTTCAAAAAGACAGCCTCATCAGTACTTGGAACGACGATTTTTACCTCCGAAAAGGACAGCGCGTCAAAATAGAAACGGTGCCCCTGCCTGAACTCAAACAAGCCCTGCGCCTCATAGATCAAAATGTCGTTTTCCGCGGCCGACCAACACTCAGTTTTTTTAGTATCGAAAATTTATCCAATGCAAATGCTGCTACGCTCAAAGGCCTTGATCGCCTTTACCGCACTCGTCCTTAATGCACCAACTTTACGGGCTTGTGCCGAGTACTTCGCCTACGGTGAATACATCAGGCACACGCTTTTTTTTGAGGCGCAGAACTACGGAAAGGGCGCTTTGCAGCGCTTTCAGTACGATGCTTCGGCCCGATGGAATCTGATGTTGGGCCCAGCCGACGACCAAAATCTCCAATTGTGGAAAGGCTATTTCAAGAAATCTTTTTCAGATTCTGTACTTAATGAGCTCATTTATGAACTTGATTTAGAAGCCATTTTATACGCCGCGCCACAAAACCAAGCGCTGCGCTATTTGCGCAACAGGGCTGCAAAAGACGCGGAGGCCAAAGCCATTTTGAGCTATTTGATTTTTGCCAAAAAAACCGCCACGCTGTCCGCTGCTGCCTACGATGATCCATGGCATATCTATAATGGGCAAACAACCAAAAGACCCAATCACAAACTCATTTATGCGGCACTCGAGCGCGCCAAACACTGTAAAATCCCATTTTTACGCGCGCGCTATGCCTACTTGGCCATCCGCAGTATCTATTATACCTCAAAGAACAATTGTTACCGCCGGATCCAAAAAATCAACAAGCAGTTTTTTGGAACACAAAACCAAAGCGAGATTGCGCTATGGGCGCTATATTTTGAGAATTTAGCGGCACCAAAGCCCAATATTGCTGATTTAGCGCGCATTTATTGGAGTAAAAGTGAAAAGTCGAATGCGGCATATGAGCTTTATAAAAAACAAGGTTACACAAACGAGCAGCTAGCAGCGCATCCGAGTGCTGCAGCGATGCGTTTGGTCGAGCGCCTTGACCGTTGTTTGCCAGCACTCAAACAAATAGCGCGTCAACAGATCAATGAAGACCAACTTTTGTTTATAGTTCAACGAGAAATCGCCAAAGTAGAAGATTGGGTGCTCACCCCGTATTATACCCACTTAGCCCCCGCTATTGAAACGCATGAATATTGGCAATACGACGAAAACTACGCCCAAAAATTGCAACTGCAACGCCAAGCATCGGACCGCGCCTATGCGGGGCAGCTTGCCGCCTGGATGCAATCGGTTCAACTCAAGGCATATCCGCAACTTTGGTCGGCACTGCAATCATATGCTGCCTGGATAGGTGGTGCGCGCACACAGCTGCAACTCCCAACACATTTTAACAGCGCAAACGAGAAAGCGCTTATTGAACGCATTTATGCCTTGCAAATGGCCAGAAATCAGGCGCATGTTGTCTTGATGAACCCCGCCATCCAGCGCATCATCAAAGCAAATGAAGCAAACTTGCGGTTTTTGTTTGCGTTTGGCCGCGAATTAGAATTTGCCAAAGAAAGTACGAATGCAGCCTATTTTTTCGCTAAAATTCACCGTCAAAATCCCTGGATGGCTTGGGAATCACGTCCAAATGGTCAAAGTATTTGGCGCAATTGGGGTGCTCCACTAGGCAAGCCTATTTCTACCTGGGGTTACTATGCCTACTGGATTTACTACCTCGACGACGCGTATCAGACAGCGCAACTTGCCTCCCTACTCAGCGATATGGAAGTGCCCCAAGATGAGAACGACTTTGAACTTTGGCTCAAAAAAGATGCGCGTGTCAAAATAAATGAGGTGTATAATTTAGTGGGCACGCATTATTTCAGAACAAACAATTTAAAAGCCGCACTTCAAACTTTTGAGAAAGCTCCTGAAAAGTACTGGAGAGGAGCGCCTTTTGATCGCTATTTGCGCGTCAATCCGTTTTACACGACTTTCTACCAAGAACACCAGCAAAACAGAGCCGATAGCGCCTGGCTTACCAAGCCGCAAATGCTCAGAAAGGCGCTGCGCTTGCAACAAGCGTATCAAAGAGCCACCGGAGATAACAAAGCGCGTTATGCTTTTTTGTTGGGTAATTTTTACTTCAACACAACGTACAGAGGAAATGCCTGGATGCTCAGGCGCTACGAATGGTCGACACATCAAAGACCAACTGCGCACCCAGACGAGCGCGAATACAATAACGGTTTCTTAGCGGAAGGTTATTATTTGGCAGGTAGTAAAGCAGCCAAAAACAAGCAAATGAAGGCGTTTTTATTGCGCATGGCAGCCAAATGCAATCCCAAATACAGGAAAGTTTTGCGCCAAAAGTATCCGGAATACGGAGAAGAGTTACTGAGTTACTGCGAAGAATTTTACAGCGGCTATCACAAGCACTTCAAGTATTTCAAGCGCTAAAAAGTGCTGAAAACGCCCAGTAAATTTTACTTAAAGCGCTTGATGCCGCCCTCTAAGAATTGTTTGTATGACTTGATATCTGGGGTGTAGCCAATGGCTTTGGTGAGGTCGTTGCCTTCGTGGTCGGTGACGACGTAGAGCGGTTGTTGGAAGCTTTTGTAGCGCGTCATTTGGTAATCTGCCCATTTGTTTCCGACAGTGCGAATAGCACCACTCAATTTAGATACGCGCTGCTCGCTTGCAGGCAACATTTCGCGGTCGTCAACATAAAGCGAAATGATCACAAATTGCTTTTGAAGCATGGGGCGAATTTCGTCGTTGGTCCAGACTGTGCTTTCCGTTTTACGGCAGTTTTGGCAGGCGTGGCCCGTGAAGTCGAGCAAGATAGGTAAGTTGCGTTTTTTGGCGTAAGCGCGGCCTTTTTCAAGGTCGTGAAATACGAGGATAGAACCGTCGCCAACAGGGTGCATGTCTGCAGCAAATTGTGCGGAAATCGAATCTTCTACCAAGCCGGTTTCTTGCCCGCCATTGACCCAACGGAAGTTGTCTTCGGAGTGCGTGCGTGGTGGTGCAATACCGTCAATGAGTGTAAGTGGCGCGCCGAACATACCCGTAAAGAGGTACACCGAGAAGACCAATGCGATGAGGGCAAACATAAAGCGCGTGACGCTCAGTTTTTGCACAGGAGAGTCGTGAGAAAATTGCAATTTGCCAAGAAGGTAAATACCCATGATGAAGAACAAGACAAACCAAATACCTACAAACCACTCGCGGGTGAGGAGGTCCCAGTGGTAAGCGAGGTCTACAGAAGATAAGAATTTGAGGGCTAGTGCAAGTTCGGTGAGGCCGAGCACCACTTTAACTGAATTGAGCCATCCGCCAGATTGCGGCAAAGAGTTGAGCCATCCTGGGAAAATGGCGAAAAGTGTGAAGGGAATGGCGAGTGCCAAAGAAAAGCCGGTCATGCCCACGGCAGGGGTGAGGTAAGAGCCAGAAGTGGCTGCTTCTACAAGCAAACTACCAATAATTGGGCCCGTACAAGAGAAAGAAACCAAGCCTAAGGTAAAGGCCATGAAGAAGATGCCGAGGTAGCCACCGCGGTCTGCTTGTTGGTCCATTTTGTTGACCCAAGAATTGGGCAACTGAATTTCAAAAGCGCCCAAGAAAGAGAAGGCAAACAATACAAAAATACTGAAGAAGATGAGGTTCATCCATACGTTAGTAGAGAGGTCGTTAAGGCCGAGTGGGCCCATAATGGCGGTGAAAACCAAACCGAAAGCGACATAAATAAGCACGATAGACGCGCCGTAAATGAGCGCCTTGAAAATCCCTTCGCGACGCGTTTTGGATTGTTTGGTAAAGAACGTAACGGTCATCGGGATCATCGGGAACATACAAGGTGTGAGCAAAGCCACAAGCCCTGCAATAAAGCCCGCAATGAAGATCACGACATTCGAATCTTTCTTCTTTTCTTTTTGTTGAATTGGCACCGGCGCTTGCTCTACGCTTGTTGGCGCTGCGCTGGTGTCTGATGCTGTGGCTTGTGTATGAGTTGTTGTATCTGCAATTTCGGCCGAAGCACCAGATGCTTTGTAGCCGCTGACTTTGAAATTTGCAGTGTAGTCAAATGGTGGTAAACAACCTTCGTGATTGCATAATTGGAAGAATAAATTGCAACTCGCTGTAAAGGCGTCGTCGCTTAAGATTTCAATTTTTTGTTTGTAAACGGCTTTGTTTTCGAAATAAAGTGAAGTGCCAAGTTCGTCCTTTTGAACTAGTGGAACACCAACTTCGAAGGGCTTTCCGATTGTTTTAAAGTTTTTTCCCGTTTTGAATTTAAATTCTGGAACGATACCTGTTCCATCGGCCGCCATAGGGTCGTGTTTCAGAGAAAAGATGTGGTAATCAGGCACGAGCTTGCCCGTGAAAACCAAATTGGCGTGGCTTTCATCAATTTTTTCAACGGATAAATTCCACTTGATGAATTGCCCCATTAAATCTTGAGCGCTGCTCGTAAAAGTCAGGCATAAAA
>CALJTX010000047.1 GCA_937975705.1 uncultured Flavobacteriia bacterium | reverse complement strand
CAGGTGTAAAGACAGTAATGTCAAAGCCGAGTAGTACTAATTACCCGTAGACTTACTAACTTGTTACTTCTTTATTTTACTACTTCAATCGTCCGATATATCCATTCGTTGATCTTCCATCGGAAATCAACATCAGTTTTGGGTGTCTATAGCAGCACGGTCCACCTCTTCCCATTTCGAACAGAGAAGTTAAGCCTGCTTGCGCTGATGGTACTGCGGTTTTGATCGTGGGAGAGTAAGTCGATGCCGATTTTAAAAGCCTCACAGTAATGTGGGGCTTTTTTTTTGTGTAAATTTTTGTAAAAGACCTCTTTTACACCTGGATGCTCATTACCTTCTTTAACTTGTTGTTTTAATTTCTTCGCCATCCTCATTCGGTTAACCATCTTGTTACCTTATCATTTTCTTCTTTCTTCGTCATCCTCATTCGGTTAACCATCTTGTTACCTTATCATTTTCTTCTTTCTTCTTCATCCTCATTTGGTTAATCATTTTATTAACTAATCATCTTTTTCTTCTTCAACCTATTCTTTATCATCTTCTTCATCTTCAACCTATTCTTCATAATCTTTTTCATCATTGACCTCAATTTCTTTGTTACGCTTTATTTTTCAGCGTCAGTACCGTTCTGGTATACACAATGATTGGAATCCTCTTCATTATTGCTTACGGTTTTCTTTTTGATTGTTCAGGTGTGGTTGGTCTGAATGATTGGTAGTGTAATAAGGAATTATTGGGCAAAAAAAAGAGTAAAACTAGGGGTTCTACTCTTTTTGAGTTACTCAGCGCTGATAGCAACGCTAAAAGAATGTTTTGATCAAGTTATTGGCCCTTGCCGATGGCAAAAACGGTAGGGATCTTTGCGAGATCGTACGCTTTTTCTCGCCAGTCTAGTACGGTCATGGTTCTGATGGACTGTGAAGGCAGTGTCAGATTTGATGCAATACAAAGCTCAGTTAAATCTCCAACCTCGTTCAGTAGATCTTCTAAAACGTTCATGTTGCGGAAAGGTGTATCCATAAACAAGTGGGTATGCCCGTGTCTTTTGGTATCCATTTCAAAGTCGCGTAATTTTTTGATGCGTTCTTTGCGTTCTTTCGGTAAGTAGCCGTGAAAAGTGAACTGCTGTCCATTGAAACCACTGCCAATGAGGGCAAGCAAAATTGATGAAGGTCCTACTAAAGGTTTGACATGTATGGCTTGCGTATGTGCCAAATGAACGAGTGCTGCTCCAGGATCAGCAATTCCAGGACAACCTGCTTCGGAAATGATGCCTACGTCAATACCTTTGATGAGGAACATGAGTAAATCCATGAGTTCCGATTCTTTTGTATTCTTGTTGAGGATACGGAAAGTACAGTCGTCTATTGGGAAATTGCGGTCCATTTTGCGCAGCAAGCGTCGGGCACTTTTGATTTCTTCCACTGCAAATACCCGTAATTGTGTGGCTTGTGTAATCACTTCTTGTGGAATGATATCCGCCGTGCTTTCACCTCCTAATGTATTAGGAATGAGTAGGATAGATCCTTTTTGCTTAATGCTCATGAAAAAGTTTTTGAATGAGGGCGTCGGTAGCGTTGTCTACTAATTGATAGACTGCTTCGAAGTCGTCGAGTGTACCATAATAAGGGTCAGGAACCTCTGATTGCTGGTTTGGATATAAATAATCTAGCAAAAAGTTGACCTTTTTTTGGTCAGCTTCTGTTTTAGCTTGCGCCAGAACGTTGTTGTAGTTGGACCGATCCATGACCAAGATATGGTCAAAATGCTGAAAGTCGGCAGCAATGAATTGCCTGGCGCGTAAAAATTCAAGTGGTGTTCCGTGTTTGGCTGCAGTTTTGATCATGCGGCTATCCGGTGCTTTACCAATGTGGTAATTGGCTGTACCTGCGGAGTCGACAATTGCGTCTAGTTTTTGCGCTTTGATTTTACGCAAAAGTAAACCGTCTGCAAGTGGTGAGCGGCAGATGTTGCCGAGGCAAACCATGAGTATGCGCTTGGCCAATAGTTGCTTATTGAATGGTCAGTTTCTTCTCGAGTTCTTCGAGGTAATGACGGAATTGCTTGTCAGTTTCTGAAAGATTGACAACTGTTCGGCAGGCGTGAAGCACGGTTGCGTGGTCTTTGCCTCCGCAGTGTGCGCCGATACTTGCCAAAGATGATTTGGTCATTTTCTTGGAGAAATACATCGAGATTTGACGTGCCTGCACCACCTCACGCTTGCGCGTTTTGGATTTGAGCATTTCGATTGGCAAATCAAAGTAGTCACAAACAACTTTTTGAATGTATTCAATAGAGACTTCGCGTGCTGTACTGCGGACAAATTTGTCTACCATTTGCTTGGCTAGCTCTAGAGTGATTGCTTTTTTGTTTAGTGACGCTTGCGCAAGAAGGGTGTTGAGTGCGCCTTCAATTTCACGAACATTGGTGTTGATAGAATAAGCCAAGTACTCCACGACTTCACGTGGGAGTTCTATGCCGCTACCGTACATTTTCTTTTCGAGAATCGCAATGCGTGTTTCGAGGTCTGGCGTGCCGAGGTCGGCAGAGAGCCCCCATTTGAAACGAGAAAGCAAACGTTGCTCCATACCTTGCATCTCTACAGGTGCTTTATCAGAGGTAAGGACAATTTGTTTGCCGTTTTGGTGCAAGTGGTTAAAAATACTGAAGAATACATCTTGGGTACGTTCTTTACCAGCAAAGAATTGGACGTCGTCAATGATCAAGACGTCAATCATTTGATAGAAATGAACGAAATCGTTGGTCGTTTGATTTTTAATGGCGTCTATGAATTGGTGTGCAAATTTTTCTGATTGCACATACAATACGGTTTTGTTCGGGAAGCGCTCTTTGATAGAGATGCCGATGGCGTGTGCCAAGTGTGTTTTGCCCAAACCAACTCCTCCGTAAAGAAGTAATGGGTTAAAGGCTGTGCCACCAGGTTTGTTAGATACTGCAAAACCAGAGGCTCTTGCCAAGCGGTTGCATTCTCCTTCAATAAAGTTTTCAAAAGTAAAATTGGGAATCAGGTTAGATTCGATGTTTACTTTCTTCAGACCAGGAATGACAAACGGATTTCGAATTTGCTTTTCGTCGACATTGATAGGCATGTTGACGGGCGCATTTTTTAAATTGCTTGAATTGTTGGTCGGGAGTTTAACGGTGTAAGGGCTGCGTGATTGGGTGTTGTTTTCCATCACGATGCTGTATTCTAAAGTACCATCCTGACCAAGTTCTTTTTTGATGACTTTGCGCAAGAGGGTAATGTAGTGCTGCTCGAGCCACTCATAGAAAAAATGCGACGGTACTTGGATTGTGAGCACTGGACCCTCCAATTTGACGGGTACAATTGGCTCAAACCAAGTTTTAAAGGCCTGCAAGGATATATTATCTTTGATAACTTTTAAGCAGGACTCCCATGCACTTTCGTGGCTAGTATTCATAATTTTGTAGGTTGTTCTCGTTGTTTGTAAATCATCGTGAGGTCACGACATTTGGTTGAAATAATGAGAGAACAAATATTCTCATAAAAAAGTTAAAAAAAAAGTGCTAAGGGTATTGCCTATTAAAAAAAAAAGACTTGTCTGCAATAATTTTTTAATATGGCTTTAATTCACCGAGAGCTTGGTAAATTTACGATAGACCAATAGAACATACAAGTAAAACGGCACAAAAACCATTAGTATGCAAGATAACTTACATTTGACGCATTTAGCGTTTTCAACATTTATCAGAGTGCGTTATGCCGAAACGGATCAAATGGGCTATTGCTATTATGGTAACTACGCCAGTTATTTTGAAGTGGCTAGGGTAGAGGCCTTGCGTGAGCGTGGCGTGAGTTATAAAGAAATGGAAGACAACGGGATTTTACTTCCTGTGAAGAAATTTGAAATTGCCTATCACCAGCCCGCAAAGTATGACGATTTATTGGAAATACGTACCCGGATTGTGCAATTAGAAGGAGTGCGCATTGCTTTTGAATACAAAACATATAACGAAGGAGGCGTCTTGTTAAATGAGGCGTATACCTTGTTGGTATTTGTCAGTGCTGAAACGCAAAAACCCATCGCCATTCCAGCGGCTATTTTAAATCAATTCAACTAAACGATATGTGTGCATTTGAATTTCAACTTTTTGACCCCCAACTTCACAAGCTTTCGTTTCAAATTAGAAGCGGAGAAACCCGTGTTGGTCAGCACCTGAGTCAACAAAAACGCGCTGAAGCCAAATACGTTTTGATTGGGATCAGTGAAAATGCAGGGCCACAGGCTAATATGGGCAGACCAGGTAGCGAAAATGCTTTTGGTGCGTTCTCAAAAGTCTTTTTTAACGCACAGTATTATGAAGGTGCTGCAATCAGTCAATTGGCTTATTTGGGTGTTATTCAACAGCTCAAGCAGCCAGCGGACCAAACAGAGGCTTCGGCAATGGTTGAAGAGCTCGACGCACTTTTATTAGCAACACTCCATACCTATATCGGCGAAGGTCAAATTCCGATTGTTGTAGGTGGTGGACATAACAATGCGCTTGCACTGATGCGCTGGGCTGCTCAAAGAGGCGCGTTAAGTGTGGTCAATATAGATGCGCATGCAGACATCCGCCCAACAGACAAGCGCCATAGCGGCAATTCTTTTTCTTTCGCCTTGCAAGAGCAGCTTTTAACGCAATATGGTGTATTTGGCTTGCACGAAGCTTTTAACAATGCTTTTATTCGCACGCAATTGGAGCAACCACAAATTAGTTATCGTTTTTTTGAAGATTATTTGCAGGGGCCACATCAACTATATGACGACGTAGTTGGATTTGTGCAGCATCAGCACCATGCGGTAGGTTTGGAAATCGATATGGATGCAATTGCTTTAATGCCGAGCTCTGCGTTTAGCCCGTCTGGTTGGCAACTCGATCAAATCCGTACACTCTTGTTTAAATTAGGACACATCCGTCCTCAAATCGCTTATTTGAACCTCACTGAGGCGGCACCTTGTGATGAAAAAGAAGCATTATTGGTCGGAAAAGCACTTACGTATTTGGTGCGCGATTTTGTCGGATTGCCGCATTAAGACGAATCAAGGAGTGGTACTTACCAAAAGAAAAAGAGGCTCCGAAGAGCCTCTTGAAATCAACCTGTAGCAAAGTTAATTTGGATAAGTCCGCTTACGCAGGACATTTCGAAAGGTTACACTCAATTAACACTAGAGTCTTGAAAAACTTATTGGCGTGCTGCAGCCAATGTGTGCTCAGCGTCTATTTTTGTCTGGAATGGATGCGCAGACAACAATACAAGCTTTGGTTCGCCTTATCGATGACCCTGATGAATTGGTTTATCAACAGGTTCGCGATGAGCTGATGAAGTTCGGCTCTGAGGTATTGCCTGTGTTAGAGCAATCCTGGGAACAAGATTATTATGGTTTGTTGTTTCAAGACCGTGTAGAAAACCTCATTCACGACATCCAATTTGAATCCGTTAAAAACCAATTGAGCGCTTGGCTGCAATCGCCAGACAAAGACCTCCTGACAGGTGCCATCATTATTGCTAGATACCAATATCCGGGCATGGATGAAGGCTTGTTGCACGAACGCATTCAGGCTATTCGCCGCGACATCTGGTTAGAGCTCAACGATCACCAAACTGCATTTGAGCAAGTCAAAATATTCAATCGCATTTTCTTTGGGATGCACCGCTTTAGAGGGGATAGTCAAAATTACCATACACCAGCGCATTCTTATCTCAATACCGTATTGGAAAGTCGCAAGGGCAATCCGTTGAGTCTTTGCATTATTTATAGTGTGATTGCACAATCTCTAGATTTACCTATTTATGGCGTCAATTTGCCGAATCATTTTGTGCTGGCCTATATGGATAGCAAACATTCGGCATTTGGATTGAATCAGGAAGATGATTACGGTGTTTTGTTTTACATCAATGCGTTTGCTAAAGGCAGTATTTTTGATGCCAATGAAATCAAAGAATTCATAAAGGGCATTCATTTACAGCCAGACCGCAGTCATTTCGAGCCTTGTTCCAATTCAGCTATTCTCAAAAGGATGCTTTCGAATTTGATCTACGCGTTTCAGCAAGTTGGGTCTGCTCAAAAAGTTGCAGAATTACAAGCTTTAAGGAACCTGATCCCTTAAGTCATTTGCGCATTTCTTCGTATTTTTGACTAAAACAAATTCATGTCCAGTCCTTATCAAGTTGCGGAGCGCTTCATGCGTTACGTTCAAATCGATACTACTTCAGATCCGAACTCAAGTTCATTTCCATCAAGTGCCAAGCAACGCAACCTCGCTTTGGTTCTATTTGAGGAATTGAAAGCATTGGGGCTTCAAGATGTAGAAATAGACGACTGGTCTTATGTCTTTGCCACAATCCCATCTAATGTTGCCCAGTCCTTGCCAACAATTTGTTTTTGCTCACACATGGACACCGCACCAGATTGCAGCGGCACAAACGTAAAGCCAATTCTCCATTCAAAATACACGGGTGCGCCCATAATTCTACCAGACGACCCAACACAGGTTTTGCGCACAGAAGAGCACCCTTATTTACTTCAAAAAATCGGTGACGACCTCATTACTGCAAGCGGACACACCTTACTCGGTGCCGACGATAAAGCAGGTGTTGCCATTATTATGGAGCTCGCTGCTTACCTTATGTCTCATCCAGAAGTACCACATGGCCCGATCCGGATTCTGTTTACACCAGATGAAGAAGTAGGTAGAGGAGTAGAGCAGCTCGACATGCAAAAACTAAACGCCGATTTTGGTTACACCCTCGACGGTGGCCCTCTCGGAGACATCGAAGACGAAACCTTTTCGGCAGACGCCGCTACACTTACTTTTCACGGTATTAGCGCCCATCCTGGCTATGCCAAAGGCAAAATGGTCAATGCCATCAAATTGGCTGCGGCTTTTGTAGAAGCACTTCCAAAAGCAAATTGGTCTCCAGAAACCACTACACACCGCGAAGGTTTTGTGCACCCTACATCCATTGAAGGGGGCTTGGAAAAAGCAATGGTCCAGCTCATCTTGCGCGACCACGACACCGCCCTCATGGAAAGCTATCCACAAAAACTAGAGGCCTTGGCTGCTCAAGTGGTTGCTGCACATCCCGGCGCGCGTTATGAAATCAAAGTGCAGGAGCAGTACCGCAACATGAAAGAAATTTTAGCAGGTGTACCATTTGTGGCAGATTACGCCGAAGAGGCGATGCGCAAGGCTGGCCTACAACCCAAACGCGCCATTATCAGAGGTGGCACCGACGGCTCAAGGCTATCGTTTATGGGCTTACCTTGTCCGAATATATTCACCGGTGAAATGGCCATCCATTCCAAACTCGAATACGTAAGTGTTCAAGACATGGAAAAAGCAATTGATACACTTGTCGAACTCGTCCAAATCTGGAAAAATCATCCATGGACGCAAGCTTAATCATCAAAGACATCCAAGCTAAAAAGTTTGCACCCTTGTATTTTTTACATGGGGAGGAAACCTATTACATCGATTTGATTACCGATGCCCTGCACAAAAATGCGCTAGAAGAACACGAACGCGATTTCAACCAAACCATTCTCTATGGAAAAGATGCCGATTCTTTGGCGCTGCAAAGCGAGCTAAAATCGTATCCAATGATGGCAGAACGCCGTTTGGTCATCCTCAAAGAGGCGCAAGATTTCAAGCAAATAGATGCGCTAGAAGCTTACTCGGAGGCTCCAAGCGCCACGACCATATTTGTGGTCTGCTACAAACACAAAACCTTTGATGCCCGTAAAAAGCTCCTTAAAAACTTTGCAAAAAACGGTCTCATCTTCAAGTCTGATAAAATTCGCGAGTACCAACTCCCAGACTGGATTGCTAAGTATGTCAGAGGATTAGGCCTGCAAATCAATGGCAAAGCTACCATGCTTTTAGCCGAATTTTTAGGTGCAGACCTCGGGCGCATTGCCAACGAAATAGAAAAGTTGCGTACGGTGCTTGGCGCCAATGCCGCGATCACCGAGCAGCACATCGAGCAGCACATCGGCATCTCCAAGGACTACAATATTTTTGAGTTGGTCAATGCGGTAGCACAGAAACAAGCCGACAAAGCTTTCAAAATCGTACAATACTTCGAATACAACCCGAAAGCAGGTGAGCTTGTTGTCATTGTTCCTGCACTTTTTAAGCTGTTCTCACAACTTATGCGGGTACATTTCACACCCAACAAAAGTAGAGAGGCCATAGCCAGCAGTGTTGGCGTCCATCCTTTCGTCGCAGGCGAGCTATTGGCAAATAGGCAAAACTACGACCCTAAAAAAATTGCGGCAATCATCGCCTTACTCCACGATTACGACCTCAAAGCCAAGGGGGTCGGAAACAGTCAAATGGATAGCTCCGAATTGCTCAAAGAAATGATTTTTCAAATTTTGTATGCATGAGTACTTTTTATGCACCAACGCTACAACCAGAACAAACGCACTATCAACTCAGTGAGGAAGAGTCCAAGCATTGCATACGCGTATTGCGCATGCAAGCAGGTGCACAAATTCAATTGGTCAATGGTCGCGGTCTAGAAGCACACGCCCTACTCCAAGATGCACACCCCAAGCGCTGTATCTTACACCTCACAACTGTTGTACATCATGCGCCAAGCCCAGTTGTTCATATCGCTATGGCGCCCACTAAAAACATGGATCGCATAGAATGGTTTTTAGAAAAAGCTACTGAGCTCGGCCTCACCAAACTTTCTTTACTGAACTGTGAACACAACGAACGCAAGCAAGTCAATATAGAGCGTCTTGAAAAAATTGCAGTAGCGGCCATGAAGCAGTCCAAAAGATTTTACCTTCCTGAAATTGAACCCTTACAGCGTTTTTCAGATTTTATAGCGGCTGAGCCTTCGGGCTATTTCGGACATTGTTCTGAAGGTCCAAAAATTAAAATGACCAAAATTGTCGCGGGCAAGCCCTTTTTGATTGGCCCGGAAGGCGATTTTTCAGCGCAAGAAATTTCACTTGCTTTGCAATCTGGTTATCAGGCAGTAGAAATGAGTGCTTTTCGGCTCAGAACAGAAACAGCTGCGCTGCTGGCTACAACGGCATTAATTCCTCAATAAAGTATTTTCTTCCTTATTGAAGTATTATTTGGTGTAGCGATACACCTCAAAATTGGCCTCGTGTTTTTCATCGATGGCTTGTGTAAATAGCAAGGTTTTCTGATAGCTAGCAGCTTCAAAATCCGGGAAGAATGTATCGGCATCGTATACCTTATCAATATGAGTCAGGAATATTTCATTTACCAAGCCACTCTCTAATGCTAGGCCGTAAATTTGCGCGCCCCCAATGATAAACGCTTTTTGTCCGTCGCGCAATTCTAAATTTTGCAAACACGAGGCAAGGGAATCATATACCAAACAGCCAGCGGCTTCGAAATCTGTCTGCCTGCTCAAGACAACATTCGTGCGTCCGGGTAGGGGTCTGTATTTCTCGGGGATGGAATCATAGTTTTTTCGGCCCATGATCACGACGTGTCCTTTGGTGGTGTCTTTGAAAAACTGCATATCTGAGGGCAGGTTCCACATCAGGTCGTTGTTTTTACCGATACCGTTTGCTGCATCTAGGGCGGCAATCATGGAGAGGGAAGCAATCATATCGCTACTGCGGCTTTAATATGTGGATGCGGATCGTAGTTAAGCAATTCAAAATCTTCGTATTTGAAGTCAAAGAGGTTCTTGACTTCAGGGTTGATGCGCATTGTGGGCAGCGGTCTGAAATCTCGAGAAAGTTGCAGCTTTGTTTGTTCGATATGGTTGCTGTACAAATGCGCATCGCCAAGCGTATGAATGAAATCGCCAGGTTGAAGTCCACAAACTTGTGCCATCATCATGGTGAGTAGGGCATAAGAGGCGATATTGAACGGTACGCCTAAAAATGTATCGGCACTGCGCTGATACAACTGACAGCTCAATTTGCCATCGGCTACGTAGAATTGAAAAAATGCGTGGCAAGGAGGCAATTTCATTTGTGGAATTTCACCGACATTCCAGGCCGAAACAATGATGCGTCGAGAGTCTGGATTGTGCTTGATTTGATCAATGACTTGTTGAATTTGGTCGATGTGCTCTCCGCTTGCTGTAGGCCAATTGCGCCATTGTGAACCGTAAACAGGACCTAATTCTCCGTTGGCGTCGGCCCATTCGTCCCAGATGCTCACGCCATTTTCTTTGAGGTAGGCAATATTGGTCTCTCCTTTCAAAAACCACAATAATTCGTGGATGATGGAGCGCAAATGCAGTTTTTTGGTCGTGATACACGGAAATCCTTCTGATAGGTCAAAACGCATTTGGTAACCAAACACAGAAATGGTGCCTGTTCCTGTACGGTCTTCTTTTTGAACGCCGTGTTCGAGGATATGAGAAAGGAGGTCGTGGTATTGTTTCATGGACAAAAACTTGCTAGACTACGAAAATAGTAATTATTTTAGCCCTATGTTGAGATTGACCACGTTGATTATTCTAGTATTTGCCACCACCACGCCTTCATTGGGGCAAACCCAAACCCTCAAACGCAAATACAGAGGCATTTACGAAGGAACAATTCCCACCTATGAAGTGCGCATGGGGCAAGAAATGATCGCCGTCAAAGCCACAAATTTGCGCGTATACCTAGACCGAGACAGTGTCTATTTTGAAATAGGAACGTACCGCTACAACTCAACCTTTCAATTGGAAAAAACAAGTGCTTCGTTGCTGATCAACGCTGATCGAGAAAGTTCCGGGATTCCTGAGCAATTGCAACTTGACCCAAAAACAAAAACAATGATACGAAAAGGGCTTTATCCTCAGCCCGACGCTACCTTGACACGTTCAGGGAAATTACCGCGCAGGTAACCACAAGCTAAAAGTAGTTCCTTTTTCAGGTGTGCTTTTGGCGTCAATCTTGCCGTGGTGTGCTTCTACGATCAGTTTGACGTAGTATAGCCCTAAACCAAACCCTTTGACATCGTGAATATTTCCTGTCGGAACGCGATAAAATTTATCAAAAATGAGGCGTAAATCTTCTTTTTTGATGCCGATGCCGTTGTCTTGGATCTCGATTCTGAAGCCCTCTTTTTCTGCTTTCACAACCACGTGAATGTGTGGTGCGACTTTGCAATATTTGACAGCGTTGTCTACGAGGTTAAACAAAACGTTGGTTAAGTGAACGGGGTCGGCAATGAGCGCAGCAGGTTCTGTTTCTTTGGCAATCGTAAATTGTCCGCCGCCGGTGGCTTGATTGAAGTCAAAATTTTCCTTGACGTCGTCGAGAATGCTGTATAGCGAGACGACCTCTTTGTTGAGCGTGACCTTATCTTTGTCGAGTTTGGCAATATTGAGCACGCGCTCTACTTGCTGTTCGAGTCTTTTGTTTTCTTTGTAAATGATACTCGCATATTTGCGCATGCGGTCGGCATCGGCGTTATCTTCTAGACGCAAGAGCAGTTCGCTTGAGAGGCTAATGGTTGAAATTGGCGTCTTGAGCTCGTGGGTCATGTTGTTGATGAAGTCGTTTTTGACCTCCGATAAGCGCTTTTGACGAATGATAATACCCATACTGAAGGCAAAAAATACCACCACAAATACCACTACAATGAGCAAATACACCAGTGGTGAAAAACTGGAAGCGGCTTCTATTTTGTCGAGCTTTAGGTTTGGAAAATACACTGTAAAATAGTGGCCGTCTTTGGTCAGGTTGAGACTTTCGGGCGTAATTCCGGTGGTTTTTTGAGGCTTTTTTGCATAAATAGAGTCGCTATCGAAGGTATACAAGCCAGAAAGCGCAATGGAGTCTGTGAAGCAATCGTAAATACCGAACAAGAAATCTTGTTGGATGTCTTGTAGATAGAATTCTTTTTTGAGGAGTGTCTCGAGGTAAAACGGCTGTATTTCGTCATTGACCTCTACGGTATAGTGCTGATAGCTCACTTGTTTGATGGCACCATATACCGCACTCGGATCTTCGTTTTGATTGACAGAAATAAGCACATTGCGCAGCGCGGCTCTGGCCTGTTGCGCAAATTCGCGCAAGTTGAGGCTGTCTTCGCGCTGCTGAATATTGATATATTCTTGCTGCAACTGACGGGTATTGTGGATCCAGACAAACTGAACGGATAGAATGCTCAGAATGGAGATAATGCCGAGGATGGCAACCGCATTAACCGTTTTGTTTTTCATCAATTAAAAGCCGTTCACACCGTTAACGGTTGTGTATTTCAAGACGTTTTTCTTCTCTGGATGTATGCGCGCAAAAGCGGATTGTACCGCAAGCGTGCCTTCGTGGAAACCACACAAAATCAGTTTGAGTTTGTTCTCGTAGGTATTGACATCGCCAATGGCATAAATGCCGGGGATGTTCGTGGAGTAGTCTAGTGTATTGACTTTGATCGCACTTTTTTCAATTTCTAAGCCCCAATCGCCGATTGGTCCGAGACTTGGTTTGAGTCCAAACAAAGGAATGAAATGATCGGCCGCAATGCTGCGTTCTCCGTCTTTTTGGTGCGTAACGATTACATGCTCGAGATGGTCTGCACCTTGGAGGCCCGTTACTTCTGCTTCGGTGACCAGGTCAATGGCGCCGCTTTCAGCCATGTCGATGACGCGCTGTACAGAATCTAAGTGACCACGGAAAGAACTGCTGCGGTGTACCAAAACAACGCGCTTTGCAATTTTTCTTTCGGCGAGGTAAATAGACCAATCTAGAGCTGAATCGCCTCCGCCGGCAATGACGCATACTTTATCTTGGTAGATTTCTGGGTTGCGGATGATGTATTCAACGCCTTTGTCTTCGAAATCGGTGATGTTGGCAATAGGTGGTTTGCGTGGTTCAAAAACGCCCAAACCTCCTGCGATCATGACAATAGGTGCGCGGTGTGCGGTACCTCTTACTGTAGTGACAATAAATTGCCCTTCTTCGTCTTTGTCGATGGTCATGGCGGCCTCACCAAGCGTAAAGCCTGGCTTAAATGGCGCTGCTTGCTCCATGAGGTTGTCGATGAGCTCACCGGCTAATACGGACGGAAAACCAGGGATGTCGTAAATTGGTTTTTTTGGGTAGATTTCTGAACACTGCCCACCAGGTTGTGGCAATGAATCGATGAGGTGGCAGCGCAATTTGAGTAAGCCGGCTTCAAAAACTGTAAATAAGCCAACAGGGCCTGCACCAATAATGATAATATCTGTTTGGATCATGTGTTAAACGATTAATAAGGAGGGAATACGGGTTTGTTTTGTAAAATTTCTTCTATGCGTTGCATGACATCAGGCGTGAGGAGTTCTTGCGCACTTAATGCTTGCATGTTCTCCTCCAATTGGTAGAGTTTGCTCGCGCCGAGAATTACAGTAGATACATTTGGATTTTTCAAGCACCACGCCAAGCTCATGACGGGTAAACTTAAACCCAGTTCTTTGGCGAGTTCGGTGAGTGCAAGCACAGATTGGATGCGGGCTGAGGTCAGGTTTTTCTCCTTGAGCCATTCGAGGCCTTCCATGCCCAAGCGGGTACCGTCTGGAAATTTGTCGTTGTATTTGCCGCTCAAGATACCGCTGGCAAGAGGAGACCAGATGGTTGTTCCTAAACCTACGGTTTGATAGATTTGTGAAAACTCAAGTTCTACTTTTTCACGGGTAAACATATTGTATTCTGGCTGCTCAACAACTGGGCCAATCAAGTGGTTTTGTTTGGCAAAGAGGTGGGCTTCCATAATTTCTTGTGCAGACCACTCTGAAGTACCCCAATACAAGATTTTACCTTGCATGATGAGCTGGTGCATGCTCCAAACGGTTTCTTCGATTGGTGTTTTTTTGTCTGGGCGGTGACAGTAATATAAGTCGAGGTAGTCGAGCTGAAAACGCTTGAGGGCTTGTTCGCAAGCTTCAACTAAATGTTTGCGACTCAAGCCTTTTTGTGTTGGCCATTCGCCTCCTGTACCGAAAAATGCTTTGCTACTTACAATGTAGGAGTCTCTGGACCAACCTTTTTTCTTGAGGATCGCACCCATGACCTCTTCGCTCTTTCCGCGGGCATAAATTTCCGCGTTGTCAAAGAAGTTGATGCCTTGTGCGTAGGCGTAGTCCATGAGGGCTTCGGCGGTGTCGTCACTGATTTGTTTGCCAAATGTAAGCCAAGACCCTAAAGAGAGACGGCTGATTTGCAAGCCACTTTTACCCAAATTATTGTACTGCATTTCCATAGTTTGTTGTTGCTTTTTTACGTTGTTTGTGTTTCCAAATACCATTGGCGAGCACAACCGATAAAATCATGGCTGCGCCCCAATAAAACGAAGTTTGGAGTAATTTGTGCTCTTGAAGCAGCACAATTGCTAAAATAATCGTGTAAATCGGTTCTAAATTAATGCTCAAAGATACGCTAAATGCGCCGAGTCGCTTGACAATTTCTATTGTGGCTAAAAATGCAAATGAGGTGCAGAGAATGCCGAGAAACAAGAGCCAATAAAAGTCTGAGCGCGTCATTTCAAACAACTCAAGACTCATTTTTCCCTGAAAGATAAAAAATGCACTGAGTGCCAAAAACCCGGTTGATAGTTCAGTGAAACTGAGCGCTGCGGTGTCTGTTTGTTGGGCGAGTTTGCCATTGGCCACAGAAAAGATGCCTGCACAAAGTGCCGAAACCAGGCCGATTAAAACTGCTTTTTGTTCTTCTCCTTTGAAATCATGCGCCACAAAATAAATGCCGCCAATCACGAGCAAGCCCATAGAAAATTCAATCCAAGAAAAGCGTTTGCGCATGATGAGCGGTTCGAGCCAAGTGACGTGCAGGGTAGTGGTAGACAAGCAAAGAATACCGAGTGACGCCGTTGAAAGTTGAATAGCGGTGTAAAACGTTAGCCAGTGGAGGGCCACTACTAACCCGACTACAATACTCCAAAAGAGCGTCCGACCTTTAGGTAAAGCTATTCTTTTTTTGAAAAGCATGAAAATGCCGAGGGCCAAAGCAGCAATCCAAAGGCGGTGCCACACAATGAGCAGCGCGTCCAGGTGGATGAGTTTACCCAAAATACCGGTGAAACCCCACATAAAAATGATGAGGTGCAACAAAAAATGATAGCGGTATTGTTGGAGCAAAGCGGCTTAGCGTTTTTTAGACCATTCGTCTATAGATTTTTGGTTGGCGAGCACATAGGCGTCGTCGCCATCTGCTTTTGCAGCTTCCATAGAAATTTTTGCGGTTTCAATAGCGCCTTTATAGTCGCCGTTAGCTGCTTGAAGTTGTGCTTTAAGGCGGGTCATCCAGTAGGCAGAAGGGCCACGGAGTTCAACTGCTTTTGTCGACCACTCGAGCGCTTTTTTAAGGTCGAGTTTCTCGTTGAAATAATAGGTGGCCGCTTGGTGGTAGTCATTGGCACTTGGGCCAGCCATTGTTTTGTCAATGCTCGCTAAAACTTTGGTTTTGGTATCGAGCGTAAATGGTAAAGTCACTTTTGTTTGTGCCCAAGTCAAGGTGATTTTTGCACTGCTCGATTTCAAGTCTTCTAGTTGAAGGGTAAGGTTTTCTGTAAATTCTTTACTGGTTTCCGCTGCTGCAGTCACTTTTAAAGCCACCTTGGCGTCTTCCCATTTTTCAGGTAAGCCCCAATTGCTGTAGTCTGTGTAGAAATAAAATTCCCAGCTGCTTTGACCCGGTTTGGCAAAAAGTGCATAAGTGCCCGCTTTGAGGGTGTCTTTGCCAAAAATGAGCGCTTCACTCGACGTGATTTTAGTGTTTTCGTTTGCTCCCAAGCGCCACGTTTGTCCAAACGGAATGAGTTCGCCAAAAATAACACGTCCATTTACACTTGGTCTGGAGTAGTCAATTTGGATGTCGGCTAGGCCAACTTTTTGCTGAAGTTTGGCAACTGGGCTCGCTTTTGGGGTCAATACTTGTGCGTTGAAACTTGCCGATAAGCCAACTGCGATAACGAAGAGTAGTTTTTTCATAAGATTTTAATTTGTAAACAAGCTGCCCTTCGGGATGTTCACCGGAAGTGAAAGTTCCCAGTTGGGCCGAATTTTGATTTTTTCAGGGTAATAATAAATGGCCTCGGCACGCATTTGCTTTTGAAGGTCAATGGCATCCCATTTTTGATTGTGATTTTGGTCCGCAACAAATCTGAGTGTGAAGAGCCCGGCAGGCAATGCATCTATCGTAAAGGTTTTGGATTGGACTTGTATACTTTGTTGGAGTGCGTCGCCTAGATAAAGTTCCGCCAACAAGTGGGCTGGTAGTGTATCTAACTGAATAATTAGCGAACTCGATGGTTTTGCAAGCGTCAAGGAATCCGTAATTACCGTGGTATCCTCACTTTTCTGGGGTTTGGAGAGGAAAAAGGAAAGGGTGTCGTTTTGAACTTCACTTAATAGTACTGGTTTAAAAAGGGCATCTTGGCTTTCTGTCTGTGAACACGTACCGTCTTGATTCTCATCGATGTAGGCCTTTAGATAATAAGCGCCCTCTTTCAAACCTTTCAATTGGAGTTGTCCTTGCGGATCAAAGCGCCCGATGTAGCGCGCAGTGCGGCTGGTGTCGGTCTGATACAAACCTAGGTAAATCGTACTTGGCTTGTTGTTCGGGATCCATTCTTTGGCGCGGGCTGTCAAGACCAGCGAATCGAGGGTCGGGCCGGTAGAAAATGTCCAGGTCATTAAAGAATCGTTTCCTTCGGTAAGGTCTTTGATACCGCCGTTGCTCAGGAGTGTGTATGTGGTTTGGGGTTGCAAAGCATCCAAGAATAGAATACGCAGGGTTTTGCCTTTGAGCTCGTACTGCAAGCGGCTATCTGCCGGCATGAGTTGGATGCGTTGCTGGGGTTGATCTAGTTTGATAAATTCGTCAAAGACCAATAGTTGTTCGCTCGTACTGACATTGCGTTGTTTGTCTGAAATGGATTCAGATAGCACTTGAGGTGCTACTTCGTCTGTTGGGCCGCCGGTAATGGTGCCAACCTGTGCGCAAGCACATACCAAAACCAATATTACAAATGCCCAGCGAACCATTTCATTAATTTTTCTAATTCAATTTGATCGGTCTGGTTGAAATCGGCAAGTACAGTGCTGTCGAGGTCGAGCACACCCCATACTTGTTGGTCCTTGAAGATGGGCACAACCAACTCACTTTTTGACAAAGCACTGCAGGCGATATGCCCAGGAAAAGCCTGGACGTCGGCAACAAGTTGACTTTTTTGCTCGGCCCACGCCGTGCCACAAACGCCTTTGCCGTACTGTATTCGGGTGCAAGCAATGGGGCCTTGGAACGGACCTAGCACAAGTTGCTCTTCTCGAACGATGTAAAAACCAATCCAAAACCAACCAAATGCCTCCTTCAATGCCGCACAAAAGTTAGCCATATTGGCAACTGCGTCGGTTTCTGAGCCAATAAGCGCCTCAAGCTGAGGCCGAAGCTCAGCATAGCGTGTGATTTTGTCCTCGGACCTAAAAAAAAGTTGCTCAGCCATAATGCGTTTACAAATTTCACGTTTTTAAAGCGAATGACAATCTTTTCCTTTGTAAATTTCCACTATGAACAAACAAGTCCAATTCGAAAAAATTCTTTTTCTAGACATCGAAACCGTTCCTCAGGCATATGCGTTTGAGCAACTCGATGAAAAATCTAAGGCCTTATTTGAAGCCAAAAACCGTTTTCAAATTAGTCCGGACAAGCCCATCGAACAAATTTTTGAGGACCGCGGCGGGATTCTCGCTGAATTCGGCAAGATTATCTGTATATCCGTGGGCATGTTGCACGAAGGTAGCCAAGGAAAGAGCATACGCTTGAAATCCTATTACCACGACGACGAAGAAACTTTGCTATTGCAGTTCAAGCGTTTGTTAGAAGATCATTACAACACAGCCTACCATGTACTTTGTGGCCACAATAGCAAAGAATTTGACATTCCTTACATTTGCCGCCGCATGCTCATCAACGGGATTGCCTTGCCATCTATCTTGCAAATTGCCGGCAAGAAGCCTTGGGAAATCAATCATATAGATACCATGGAGCTCTGGAAATTTGGCGATTATAAATCGTATACTTCACTTTCTTTGCTCTGCCACGTGATGCAAATCCCGACACCAAAAGACGACATCTCAGGTGCCGATGTAGCTCGGGTCTATTACGAAGAAAATGATCTTCAACGCATAATGGTGTATTGCGAGAAAGACGTAGTGGCACTCATCCAACTTTTCTTGCGCTTGCAAGGAGAGCCTTTGGTCGATGAATTCAATATTACATCTGCGAGTATCTCAAAAGATGAGGCATAAAAAAACCTGACTTCAAAAGCCAGGTTTGTGGTGAGTGATACTGGATTCGAACCAGTGACCCCTACCCTGTCAAGGTAGTGCTCTAAACCAACTGAGCTAATCACCCGAGGGTGCAAAGATACAAGTTTTTTTGAGCATGCAAAGTCAATAGTATGTAGTTTTACAGCAAAATGAGTTACGATAAAATCATACTAGGTATCGATCCCGGCACAACCGTTTTGGGTTATGGACTCATTCACGTACAACAAAAACAACTCAAACTCTTGAATTTCGGTGTGATACAACTGCACAAGCTCAGTAATCATCCGGACAAACTCAAAAGAATTCTAGAAAGACTCAACGGACTCATCGCCGAATACAAACCCGACGAAATGGCGATTGAAGCACCTTTCTTTGGAAAAAACGTACAGTCTATGCTCAAACTTGGTAGGGCACAAGGCGTTGCCATTGCGGCGGCCTTGAACCACGACATGCCTTTTGAAGAGTATTCTCCAAGAAGAGTCAAGCAGGCCATTACTGGCAGTGGTAGCGCTTCCAAAGAGCAAGTTGCGGCCATGCTTCAGCAATTGCTCAATTTTCAAGACATGCCCAAATACCTTGATGCAACCGATGGTTTGGCCGTAGCGGTGTGCCATCATTTTTCAAAGGGTATTGGCGAACACAACAAGGCAAAAGGAGATTCCTGGACCGCATTTTTATCTCAAAATCCCAATCGTTTAAAGCAATGAGTGCGCAAAAAATAATGGTGTATACCGATGGTTCTTCGCGAGGCAATCCTGGCCCGGGAGGTTTTGGCGCCATCCTAGAATTCGGTAGCAAGCGCATGGAACTCAGTCAAGGTTTTCGGCGCACTACCAACAACCGCATGGAACTTTTGGCTGTTATTGCCGCACTTGAGCACATCAAGAACCGCAATTATACGGTTGTAATCCATTCGGACTCAAAATATGTAATAGACGCTATTACAAAAGGTTGGGTTTTTGGTTGGGTAAAAAAAGGCTTCAAAGACAAGAAAAACCCGGATTTATGGCAGCGTTATTTGGCGCTGCATCCAAATTTCAAACTTGAATTTGTTTGGGTCAAAGGGCACGCGGGGCATCCGCAAAATGAGCGCTGCGATGAATTAGCCGTACAGGCAGCAACTCAAGCACCAAAAAATATCGACACTTGGTTTGAAGCGAATCCTAGTTAAACGAGAATCGAGCTATACCAACGTTCTATATCTGCTGCGTCAACGCCTTTTCGCTGCGCTACATTTTCCAATTGTTCTTGCGTAATTTTACCTAAACCGAAATACTTGGCATCAGGATGCGCGAAATACCAACCGCTGACCGATGCTGCTGGCCACATCGCCAACGAATCGGTGAGGCTCACGCCAATCTGAGCTTCGGCATCTAGGAGCTTAAAAATACCCAGTTTTTCGAGGTGATCAGGACAAGCGGGGTAGCCCGGAGCAGGTCTAATGCCGCGATAGCTTTCAGCGATGAGCGCCTGGTTTTCAAGATTTTCTTGCGGCGCATAAGCCCAAGTTTCTTTGCGCACAACTGCGTGCAAATACTCCGCGAATGCTTCTGCGAGGCGATCGGCTAGCGCTTTGACCATAATGGAGTTGTAGTCGTCGTGGTTGGCCTCAAATTGGGCGATGTATTTTTCTATGCCGAGCCCGGCAGTAACCACAAAAGCGCCAATGTAATCTTGCATGCCACTTGATTTTGGCGCAATGAAATCTGCTAGTGCAATATTGGGTTGGCCCGCGACTTTTTTGGTTTGCTGGCGCAAGGTGATTTGGGTGTGAAGTGTGTTGCCACTGCTGGGGTCTTGGATCAAGATGTCGTCTCCTTGTGCGTTGGCCGCAAATAAGCCACTCAAACCTTTGCAAACAAGTGTTTTGTCTTGGATGAGTTGATTGAGTAATTGTTGCGCATCTTCAAAAACTTTGGTAGCTGCTTCACCTACAACTGCATCCGACAAAATTTGCGGGTATTTGCCGTGGAGGTCCCAGGTTTGAAAGAAAGGCGTCCAGTCTATGTAAGGAACGAGTGCTTCAATTGAAGGTTCGTGGCGCTGCACGCCCAAATGTTTGGGTACTGCAATTGTTTCTGTATTGAATTCGAGTTGCAAGGCATTAGCTTGGGCTTGTGCCAAAGAGAGCAGTTCTTTGGCCGCTTGGTGCTTGGCATGGTGCACGCGGATTTTTTGGTAATCGGCCCTGAGGTTATTCAGAAAATCTGGTTTTTTAGGTCCAAGTAAACTTTCAACGACCGTAACAGAGCGCGAGGCATCGAGTACATGAATAACTGCACCTGAAGGATAGTGTTCTTCTATTTTTACTGCAGTATGCACCTTTGAGGTAGTCGCGCCACCAATGAGAAGCGGAATTGTTAGCCCAGCGCGCTCCATTTCTTTGGCCAAATGAACCATTTCGTCGAGCGATGGCGTAATGAGCCCGCTCAGGCCAATGGCATCCACATTTTGTTCGATGGCCGTTTGTATAATAACTTGCGGCGCCACCATGACACCGAGGTCAATGATTTCGTAATTGTTGCAGGCCAAAACAACCCCAACGATATTTTTGCCGATATCGTGGACGTCACCTTTTACCGTTGCTAAGAGAATCTTTCCTGCAGCGCTTTGTTTGCCGTCTTTTTCGGCTTCGATGTAGGGCAATAAATAGGCGACAGCTTTTTTCATGACGCGTGCAGACTTCACTACTTGTGGCAAAAACATTTGCCCGCTGCCAAAAAGGTCCCCAACTTGGTTCATGCCGTCCATGAGCGGGCCTTCAATCACTTGAATTGGGCGTTCTACGAGGTGCCGTGCTTCTTCGACATCGGTATCAATGAATTCTACGATCCCTTTGATGAGCGCGTGAGCCAAGCGCTTTTCTACACTTTGTTCGCGCCAAGTAAGGTCAGCAGTTTGTTGCTTGACATCGCCCTTCACTGTTTCTGCAAATTCGAGTAAGCGCTCGGTGGCATCTGGCCTGTGGTTGAGTAAGACGTCCTCGACGCGCTTTAGAAGCTCCGGCTCAATTTCAGAGTAAACCTCGAGCATACTTGGATTGACGATCCCCATGTCCATACCATGGGCAGTGGCGTGGTACAAAAATGCGGCGTGCATGGCTTCGCGCACTTTGTTGTTGCCCCTAAATGAAAAGGATACGTTAGAAACTCCGCCACTGACATGTGCTCCGGGCAAGTTACTGCGGATCCATTTGGTGGCGCGGAAAAAGTCTAAGGCATTGTTGGCGTGTTCTTCCATGCCGGTTGCTACCGGAAATATATTTGGGTCAAAGATGATGTCGTCTTGAGGAAAGCCAACGATGTCCACTAAGATACGGTAAGAGCGTTCACAAATTTCGATGCGGCGCTCATAGGAGTCTGCCTGCCCTTGTTCGTCGAAGGCCATAACGATGACTGCTGCTCCAAAACGTCTGATTTCTTTGGCTTGGGCAATAAATGTGGCCTCGCCTTCTTTGAGCGAGATAGAATTGACGATTCCCTTTCCTTGCAAGCATTTGAGCCCTGCCAAAATGATCTCCCATTTGGAAGAATCGATCATGATAGGGATGCGTGCGATGTCGGGTTCGGCGGCCAATAAATTGAGAAAGCGGACCATAGCAGCTTTGCCGTCGATCATGCCTTCGTCCATGTTGATGTCAATGACTTGTGCACCACCTTCTACTTGTTCGCGCGCTACCGCCAACGCTGCCTCGAAGTCTCCTTCTTTGATCATGCGCAAAAAGGCGCGAGAACCGGTTACGTTGGTGCGTTCTCCGATGTTGACAAAATTACTTTGTTCGGTCAGTACTAAAGCCTCTAGGCCAGCTAACTTCAGCATATTAGTGGTTCCATTTTCTTGGTGAATACTTAGCGGCAACTGCTGCAATAGCTGCAATGTGTTCGGGTGTTGTGCCGCAGCAGCCACCAATCACATTGACCAAACCTTCTTGCAAGAATTGCTCAATTTGAGCGGCCATTGCCGCAGGGCTTTCGTCGTAGAGCCCAAATTCATTTGGGAGCCCTGCATTGGGGTGCGCACTAACGGCAAAAGTTGCTTTTTCATTGAGTACCTGGAGATACGGTCGCATCATGGACGCGCCAAGTGCACAGTTAAGGCCAATACTGAGTAGCGGCATGTGCGACAATGAAATTAAAAAAGCTTCTGTGGTTTGGCCGGTGAGGGTGCGCCCAGATTGATCGGTGATGGTACCCGAGACCATAATTGGGATTTGAATGCCTCTTTTTTCAAATACTTGATCGCAAGTATATAAGGCTGCTTTGGCATTGAGCGTGTCAAAAACGGTTTCAATGAGTAGGATATCTACCCCGCCATCCATGAGTGCTTCAATTTGCCCGCTGTATGCGCCTACTAAATCATCAAAACTGACGGCGCGAAAACCTGGGTCATTGACATCCGGAGAGATAGACGCCGTGCGGTTGGTGGGGCCAATAGAACCTGCCACGAAGCGCGGGCGATCAGTAAATTCGGCAGCTACTTCTTTGGCAATTTTGGCGCCTTGATAATTGATTTGATAAACTGCTTCTTCTAGCTGGTAATCGGCTTGTGCAATAGTGGTGCCTGAAAACGTATTGGTTTCAATGATATCAGCGCCAGCTGCGAGGTAAGCGCGGTGGATATCTTTGATGATTTCGGGGCGGGTAATTGAAAGCAGGTCGTTGTTGCCTTTTAGGGATAAGGGGTGCTGCTCAAAGGCACCTTCGCGAAAATCAAATTCTTCGAGCTGATGGCGTTGGATCATGGTGCCCATGGCGCCGTCTAAGACGAGAATGCGTTGCTCGATGGCTTGTTGTAATGCGCTATTGATCATAATTTGCTTGGCGAAAGGTAGAAACAGCGCGTTTCAACTTATCTTTTCCCAATTTGGGATCGGATTTGGCACCTTTACAAGGATGTGAGGTTGCCAAGGTTTCATAGGGCCTGTCCCTCCACCTTTCTAAATAAGTTTATTTTAATGAACTGCTGCAAAGTTACGTAGGTTTTGCAAATTACAAGGGTAGGCGATACCGATTTGCACCGATATTTTGTAAAGATCCATTTAATTCGAGTTCAAATAAAGTGCTGCTGATCAAAGACACCGCTTGCTGGGTGGCCAGCGCGAGTTCATCTATGCTCCAGTTATTCTTGTTTTTGAAGTGATTTAAGAGGTCTTTTTGAAGGCTAGTCAATTCTGCGTGATTTGGTAGCGCGGCGCCTTGCTGCGCATTGGTCCAGTTCATAGTTTGCAATAAATCTTGGGCAGATGTGAGCAAATGCGCTTGTTGGTTTTTAATGAGGGCATGACAGCCCTCCGATTGCAATTGGTGAATGGGCCCAGGAAAGGCAAAAACCTCTCGGTTGTAATCATTGCCGAGTTCGGCTGTAATTAAAGATCCGCCGTTTTTCTTGCTTTCAATTACAATTACTGCGTCGGCCAAACCTGCAATAATGCGGTTGCGCATTGGAAAGTGCATCCGATCGGGTTTGGTACCAATTAAAAACTCTGAAATGAGCCCACCTTGTTCCAGCATTTGAAGCGCCAACTTACGGTTGCTCGACGGGTAAATTCGGTCGACACCGTGGCCAAGCACACCAATTGTCGCCAAACCATGGCTGAGGCATTGCCGGTGCGCCTCTGCATCTACGCCTTGTGCCAAACCGCTGATCACGAGGATGTCTTTTGGCAGTTGGGCAATGAAATCTGCGACGAGTTGTTTGCCATAGTCGGTTTGCTGACGCGTACCTACAATGGCAATGCACCTCGGTTGTTGCCAAACCGTTTCGCGTCCTCTGTAAAAAAGACCTAGCGGCGCATCGCTGCAATGCCTGAGGCGTTCGGGATAGGTAGGGTCGGTAATGAAATGATAGCTGAGGTTTTCATGTGCGAGGTAAGAAAGTTGCCCCTGCGCCCGCCAAAGCGCATTTGTTCTTTCTGTTTTTTCGAGCTGGGCAATTGGGATACTGGTGATTTGTTGTAAAGCAGCGTAATTGAGCTCAAAGAAATCGCGTGGGTGGCTGAGCAGTTTTAAGATGCGCCTAGCACGTACAGGGCCAATGCCGTGCAGTTGTGAGAACGCAATTTGATAGAGTTGGTCTGAGTGTTCCATTTTTTAGTAGCTTCGGGTAAAGTTAGACCGAACAAACCGCAATGCATTCAGTAAAATTTACGACACTTTTCCTGATTTTTTTTCCGATATACCTCTTCTCTCAAGACCTCAATAAGGATAGCCTGAGACTGAAAACCAAAGACGAAAAAGCTGTTTATGTGCGTGCCGCACGCTTTGAAAAGAACATCGAAGAAGTTTCTATTTCTATGGAAGTGCTCAGACCTGCACTTATTGCCAATAAAGGACTGGCCAATCTTGAACAAGCCGTTAACCAAAGCCCAGGTGTATTTACGATGGATGGTCAGGTGTCAATTCGCGGCGGCGGCGGTTATGCTTATGGTGCAGGCAGTCGGGTTTTGCTCGTCTGGAATGGTGTTCCGATGCTCTCACCCGACATTGGCGATGTCAAATGGAATGCGGTGCCGATGGAACACGCCGAGCAAATTGAAATCATTAAAGGCGCTTCGTCTGTACTCTACGGCAGTGGTGCGCTCAACGGAATTATTGCCATGAACGAAAAAGATGCACCACTCGAGGGTACATTTTCTTTAAAAGTCCAAAATGGAATTTACGGCAATCCACCAAGACAGAGCATGAAATGGTGGGGCGCACCGCCTACTTTTCAGTTGATCGATGTGTATGCAGCCAAGCGCAAAGACAACCATGCTTTTACACTTGGCGTCAATGCGTTTAGAGATAAAGGTTACCGCGAGGGCGATTACGAAATGCGCGCGCGAATCCATGGTACCTATACCTATTTTTCAAAGAAAATTCCTCAACTCAAGGCAGGGCTTTCTTTTCATGTTCAGGCGCAAGAAGAAGGCGTTTTTATTTTGTGGCGCAACGACTCAATGTGCTTTCAAGCTTTAGAGAACACACTCAGTGAACAGCGCGCACTGCGCTTGAGTCTCGATCCTTATTTGCTTTACGTTTCAAAAAATAAAGTCAAGCACGCACTCAGAACACGTTATTACCTCACCACTACAGGTTCATCAACGGCACTTGTAGACGCATCTTTGGGGCAGATGTACTATGCGGATTACCAAGCGAACAAGAAAAAGAAGCATTTTGATATTTCGTTTGGCGCTACTTCAAATATCAGTCAGGTGACCAGTTATATTTTTGGAAATCATCTGAGTAAGAATTTCTCTTTGTATCAGCAAACGGAGTGGTCTAAAGGAAAGCTCGATTTACAAGCTGGCTTGCGGCTCGAATATTGTCAGCTCAATAAGGCAACGCCCGAAACTAATTTCAATTGGGGTGGTCAAACCTTACCTATTTATCCTGTTGTGCGCTTTGGCGGCCATTACGCATTACGCAAAAGCACACATTTGCGCGCTTCTTTTGGTCAAGGCATTCGTTTTCCAGCCGTGGCAGAGCGGTATATCTCAACAAGCGTGGGCGGCTTGCGCATCTTTCAGAATCCCGATTTGCTTGCCGAACGCGGTTGGGCAGCTGAGCTCGGTCTCAAACAAGTTGTAAAGGTTGGCGAGTGGAAGGCGCTGCTCGATGTAGCAGGCTTTATCAATGCCTACGACAACATGACAGAATTTGCTTTTGGCGTGTTCAAACCCGATACCATGGCGTTTTTACAAACAACCAATCCTTCTGCGCTGAATTACCTCTACAATTGGGTTGGGTTTCAGGCGCAAAATGCAGAACGCGCACGCATTACTGGCATTGAATTTTCCATGAATAGTTCAGGTAAAATAGGAGAGGTGGAGGTACTAACTTTATTGGGCTATACTTATATGAATCCGTTGAGTCTCAATACAGACACTACCTATTTGGCTACTTTTTCAGACACAACTGGATCTATGCTCAAATACCGCTTCAAGCATCTGGCCAAGGCGGACATCGAACTCAACTATAAAAACTTTGGCATTGGCTTATCAGGACGCTACAATTCCTATATGCGCAACATCGATTTGGCTTTTGAACAAGGTATTATAGATACCGAGATTTTAGTCGGCATGGCGAATTATCGGGCCAAATTCAACAAAGGTGTTCCCGTTTTTGATTTGCGCTTTCATTACGCTTTTTCCGAGCAATTCAAGTGTAACCTGATTTTAAACAATGTCACGAATGCCGAATATGTAACCAGGCCAGGGGCGGTTCAGGCGCCGAGAAATTTTGTTGTTCAATTCCAATATGTTCTGTAAAAATACGGACATAAAAGTCAGTTAATTCTCTTAATTTCGCACAGAACCTATAAGACTATTACATGCGTTTACTCGTCCTATTTTTACTCTTCGGAAGTGCTACTAGTTGGGCGCAATTGCTACAATTTGAAGTAGTGGATGTCCAAACAAATGCGCGCTTAGAAGAATCCTTTGCCGTGCTGCAGGGCAGCGCGCCCATCAAAAGCAAGAACGGCCTCATTGCCCTTCCGCAGCGTGCGTTTCCTTTTGAAGTCATCATCAAGGCACCTTTTTACCTTCCAGATACCATCCTGATCAAAAATATGCAGGCAACGCCAATACGGGTATCACTTCAAGCGCAAGTTCAAGAACAAAAAAATGTGGTGGTGAGTGCGGGCAAGCGCCGCCAAGCCATTGAAGAAATTCCTGTATCAATGGAAATCTTGCGTCCACAGCTCATTGACAACAAAGGCATCACCGATTTAGAGCAAGCCGTCGATCAAACGCCGGGGGTGTATACTATGGATGGCCAAGTTTCCATTCGCGGCGGCTCCGGCTTTGCCTACGGCACCGGGAGCCGCGTGCTGTTGCTGTGGAATGGCATGCCGCTCTTGTCTGGCTACGCCGGAGACACCCAATGGAATGCCATTCCAATGGAACAAGCCAGCCAGGTTGAGATCATGAAAGGCGCAGCGTCGGTTTTGTACGGCAGCGGAGCACTCAACGGTGTCATTGCTCTTGCCGAAAAAGAACCTACCCTAGAGCCGGTAACCAAAGTCAAGGTGCAATATGGTTTATATGGTGCGCCGCGCCGCAGCTCACTCCAATGGTGGTCTACTCCGCCAATGAACCAACAGCTAGAAGTGTTTCACAGCGCGCTCAAAAAGCGATTTGGCTACACGCTCTCTACTACCGGCTACCACAACGACGGCTACCGCCTTGGCGAGTCTGAATTTAGGGCGCGCGTGTCCGGTACGCTCTACGCAAAAGCCATCCTAGACAAGCGCCTTAAGGCTGGTTTGGGTTACAATTACCAAGTTCAAAAAACCGGGAATTTTTTAATTTGGCAGAGCGATTCCTTGGGTTACACACCAAGTGGCTATGGCGACACCACCGAAGGTGCATCTACTGTTAGTTACAATTTTGGTCAGCGCTTGTTCTTAGATCCTTACGCTAAATTCATAGACCAACACAACAACCTCCATCAGCTCAAGACACGGTTATACTGGGTCTCCAATGAAAACCTTTCCAACGCCAGTCAAAGCAATGCGGCCACTATCGCTTATGCAGACTACACCTTTCAGCGTAAATTCGGCGAAGGAAGCACCCTGAGCGCGGGCCTTACGGCTATTCAAAATATTGTCAATTCTCAGTTGTTTGGCAATCACCGCTCGCAAAACCTCGCCGCTTATTCGCAACTTGAATACCACAAAAACAAACTAGACCTCAGTGCGGGGCTGCGTTTAGAATACTTCGAGATGGATCAGCAAAAGCCAGATTCACAGTTTCTACTACCCGGCAAAGCCAACATTTCCATCCCATTCTATCCTGTGCTACGCACAGGTTTGCACTACGCATTAAAACCCTACACACATTTGCGCGCAAGTCTTGGACAAGGGATTCGCTATCCAAGCGTTGCAGAGCGCTTTACGCAAACGTCTGTAGGTGCGCTCAATATTTTTCCGAATCCAGCGTTGCAGCCCGAAGTAGGATGGGCTGGCGAGATCGGCATCAAGCAAGGTTTCAAAATTGGCAACTGGAAAGCCATGCTAGACGCTGCCTTTTTTGTTAATCAGTACAGCAACATGATGGAGTTCTCTTTCGTTTATTTCAACCCCATCACGCAAAAACCGCTCAACCCGCTCAACCCTTCCGCAGAAGACCTCCAATTCCTTACCAGCGGCCAATACAACATCAGCGACTGGGTTGGTTTTCAGGCTCAAAACGCAGAAAAAGCGAGAATTTCAGGCCTTGACCTCTCTTTCAATTCTTCGGGTCAGCTCGGAAAAGTGGAAGTCATTTCCTTAATTGGTTACACCTACATGAATCCAATTTCACTCAATAACAATCCGCAATACACGGCCAATTTTTCGGATACAACTACCAATATGCTCAAATACCGCTTCAAGCATTTAGCCAAAGCAGATATCGAGGCCAATTATAAGAAGCTCAGCTTTGGTGCCTCCATGCGTTACAACAGTTTTATGCGCAACATCGACCGCGTCTTTGAAGACGACCTCGACCCCTCACTTACCTCAACAGTCTATATCTTACCCGGCCTCAAAGCCTACAGACAACTTTACAATAAAGGAAACTTGGTTTTTGATGCGCGTTTTGCCTACACACTCAAAGAGCAATACCGCATCTCGTTTATTGTCAACAATCTTTTCAATGCGGAGGTTACTTCTCGCCCAGGCGATATCCAAGCGCCCCGCAATTTTATCCTTCAATTACAAGCCAAATTCTAATGAAAGTACTCGGCGTCATTCCTGCTCGTTATAGTTCCACCAGATTTCCTGGAAAGCCACTTATTGACCTCAAAGGCAAGTCCATGATCCAGCGGGTTTACGAAGGTGCCCAACAAGCCACTTTATTGGATACACTTGTTGTTGCTACCGATGACCAACGCATTTACGATGAAGTGCGGCGTTTTGGCGGTCAAGTTGTACTTACACGCGCAGAACACCAAAGCGGGACAGAGCGTTGCGCTGAGGTACTCACACACTTTACAGACCACGACACCATCATCAACATTCAAGGCGATGAGCCACTTGTATCAGGCCAACAACTGGACCAACTTTTGGGTGCCTTTGCCGACCCAACGGTCCAAATTGCCACTTTGGTGCATCCTGATGTCAGCGCTGAAGATTTGCAAAACGTGAACCGCATCAAGGTACTTGAAGACCACCACCACAATGCTATATATTTTTCGCGCAGCGCCCTCCCCAACATGCACTACGCCCAACATCCTGATTTTCCTTGGTTGCGACACATTGGCCTCTATGCCTACAAAAGCGAAGCGCTCTCCCATCTTGCTGGCTTGACCCCTTGTGCACTCGAGCAGGCCGAATCTTTAGAGCAATTGCGTTGGCTCTATTACGGCTATGCCATTCGCCTCATCCACACTGATATCGAAACGCCCAACATCGACGTTTCTGCCGATCTAGAAAAAGTATTGCCTTTTTTGTAGTCTGCTCAGACTTTTGTAAATTTGTTAGATGCAGGGTTTTGAAGACATCATTATTCAACTTTTACTCAGACACAACTGTGTGGTTGTGCCGGGTTTTGGGGGCTTTGTTGCCAAGCAAGTAGCTGCCGAAATCGATCTCGAAAAAGGCCTTCTTTCCCCACCCAAAAAAGCTTTGCTTTTCAACCGTTTCTTACTCACAGACGACGGCTTGTTGCTCGCAGAATATGCGCGTTTGCATGGCCTTTACTATGAAGAAGCCAAAGCGCAATTGCAAGCTCATACAGATGCGCTTCAGCGTCAATTGTTAGCTGGCGAAACCATTCAGTTGCCGAAGCTCGGTACTTTTTCTAAGCAACCCGACGGCCAAATTTCATTTGAGCAAGATCGTTTCTTCAACCTACTGTTGTCTTCGTATGGTTTGGCCAACCTCAACTTTGTTGCCCAACCAGTTCAAGCTGCTCAAGAAGCGCCAATTATTGAATTACAGCCTCAATCCGCTCCCAACAAAATCAATTGGACGCGTGTTGCCGCTGCTGCTTGTTTGCTTCCTTTCGCCTTTTATTCCTTCTGGATACCGACCCAAACCAATGCTTTGCAATCAGGTTTGTTCTCGTTATCAGATTTCAATCCGCTGCACCAACAAGATGCACCGGCCTATGCCAAAGCTAGCCTAGATTACCCAACTGTTGCTGCCCAACAAGCTGCAGCACCTGAGTTCGAAGAAGGCAGCAAAACCCGTTTTGAAGCTTACGAATGGCAACCTGGCTACACCTTTGTGGTGAAGGTTCCTGCACAAGCAATTGCACCGCAAACAAGTGCACAACCAACTACGCCACAATCAGCAAATACAAACGTCAATGAAGTCACAGCGCCTGCCGCTTACGATTTCATTGTGGGTTGTTTTTCCAATTTGCAAAACGCCCAAAATCTACAACTCAAATTAAAGCGCGACGGCTTTGCCGCCAGACTTATCCAAAATGGCCCACTTACCAAAGTGAGTGCCGGTGCTGCTCAAAATCTATCTGAACTCCAACAACTCCAACAACAAGCAGCTGCACGCGGCTTGCAAGGTTGGGTGCTCAACAACTAAAATTTACGCATGAAAAAAACCTTTAGCTTCATACTATCCATCGGGATCAGTACTTCTTTATTATTTGCTCAAACCACCAATGTGGAGGGCAGTAAATATCAATTTAAAAAAATTGTTCAACTAGACGCTACGCCAGTCCAAAGCCAAGGCCAAACGGGTACATGTTGGTCTTTTTCAGCGACCAGCTTTTTTGAATCAGAGATTCAACGCCTGACCAAAAGCACCGTGGTATTGTCAGAAATGTATGTTGTGCGCAAGGCCTACGAACTCAAGGCCGAAAAATACATCCGCATGGACGGAAAAATTAATTTCAGCGAAGGGGGTGCATTTCATGATGTGCCGCTCGTTATTGAGCAGTTTGGTGTGGTGCCGTATGAAGTTTATACCGGTTTGAATGAAGCCAATACATACAATCATGGCGAAATGTTCAATCAGCTCAATACACTCATGTCCGACATGATTTCCCGACTTGGCGCGCCAGAAGGCATTACCGACGACTGGAAACGCAAGTACAACGACATCCTCAACCGCGGTATTGGTAAGGATATCGAAACCTTTGAATTGAATGGAACGCGCTATACACCAAAATCTTATGCGGCTTCATTGGGTCTGGACATGAAAAACTATGTGTCCTTGACTTCATTTACCAACCACCCGATGTACAGCGAGTGTATGCTCGAAATTCCAGACAACTGGGCTTGGGGTAAAAGTTATAATGTCAGCATGGAAGACCTCGTAGAGGTTACCATTTCTGCACTGAAAAATGGTTACACAATTGCTTGGGGCGCCGACGTCTCTGAAAAAGGCTTTAGTTTCAAAAATGGTTTGGCAATTGTACCTGCTGACCCGGCCATGATTGAAGTAATTGGTAAAGACGACAAACGTTTCAATGATGGTGGTGCAGAGCGCAAATCAAATGCATTTTTGGAACCAATGAAAGAAATGGTCATTACACCAGAGCTTCGTCAAAAAGGCTACGACAACAAAACCACCACCGATGACCACGGCATGCACATTGTTGGGTTATACACCGATCAAAACGGCACACGTTATTTCCTCGTTAAAAACTCTTGGGGTACCAGCAACATGCCAAAAGGATATCTTTATGTTTCTGAAAATTACTTCAAATACAAGACCATCAATATTTATTTACATAAAGACGGTGTTCCAAAGCCTGTTCAGAACAAATTAAAGTGGTAATTACTTGCTGATATTTATTTAACTTCTTGATAATCAATATAAAAAGTGTTCAAAGTGTCATTTGAACACTTTTTCTTTTTTATTGTTATTTTTGTAATAACAACAATAACTCAAAGATGAAAACTGTAGGTGTAAATGGATTTGGAAGAATTGGGCGCTGTTTTACAAGAATTGCCCTTCAGGACCCACAAATAAGCGTCGCGCTTGTCAATGACTTAGCCGATGTAAAAACATTGGCACATTTGCTCAAATACGACAGTATCCATGGGCCTTTTTCGCTCTCTTTTGAAATCATTGACAACACGCTTGTTTTTGAAAACGGCAAAAAATTAGTGTTCATTAGTGAGCGCAACCCGGAGCTGATCAATTGGGCGGCTTACGGTGTAGAAGTTGTCATTGAATCTACAGGTTTGTTCTTGACCCGCGAGGCGGCCTCCAAGCATTTGGTGGGTGGTGCAAAGCACGTCATCATCAGTGCGCCTGCCAACGATGAAGACATCCCGTCTGTGGTATTGGGTGTCAATGACCACCAAATAGACTGGACTACTCCTGTTGTCTCCAATGCTTCTTGCACCACCAACAACGCTGCGCCGATGGTGAAGGTGCTCAAAGAGTTACTCGATATAGACGTTGCTTATATTTCTACGGTGCACAGCTACACCTCAGATCAGCGCCTTCACGACGCCCCTCACAAAGACTTGCGTCGCGCACGCGCTGCAGCCAATAGTATCATCCCGACTTCAACGGGTGCAGCCAAGGCCATTACACGTATTTTCCCTGATTTAAAAGGTAAAATAACGGGCGGAAGCTTTCGCGTACCGGTTTCAGATGGTTCAGTAACCGAAATGACGCTTGTGACCAAATCAGAAATAACCGCTGAGCAAATCAATGCGGCCATGAAAGCAGCAGCCGAAGGGCCACTGAAAGGCGTTTTGCAGTATACCGAAGATCCGATTGTATCTGTCGATGTACTGGGCAACCCACACAGTGTTGTATTTGACGCAGGCCTCACCATTGTATTCAATGGCCTGATCAAAGTAGCGGGTTGGTATGACAACGAAGCGGGTTATTCCAATCGCTTGGTTGACGTCGTTAAAAGATTCTAAGCTTCCAACGCTTCTACGCCAGGCAAGGTTTTTCCTTCAAAATATTCTAAGAGCGCACCCCCGCCTGTACTCACATAACTCACCTCTTTACTGAGTTCAAATTGCTGTACTGCAGCGGCGCTATCTCCGCCACCGATGAGGCTAAATGCCCCATTTTTTGTAGCGTCAGCGACTGCATGCGCAATGCTTTTGGTGCCGTTTTCAAAAGCAGGCATCTCAAAAACGCCCATCGGGCCATTCCACAAAATGGTTTTACTTGCTAGCAAGACCGCCGTAAAATTCTTGATAGCTTCAGGTCCGATATCTAGCCCCATCCAGCCGTCGGTGATGGCATTTGAAGGCAAAACTTGTGTGTTAGCGTCAGCGGCAAAGCGATCTGCGGCAACTGCATCTATTGGCAGGTGAATTTGAACGCCTTTTGCTTTTGCTTTGTCCAGGATGTCTATACAAGTATCCAAGCGGTCGGCTTCACAAAGCGAGTTGCCTATTTGGCCACCCATTGCTTTATAGAATGTGTAGGCCATGCCGCCGCCGATGATAATGTGATTGGCTAAGTTCAGTAGGTTTTCTACAATGAGGATTTTGTCCGAAACTTTAGCACCGCCCACAATGGCTGTAAATGGCCTTTCTGCATGGTGCAATACTTTGCGTGCATTTTCGATTTCTGCGTTCATGAGTAGGCCGGCCATTTTATCCTGCGGAAAAAAGCTTGCCAATTGCGTAGTGCTGGCGTGCGCGCGGTGAGCGGCGCCAAATGCGTCGTTTACATAACAATCGCCGTGTTGGGCTAATTTCTGCGCAAAAGCGCTATCTCCAGCGGTTTCTTCATTGTAAAAACGCACGTTTTCAAGTAGCAAGACCTGCCCTGGCTGAAGGTTTTTGCTCAATTCAAGGGCTTCCTGACTAATGCAGTCGTTGGCAAATAGAACGTTTGTCTCGAGGAGTTCACTGACTTTAGAAGTGATCTGAGCGAGTGAAAAAATAGCTTCTGGGCCGTTTTTAGGTCTGCCAAAGTGAGACAGGAGCACAACACTTCCACCACTTTTGAGGATGTGTTGAATGGTAGGTAGGGCAGCGCGAATGCGTTTGTCATCGGCAATAAGGCCAGTTGTTTTGTCCATCGGCACGTTGAAGTCTACGCGAACAAGCGCGCGTTTGCCAGAAAAGGAATAGTGTTGAAAAGAACTCATCGGGTTATGGATTGATGTTTACTGTTTGTGAAAAAGACTACCGTTGGCTTGTGCGCTCGGCATAATGGTGATGTCGGCAATACTGACGTGCTGGGGTCTGCTGACAATAAAGGCTACAGTTTGTGCAATGTCTGTGGCTTGTAGCGCCTCGTAGCCTTCATAAACGCTTTGTGCTGTTTGCAGGTCTCCTTTGAAGCGCACCATTGAAAATTCGGTTTCGGCTGCTCCTGGGGCTATATTGCTGACCTTGATTTGATGAGGTAGAAGATCGATGCGCAGTGCTTTGGAAAGCGCGTCAACGGCATGTTTACTGGCGCAATAGACATTTCCGCCGGCGTATACTTCTTTGCCTGCTATTGAAGAAATATTGATGAGGTGGCTGAATGGATGCTTTTTGAGCAGTGGAATAACGGCATGGCTCATGTAAAGCAAGCCCTTGACATTCGTATCGAGCATGCGGTTCCAATCCTCAGAAAGACCGGTGTCCAAGGGGCCTCTTCCGACGGCTAAACCGGCATTATTGACTAAAATAAAAATGTTGTCTGCGATTTCTTTGGGTAAGTCGGCAATGACTTGTTTGACCTGCGCTTCTTGACACACATCGAGCTGTGCGATGTAAACGGGGGTAGCCGTCAATGCTACTTTGAGGGCCTCTAGGCGTTCCATTCTGCGGGCCAGTAAGACCAAACCATAGCCCATGTTTTGTAGTTCTTTTGCTGTTGCTGCGCCGAAGCCCGAACTTGCACCTGTAATGATCGCATATTTCATACTGCAAAATTGACAAAAAAAATGCAGTTGCTTGTCAAAATGTCAGCATTTGCGCTGTGGCATTTTTATTGAGTAGTGGATTGTATAAAAATTAGAAACACAATGAAAACAGGTCAAATTCATGTTCAAACGGAAAACATCTTTCCGATCATTAAAAAATTCCTTTACTCAGATCACGAAATTTTCTTGCGTGAGTTGGTATCCAATGCTGTCGATGCCTCTCAAAAACTCCATGTGTTGGCTAAAAATGGCGAATTCAAAGGGGAGCTCGGTGATTTAAAAGTTGAGGTATTGCTCGATAAAGAAGCCAAAACGCTCACTATCCGCGACAACGGAATTGGCATGACTGCCGAGGAAATCGACAAATACATCAACCAAATTGCTTTCTCTGGCGCCGAAGAATTCGTTGAAAAATACAAAGGCAAAGAAGGTGCAGAGCAAATCATTGGTCATTTTGGTCTTGGTTTTTATTCTGCATTTATGGTGGCAGAGAAAGTTCAGATCCGCACCCTTGCACGTTATGAAGGCGCACAAGCCGTACAATGGGAGAGCAATGGCTCACCAGAATACACCCTTATTGATATCGAAAAAGAAAGCCGCGGTACGGACATCGTTTTGTACATCACCGAAGAGTCCGCAGAGTTTTTAGAGAAGCAACGCATTCAAGGTATCTTGGATAAATACTGCAAATTTTTACCAATTCCGGTAATTTTTGGCACAAAAGCAGAATACATCGATTCACCAGAAGGTGAAAAAGACGACAAAGGCGAGATCAAGCGCGTGTCTATCGACGTGCCTAACCAAGTCAATAACCCGAGCCCAGCCTGGACAAAAGCACCCATAGACCTCAAACAAGAAGACTACGATCAATTTTACCGCGAGCTCTACCCAATGACCTTCGAGCAGCCGCTCTTTCATATCCATTTGAACGTAGATTATCCGTTCAACCTCACCGGTATTCTTTATTTCCCGAAAATCAAAGAAAATGTAGAGGTGCAGCGCAACAAAATCAATCTCTACAGCAACCAAGTATTCATTACCGATAGCGTAGCTGAAATTGTTCCTGAATTTTTGACTTTATTGCACGGCGTCATCGACTCTCCAGACATCCCACTGAATGTGTCGCGCTCTTACTTACAAAGCGATGGCAATGTCAAGAAAATCTCTGCACACATCACCAAAAAAGTAGCCGATAAATTGGCTGAGATGTTCAAAAAAGACCGCGCAGATTTTGAAGCTAAATGGCCAGATCTTCAGGTTTTTGTTCAATATGGCATGTTGTCTGAGGAGAAATTCGCCGAAAAAGCAAAAGATTTCAGCTTGTTCAAAACAACCGATAACGAATGCTTTACCCAGCAAGAATACCTCGACAAAGTGAAAATCTTGCAAACAGATAAAAACAACAAAACAGTTTTCCTTTACACCAACGACGCCGAAGAACAATACGCTTTTGTCAAGAAGGCCAAAGAGCGCGGCTACTCTGTTTTGTTACTCGATGGTCCGCTTGCACCACACTGGATCTCTAAATTAGAGCAGACCCACGAAAACATCAGTTTTGCCCGCGTAGATGCCGATAGCCTAGACAAACTCATTGCCAAAACAGACGAATTGCCATCTAAATTGAGCAAAGAAGAGGAAGAGAAACTCAAGCCAATCTTTGAAGCGCAGGTCAATAAAGAAAAGTTCACGGTACAGTTTGAAAGCATGAGCGAACAAGAAGCACCAATCATCATTACCCAACCAGAGTTTATTCGTCGCATGATGGAGCAGCAAAAACTTGGCGGCGGCGGTGGTTTTTATGGCGCCTTCCCCGAAATGTTCAACCTTACGGTCAATGCCAACCACCCTACAATTGGTAAACTATTGAGTCAAGAAGCTACGGCCCAAGAGCAAAGCACGAAGCAATTAGTAGACCTCGCTATGTTGGCGCAAGGGTTGTTAAAAGGCGCCGCATTGGATGCTTTCATTCAGCGCAACATCGAACATATTGCATAAATGACTAGCTTTGACTTCGCTTAAATTCTAGATTTTGTATAAATGGATCTTGGGCATTGGCGCCCTCATTTTAACCCGTAAAATTGGTCTGGCAATCCTTGCCTTTGCCATCGGATCACTCATAGACCAATACCAGCAAGCGGCCAAAAATGGTCAAAATGGTTCAGGTGCTGGCGCGGGCAACGGCCAAGATCCCTTTGATTTTTATCGCAGGCAAAGTTCCATGTACGACTTGCCCACCATGCTCATGGCGCTTTCAGCTGCTGTCATGAAAGCAGATGGAAAGGTCTTGCGCATTGAGCTAGACTACGTCAAGAACTTCTTTTCCGCGCAGTTTGGCAAGCAGTTCAACGCCACGCATCTGCAAACGCTCAAGCAGTTTCTAGATGCACCCAACATCCCGCTCCAAGACATCTGCCACGACATCCGTACGCGCATGACCCAAGAGGTACGCGTTCAGCTCGTGCATTATTTGTTCGGAATCGCTAAAGCAGATGGGGACGTCGGCACGGCTGAAATCAACGTGATTTCACGCATTGCCACCATGCTAGGCATTCCTGCGGTGGAGTTTGAAAGTTTGCGCAATATGTTCTACCGCAACGTAGACTCCGACTACAAAATTTTAGGTATCGACGAAAAAGCGACCGACGAAGAAGTTAAAAAGGCTTATCGCAAAATGGCGGTGGCACACCATCCTGACAAAGTTTCCCATATGGGTGAAGAATACTTGAAAGGGGCCAAAGAGAAATTCCAACAAATTCAAGATGCCTACGAAGCCATTAAAAAGCGTAGAGGCATTAAATAAGATCAAATATGTCTGATAACCGTTACCAACAGCGCGGCGTTTCTGCCGGAAAGGAAGATGTTCACAAAGCCATCTCTAAACTAGACAAAGGCTTATTTCCGCAGGCATTTTGTAAAATCGTGCCCGACTACCTTACCGGTGACCCAAATTACTGTGTCGTGATGCATGCAGACGGCGCTGGCACCAAATCTTCTTTGGCTTATGCTTACTGGAAGCAAACTGGAGACATTTCAGTTTGGCGCGGCATTGCTCAAGATGCACTCATCATGAACATCGACGACTTACTTTGCGTGGGTGCTACTGGCCCTATCTTGGTTTCGAGTACAATCGGTCGCAACAAACTGCTTATTCCTGGTGAAGTATTGTCCGCAATTATCAATGGCACAGAAGAACTTTTAGAAGAATTGCGCAGCTACGGCATCGACATCCATTCAACTGGCGGAGAAACTGCCGATGTGGGCGACCTCGTGCGCACCATTATCGTTGACTCCACGGTAGTTTGTCGCATGCCCCGCAATAAAGTGATCTCCAACGACGGCATTCGCCCAGGCGATGTTATAGTCGGTTTGGCTTCATTCGGACAAGCTACCTATGAAACACAATACAATGGAGGTATGGGTAGCAACGGACTCACGAGTGCACGCCACGACGTCTTTCATCACTCCTTAGCCGATGATTTTCCAGAAACGTATGATAACTCTTTACCCAAAGAGTTGGTGTACAGTGGTTCTAAGCGCCTTACAGACGCGGTCGAGGGCAGTCCGCTCAATGCTGGCCAATTGGTATTGTCGGCAACGCGTACTTACGCGCCGGTCATTAAAGCAATTTTAGATGCGCACCATCACGATATCCACGGCATGGTTCACTGCTCTGGAGGTGCCCAAACGAAGGTTTTACACTTCATTGACCAGCTGCATGTCATCAAAGACAATTTATTTGCAACCCCACCATTATTTGAAATGATCCAGGCAGAATCCAAGACGCCATGGCAAGAAATGTACAAGGTTTTCAATATGGGGCACCGCATGGAAGTTTATGTAAGTGAGGAGCTTGCGCCTGAAATCATCCGTATTTCTGAAAGCTTTGGCATCGCCGCTCAGGTTGTGGGTCGGGTAGAGGCAGCAGCTGAGAAAAAAGTCACGATTTCTAGCCAACACGGAGAATTTACCTATAACGGATAAAAAAATCAAAGAAAAGCTTTGAAAAACGGATTGTTTTTGTACTTTTGCAATCCGTTCATTGAACACTTGGTGGGATGGGTGAGTGGCTGAAACCAACAGTTTGCTAAACTGTCGTACGGGTAACTGTACCGCGAGTTCGAATCTCGCTCCCACCGCCACAAATTTAGACCGTATCGAACTTCAGTTCGGGGCGTAGCGTAGTCCGGTCATCGCGCCTGGTTTGGGACCAGGAGGTCGCAGGTTCGAATCCTGCCGCCCCGACAAGGGGGATGAGCAATCATCCCCCTTTTTTGATTATATAAGTTGTAAATTCCCTTTTTACAACAAACGGTCCCGTAGCTCAGTTGGATAGAGCAACTGCCTTCTAAGCAGTAGGTCTTTGGTTCGAATCCAAACGGGATCACATCTACAACCTCACAGCAATGTGGGGTTTTTTGTTTTATAGGAAAGTAAATTACCTCAAATGCTTTCTGGGATTATACGTCGCGGGTTATTCCCCTACCACACCAACAACTCCTCCAAAATGCATTTACAAGCACTGATTTCATCGGGAGTCAGTTGGCCAATTTTTTTGATGAAACGGGATTTGTCAATGGTACGGATTTGGTCGAGGACTATCCAGCCATAGGGTTTGACGCTTTTTGTTTGGAGGCGAGTGGGGTAGGGTTTCGAGGTGCTTGTGATGGGTGCGATGATAACCGTATTGAGGTTGCTGTTGAGTTCGTTTGGTGAGAGCACCACACAAGGCCTGGTTTTTCGGATTTCACTGCCAATTGTTGGGTCGAGGTTGACCAAGAAGAGGTCGTACTGTGTGCAGGTCATTCTTCGAAGGTTTCGTCTGCAAATACGTCGTCGATGAGCAGTTGGTCATCGCCGTTTGCATGCATTTGTTGAAATGCTTCATTCCATCCTTCGCGGATTTTTTTCAAGGGCTTGAGCGTGAGGTCTTGCTCGTTTAAGATGAGTTCCATTTCGTCTTGAATTTGGTATTGATCAATTATTTTCTTGGGAAGTCTAAAACCTTTAGAGTTGCCAATTTGAATGAGTTGAATGCGCATAATGTAATTATAAAGTAATTACAAAAGTATACCTTTTCATTCAATTCAAAAATAAATAATCAACATGAAATGTAATTCAGTACAAAAACGGACAAGCCCCTCAATTTTTTAATTCGCCCAAATCAAAAAAAGCGCACAGAATCTGCGCGCTTTCGTTGGGAATGAAGGGGGGCTTATAATTTATTGACCTTGCCTTGGTAGGTTTTTCCTGCAGAGATTACTGTATAGAAATAAATACCTGAAGGAAGGTTTGAAATGTCAATTGTAGCTTCGGTGGTGTTCAATTGTAATTGGCCATTGATGTTGTATAATGCAACATGATCAAGTGCTCCTGAAGTTTCAAAGGTTAAGATGCCAGAGGTTGGGTTTGGATATACATTGAGTGTTTCTGAAGTCATCTCAACTACGCTGTTCATACCAGTAACTGTGACGTTATCTAAATATAAAGTGCTTCCTGGCATACCTGTACCTGTTCCAAAAGCAGCTGCCATTGATGAAGTTGCGAAGATTACAAATTGATTTGCGGTTCCGGTACCGTTCGGATTTTGTTGAAACGGTAAAGATTCTGTGGCCCAAGTTGTTCCGGATCCGGTGTAGATTCCAAAAGCTTGGTATAGCAATACGTCGTCATTTGGGTCAGCAGTCATAGTGTCTAGAAATTCGGCCACAACCACAGCGGTGTCTCCAGCAGCAATTTGTTTCTTGTAGGCAAAATTTAAAGTCATGTTGGCTACGTTGTTCCAGTTTCCGTTCACTGATTGTGTGATGAGCCCTGGGATGGTATCTGAACCCCAGTTCAGAAGTGAGTTAGTGAGTGGGTCATTGATTGTAGCAAGTTTTGCCGATTGCGTACCCGCATAAGGAGCAGCTGTTTCCATTGTATACAAACCTTGGCCCCAACCAGGGCAGTCTGTAGCAACGCCTGGAAGCAATGGAGTGGCGGCTTGTTCAAAATTGCCATTTAATAAGCCTTGCGCATTTGTAGTCAGGCAAGCGCCTAAAAAGAAAATGGAGAGTAATGTTTTTTTCATATAAATTGATTTGTTTCCCTAAAATTAGTCTTTTTCTTGTAGGTATATATTCGGACTTGGATTGAGTTGTTTCATCTCGCCCAAATCAAAAACACCACACCGGCCAATAAAACACCACTTGCTCGGCGAATCAGGCCAATGCGGAGTTTGGATTTTCCAAAATTTTCATATTTCAAAAATTCTTCGAGTTCTTCTTGGCTCATGTCGTCGGAGGCTTCGAGCCACTCGTCTTCGACCTTGTCTGGGCTGACGATTTTGGAGATGGTATTGCCGTCTTTGGCGTCAAGGATTTCGCAACTGGAGAGTTCAAAAGGGCCGTTGACAAAGCGTTCTTCCATGCAGTCGGGCCACATGATGTCTTTGTAGTTTTTGATGTCTACTAATGAGAGTTCGGGTGAGGTGCAGATAAAGTTAGGTAGGCTATCGAGGGAAGCGTAGAGGGTGATTTGAAATAGGTTTGGCGCAACAGGTTCCGTGATGGATGTTAGACTAGGTATATTGAAATCGATGAGGCCAAGTTCTAAAATGGTGTCCGGGAAAACTATCTTTTGGAGTACCTCACTCTCGATAGCGAGAATATCTAATGTTTTGAAATTGGGAAGCGTAAGGGAGGTGTCTTTGTAATCAAAAACTAGCCAATCGAGGTTGGGGTTAGTTACAAAAAGCAGGTCGAGGTCAGCTTGGCTGATGTCTGAGCCGAAGTATTTGCCTTCATCGGTTTCGATGAATTGGGCTTGGAGCCGCACCTGAAAAAGACAGCAAATGAGCAGTAGGAAGATGTATTTCATTCATTAAAGTTACGCATTTCAAATTTTTGCTTAAAATTGCTCAAACATTTAACTACAAACTATGAAAAAATTATTCATTTCTCTATCACTCTTGAGTTGCTTTACGGCTGTAAAGGCACAAACGCTCACCTTTGATGTCGCTGCTAAATATGCGTACAGTGCAACAGGTATGTTCAACAAAAACATTTCTGACTTAGGTGCATCACAAGATTACGATGTGGCATTTAGTTCAAACTACGGACTCGCCGGTACGGTTAATTTTGGAAAAATTGGCTTGGGCCTTGAATACCTCATGGGAAATTTCAAGGCGGGTTACCAAGGTGATCAAGTATTAATCGGTGGCGCTTATACTTCAAACGTTGATTTAAAGATTTCTCAGATTCCAATTTACTTGCGTTTGGGTGGCTCTAAAGGCTCTTTTGGTGAGTTTGGTGTAGTGATGAATAACGTAAAAAGTGCTACGTACAGCAATTCAAATTATCTTGTTGATCCTCCAACAACAATCGATGTCACCAACCAATACCAGAACTTCATGGGGTACATGATTGGTGTAGGAGGGCGTTTTGGCATTCTCGAATTGCCTGTGATGGTTTCCGTAAGTGCGCGCTTTATGTACAGCACTGCTGATGCGAAAGGTGTAGATGCTTTGGGTGCTGATTTAGATTTGTATAATCCATACAGCAAAACGAATGCAGCTTCAGTTGGCTTGCATGTAGGCGTTGTCTATTCGATAGACTAATCCAAGATATTCAGAAATTAAAAAAGGCGCCCTAGGGCGCCTTTTTTTTGTTGAGTACGATTTGCCTTATGGTTTAACTATATGCACGAAACCATGAAGGGTGTAAAGTGTTTTGTTTTGGTTGTCGTATTCGTATTTCTCACTTTTTGGTGTGGCCGTATAAAAGTACACGCCTTCTTCAAGGACTTTGCCATTCATGTCGGTTCCATTCCAGTCGTTGAGATAGTTGTCTTTTTCGTAGATGAGATTGCCCCAACGGTTAAAGATTTGGATGCTCACTTGGTCGTAATCTTCCCAGTTTTTAATAACGAGAAGTTCGTTGATATTGTCGTTGTCTATGGTGAGGATGTTTGGTACAACGAGCGGACACTGATTGTAAACGCGCACAATTGGTGAGGTAATGGTTTTGGCACATTGGTCCATGACATAGACCTGGAAGTTATTGAGGTTGGGCTCTAGAATGCCTGGCTGCACATAAACAGTATCGTTATTTGGGAAGCTACCCGGCCCCCAAACATAACTGTATGGAGAGATGCCATTTTGAACGTTACACCAAATATTGGTTCCTTGACCGAAGTCTGCACAAACATTAAGAGAATCAACTGCTGTGATGCTCAAAGGCGTGTAGTCAATGATGTTGAGAGAGATAGATGTCGTATCAAAAGTGCCGTCGCAAGGGTTAGGCAAAATCACGTTGAAAAGTACCGTTTCAGTACCTTCTGGTAAACCATCAAGGAAAGCGGATATACCGATGGTGTCTGAAGCAACTCCTGCAGGAATCACGAGTGTGTCGTTGATGAAAGGGTAGTCGTCACCATTAGTAGCGGTACCGGCTAAATTGATCTGGACAACTAGATTGGAGGAGAGGTCGGTGCGCTTGACAATAAAGCCTGCAAAACCGCAGTCTTCGATGAGTTGGGTAGGTCCTGTAACGTCAACTTCAATGGGCACCTCTACTTGGCAAGCAACTACACGGTAGCCGAAAGTCCGGATTTTGGTATTGATGAGAATGCCGTTGCGCCATTCTTTTACAGCCACACCTGCCACAAAACTGCCGATGAGGTTGGGTGTAAAGGTCATGAAGCCCGTTACAGGGTCAATGGTGATATTTGAACCGGCTCCAAATGGAACAGTTTCAGTAAAGGTAGGATTCCAGCTTACGGGGCTATATGGCGCTGCTGTTTCTGGGTCGGGAACAACATTGGCAATACTGCCGCCGAGCAAAGGCGCCATGAGTTCGTAACTCAGGGAATCTCCGTCTGGGTCAAAAGCGGCGTGGTCAAAATCTAAGGTATTTTGAGAACACAAAATGAGTGGCGGATAGTTGATAAAGCGTGCACCTTGGTTATGAACACCTACTAGTGCTGAGCCTGGAATAAACGTAGTGAGGGTGATGCCGTTATTGGATGGGTCCACGATGTTGTCGATTGCGCCGGTCCAGCAGCAGCGTTGGTAAGACACGTAATAACCCTGCACACCAAATGGGAGCGTAACGGTATCGATGTAAATAGCGCGCTCGACGCAGATGTCGTTGGGTACGGTCACGCAAGGGTCGTCGTAGACAATAGGTAAGATGTTTTGAGAAAACGGCGCGATGTAGCGCGTCATGAATACGCTGCCATCTGCCAAGAAAATGGTGTAGTTGAGCGGGTTGTCAAAACCTGTTGCGGAGTTGCAGTCGCGGTAGATTTCGATGGTGATTTTGTATTGGTCGTTGCCGAGTGAATCGTAATAGATTTCACCTCCGATGATATGGCTAGCCCAGCTGTTGAAGCTGAATAAAAATCCGATTAAAAATGCAAATAAGGTAGTTGTGAGACGCATGCGTATGAATTTTGTATATTCGTTGTTGATGTCAAAGGTAAGCTTGTTTTTTTTAATAGTGTGTCTCTTTTTGGGTTTGCAGGTTACTGCGCAGTCCGAAAAGCAGCTCCGAACGGAGTTGGCACGCACAAAAAACAAGACGTCTCAACTGCAAATAAGGTTGCGTCTGATCGATGCGATCTACCAAAGCAATCGAAATGAATGGCAAAAAGAGGTCAATTTGTTGGTTTTACAACGTCGCGCTTATGTTGGCCAAGACAATCAAGCACTGATTTCTTTGCTAGCAGCTGAGCGCGCCAATTTCCTTGGCGATAGCCGTAGTCTGACTCAAATTTTCAATGAACAGCTCAAAGATTACCACTTTTCCAACCCTAAAGTCGCTTGGCGCAAAAATTTGTTGGGTTGTGCGCTCTATCCAAACGACCAAAAGTTCCATTACAGCAGGTTAATGTCCCAGGCAAATCGCGGCATGAAGAACCGCGAACAAACCGCCCTTTACCTGCAGATGGCCAAGCACTTTACCGCTGTCTTTCAAAAAGATTCTGCTTTATGGGCAAGTAATATGGCCTTGCAACATGCCAAGCGTTCTGATAAAAAATGGGTTTTGATCGATGCCATGCAGCAACAAGCTGAGGTGTATTGGCAATTTAACCTTTTTGAACAAGCCGTTCAAAGGTCTATCAACTCATTGCAACTTGCCGAAGAGGCGCAATTAGATTATTTCAAATTGAGCCCCTTGCTGCTCATTGCGAGTATTTCCATTGATGTCAAGAACTTCAATCAGGCCATTACCTATTTGAAACTCGCCCAGGACCTCGCAAAGGTCAATAAAGATCTTCGCGGACAGGCTTTTGCCAATTATTTGTTGGGTCGCTATTATTTGGGAATTAATTTGCCAGGAAAAGCCAGTTCAATGGCAGGTTTGGCCTATCGGTATTTTGAGGATATCGGCAATTTGCGGTATCAAAATAGGGCCAGACTTCTCATGATTTCAGCTAAACAATCACAAGGAGCAGGCCTCGATCTTCCTTTTGCCACCTTGTTTTCTAAAACAGACCCCTCAACAGATGCCTTATTTGCTTCAGAATTATATTTTGAATACGGTCAGTACTTATTGGGTTTGAATTTATATCAAACTGCCAAATCCGCATTTGAATCTAGCCTAAAAAGCCTGCCTTCAGAAGCTTTGATCCGACCAAAAATTGCCAATACGTATCGTTCATTGGCAGTAATTGCAAGTAAAACAGGGCAGCATGCCCAGGCTTATCAGTACCAACAACAATACAGTAACTGGCTTGAAAATAGTCCGGTTTGGCGCAGCGCGGCACGCATTGAAGAAATGGCAGCAGCCAATTTGCGCGAAGAGCGCGAACGCCTTATCTTGAACCAGCAGGCTTCTATTGAGCGCGCGCAAAAAGAACGCGAAATTGTTGAGCTCCAGCGAGACCGCCAATTAGTGATTTCCATTCTCTTTATTTTGGCCATCATTTTTGGCGTTGTCATTTATGTGCTCCGGATGCAACAAGTCAAAATCAAGCAGGAGCAGCGAGAGGCTGAGTTGTCTCAAACACTCTTAAGAACGCAAATGAATCCGCATTTTGTGTTCAATGCCATGTCGGTTATTCAGAGTTATATCTACGAAAACGACCCCGCTAAATCATCGCAGTTTTTGGTCAACTTTTCCAGGCTCATGCGCCTCATCTTAGAAAACTCACCCAAAGAATTCATTCCGATCGAACTCGAAAGAGAAATCCTTGACAAATACCTTACTGCTCAAAAAATGCGTTTTGAAAACCGCTTTGACTACGAGCTTACTATTAGCGATGACCTCCTCTTTAACAAAGCGATGGTCTCACCAATGATTACCCAACCTTTTATTGAGAATGCAATAGAACACGGCCAATTGCATACGGTGAAAGGAGGCAAGATTGATGTAGACATCTACGCTAAAGATAGCCAACTCTACATAAAGATTCAAGACAACGGTGTAGGCCGAAAAAAATCGGCAAGTACCAAAAAAATGAAAACGCATAAAAGTATGGCGATCGATATTACGCGTGAACGTATCGCTATTCTCAATAAAAAGTATAAATTTAATGGTAGCTTGACCATCAGCGATTTAGATAATGTGTCCCAAACCGGAACCGTCGTTACGCTTGTCTTGCCACTGAAGTACGAACCCGAACAATAAACCTTCCTGAGCTATGAGTCGAAAAGTACTGATCATTGATGATGAAAAACCAACCCGGACCTTCATCCGTAAAATGCTCGAATCCTTTGATTTGAACCTGAGTGTTTACACCGATGGCGAAAACGTAGCATCGGGAATAGAAGCCATAGAAGACATCCAGCCAGACATCGTTTTACTCGATATCCAAATGCCCGACGGCAATGGTTTTGATGTCCTGAGAAATGTCAAGTACAAGCAATTTGAAGTGATTTTCATTACGGCATTTCAGGAGTTTGCCGTGCAGGCCATCAAATTTTCAGCGCTAGATTACATCCTTAAGCCAATAGATGCCGAAGAACTGCACACCGCCATGACCAACGCCTTGCATTTGGTCGAGCACAAAAAAGACGATGCGCAGTTTCAAGCTTTACAGCACAATATCCAACCTCAACACAAGCGCAAGCTCGTACTCAAGACACAAGAGAGCATTTTTGTGATAGAAATTGACGACATCGTGCACTGCGAGGCAGATAAAAACTATACGTTTTTTTACCTCAATGACGGCAAGAAAATATTGGTTTCCAAAACCTTAAAAGATTACGACACTATGCTGGCGGGCTTCTCCTTCTTTAGGGTGCATCAGTCGCATTTGATCAATCTCAATTACGTAGAGCGCTACGACAAGCACGACGGCGGTTCAGTGATCCTAAAAGATGGCACTTCTATTCCGTTGTCTCCGGCTAAAAAAGAGCAGTTCTTTAAAAGCCTAGATTTACTTTAAAGCGCCTTCTAAATCAGCAATAAGGTCATCGGCGTCTTCGATGCCTACACTCAAACGGATCAATGAATCTACCACACCGCTTTGTTCGCGTACTTCTTTCGGAATAGACGCATGGGTCATGGTTGCGGGGTGCCCAATCAAAGATTCAACTCCTCCTAAAGATTCTGCCAGCGCAAAAATTTCAACTTTCTTCACTAAATCTAGCGCGTCTTGCAGCTGATTGCCTTTGAGCGTAAAGGAAATCATGCCGCCAAAACCGCGCATTTGTTGCTTAGCGACCTCGTGATTGGGGTGGGTTTCAAATCCTGGCCAATAGACTTTGTCTACTTTCGGATGCGTTTGCAAGAAACGCGCTATTTTTTCTCCGTTTTCGCAATGGCGTTGCATGCGCAAGTGGAGTGTTTTGATGCCACGCAAGACCAAAAAAGAATCCATTGGTGCAGTAACCGCGCCTGAAGAGTTTTGGATGCGGTACATTTCCGTAGCGAGGGCGTCGTCATTGCAGACCAAAGCACCCATTACTACGTCTGAGTGCCCACCCAAGTACTTCGTAACGGAGTGCATGACCATATCGGCACCTAAATCAAGCGGATTTTGCAAATAGGGTGTTGCAAAAGTGTTGTCTACGCACAACATGGCACCAGCTCTTTTTGAGATTTGCGCCATTGCGGCGATATCGATGATATTCATCATTGGGTTTGTCGGGGTTTCAACCCAAATGAGCTTGGTATTTTCATTGACTAAAGCCTCCACCGCTGCAGGATTTTGCATATCTACAAAATGGAAAATGAGTCCGTATTTGGCAAAAATGGTATTGAAGATACGGTAAGAGCCACCGTAGAGGTCATTCGTTGAGATGATTTCATCGCCAGGATTGAGCATCTTGATGACGCAATCTATTGCTGCCAAGCCAGAACCAAAGCAAGCACCATGCTTTCCGTTTTCGATGGCCGCAATATTTTTCTCGAGCGCATGACGCGTCGGGTTAAGGGTTCTAGAATATTCGTAGCCTTTGTGGTTGCCAACGCCATCTTGCACATAGGTAGAGGTTTGGTATATTGGCGTCATGATTGCGCCTGTTGCAGGATCTGGATGTACACCCGCGTGGATGGCTTTGGTGGCAAATTTCATAGTCAAAAAGTGTTTTGACAAAATTAATAGAATCCTTTAAGGCAAGCCCAATTCAAGCGAAGGATCCCAAAAAACTTTTTCGAAGTTTTGGATTTGATTTTGCACAACCTGGATGCCTTCCGCTTGTAAGCGCAGTTCCATTGCATTAGGGCCGTCAAAATGATGTTTACCACTCAATAAGCCAATTCTATTCACCACGCGATGAGCAGGCACATCAGGTAAATCATGACTGGCATTCATGGCCCAGCCCACCATTCGGGCACCTTGTTTGGCGCCGAGGTAGTTGGCAATTGCTCCGTAACTCGTCACTCTTCCCAAGGGAATGAGCCGCACGACGTCGTATACATCTGCGAAGAAATCTTTGTTTTTATTGGGCAGCCCACTCATAGATGGATAAAGTTACTTTTTTAGGGGCAATCAAAAGGTGATAAAAGACAAAAGCCACCTAAGAAGGTGGCTTTTGCAATGTATTTGAAGAACCTACTTAGTGTTTGTCACAACAAGCAGCTTTGTCTTTTGAACATTTGTTGGCATCGCCTAACCATTTGCCGTCTTTGCCGTAGTGAGCCATGCAAATTGCTTTTTCCTCTGCAGAGCAACCTTTCGCATCGCACATTTGAGCACATTCTTCTTTGGTCATGGTCGCGCAAGCACTCATGTCACATTTCATGTCGTTTGACATTGCAGCACCATGGCATGCTTCTTTTTGATCTGTACATGACATTTCTGTCTTAGCACAACAATCTTTTTCTGTCTTAGCTTCTTGACCGTTACCCAAGATTGGGGCAATAACCAAACCAATCAAGCATGTCAATTTGATCAAGATATTCATAGAAGGACCTGAAGTATCTTTGAATGGGTCACCAACGGTGTCGCCAGTTACGGCTGCTTTGTGTGCATCAGAACCTTTGTAAGTCATTTCGCCGTTGATTTCAACACCAGCTTCGAAAGACTTTTTAGCGTTGTCCCAAGCGCCACCGGCGTTGTTTTGGAAAACTGCCCAAAGTACGCCAGAAACAGTTACACCAGCCATGTAACCACCAAGCATTTCGGCGATCAATTGGTTGTCAGAAGGGTAAACCAATTTGCCAAGCAATACAATAGCAATAGGTAAACCAATAGTAAGAATACCAGGGAGCATCATTTCGCGAAGTGCAGCTTTGGTAGAGATTTCTACACATTTGCCATATTCTGGTTTACCAGTACCTTCCATGATTCCTGGAATTTCTTTGAACTGACGACGCACTTCATAAACCATATCCATAGCAGCTTTACCAACTGAGTTCATGGCAAGTGCAGAGAAAACAACCGGAACCATTCCACCAATGAATAACATGGCTAGAACAGGTGCTTTAAAGATGTTGATACCATCGATTCCTGTGAAGGTAACGTAGGCAGCAAATAAAGCCAATGAAGTAAGTGCAGCGGATGCAATAGCAAAACCTTTACCTGTTGCGGCAGTGGTGTTACCAACTGAATCCAAGATGTCCGTACGGGTACGTACTTCTTTTGGAAGTTCGCTCATTTCAGCAATACCACCAGCGTTGTCTGAGATAGGTCCAAATGCATCGATAGCCAATTGCATAGCAGTTGTTGCCATCATGGCTGAAGCAGCAAGTGCAACACCATAAAAACCTGCAAGTGCATAAGTAGACCAAATTGCAGCAGCAAACAACAATACAGTTGGGAAAGTAGAAATCATACCTGTAGCCAAACCTGCGATGACGTTTGTTCCGGCACCAGTAGAAGATTTTTGAACGATTTTCAATACTGGCTTAGTACCTAAACCTGTGTAGTATTCAGTAACAGAAGAAATAGCACCACCAACAAACAAGCCGATGAGTGTTGCATAAAATACGCTCATAGAAGAAACGTCTTTCATTCCTTCACCAAAGAAAGTCATTTGCATTTTTCCAGGCAACATGTATTGAACCAAGAAGAAACAAGCAACAGCGGTAAGGGCAATAGAAACCCAGTTTCCGATGTTGAGCGCTTTTTGTACTTCGGCTTCTTTCGCCGTATCAGAGCTGATTTTTACGAGCATTGTACCGATGATAGAGAACAAGATACCGAAACCAGCAATAGCCATTGGCAATAAGATTGGGCCAATACCGCCAAACGCGTCTTTGATACCACCCATGTCGCTGATGACATAATTACCAAGTACCATAGCAGCTAATACTGTTGCTACATAAGAACCGAAAAGGTCAGCGCCCATTCCGGCAACGTCACCTACGTTGTCGCCAACGTTGTCTGCGATAGTTGCTGGGTTGCGCGGGTCGTCTTCTGGAATACCAGCTTCAACTTTACCAACGAGGTCAGCACCTACGTCTGCTGCTTTGGTATAAATACCGCCACCTACACGAGCAAACAAAGCGATAGACTCAGCACCTAAAGAAAAACCAGCAAGGGTTTCGAGTACAACAGTCATTTGCTCTGAGTTGGTCCACTGACCACCCATGAAGATGTTGTAAAACAAAATGAAAAATCCTGTTAAACCTAATACGGCCAAACCAGCAACACCTAAGCCCATAACTGTTCCGCCACCGAAAGAAACTTTCAATGCTTGTGGAAGGCTAGTACGTGCAGCTTGTGTGGTACGAACGTTGGTTTTGGTAGCAATTTTCATTCCCATGTTTCCTGCCAAAGCAGAAAAAATAGCGCCGAAAATAAAGGCTACTACGATCAATAAATGCGTTTTAACGCCAGGTAAAAAGGTGATACCTGCCAAAACAACACTTGAAATAATTACAAAAATGGCTAAAAGGCGGTACTCTGCTTTCAAAAAGGCGAGTGCTCCTTCATAGATGTAATCTGAAATTTCTTTCATTTTACCATCACCTGCGTCTTGCTTTAAAACCCAAGCACGCTTCATTGCCATAAATAGTAATCCGATAATTGCCATTACTATAGGCACATAAATCATCATTGATTCCATACTGATTTGTTAATTTGTAAAATATTAATTAGCTGGCAAAAGTAGCTGATTTCGCCTAGGAAAGCAAATACGTAAACAAAAAAGAAGTGTTACGTTTTGTAGTGAATAATGTGAAGGGCTTATAAATACCCGCCAATTTTTTGTTTGAGTGTAGAAAGCGGTAAAGCACCACTTTCTCTCCAAAGCATTTTGCTTTCTTTGAAAAGCATCAAGGTAGGAACCCCGCGTATTTTGAATTGATCGGCAATTGCAGGATTTTTATCTACGTCTATTTTGATAATGCGGATTTTTTCACCGTAGACTTTTTTGAGTTCATCGAGCACAGGCGACATCGTTTTACAAGGGCCACACCACGTCGCAAAAAAATCGACAAGTGTGGGGGTGGGTGCGCTGATGATTTCTTTAAATTTTCCCATTTGGCAAAGTTACGCCATCAAATTGTTTTGAATTGTAACTAAGGATACAAAAAAGGCCCGGAGTATTCCGGGCCTTTACTATACAATGCAGTTGACTATTATTGCTTCGTGTAAGTTGCTACGCAAGTACCGGTTCCGCCGATAAGTGGAATGGTGTTGTCGTAGGTGTAAGTAATTGTAATTGTATTTGCTTGGTTGTTGATGCTGCCCACGCCTGAAAAGGTAACTTGACCTATTGTAGCGTCGATAGTTTGGCTTGGGATGTTGATGTTATTGCCACTGATTGTTGCATTAGCTGTACCGCCAAAAATATTGAACATGTTGTCAATGATCAAATCATTTGCGCTAGCGCCTGCCGTGATAACTGGAGCAGCTGCTAATGGAAATGAATTGCCACAATCACTTGCAACAGCCCATGTCACCAACCAGTTGTCTTGGCCGATGTTGACATTTACCGTGCGGGTTGCAGTTGTTGTTCCGTTTTCATTTGTTGCAGTGTAAGTAACAGCGTAGGTACCTTTTGTAGTGGCGTCAACTTGGCTATTTGTTGTTACAGTAACTGAAGAACCATCTTTATTGGTTGCTGTTGCGCCAGCATCGGTATAGGTGTCGCCAACATTGATGTTTTCAGGGTTGTTGCCATTAACGGTAATTGTTGGTGCATATTTACAAGTTCCGTCGTCTTTTTTAGCCTCTGAATTGTAGTTAACGGCGTCTTGGTCCATGCAGCCTTTTTTCTTGCAGCTAGATGTAGTACTGATAAGTAGTGCCGAAAAGGCGAGTAGTGAAAGGTAAGTTTTCATAGTTTAAATGAGATTAAGTGTTTCGAAATTATGAAATTGCGGGGCAATAGACAAATAAAACGCAACTCATTTGTTTTTATTGCAAAAAAAACGGCGCTCCTAAGAACGCCGCTTCCAACCAAACGATAGGTCTAGTCTTGCAACACTTCAGTCTGACCAGTCGGTGTTGCGAGCGCATTTTTGATTTTTGCTTCTAGTTCTTCCATGAGTTCTGGGTTGTCTAGAATGAGTGATTTTATCGCATCGCGACCTTGTCCAAGTTTTGTTTCGCCGTAAGAAAACCACGAGCCGCTTTTCTTGAGGATGTTGAGGTCAACGCCGAGGTCGATGATTTCACCAACTTTGGAAATGCCTTCGCCATACATGATGTCAAACTCGGCTTTTCTAAATGGCGGCGCTACTTTGTTCTTAACAACTTTGACTTTGACGCGGTTGCCAATGATGTCTTCACCGTCTTTGAGTTGCGCAGCTCTGCGGATATCGATGCGGATAGAAGAATAAAATTTGAGTGCGTTTCCGCCGGTAGTGGTTTCAGGATTTCCGAACATGACACCGATTTTGTCGCGCAATTGGTTTATGAAAATACAGCAGCAGCCAGCTTTGTTGATAGAACCCGTGAGCTTGCGGAGTGCTTTAGACATGAGGCGGGCTTGCAGACCCATTTGGGAATCGCCCATTTCGCCTTCAATTTCAGCTTTTGGTGTAAGTGCCGCAACGGAGTCAATGACGATGAGGTCGATGGCGCCTGAACGGATGAGGTTGTCGGCAATTTCGAGTGCTTGTTCGCCGTTGTCTGGCTGAGAGATCAGTAGGTTTGAGATGTCTACGCCAAGTTTTTGAGCGTAGAATTGGTCAAAGGCGTGCTCGGCATCTATGAAGGCTGCAATGCCGCCTTGTTTTTGGACTTCGGCAATGGCATGAATAGCAAGCGTAGTTTTACCGGAAGATTCTGGTCCGTAGATTTCTACAACGCGTCCTTTCGGATAACCGTTGATGCCTAAGGCAAGGTCTAGGGTGAGTGATCCGGTTGGGATAACTTCTACTTGTTCTACAGGGGCATCGCCGAGTTTCATGACGGCGCCTTTGCCAAATGCTTTGTCAAGCTTTTCCATGGTCAGTTGGAGTGCTTTGAGTTTTTCGAGGTTTTGTTCTTTAGACATATCGTTTGTTGTTTTGAGCGAGGCTCGGTGAATAATTTCTACAAAGTTGCTAGGTGAAGTTCGTAAACAATTTACGTTCTACTGAAAACAAGCCAAAACTTCGTTGGCGTGGTCTTTGGTGTTGGGTTTTTCAATTACCTTAATTAGGGTATTGGTTTGATCAAAGATGAAAGTCATGCGGTGGATACCGTCGTAAACGCGCCCCATGAATTTTTTAGTTCCCCAAACGCCAAATTGTTGAATGATGGTTTTGTCTGTGTCGGAGATGAGCGGGAAATTTAGTTGGTATTTGTTTGCAAATTTCATGTGGGCAGCTACGCTGTCAGCGCTAATGCCAATGACATTTACTTGGGCGGCAAGAAGCGCTTCTTGACCGTCGCGGATACTACAAGCCTGGGCGGTACAGCCTGGGGTGTCGTCTTTGGGGTAAAAGTAAATCACTAGGTTTTTGCCAGCATAAGATGCGCTGTCGATAGATTCGCCGTTTTGGTCAGTGCCAATAAAAGCTGGAAGCTTGCTCCCGAGGGTGAGTGTTGTCATAATGTTTAAAAAATAATCGGTGTAACGATGAAAAACTAATCAAAAGTAAAAACTATTCACCAATAACAAAACATCATTCGCAAAAAAGTTTTACGCTTGTCCGTATTTTAACAGACGAAAAAGAAATATACACCATGAAATGATGCTAATTGCGCCTCCGATTGGCGTGATTGGGCCTAAGAAACGAAAGGCGTTGGCATCGATAAAGTAACGGCCGAGTACCAATCCATAGATGGAAAAACTAAACAAAAACATACCGATGAGCATGGCCCATAGGATTCTTTTCATTGGAAAATCAAAACGCTGCTTGTTGACAGCGAGTATCAAGACGCCCATTGCTAAGAAACCTTGATAGCGTACCCCAACCTCAAAAGTCTGCAATTGTGACGGCTCCAGCACTTCTTTTAGGGCATGAGCACCAAAGGCGCCAAATACAATTGATAACATGATAAAGAGGCCCGCAAGAAATGTAGTTTGTTTTTCCATACTGCGAAATTGTAAAAAAAAGGCAAACCAAATGTATCTTTGTGCCCATGCGGATGCTTTGTTTCTTCTTTTTGTTGGTTTTTACCCTCTCTTGTGAGCAAGACAAGCCGCGTTCTTACGACTACATTCAATACAGCGCTTTAGACCTTAGCGCCTATGATTTATCTGCGCGCATCATGTTGCCAAATGCAAGTGCTGGTATAGGTACCTCTATGAAACCAAATGTCGCATACGAAATTGGCGGTTTCAAATGGAAGCTGAGTGTCGGACGCAATTTTACATTATTGATAGAAGACTACGGCGATTACGCCTACCGTTTTGCAGAGTTCAAACGCAAATTACTCAAACCAAATCCATTTTTTGAGATTGAAATTGTCAAGCAAACCAGCGATGTACTTATTTACCGCAGAAATGTCAAGGGAGAGTTTGTGGCTCAAAAGAATGCGCGGTTCTATATCTACGGCGTAAAACGCATCCAAGAAAATTATTATGAAATCATGAACCGTGAACAAGGAGACACCAAAAGGGTTGTAGATTTCATGTATCACTCCATTCAATCATTAAAAGCTAAAAATGAGCATTAACAGAGAAGACGTCCTTGCAGTTCTAGGTAAAATTACCGAGCCAGATCTCAAAAATGACTTAGTGAGCCTCAATTTAATTGAGCAATTAAGCATTCAAGATGCTACCATTCAACTCGTCGTTAAAATTTCAAACCCAGCCCTGCATGCACGCAAACGCATGCAAGAAGCTATCGAGTTCAACTTAAAGCGCGTTTTTGGTCAAGAAATTCAAATACAATGTCAGATCCAGGGGTTGGACGCGGAAAGCCGTACAGCGCGCAGAAAAATTTTACCTGATGTCAAGCACATTATCGCTATTGCCTCAGGAAAAGGCGGTGTAGGTAAATCTACAATTACAGCGAATTTAGCTGGTGGTTTAGCTAAAAAAGGATTTCGCGTAGGAATTGTTGATGCCGATATCCATGGCCCTTCAATGCCCACCATGTTCGATTTAGTTGGAGATCGGCCTAAAATGATAGACGTCAATGGGCAATCATTGATTGCGCCAATTGAATCAAATGGCATTCAAATTTTATCGATTGGGTTTTTTACAAGTCAAGACGACGCCGTAGTTTGGAGAGGCCCTATGGCTTCTAAAGCGCTCACCCAACTTTTTACTGATGCGCACTGGGGCGCACTCGATTTCTTACTCGTCGACCTCCCTCCAGGCACCAGCGATATCCATCTCTCTTTGATGCAAACTGTTCCGTTAGATGGTGTGGTTATCGTCAGTACGCCGCAAGAAGTTGCTTTAGCTGATGCGCGCCGCGGAATTCAAATGTTCAGACTCGATTCATTTAAAGTTCCAATAGTGGGAATTGTCGAAAACATGGCCTATTTTACACCTGCAGAATTGCCCAACAACAAATATTATATCTTTGGCCGCGATGGAGCCAAAAATTTAGCGCAAGGGATGCAAGTGCCATTTTTGGGCAGTATTCCACTTGTACAGGGTGTATGCGAAGCTGGTGACGCAGGCAGACCTGCTGTTTTTCAGCAAAATACCCCTACTACCAGTGCTTTTGAAGAATTAGTTCATAACTTTGAAACCGAATTGAACGCTATTTTAGCAACGCGCAAACCCTAAGCATGGCAAACAATAAAGAAGAACTCCGCAGCAAAGTTTTAGTGGCGCTTGACCAACTCAGGCCCTTTTTGCATGCCGACGGCGGCGACATGGAGCTCATCGATATTACCGATGATGCCATTGTACAGGTCCGACTTTTGGGCTCTTGTAGCGATTGCTCGATGTCTCAAATGACGATCAAAGGGGGGCTCGAAGAAGCGCTTAAAATGGCAGCTCCAGAACTCAAAGGTGTTGTAGCGGTTTAGCGACATGAAAATCCGATTCTTAGTCGTGGGTAAAACGGCTTTCGAAGACCTCAAAGTCGGCGAACAGCGCTACCAACAACGCTTGGGTCATTACTGTTCTTTTGAAAGAATAGAACTCCCCGACATCAAGAACCCGAAGGCGCTCAGCCAGACCCAAATCAAGGAAAAAGAAGGCGCTCAAATCTTAGCCAAAATAAATCCCACAGACTTTTTAATCTTATTAGATGAAAATGGCAAGCAGTTCAGTTCGGTAGATTTCGCAGCTTGGTTGGCTCAAAAACAACTTCAGCACACTGGCTCGTTTGTTTTTGTAATAGGTGGCGCTTATGGGTTTAGCCCTGCGGTGTACGAACGTGCGCAATTCAAGCAGTCCTTGTCAAGTATGACTTTCTCGCATCAAATGGTCCGCATGATTTTTCTTGAACAATTGTACCGTGCCTTTAGTATCCTCAAAGGAGAGCCCTACCACCATGCCTGAGCACCTCGTTTTACATGAATTGATTTTCAAGAAGCCGGCTGGTACCAGTCGAGGCGTACTGCATACCAAACCCTCTTGGATTTTTACTTATGCATTGCCAAATGGCGTTCCGGTTCAGACGGAGTTTCCGATAATTCCGGGCTTGTCGCCAGAATACAGCGACCATCAGCAATATGAGTCCAAACTCTTGACATTTTTAGCTGAAGTGAAGCCCTATGTTTTAGATTGGTCTCAAACTGATTTTTTTACAAATAGGGCATTTGACCAATTCATCGAGAAATGGCGTGCCTTTCCCTCTTTTATCTTTGGTTTAGAGGTGTTACTGCTTGCTGTCAAAGCACAAGGGAGCAATGTTTTATTCGATACCGCTTTTACGCGTCAAGAAACGACAATTCCAATTAATGGACTGGTTTGGATGGGTTCACTTGCAGACATGCGCGCACAAGCCATCGAAAAAATTACAGCTGGTTTTGAGACCGTAAAGCTGAAAATTGGGGCGCTAGATTGGCCCCAAGAGTTGCTGCTACTCCGCGAACTTCGTGCCCATGCACCTGCAACGGCGCTCACGATCCGGGTAGATGCGAATGGTGCGTTTGCACCTACAGAGATTGGGGCTGTTTTAGAAGAATTGGCACGGATTGACATTCATAGCATTGAACAGCCAATAAGCGCTGGACAGGTTGACGAAATGACGAAATTATGTGCGCAAACACCAGTTCCAATTGCTTTAGATGAAGAACTAATCGGGATAAATGAGCGCGTCCAAAAGTGTTCATTGCTCGATGCCATCAGACCGCAATATATCATTTTGAAGCCCAGTTTGCACGGCGGCTTGAGCGGAGTCCGGGAATGGATTCAATTGGCCGAAGAAAGGGGCATAGGATGGTGGCTCACTAGTGCGCTCGAAAGTGCGATAGGCCTGAGTGCAATTGTTCAGTTTGGCGCTTGTTATGCACCAAAGCTTCCGCAGGGTTTTGGAACAGGAAGTCTTTATACCAATAATTTTCCGTCGGCACTCCTCGTTCGAGAAGGGCATATCTGCTGGATCAACGACTAGAGCAAGGGCTAATTTCTGTGCAGTTTTGGTACACCATGTCATGTAAAATGAGCTGTGCAGCCAAGGCTAATTGCGTATAATTTTGAGAATTGTTACCAAAACCTGCAGCGCTATTTTGCCACATCGCCTTGATCAGTTCTTGTGAGCCTTCTGTAGGCTGAATCTTATCTACAACCGCAGCCACGTTCATCGCGCCAGCATGGTACACATGCAGCACAAATAAGCGAAACCATAAATCAGTTTCATTGTAAGTGAGGTTGTGTTGCGCTAAAATACGCTTTGCTTCTGGAATACAAACACGTCTGAGCAGTTGGGCTGCTCCGTAGGCAGAGCGGTCAAAATCTTTGCGTTCGTCTGTTGTGCTGTTGACGACCAAACCCATTGAACGCGCTACGCCTGGCATGAGTTGAAATGCACCATAAGCGCCCGTCGAGGACTTGCGCATGAGCGCAGGGCTTTCGATTAATAAAATGGATTGTGCATACCACGGATCTACGCCATAACGCTCAAAAGCGGCCACGCCTTTATCTAAACTTGGGTAAACTTCATTGAAACGGTAAAAATCGTTTTTGCCTGTTGTTACATAAATGCGGGTGTCGCTCGGTAGGCCATTTGCGGTGCGCAGTGCTTGACGCGTGATATCTTTTTGCGCTTCGGTCTGTGCGTTCCAGTCTCTGATAGACATTTTGTCGAGTACTTGGCGGTTAGACGCCACGTTGATCAGGCAAGAATCTGGTGAAAGCAACATGATTTTTTTCCAAAACTGAGCTTGTGGCAGTTGATCCCAGCGGTCTTCGAAAAGGGCTTCTGCATGCATAATAGTTTGTGCGCCAGATGCTTGCGTTACTTTAATTTTGTCTGCCTCCCAGTTGTCTAAGGGTTGGCTCAGACCAATAAAGGAGCTCATACAAAATGCATTAATGGAGAGGAGTTGTTTGAAGTTCATTTTCTAAAAATAAGCATAACTTGAAGTTGATTAAAAGTTACGCTCACTAAGTTTACACATCAAGCTGTTGAAATTGCTTATTTTTGGACCATGCAGCTTTTTTACAAGGTCTTAACGGCCCCGCTTATTTTTATGGTGCGTATTTATCAATGGGTAATTTCGCCTATTTTTCCACCGACTTGCCGCTATACGCCAACATGTTCATCATACATGGTAGAAGCACTCAGGATTTGGGGCCCATTCAAAGGAACTTATCTAGGCTTAAAGCGCATTGCCAGTTGCCACCCCCGAGGTGGATTTGGCCATGACCCCGTTCCTAAACGCGCGTCGGGAGCGCCCCACGCTGCTTCAGCACCCGATAATAATTCAGAAAAGTAGGGTAGTCCGGCGCCGAAGCAAGGCGCTCGTTGGCATCGTATGTTGTTTGCAGAAATTGTGCGTTTTCCAAAAATACAAACCATTCCCAAAGTCTGTTGGTGGCGGCACTTCTTTTGGTCGGAAAATCTGTTGCACGGATACTGCTGTAAAAATGCAATGCCTTTTGTGCACGGGTAAGCAATACATTTAAGCGCCTACCACTTTGAGCTTGTGCCATTGGCCCTAGTTTGAGGCTAAATTGCTCCGTATCGTTTTTGGCGAATCCAAAGCTGATGAGCAACATTTCGCATTCCTCGCCTTGTACTTTTTCTAAGGGTAGAAAAAAGGCACTTCGACCTTGAATTCGCTCCTCGAGCAAGACTTGATCTGTACTACTCAAAGCCTGATAGATGCAATTGAGTTGAGTTTCTGAAAAGGCCACCACACCAATTGTCTGGGGTAAAGAAAGAAGCGAGTGCAAATGTTGCGCAAGCGCCTTTGCTTCTTCGTTATTTTGTTGTTGGATGTAGCGTCCGGTCTCAATGTAATGATCGAAAACGCCATTTTGAGCCGAGGTTTTAGAGGGCCAAACAATTAGTGAGTGATCGTAAAAATGTCGGTTGGAAAAGGCAATAAGGCTAGGGTCTTCACTGCGGTAATGATAGCGCAAGTGCTTACTGGGCAAATAAAAGGCTGCTTGGTGCAATAAATCTACAACGCCCTCTGCACTTTGGCCAAAATAGGATTGTGGCCTCATTTGTTGCGGATCGCCCGCTACAACAACCGTAGCGACGCGCTGTAAGGCGCCAATGGCATGACTCAAAGGCAACTGACTTGCTTCATCAAAAATACCTACATCAAAGCTTTCCCTTTGCATAGGAATTGTTTTGGCCAAAGTGGTAGGCGTACAGAGCCAAACCGGAAAAATAACCTTAAGCCAAGGCGCAGCAGGGCTTTCAAAAAGTTGAGCGATACTCATGTGCTGCCTAGTTTTAGCCATTTCTTTGACTAAAATGGCCTTGCCTTTTCGCAATTGTTGCCGTTGTTCTTTTTGGTCTTTGGTAAGTTTTTGAACAGGGTCGGTGAGCAACATTTGCAGCTGCATGAATTGTGTGCGCTGCACGGCTCGAATAGCTGCCGCATCTTGTTGCCATTGGCGTTCTTCTTGCAGCAAATCGGCTTCGATGAGGTCGGTGACTGGCTCTGAAGCGTAAGTAAATAGTGCCGGATAGTTTACGCGAAGGTCTGCCCAGAATTCGTTGCGCAAAGTTTGCTGCAAAGTAGTTAAATCATTGAGGCTTTCCCAAAGTTCAAAGGGAAGCTCGGCAAGCGTTTGAAGCTCAGCGCTCAGTGCAGAGAAGACCGCGTTTATGGAGCTATGCAGTGTCGAGAAATGGACTGCTTTGCTTGTAAAGAGCTGCTGATGCAGTTGTTGAAGCTGATGTGCGGACTGATGCGTTTGGCAAAGCTGCTGAATTTCTTCCTGACTCAATTTGCGGTACCATTGCCATTGGGCAGCATTATGCTGTTTGAGCAACGGAACAAGTAAGCCCAGAACTTCATCTAGATTTTGAATGCCAAAACGCGCAAATTTTTCTTTTAGATTGGCCCTTTGCCCTTGTATTTGCCAATATTTCTTAAGTTGGTTTTCTAGTTGCTGCAAATCAAGGCCAGGTAAACGCAGCCAGGTTTTTTCAAGTTTTCTCCATTTTCGCTTATTGAGCCAACCCGGTGCTATCGCCGCCGCTTGTAAAATAGCCCATTCGGCTAGCGTGGGAAGTTGTTTCCATACTTGAAGATTTTGGACCAGCAGTTCTTCTTGGGTGCAAAGCTGCTGATACTGGTACAGGCGTTTGAGTTGCAGCGCTTGGTCTTGATCGAGTAGTTCGCTGTAGGTTTGATACACGTTTGCTTCAAACTGAATACAGCGCAAGCTTTGCTCTACTAATCTATCCAGTTCATTGCTATTTTGAACCCCATGATTTTGCAATAAAAGCTGGCTCAATTTCTGCCAATTTTCCCAGTCGTGGTGTACTGATAGCGCATTGGTTTTTTGCCAGTAGGGCTGCAGTAGCGGCAAGACCTCGCGCGTGGTTTGCGGCAGTTGATCGAGGAGCTGTTGCTTGCTCAACCAAAGTTGCCAACGATTGGAGGGCTTTGCACTTGTTTGTGTTGGTGGCCCAAAAACTTGACAAAGTTCCAAGAAATTCTTCTTGGAAACGCGCTCAATTTGCCTGCGCTGTTCCCAATAATCTCCAGCAAGAAAAGGCTGCTGGTTCTCATAATTGGCGCAGCTTCCGTTGTCTTGAAGTAAGCGCTCAAATTGCGCTTGAAGTTGTTTGTAAAATCCGGCAGTTGTTTGAGCGGCATTCAAAAACACACAACATTGATCGAGTTGGTGCTGTGCTAATTTGCCAAGAAGTACTTGAAGTGCAACTGGTTTGTCGGCAACAACTAGCGCATTTTGTTGCTTGCCTATAACCTGACCGATCAGATTGCTCAGCACCACAGATTTACCTGTTCCCGGGGGGCCGTAAATCACGACCGAACCATTTCTTATCTGGTCTATGACGGCATGTTGGTCCGGATCTAAGGGGCTTAGCTGACTTTTTCTCCAAATGTCAGGCTGTTCTTGTGTATTTAATGGATCGCCAATAATTTGATGCAAAGCGGCTGAGAAGCTCTCGGCATTGCTGAGGGCTTCCCATTCCTTGCGTAGTTCATAGCGTTGTGGGTGCAAGTTTGCCAATCCGGTACACGCTTCATAGGCCTTAAAGAGACCTGAGTCGAGTAAGTGTTGAATGAAAGCGGCAGCGTCTGTAAATTCGATAACTTCCGCGCCAATTTTTTGAAGTAAGACGCCAATATATGGATTGACAAACGTCTTTTCTTCAAAGTCGATTTTTTGTGTTTGGTGGTTGATCGTGCTGCACTCCCTTAAGAAAACAGGGGTTTGGATGTTTTTATCGCCTTTTTGCCAAGTGAGCAAGCCTTCGAAGTGGACCAATGCGATCACGCCTCTGTCGCGTTCAATGCGGCGGAGTTCTCTGAGTATTTGTCGGTTTGTTGGGGAGTCTGCCCAAAGATTGGCTTCAGCAGGTAAATAAGCGGTGGAAGGGAGGTCTATCAAGGGGTCATTGACCCTAAGTTGCAATAACTCAGCTTCCCATGAGAGCAGAAATTCCTGGACCAATTCCGACATGTCGTAAAGTTAGCACCAATCCATCGAATAAAAAACCTAAATTTGGAGAACAATCAATCCTATGAAAACACTCATTTTTAGCATCTTTTTGAGTATTACGGGCGCTGCTTTGGCCCAAATTACACTTCAAGTCAATGACTTCGCTACAGCTGGCGACACCCTTCGCTTGAGCTTAGCCAACCCGCTTAATATTGATCTTCAAAATACGGGCCCCAATGCCACCTGGGACTTCTCCCAACTCACGGCTCAAAGTCAAACATTAATTGACTACAACCCAATCGGTTTTGGTTCATTGCTCATTCTCGCGACTTACGGCCCCATTGCTTCCACACCTTATAAAGCCACGTATTTCAATCTCACCAACGATCTGCCCATCGATCAATTCTCGGCTTTTTTACCCATCGAGCTTTCTAATTTGAGTCAATATACGCGCCGAACCAATTCCCAAATCAACAGCATCGGGTATTCCATCGATGTGCAAGGCCAGGGCGTTCCTTTTAAGTCAGACACCATTGAAACCCGCTACGAGTTGCCACTCCAATTCAACGACACCTACACGTCAAGAGGCTATACCTATATTGACCTCAATCCGGCAACTGATATCAAATTCATTCAGCACCGCGAGCGTACCTCAGTGGTAGACGGCTGGGGAAGTATCACCACGCCACTTGGTACTTTCGATGCGTTGCGCATCCGCCACGATATCGCTGAAAATGACTCTATCTACCAGACTTTCTTCGGCACAGGATCTTGGTTTGCACCACCAAGTTTTGTAACTACCGAATACGAATGGTGGACAAACGGTAAAAAAGAATGTTTGGTGCGTGCCACCGTTGGCGGATTTGGTCAAAATCTAACCCCTACAATCGAATACCAAGACATTTACCTCGGTCTAGACGCAGGGCTCTCAACGCCTGCATTCGAGATCTCTTTTTATCCCAATCCAGCATCCGATTGGTGTTACTTTCAGGCTGTAAAGCCTTTTGAGTTTTTAGAAATTATAGATGCCAATGGCCGCGTGGTGCTGCGCCATGAAAACGCAGCTTTACAGGGCTACTTTGATATTTCAACGCTACCCAACGGTACCTACACAGTGCGTATTCAGGCAATGTCTGGCGTAGCTGTCAAAAAGCTCGTTAAACTTTAATACCTTTACATCGGCAAATCAGTCTATCGCTTTTCATTAGAAAAGAGGAAAGTCCGGGCAGCGCAGAGCATTGTACTTCTTAACGGGAAGGGTTGTAACAAGGAATTGCTACAATACAGCTAGTGCCACAGAAAACAAACTACCTCGGCTTGCCGAGGAAAAGGTGAAAAGGTGAGGTAAGAGCTCACCGCTTGTGCAGTGATGTGCAAGGCAGGGTAAACCTTACGAGCTGAAAGACCAAATATACCGAGGTCTGCGCAAGCAGAACGGGCTGCTCGCTCGTCTCGGAGGGTAGGTCGATTGACGCTGCGCGCGAGTGCAGTGCTAGATAAATGATAGACACCAAAGCTGCGTGCAGCAATTGGTACAGAACCCGGCTTATGATTTGCCATTTTTTTTAATCAGCAGCTAATGTTACAACAAATTGTCTTTGAGCTAGAAAGAATTAGAGATGCAGCACATGCCCCTGCCATGGAGGCATACATGAAGAACCGCTTTACTTTTCTTGGCGTTACAGCGGCACCCCGAAAAAATATATTTACGTCATTCAAAAAAGATTGGGCTCAACTTTCCGACACCGCGCGCTGGGATTTCATCGACGAATGCTGGCAGCACGACGCCAGGGAACTACAATATATTGCTTTAGACGCCCTGATCTCCGACTACAAAAAAAGAGCCGCGGTCTCAGATTTGCCTAAACTAGAGTTTTTAATCACCCAAAAACCTTGGTGGGATACCATCGATTTATTGGTTTCTCATGTTGTGGGTCATTACGCCAAGCACTTTCCTCAAGAATTCTCAATAAGAGCGGCCGAATGGGAAAGTTCCTCTAATTTTTGGTTGCACCGTTCTTTATTGATTCATCAGCTTAAGTTCAAACAAGAAACAAACCTTGAATTGCTTCAATACTACATTCATTGCTTCAAGGGAAACAAAGAATTTTTTGTACAAAAGGCCATAGGTTGGTCTTTGCGCGAGGTTTCCAAATGGAATCCAGATTGGGTCCGAGAGGTCGTTGCGCAAGAGGGTCTTGGGGGTCTTGCCAAACGAGAAGCGCTCAAGTACGTTTTTTAATCTAACTTTCAAATGTCGCGCTATTCCTTGAAGATTTTGTATTTTCACGGCTTATGAAAACGCACCTACTTCTTTTTCTATTTGCGCTATTCTTTTCCTACGAATTGTCTGCGCAGTTTGGCCCTGAAAATGGCGTCAAGGCCTCAGAGCCCAAATTTGTATTGATCCAGCATGCCACTATTATGGTGAAGCCAGGTCAAACGCTTACTGACGCAGATCTATTGCTGCAAAACGGCAAAATCATTCAGGTTGGCAAGAACCTCAAACAAGATGGCGCGGTGGCGCTAGATTACACAGGAAAGGTCTTGGTTCCGTCTTTTATCGATATGTACAGCAGTGTTGGCCTCGATCCCGTTACATTTAAAAACAACGGCTGGCGTCCGCAATTGGAGTCTAATAAGGAAGGCGCCTATTATTGGAATGAAGCGGTGCATCCGGAATTAAACGCGGCTGCAGCCTATAAAGCGATAGAAAACAACAGCGATCAGCTGCAGCAATCGGGTTTTGGATTTGCACTCACACACCACATGGATGGCATCGTGCGAGGAAGCGCGGCGTTTGTGGCGCTGGGTCAAACAGAAGTAGACAAACAATTACTTGCGCCAAAAGCAGCACAAGTTTTTTCCTTTTCAAAAGGGGGGAGCAATCAAACCTATCCGTCTTCCCAAATGGGTTCAATTGCGCTGTTAAGACAAGCGCTCTACGACCTCGACTATTACAGTAAAAATAAAGCGCTTTTGCCGTTTTCGGTTTCGCTTTCAGAGTGGGAGAGCCAGCGCAATTTGCCTGTAATTTTCAAAACTGAAGATAAATGGGAAATCTTGCGCGCTCAAAAAATAGCCAACGAATTCAAGACCAATTTCCTTTACATCGGTTCGGGCAACGAATATGCCATTGCAAACGAATTGAAATCTAAAGGCATCAAATTGGTTTTGCCGCTTGTGTTTCCTGAAGCGTATGAGGTCAATGACCCGTATTTAGCACGTGAAATCCCGTTGTCGGACCTCAAACATTGGGAAACAGCACCAAGCAATGCCATGCTGCTAAAAAAAGAAGGCCTAGACATCGCTTTCACTTCTTTTGGTCTCAAAAATGCTGATCAATTTTGGACGGCCGTGCGCAAAGTCATTTCCAGAGGGCTTTCGCCTACAGATGCCATGGCTGCACTCACTACAGTGCCTGCTAATTGGTTGGGGCTTTCAGCTCAGGTTGGCACGCTAGAAACGGGCAAATGGGCAAGTTTTTCAGTCTTTAGTGCCGATCCTTTCGCTTATGAAGCACAGTTATTAGAAACATGGAGTTTGGGTGAGGTGCGCATTTGGAAATCGGCCACTTCGGTTCAATTACTCGGTACTTATGCGCTGCGCATTGCAGACGAGAATTACGAATTGGTTGTGACTGGCTCAAGTGAAAAGCCACAAGGCAAAATCCTTCTTAAAACGGCTTCCGATACCTTGAGCACCAAGGCCACCATTCAGCTCAAGCAGCAAGATGTGTCTATTCAGTTTTTGTCTTTAGCTACGTCCAATCCGCAACTCATCCAGCTGCATGCCAAAGCGCTCAAAAATGGCCTCGTGCTCGAAGGCGATGGTACCGATGCCAAAGGTGCATGGTTTCATTGGAGTGCTATTCAACAACAAACTACCCCAATAACGTCACCCACGGCCATCAAGCCCGACTCTACTTTATACGGACAAGTTTGGTTTCCAAACATGGCTTTCGGAAGCACCCAAAAGGCTGCTGAACAAACGATAATTTTCAAGAATGCCACCGTCTGGACCAATGAGAAAGAAGGTGTAATCAAAGGTGCAGATGTCCTTGTCGTCGGCGGAAAAATCAAGCAGGTGAGTCGTCAAGATATGGCCGCACCGGCAGGTGCCCGCGTAATTGACGCAACGGGTCTACACCTCACATCAGGCATCATCGATGAGCATTCGCATATTGCCATTTCAAAAGGTGTAAATGAAGGCGGCCAAGCCATTTCTGCCGAGGTGAGCATTGCCGATGTAGTCAATCCAGACGACATTGATATTTACCGACAATTAGCCGGAGGCGTTACCGCAGCACAATTACTTCATGGATCGGCAAATCCTATTGGCGGCCAGTCGGCACTGATCAAACTCAAATGGGGCGTGAATCCCGATCAAATGCTGATTGCCAACGCACCGAAATTCATCAAATGCGCATTAGGCGAAAATGTCAAGCAGGCCAATTGGGGCGATTTCAATACAGTGCGCTTTCCCCAAACACGCATGGGGGTAGAACAAGTTTTTTACGATGGTTTTTACCGCGCCAAAGCGTATCAAAAAGAGTGGGATGCTTTTAAAGCAGGTAAAATAAAAGTAGCTCCTAGAGTAGACTTAGAGCTTGAAGTTTTGGCCGAAATTTTGCGCTCAGAGCGCTTCATCACTTGCCATTCCTACATTCAATCAGAGATCAATATGCTCATGCACGTTGCAGACTCTATGGGTTTTAGAATCAATACCTTCACACATATTTTAGAAGGTTACAAGGTCGCTGATAAAATGCATAAACACGGTGTTGCGGGTTCTACTTTTTCCGATTGGTGGGCCTATAAATTTGAGGTCAATGACGCAATTCCATACAACGCGGCGCTAATGACCGAACAAGGCGTATTGGTTTGCATCAATTCAGACGACGCCGAAATGGGCCGACGACTCAATCAGGAGGCTGCGAAAACGGTGAAATATGGCGGTCTTTCCGAAGAGCAGGCGTGGAAACTCGTGACGCTCAATCCGGCAAAGGCCCTGCATCTTGACGATCAAATGGGCAGTGTCAAGGCAGGTAAAGCAGCGGACTTAGTGCTTTGGACTGCCAATCCGTTGAGTATTGAAGCGCGCGTTTCACTAACCATGGTGGATGGCGTAGTCTATTACGAAGAAAAGGAGCAAGCTCAAAAACAACTGCAAATTGAACAAGAGCGCACGCGAATTTTAAGCCTGATGCTTGCCGCAAACGAAAGAGGAGAAGCGAGCAAAGCACCTCAAAAGAAAGTCAAAAAACATTTTCATTGCGACACGTTAGGTGAAGAAGCAACCGAAACTGAAAATTCCCACTAATATGAAAGCGACCATATTTATTTTGCTATTGCTTTTGAGTTTTAACTCACTTTCGCAAAGGATTCTCTTATTACATGGCACGGCACACATCGGCAATGGCAACATTGTTGAGTCAGCAGCTATTGGTGTGGTCAATGACCGCATTGCTTTTGTCAAAAATTCATTGACCCAAACTTTCAACAGCAAAGACTGGGATACGATCATCAATTGCAATGGTCAGCACTTTTATCCCGGTTTGGTTTCTGCAAACAATACGCTTGGCCTCACAGAAATTGACGCTGTGCGCGCAACCCGCGATTACAATGACGTTGGCGACTGGAACCCTCATGTAAGGGCACAAATTGCCTACAACGTCGAATCAAAAGTTGTCGAGACAGTCCGCACAAATGGGGTCTTGTTGGTGCAGGCTACGCCACGTGGTGGCTGGATCTCCGGTAGTTCGGCAGTCATGAAACTTAGCGGCTGGAACTGGGAAGACGCCACTGTTTTAGCCGACGACGGCATTCACCTCAATTGGCCTTCAGACCGAACAAACTACCAAGCGCAGAAAAGGGAGATTTACACATTTTTTGAATTGGCTCAAACCTATGCTCAAGCCAAAAGTGAGCAAGCCTCTGACCTGCGTTTAGAGGCCATGAAAGCCTGCTTCAAAGGGCAAAAACGCGTGTATATTCATGCCGAAAGCATTCAGCAAATTGTGGATGTCATCGATTTTGCTGCAGCTTTTCAGTTGACCTTTCCTGTCATTGTTGGCGGCCACGACGCTTATTTAGTTGGCGCAAAACTCCGCGACTCCAAAATCCCGGTGATGTTATCGCGAGTCCACAGCCTCCCGCAACGCGAAGATGAACTGACTTATCTTCCCTATCAAATGCCTGCGCTGCTCAAGCAACAAGGTATTGCATTTTGCATCCAAAATGACGGTGACATGCAGCCCATGAATACCAGAAATTTACCTTTTCAAGCGGGCACAACAATGGCTTATGGCTTGAGTGAAGAAGAGGCCTTGAAAGCGATTTCGCTAAGTGTTTGTCAGATCATGGGTATCGATAAAGATTACGGTACCCTAGAGGTGGGTAAAAAGGCAACGTTCTTTGTCTCTAAAGGACCTGCGCTTGATATGCGCAGTAACCAGCTCACCACAATTTTAGTCGACGGACAATTCGTTTCAACCAGTAATTTTCAAGAGCAACTCTACTTTAAGTACCGTCAAAAATACAAGACCGCAGCAAAAGCTGAATAGTTTGGTGTAACTTTTGTGAAGGCACTTCGTCTTAGCGCTGTTTTATGACTGTTCTGCAATATAACGAATGTGTGAAGGAATTCGCAGACCGGCTTTATCGCTTTGCATTGAAAAATGTAGGCGACCCCGATCTCGCGCAAGATTTCGTTCAAGATGCCTTTGAGCGCCTTTGGGTACGTGTAGACACCGTAGACTACCAACGCGTCAAATCCTATCTCTTTCGGACCATCGTTAATTTACAAATAGACCGTGCGCGTCGTCAACAGCTCCAACACCAACACCTGAACTCATTGCCAGATCCCGTGCAAGACGCAGGCGTGGCTCACGACGTCCAACAACTGATCAACGAAGGGGTTGCCCAACTCACAGAAATCCAGCGCATGGTACTCACACTCCGCGATTACGAAGGTTACAGCTACCAAGAAATTGCCGAGCTCACCAACATATCTGTAGATCAAGTCAAAGTCTATATTTTTCGCGCCCGTCGCTTTTTAAAACAATACATCGGAAAAATGGAGGTACTGATATGAAATCAACTGAAGCACAAATCGCTCACCTTATTTTGGCTTTCCACGAAGGCA
>CALJTX010000046.1 GCA_937975705.1 uncultured Flavobacteriia bacterium | reverse complement strand
AATTTTTTTAAGCAGAATATTATATGAAAAACCACTCATAAATAATACAAAACCATACAAACTCATTGGAACCGCTGAGAAATGTTGAGCACCAATCCAGCTACAAAGGCACCAATGATATGCTCAACTCCGGCAACTTCTGCCAGGAAAGCGGCAAAAAACACCACTGACAACACAAAGATATATTGAGAAGTTTTTTCACTATCGAGTTTACTAAAAAACCATCGTGCAATTCTTGGAATGACAAAAAACATGATGAGCGAAAACATCAGTAACGATGTAAGTAGGCGCATCCAAAAACTAAAATCTAAGTTGCCTTCTGAAGCGCTAGAGATGATCGCCAATATGATCAATACGGCAGTATCCGTTAAAATTGTTCCACCAACTGTAATGGCTACTGCTGGATGCTTTGTGAGTCCGAATTTACTCACGATAGGGTAAGCAACGAGCGTATGTGTAGAGAACATACTTGCCGTGAGTAATGCGGCAAGTGGAGAGAGGTGTAGTACTTCAGTACACAATGGATAACCTAGGGCGAGTGGAATGATAAATGTAAGGAAGCCAAAACCTAGACTCTTGTGAAAATACCGCTTGAATTGCCTTAAATCAAGTTCAAGTCCAGCCATAAACATGATATATAGCAGTCCTATTGTGGCAAATAGCTTGATGCTTCCTTCTGCTTCCATCGTGCGCACTCCGATTAATCCGAGTCCGTTTGGCCCAATTAATACACCGGAAAGTATCAGCCCGATGATCCCTGGAATTTTCATTTTACGCAGCACAATTGGCGATAGTAAAATGATAAAGAGGAGAATTGAAAAAACCAACACCGGATTTTTCAGTGGCAAATGAAATGCTTCAATCAGGTGTTGGAAAAAATAACGCATCTTGGAATTATTGCATCATGCGATTGGTGTCTGGATTTTGGCCAGGAGTGGTGAGGGAGTTCACATCGATGTTTGTCGGTTCACTTGGAAGGGTGCTGCGGTTCACCACTGGCGCTTTAACAAGGCCGTGGTGTTCTGCTAAACCACCCATATACAACTGTAAATTTGCCAAGCGGTTGGTATACAACCCATCGCCAGCTTCGCCGTTCTCCGTGGCCAAGGTTTCTAGGCCGCTGTAAATACGAGGCAATACTTTTTTGTAAAGCACTTGTATAGTGCGCTCAAGTTCTTTGGAGAATGCGCTGGATTTCAAGCCCGACATTTGCTCTTTTGCAGTTGTGCGCATCTTTAATAGTGCATCTGCAACGGCAATGAGGTCTTCTGCGTTTTCTTCGTTACCCGCCATTTCTACGTCACTGTGTTCAAAGTAAGCAATGACTGTTTTGTAGTTGTCGAGGAGTTTTTTACCTAAGGCTTCTGCTTTTTTGGTTTGACCGAGCTCATAGTAGAGCTGCACAAATTCATGCAAAATACCTGCGTTGAGTGGTCGAATATCTTGACCTTGGAACAGGAATTGATTGTGCGCTTTGTTGTAGTTCAAAGAGTTGAACGGGTCAACTGGATTGATGTCGCCGTAGTCCATGACGGTTTCTTCTGGCATGATTTGCATGGCGCGATCGAGTACTTTGACAGCCTCGTTTTTACGTCCGAGTGCCAAAAGTTGCTCAGCTAAAAGAAGGAAGTTGGCGCGGTACTGAATGGTGTGGCGGCGCGCGTAGTAGTCGGTGAGTACATTCGGGTTGGCCATGTCGCCAAAAATGTAGGTTTCGAGCATGTTTTTCTCCATCTGATTGACATCCATTAGCGCAGGCTCTTTTTTAGCAGGCGTTAAGGCATATGCCATACCAACTTGTTTGATATAACCAGCACTCAAGAGCGCAATTGAGAAAGACGAGCCGCGGTTACTAGAGAAGTAGATGCCGCGCTTCCAATCGTTATTGGCAACAACATCCATCATCATGACTTCATCGCGCGGAAGCGCTTGGGTTCTTTCAGGGTCGAATTCAAAAATGATTTCATCGGCCACATCTGCAGCTTTGGTTTTTGAACTCAATACACCCGAAGCAACTGCGTTTTGGCGATTGACTTTCAAGGCAAATTTGCTTGAAGGGAAGAAACTAAATTTGTTTTGTTCGTCAGTGATCATGTTGGCGTCGTCGCGCACAAAAGCCATAGCGTCTGCAAAGTCTACTGCAGACCAAATGCGCTCATATTGTTCAAGGAGCTCTTGGAGGTCTTGACCACTGTTGTTTTTGAATTCTACTTGGCTGTTTCTTGCCGCTTCAAAAAGTTGGAATACTTTCTGGTATTTGTCGATGGTAGCGGCAATCATGTTTGTAGAGTCTGTAGAGGCAATTTGCGTCTTGAGTAGCTCTGCCTCTGGTGTTTTTGCCACTACATCTGCAAAGATGACTTGCGCACGTTGGTCAAAGTATCCAGCTGCCATTTTGGCTTCAGACGGATTGTGTTTCAAGCGCAAATCGAGTACTTTTTTAATAATTGTGTCTGATAAGTTTTGAGAAAACAACTGTAGCAAAGGCATAAAGTAAACCTGGTCGGTGTTGCCGGCATACATCAAGATCTGATCTTCTCTAAACTTGATCGGCAACGGATCAGATTCATAAGTTTTGAGTTTCATTTGATTGGTATACCAGTCGGTGCCCATTAACGAAAGGTTACACACGCGTACATCAGTGCGCTTGCCTTCTACCTCTTGTAAGTACCAGAGCGGGAAGGTGTCGTTGTCTCCGTTGGTGAAGAGGATACCGTTTTTGCCACAAGATTCAAGGTAGTTGTGTGCGAGGTCGCGGGCGCTAGTTTTGCCGCTGCGGTCGTGGTCATCCCAGTTTTGAGACCCCATGATGACCGGAACAATTAAACCAAGAGCAGTAGCAACGCCTGCGCGTACTTTAGACGCTTTGAGGTATTTTTTGAGCAAATCAAAGATGGCATAAACCCCAATGCCAATCCACATGGCAAAGAAATAGAAAGAACCTGCATAAGCGTAATCGCGCTCGCGGGGCTCATATGGCTTTTGGTTGAGGTAAACCACAATTGCCAGACCCGTAAATAAAAATGCGAGTGTCAAGATGAAAGCATCTTTTGGCATTTTGCGGTAATGGAAAATAAGCCCCAATAGTGCAAGGATAAGTGGCAACATAAAGTAAGTGTTGCGCCCAGGATTTTCTTGCGTGTAATATGGCGCATGCTCTTGGCTGCCCAAACGCGCTTCATCTAAGAAAGAAATGCCCGAAAGCCAGTTGCCATGCATGTTATCGCCGTGTCCTTGTAAGTCGTTTTGGCGACCAGCGAAGTTCCACATGAAATAACGCATGTACATGAAGTTGACTTGGTATCTAAAGAAATAAGTCAGGTTTTCGCCAAAAGTAGGGAGGCGCTTGCCATCACGGCCAATTTCTGTGCTCGTGCCGTCGTTTTCGTTGTAGCCCGACCATTTGGCGTAAAGTTGTCTGTGCAAAGCTGCGCCAGATCCTTCGCCGTTGTACATGCGTGGAAAGAAGGTGGTTTGGGCATAAGTTGCCACCGCGCCTTGGCGAATGCTCGCGTTACTTTCGTAGTACTTTTCTTCTATGCTGTAGGCGCCTTTGTTGGCTTTTACCCAAGCCTCAGCTTCTTTTTCACTTGCAAAGGCCTTCACCTCCACGTCGTTTTCGATGACCACAAAACGGCGCAAGAAATAAGCAGAGAGATCGTTCCAAGCTGAACGGTCTAAGATTTTAGGGCCTTCTTCGGTCATTTCTTCTCCATTGCGGAAAGAATTCCAGTAAGGTCCGAAGAGGATAGGAGCAGAGCCGTATTGTTCGCGCTTGAGGTAGGAGTGAAGTGTAACTAAGTTTTCTGGGTCGTTTTCGTCGAGTGGTGTATTGGCATTAGAACGGATCACGATAACCGCAAAAGAACCGTAGCCGATGAGTAGCATGACCAAGCCCATCATAGCATTGTACAAAATAGTTTTGCCAGTGCGGTGTGCATAACGCACCACATAAAGACAAGCGCTGATAAGTAAGATAAAAAAGAAAATGGTACCGCTGTAAAATGGCAACCCAAGGCTATTTACGAAGGAAACTTCAAAGTTAGAGGCCATAGCGATACTTCCTGGAATAACCGCTTCTTGAATAAAGCCAAGTGCAACTACAGAAATCACGCCTGTTAATAGAAGCCCTTTGATACTTACCTCTTGTTGGGTGCGGAAGTAAATCATGTAGCCAATGGCAGGCACAACCAAGATACCAAGTAAGTGGACGCCAATAGCGAGGCCCAACATAAAGAAAATCAATAATAACCAACGATTTGGTCGCAGTTCTGAGAGTTTAGCACCGTGCTGAATGACTTCCATTTCTTCGTCCCATTTGAGAATGGCCCAAAAAATAACTGCCGTAAATAAGGATGCCATGGCGTAAACCTCACCTTCAACTGCTGAAAACCAGAAAGAATCTGAAAAAGTATAGGCCAATGAACCAATGGCTGCAGCACTGAAAATAGCAATTTGGGTACCGCCTGAAAGGTCATCACCCTGCTTTAAAACTATTTTTTTGATCAAAAGTGTGAGTGACCAAAACATAAATAAGATGGTCAAGGAGCTAGAAATAGCAGAAAGTGCATTGATATAAACTGCTACATTTTCAGGTGCAGCAAAAAAGGAGAACAAGCGTCCTAAAACCATAAAAAGCGGTGCGCCCGGCGGGTGACCCACTTCTAATTTGTACGCTGCGGTAATGTATTCTCCACAGTCCCAGAGACTTGCGGTAGATTCGATGGTCATGAGGTAAACAGCCGAGGCGATAGCAAAAATTAACCAACCAAGGTATGAGTTCCATTTTGAGTAAGTCATGAGCACAGTTTAATAGTAAATAAGTAATGCGAATTTAAGAATAATCGTTCTAAAAAATTTTTCTCGAGCTATTTGCCGAGAAGAAAAAACTTATTAACTTTGCACTCGCATTGAAAGATGTGAATTTATTGGCCCATGGTGTAACTGGCAACACGTCTGATTTTGGTTCAGAAGAGTCTAGGTTCGAGCCCTAGTGGGCCAACAAAAAAAAGCCTCCTTTTGGGGGCTTTTTTATTTGCAGTAACTTTGAAAAAATACTGACTATGTCTGACAACCGCACTGAGCTTTCCGATTTAGGTGAATTTGGCCTTATCGATTTATTGACCAAAGACATCCCTACAAAACATCCCGAAACCCTTTTTGGCGTTGGCGATGACGCCGCAGTCATAGATACGGGCAACGGACAATGTCAGGTAGTGAGCACCGATCTTTTGGTAGAAGGTGTTCATTTTGACCTCACCTACATGCCCTTGAAGCATTTAGGTTACAAGGCCGTTGCTGTCAATGCATCGGATATTTGTGCCATGAACGCAACACCAAAGCAAATTACAGTTGGATTGGCGGTATCTAATCGCTTTTCAGTGGAAGCGCTTGAAGAGTTGTATGCAGGAATCAAAACAGCATGCGCTGATTACAACATCGATCTGATTGGTGGCGACACCACTTCTTCGCAAAGCGGGCTCATGATCAGCATCACAGCAATCGGGACAGCTGCACAAGAAACCTTGTGTTACCGTTCCGGTGCTAAAGAATACGATTTGCTTGTAGTTTCCGGTGACCTCGGCGGTGCTTACATGGGCTTACAGGTATTGGAACGCGAAAAAGAAGTCTTCAAAACAAACCCGAATATCCAACCAGACCTAGATGGTCACGACTACATTCTCCAGCGTCAACTCAAGCCACAAGCGCGCTTGGACATCATTCAATTGCTCAAAGATCTCGGCGTCAAGCCTACTTCTATGATAGACGTTTCAGATGGTCTGGCAAGCGAAGTACTCCATTTATGCAAGGCCAGTAATGTAGGTTGTCATGTCTATGACGAAAAACTACCAATTGATGCCAAAACTTCGATGGTTGCTATTGATTTCAATCTCGACCCCAGCATGTGTGCCTTAAATGGCGGCGAAGATTACGAGTTGCTCTTTACAATTGATCAGAAGGATGTAGAATTGATCCAAACGAATCCTAATTTCACCATTATTGGCCATATCGCCAATGCTGCAGATGGAATATACTACATCGATAGATCAGGCTCCGCTATAACATTGCGCGCCCAAGGCTGGAAGCAATTCGATTAATCGATGCGCGGCAGATTGATCTGCTCTTTATGGACAATAGTAAGTGGATACCTTCCGCGAATGCGCTCTACTAACTCTTCCGCTTCTTTTTGTGTTCTAAAATCCCCAACCATCAGGTTGAAGTTGGGCGCCTCAAAGCGCACATAGGTATCGATTTTTGGGAATTCGCTCACAAATTGTGCACGCGTTTGATCTATGGTGTTTTTGTCGGAGTCAAAACAGAGTTGCACGCGGTAGCCTGGCATCAGTTTGCTATTTCTTGCCGCTACTTTTTGCTCGATGCGCGGATCGGCGATTAACTGAATCTGCGCCTGCAAATTGCTGTAAAATAAGCTGATAAAAACGATGGAGCGGATGCCTTTCATACTTGCAAAGTAAATCAGAAATTTCGGCAAAACAAAACCCTTATTTAGATTCATTTTAAATTACTGCTAACAACCCATTTTTTGTCATCAAAATGTCATAAACTGCCTTGTTTGCTTTATTTTTGCTGCCGATAAAAAGCGGTCTTTCCGCCCAATTTTAAAGAGTGAATTAGTAATTTTTTACATGGAAATATCTAACATTCAGTCGCTTAAGCGCATCAAATCCTTGGCTTTTGCCGCACTAATTTTCAGCTTTGCTGCATTTTCAAATTTTGCTTCAGCGCAAGGCGAAGGGCTATTTAAAGCCAAATGTGCCACCTGTCACATGCCCCACAAGAACTCCACTGGCCCAAAATTAGCGGGTGCCAGAGCAAAGTGGGCTGCAGGCGGTGCCAAAGATGGTAGCATCTACCAATGGGTAAACAACTGGCAAACTGCAGTAGCCAACGATCCGTATGCTGCTGAAGTTTCTAAATGGTCTCCAACGGCCATGTCTGCGTTCCCAGATCTCAAAAAAGAAGACATCGACGCTATCCTTGACTGGGTAGACGCGCAGCCTGAACCTGGTGCAGGTGGCGACCCTAAAACCCAAAACCCTGGTGACCCTACCACGCAAACACCAGTTGAAGAAGAATCCAATACCTGGATTTGGCTCATTATGGGCGTTATTTTTGTTGTCATCATTATGGCTGTTGGCGGTGTACGTCGCCAGCTCAAAATCGCTACTTCAGACGACGAAGCTGAGGCAGAAAAAATGACTTACGGCGAAGAGCTCCGCGCTTTGGCTTGGAAATACCGTTTGCAAGTTGGTTTAACCACGTTGGTTGTCGTTATTTCTATTATCGTAGCGTTGTTCCAATCTTTGTACTCTATCAACATTATGGAAGGTTACCAACCTTCTCAACCCATCGCATTCCCACACAGCCAACACGCTGGCATCAACGGAATCGACTGTAAATACTGTCACAACACCGTTACTAAATCTAAATCTGCAAGCATTCCGTCAGTAAACGTTTGTATGAACTGTCACAAACAAATCGATGGTGCAGGCAAGCCTTTTGAAGGCCAGATCAAGAAAATCTATGCTGCTGCAGGTTGGGACAAAGAAGGCATGAAATACACGGGCAAAACCAAACCAATCGTTTGGAATAAAGTGCACGTCTTGCCAGAGCACGTTTACTTCAATCACTCTCAGCACGTTGTTGTGGGTGGCCTAGATTGTAAGCAATGCCACGGCGACATGACCCAACAGGTTGAGACCGTTAAAGTTCAGCCAGTCGAAGAACTCAACAAAATTGAAGGCAACATCAAGCTTACGCGCAAAACCCTCACAATGGGATGGTGTATTGAGTGTCACGGTAAAAAAGACGTCGCTATCGGAAACGGCAAAAACGCTTACTACGATGAAATTCACCGTCGCCTCAAAAAAGATCCTAAACTTTACGCACAATACCTCAATGACGACGGTAAAGTAACTGTCAACGAACTTGGCGGTTGGGAATGTGCAAAATGCCACTATTAATTAAGTAATAACCATACTTGTCGAAATAAGACCATGGAAATGTCAAAAAAATATTGGAAAGGTATTGACGAACTCAAGCAAACACCTGAGTTCATCAAGCACAAAGATCAAGAATTTCCAAGCCAACAAAGCGTTGAAGATTTCTTGGCAGATGAAAATCTTGCAGAGTCTTCTACAGCTCGTCGCGACTTCTTGAAATTCTTAGGTTTCTCTGTTGCAGCAGCTACTTTAGCAGCTTGTGAGGCTCCTGTAACGAAAGTAGTTCCTTACGCGGTCAAACCAGAAAACGTAACACCTGGTATGCCAACTTGGTATGCGAGCACTTATTATGATGGCGCTTCATATGCGAGCATCATGGTTAAAACGCGCGAAGGTCGTCCGATTTTCATCAAAGGAAACAAAGACTTTGGCTTTACCAAAGGCGGAACCAATCCACAAATCATTGCATCTGTTCTTGGTCTCTATGATTCCGCTCGCCTGACCCAACCGTTATACAAAGGTTCCAAAACTACTTGGGGAGCCGTAGATGACGGCATCAAAGAGGCGCTTAAAAATGCTGGTAAGGTTACGTTACTTTCTAATACAGTAATCTCTCCATCTATCAAGCGTGCAATCGCTGAAATGGCAGTTAAATTCAATGGCGAAGGCGAATCCAAATTCGAACACATCCAATACGATGCTATTTCTTACGCTGGTATGCGTGAAGCGAATTTATTGAACTTTGGTGCGCGCATCATTCCAGGTTATGACTTCTCAAAGGCAAAAACAATTGTTTCTGTCGGTGCAGACTTCTTAAGCACTTGGTTGTTGCCAACTGAATTCGCTGTACAATACGGCGCAACCCGCAACCCAGAAGGGGAGTGGATGTCTAAGCACTTCCAGTTTGAGTCTGTACTCACTGTTACAGGTTCAAATGCAGATGTGCGCAGCATGATCAAACCATCTGAAGAAGCAGCTGTGCTTTCTTACATGATCAAAGCAGTTCAAGGTAAAGCGGCTACAGGTGGCTCTTGGAAAGCAGCTGCAGACAAAGCAGTAGCAGCGCTCAAAAAATCTAAACAATCCTCATTAGTTGTTGCAGGTTCAAACCATATCGGTGTCCAGCAACTTGCTAACGAACTCAACAACCTTTTAGGTGCATACGGCTCAACCATCGATTTAGCCAACACCATCAACCTTCACCAATCAGAAGATGCAAAAGCACTCAAGTTAGCAGCTAATGTTGCTGCAGGCAAAGGTCCAGATGTGCTCATCATGATGGGTGTCAATCCTGTGTACAGCTTGCCAAATGGTGCTGCTTTTGCAAAAGGATTGAAATCAATTAAAACATCAGTTGCCATCTCTGCTTTCGAAGACGAAACAGCAAGTAACTGTACTTTTGTTTGTCCTGATCACCACCAATTGGAAAATTGGGCAGATCATCAAGCGAAAGCTTCAGAATATGCAATTGGTCAGCCAACTATTCGTCCGTTGCACAATACAGCAAGTGCTTTAGAATCATTGCTTGTTTGGAACGGAGCTGCAACACGCGGTGGTCAAGACTCCGCTGTAGCTTACGACTACATCAAGGCTACATTTGCTGCCATGAACCCAACTGGCGACTTCAATTACCTTACCCACAATAGCTGTGTTGCACTACCATTAGTGCCAGCTGCCCTTAGCTTTACAGCTGCGCCAGTTAAAGACTTACCAAAGTCTGCTGACACAGAAGTAGTATTCTACCAAAAAGCTGCTATCGGTAACGGTGCCTTCGCCAACAACCCTTGGTTGCAAGAAATGCCAGATCCAGTTACCAAAGTAACCTGGGATAACTACATCACCATGAATCCAGTCGAAATGGAGGGCAAATACGCTACTACTTACGACCAAGAACATGGCTTGAATTTAGCAACAGTTTCCGTCAACGGAAAATCAGTAACACTTCCAGTATATCCACTGCCAGGTCAAGCGCCAAAAACTATTGGTATTGCTTTGGGTTACGGTCGTGGTGCCAACGGTGAAAACATCGGTAAGGCAGCCTTCCAAACCAAAGAATACGGCGGACACGTTCAAACTGCAGATGGCAAACCAACTCCAATTGGTGCCAATGTATTTGGAATGGTAGCTACCGGAGCAACTATGGTTTATAGCGCTGCTGCAAAAATCAGTGCTGCAGAAGGCACATATCCTATTGCTGCTACGCAAATTCATCACACGGTAATGGGCCGCAACTCCATTGTTCGTGAAACCACCCTTTCTATCTTCAAGAACAAAGAAAAGGAAGCGTTCAACGAACCGCACACCTTACAAAGGCTTGACAAACATGGCAACCATGAAGAAGCGCCAATGTCGGAATTCGACCTTTGGGCTGCTCACCCTGTCGAGAAAATCGGTCACCGTTGGGGTATCTCAATTGATCTTTCTTCTTGTATCGGTTGTGGTTCTTGCCTTATTGCTTGTCAGTCCGAGAACAACGTTCCTGTAGTAGGAAAAGACGAAGTTCGTCGTGGTCGTGAAATGCACTGGTTGCGCATTGACCGCTACTTTGCTTCTGATGAAGAAGCTGCAGTTGGTACAAAGGCAGACAAAGAAACATTCAGCTATGACGCTGCAGAGGTTCCTGCGCTCAACCCAAGTGTAGTGCACATGCCTTTGATGTGTCATCACTGTAACCACGCACCATGTGAGACAGTTTGTCCGGTAGCTGCAACAACGCACTCCAATGAAGGTCTCAACCAAATGGCTTATAACCGCTGTATCGGTACCCGTTACTGCGCCAACAACTGTCCATATAAAGTACGTCGTTTCAACTGGTTCAACTACCCTTCTTACAAGAAGTTTACTGAAGTGAACCCGGCGCAAGACGACCTCGGCCGTATGGTCCTCAACCCAGACGTTACCGTGCGTACACGTGGTGTCATGGAAAAATGTTCACTTTGTGTACAACGCATCCAAGCGACCAAATTGGTTGCCAAGAAAGAAGCGCGCGTAATTGCCGATGGCGAGTTCGCAACAGCTTGTTCAGATGCTTGTCCTACCAACGCTATCGTTGTTGGAGACTGGAACGACCTCAAATCTATGATCCGCGAGAAATCTGAAGGCATCCGTGCCTACCAAGCACTCGAAGAAGTAGGTGTGAAGCCAAACGTTTGGTACCAAGTCAAAGTGCGCAACGAAGACAACTCCTTGCTCGATCATATTCAAGTAGCTGAAAAAGCTCATCATTAATTATTATTCAATTAAACTACTGCAATGCAAAAGGAAGCAGCAATCAGAGAGCCCCTCATTTTAGGTCACAAAACCTATCATGATGTAACAGAAGATGTTTGTCGTCCGATTGAGGACAAAGCACCTAAAATGTGGTATATCCTTTTCGGGATTGCCCTCGTTATCGGTCTTTACGGTGTAGGAAGCATCATGTACTTACTCGGCACCGGAATCGGTGTTTGGGGTCTAAACAAAACCATTGGTTGGGCCTGGGATATCACTAACTTCGTTTGGTGGGTAGGTATCGGACACGCCGGAACACTCATCTCAGCAGTACTTCTCTTATTCCGCCAAAAATGGCGTATGGCGATCAACCGTTCTGCGGAAGCCATGACCATCTTTGCGGTATTCATGGCGGGTACGTTCCCACTGATTCACATGGGGCGCTTATGGGTAGGTTACTGGGTAATGCCAATTCCTAACCAGTTCGGTTCGTTATGGGTCAACTTCAACTCTCCATTACTTTGGGACGTTTTTGCGATTTCAACTTACCTTTCGGTTTCACTCGTTTTCTGGTACATCGGACTCATTCCTGATTTCGCTACCATCCGCGACCGCGCTAAAAAGCCACTTGCCAAAAAGATGTACAGCATCCTTTCTTTTGGTTGGTCTGGCCGCGCCAAGCACTGGAATCGCTTTGAATTGGTTTCATTGGTATTAGCCGGTTTGGCAACACCACTTGTATTCTCTGTTCACTCCATTGTATCTTTTGACTTTGCTACTTCTGTAATTCCAGGATGGCACACTACCATCTTCCCACCATACTTCGTAGCAGGTGCGGTATTCTCTGGCTTTGCGATGGTACAAACGCTTTTGCTTATCATGCGCAAGGCAATGGGCTTAGAGGCTTACATCCATACCAAGCACGTTGAATACATGAACATCGTAATCATGGTAACGGGTTCAATTGTAGGTACTGCCTACATCACCGAACTTTTTATCTCTTGGTACTCAGGTGTAGAATATGAATCATATGCATTTATCAACCGTGCAACCGGACCTTACTGGTGGGCATATTGGTCTATGATGACATGCAACGTGGTTTCTCCACAGCTTATGTGGTTCCGACCACTGCGTCGCAGCTTGTTGTTCACTTTCTTTATTTCGATTGTCGTGAACATTGGTATGTGGTTTGAGCGTTACGTGATCATCGTTACTTCAATTCACCGCGATTATATTCCTGCAGCTTGGAGCATGCACTTCCCAAGCCACATCGATATCGCAGTATACATTGGCACAATTGGTTTATTCTTTGTATTCTTCCTTTTGTTTGCTCGTTTCTTCCCAGTTCTAGCACTCAATGAAGTCAAAACAATTTTGAAAGGTTCAGGTCAATCTTACAAAGAGTCTCCAGATTATCACAAACATCATTAAGCAAAGGCTATGTCAGATAAAGTTCTATACGTAATGTATGATGACGATGAAGTACTGAAAAACAGTGCTAAGAAGCTCGTCGCAAATGGGATTAAAATTTCAGAAGTTTTTTCTCCGTTCCCTATCCACGGTATTGACCCAATTATCGGTGTCAAAAACACCCGCCTAGGCATCATGGCCTTCCTTTATGGTCTTACTGGTCTTACGCTTGCTACTGTTGGAATGCGTTTTTTCATGATTGTTGACTGGCCAATGAATATTGGTGGTAAGCCGAACTTTTCTTATCTAGAAAACATGTTGGCGTTTGTTCCAATCAGCTTTGAGTTTACAGTAATGTGTGCTGCGCACGGAATGGCTATCACCTACTTACTTCGCAACAAAACGTTGCCAGGTATGCCGGCTCAAAATCCTGATCCGCGCACAACCGACGACAAATTCGTGATGGAAATCCGCTTGAGCGAAAACCAAAAAGTAACTGAGGCAGAGCTAGACGGCATGTTGCAAGAAATCGGCTACCTCGAATTGGATAAAAAAGAAATTAAATAAGTACAGGGCCACATGAAAAAAATCGTTTACACAGCATTTAGTGGAGCAGCCTTGACTATGTCATTGCTTTTAAACTCCTGCGTGTCTAATGCCGACAGCCCAGGTTTAGAATATGCCCCAGATATGTACCGCACTCCAGGTATTGAAACTTACGTAGATTACGGAGAAGTTCGCGGTAGAATCAACGGCAGTTTAAAAGGTCGTTTGTCTGCCATGACACCACCGCGCAATACCATTCCTTTTTATGGTACAGATTCATCGGAAGTGAAATTGATGTTGCCTTATTTCCGTAAGCCAAATGTTGCTTTCCGCGAAACACACGGATTATATGGTTGGGACTACACAACAACTGACGAGTACACATTGGCTGCAGGTGACAAAAACCCATTGTTGCTCAACGTTGCCAATGCGGAAACAGTGATTACCAAAGGAAAAGAACTCTTTACAGCCATGTGTCAGCATTGCCATGGCGAAAAAGGCGACGGAAATGGCCCAATGGTTGCCAGCGGCGCATATGCAGGTGTTCCGAATTACGTTGGTTTGGCCGCAACAGAAGGTCAAATGTTTTACTCAATCTATTACGGTAAGGGGATGATGGGTTCTCACGGTTCAATTTTGAATAAGAAAGAAATCTGGACTATCATTCATTACATCCGCCGCCTACAAGATGCTAACTATGGCAAATTTGACGCCACTGGTGTAGCACTTGCAGCGCCCGTTTCAGACACCACAAACGCGAATTAATCAAGAAGAGCAATGGAATTTCAAATCACCAAAAAAGCGAAAAACGTAGCATTTGGCCTGATGGGCTTTGGTGCGCTCCTTACAATTATCGGTGTTGCGCTCAGTGCGTCAGACCACCATTTCTTCACTCGTTTGATGGCTTCTGGCCTCATCAGTGGGTTCTTTTTCTTTGCCCTAGGTTTAGGCGCCCTATTCTTTTTGTCACTTAAGTATGCAACTGAAACAGGCTGGTATGCGGCTGTTAAGCGCGTGATAGAAGCAGTAGCAGGTTTCTTGCCTGTAGGTATGCTTGTCCTAGGATCAGTTTTATTGATCATTACACTTGCTGATGGCGCGCACATTTATTCTTGGATGGATCCAAAAGTGCAAGCACATGATGAAGTAGTTCGCCACAAAGCTGCCTACCTGAATAAAATTTTCTTTTGGATCAGAACGCTTGCTTATTTCACAACTTACTTCTTGTTCTGGAGAGGTTTCAGAAACCGTTCTTTAGAAGAAGACAAAGTAGGTGGTACAGATCTTCACTTCAAGAACTATAAAAAAGGTGCTACATTTTTGGTGTTCTTCGCTGTATTTAGTTCTACATCTGCTTGGGACTGGA
>CALJTX010000045.1 GCA_937975705.1 uncultured Flavobacteriia bacterium | reverse complement strand
TTTAATCCATTAGGCAGAATTGATCAATACATCCGTTCGGCAAGAAAACAAGCTGAGTTAGGCGAAATTACCTGGCAACAAGCCGACTCGATTCAAAAAGAAATTTACCAAGAGTACCAATCTTATTATAATCCAGACAGCACTCAAAATAGTTCCTTTGCCAACTCGTGGAAATCATTTTCAAAAAGTCAATTAAACGAACTTATCGACTTAAAAATACCCGTTTACATCGCCTATGGCTCTAATGACATCAATAGCGATTTTTGCGATTTATTGCCCTTGTATTTCATCGAAAAAGGCAAGTCCAACTACCAAGTCATTCGTTATCCAAACTTGGAACATAACTTCTTTCCAATCGAAAAAAATGGATACCCAGATTATCAAAACGGAAGGTGGTATGTGGTTATGAATTCATTCGTCAATTGGTCGATGAAAAATTGATACCCACCCTTTGAACAGAATCCAAATGAATAAAAAGAATTCAATTCATAAAACATCAATAATTAAATGCTCAAATCCATTCTATTCCTTTTCGCTTTATTAGTTTGCATTGGATACTCCAAGGCTCAAAATAATGTCAAAATAAAACTCAATGAAAAGGAAATCATTGCCTGTTGGAAAGCCGATTCTCTTTTTGATTGTGGTGAATATAAAAATGCGCTTCCAATTTATAAGGAGTGTAATCCTAAAAATCAGTATAACTTAAACTGGACTATTAAAAAGAGTTTATGCTTCTTACTAGTCGGTGACACAAGTGCTGCCAAGGATTGTTTTGCAACATACGTGTCGCGAGGCGGCTATTACATGTATATAGACCAAATCCAACAAATTCCGCTTTACAATGAAATAGCTCCTGATGAAAAAGTTAGAAGCGAGTTTGAAAAGAACACCTATGCTTTTGAACACAACGACTCTACTTGCCTTTATCCTGACGTGCAAAAAACGCTTATGAAAATGCGTGAACTTGACCAAGCCTATCGAGGAAAAGACAATCCAGGAATTTCGAGCGCATCAATCGATTCTTTGAATCAGATTAAACTAGATAGTTTAATTTCGATTTACGGTTGGCTAGGATACAAAGAAGTTGGTAAAAGCGGAGAAAATGCATCTTTCCTTATTGCGCAACATGCAGATCTAAACCTGAGTTTTCAAACAAAATGTCTGGCGCTCATGAAAAAGGAATTGTCAGAAGGAAACATTTACCCACCAAACTTCGCTTTATTGTATGATCGTGTAAAGGTAAATTCAAATGAGGCACAACTTTTTGGGAGTCAAGTAACATTAAATGAAACCACCAACCTTTTCAAACCTAAAAAGACGGTCTCATTGGAACTAGTCAATGCTTATCGCTTGTATTTTGGTCTTGAACAAATTGAGTCCTATCTAGACTTTATGAATAAGCGGTATGGTTATGAGAAAAACTAATGTTACAAACACATTTGTATAATCGTCATAATAAGACATCAGATGCTACCGTAATGAAACTCTTTCCTTATTTAATCGCTTTCTTGTTCTTCCTTTTTAATCCAAGCAATTCTTTCGGGCAGAATTCAGCAAGTTCAATTATCGTACAAACGAAACAGGGGCCTCAGTTAAATTATGCAATTGCCGCTAATTGTTCTTTTAGCTACCAACAATCGCTTGAGCTTCCAAATTCTAAAGACAATCAACTCTTATCATTTGTTGGAGATTTGAAAACTGAATTCAGGGCAATACAAACCCAAATAGACTCGAGTTCCTACGTGTTATTTCGAGCGGCTGATGTATCAATTTTCCCACTTGAAAAATTGGACTCCATTATTGGTAATGATTCTTTGATTTTGATCAATGAAGCCCATGACCGCTTGGTTCAGCGTGCCTTTCTTTATCAACTCTTACCACTTTTAAAAGAAAAAGGATTTACCCATATTGCAATGGAAACCTTTGCTGCACCTAGTGGAGAATTAAGTATCTCGACCGGATTTTATACCGCTGAGCCTTTAATGGGAGAGGTCTACCGAAGAGCACTTGCATTGGGATTTGATTTCATCAGATACGAAGACACGCTTCATAATTCGCTTCTTCGAGACTCGCTGCAAGCAGTCAATCTCAAAAATAATCTATATGATAACGGTAAATGGCGCAAAACACTTGTCATTTGTGGATATGGTCATTTGTACGAAACATCTGACTCTCGAGAAAACAAAATGATGGGCGAATACATTTCGGAACTTACAGGAGTTGATCCGCTTACCATTGATCAAGTTTTATTTGGTGAATATGACCCGAACAGCTACTCACACTCCATTTATGAAGCTTTACGTCAAGATGTTCCTATACTCGTTTCTCAAATCGAATTTTGGCCTTTTGCTGATTTCTGTCTTGTTCACCCGCCAACGCAATTTATTAATAATCGACCCGATTGTATTTTACTGAATGACAAAAAACACTTTTTTGAATTTTCTGACTATCCTAGAAATACGCGCTTAGCACAGGTCTACCTTGCTGATGAAATCAAATCAAAAAGAGATTTTCAAACCCGAATCCCTACAGATCAAACAACTTATTTCAAAAACGGCATATTCATGTTGGCTTTAGATCCTGCTGAAACATATCTTTTAGTTTACCGCAATAAAAAGAACAGGATTCTACGCATTAAAAAAATCAAACCAACTAGCAGTAAATGATCAAATTTAAACCTCTCACCCAAGAGCACCTTACTCCATTTTATACATGGTTAAACGATGACAATGTCATCAATTATTCACTCACTTTATTTCAGCAACTTTTCAACCGAAGAAGAGATTTCCAAATGGTTTTCTAAATTATTAGCCGACACCAAAAATTATACAATCGGGATTTTCCTGCAAGATTCAGATGTGTTCATTGGTTATGCTGGAATCTGCAATATTTCAAACATTAACCAATCCGGTGAATATTTCATTTTCATTGGAGATAAATCACATTGGGGCAAAGGAATCGGAACTCAAGTAACTAAAGACATTTTAGAATTTGGATTTCAAGAATTAAACTTAAATCGAATCATGTTAACCGTTTCTGCTCCAAATATCGGTGGCATTCGGGCCTATGAAAAAGCGGGTTTCAAAAAAGAAGGCATCATGCGAGATGCTTGTTTCAGAGATGGTGAATTTCATGATAAAATCATGATGTCAATTTTAAGAGACGAATGGGAATAATTACTGTTTTCTGGTGTTCATTTACCCCATTCCCCCACCCCCTACAAGTCGTCATAAAACTAAGCTTACTCAAACTACCGCTTTTTATTTTTTCAACCGTTCAAAACTTGTTTGGATAAGCATTGAATAGAAAATGATTTTATCATCCTAAATTCGAAATGTAAATTGGAAAGTATCCATTTGCATTATCGAAAACCTACTTTGAATCAATTCTATGTAGAAAAAATGATCACTAAATGGAGAACTCCCCTACTTCAACTTCAACTTAGCACTAGGTGCCACATTTTGCTTCACTTCTTTTGGAGCACCTTGAATAATGACATTATTGGAGCCAGAGATTTCTACGTCTAGTTTTTCGTAAACCGTTGTTTCAATTTTTTGGTGGATGCCGCTCACTTTTAAATAGAGTTCTTCGGAGCTGAACGCTTCGCCATCAAATTTGTTTTCTCCATTGATGGCCATTATAGCAGAACGCGTGCTACCCGAAAACTTTAACTTACCCAATCCGTTGATGTCTATCCAACTTTGCTTTACCAAAAACGACATTTCAAGGTCATTGACGCCATTTATTTCTAGTTCAAGATTATCGCTATTGATGCGGATTTTTCCTGAATTTTCACCATTGAGATCAAGTTCGAGGTCTTTGACATTTAGATCGAGATCTAGCTTGACAAAACCATTTACCTCTAATTCGAGTGTTGTTGCGTTAAATGGTTGGGGTGTAACAATGTTGCAAAAACCATTGATTTTTATTTTACGTAAGTTCGGAACGGTAATAACCAAAACCGGTGCATCATTTTCTGGCACGCCATCTAAAAACAAAATTCCATTCTTAATCGTGTAATTGAAGGACTCTGCTTCTATGCCATCTTTCAATAAGTTGCTCACCGAACAAGCTGGGCCATTAACAAGCGTAAAACTGATGCTGCCATTTACATCAATTCGGTCGAAGTATTTCGTGGTATCGTTAGTCGCCATCTGTTGAGGCGCTGTGTTTTGTTTGGGCTCTAGCAATTTTAAATCGGTATTTTGAGCGCGTAAATTTGGGATCGCTTGCGGCATTTTGGTCAAAACTTCTTTGTTTTGCATTATAGGCACTTCAATTTCATTGAGCGCCAAAACAGTTGGGTTGACTTGCTTGCTTTCAAGGATTTGAACTGGTGTTTTCTCTAGTTTGTCTTTTTTGAATGTATCAGCTTGAGGCCTTGAAAAGTGAGAAAATGTAAGGATGGTAACAAGGGTAATCGAGGAAATACTGGTAAACATAAGCCACATTTTTTGAGTGAATAATCTTTTTAAAGTCGCAAATAAGCCAACGAGCACAAAGCCACCTTTCAACCATGAATCGATAACTTCGATAGAAACCGTGGTGGGTTCTTCTCGTTTTGCTTTCAGTAATAGCTCTAAATCTTTCATGAAGTGATGGTTTTGGTCGATTTTTCTGACAAGGCCTCAGCAAGCATTTTTCTTCCTCTGGACAAGCGCTGTTTGATGGCATCTGTAGAACATTCTTGAATAGCCGCAGTTTCTTTGATGGAAAAACCAGCTATTTCGTACAGAATGACACAATTGCGGTATGCCTCTGGCAATTGATGCAGGGCCTCATAGAGCTCGTCGTGTCGGAAGTTTTTTTCAATGGAAAAAGTCGTGTCTTGTGTGTTTTCTACTCCTTTTACCTCTGAAAATGAGAGCGTTTTGTGCTTTCGACGAAAATTTGCGTGCACCTTATTGGCAATCCCAAACAAAAAAGACAAAAAAACTTCTTTGTTTTTTAAAGTGCCAAATTGCTCAAAAGCAATCACTAAGGTATCGTGCATCAGGTCATTGAAATCACAAACACCGTAAGAACGCGCTTTACAGAACCGTTCAAAAGACCCGTGCACAGGCCCATAGAGTTCCATAAACTGCTTCTTTTTTGTCATGCGCTTCGCTTTCTCTTTGCTTCTTGAAAGAGTAAGTGTTAAACTACGTCAAAAGGTGACAACTCTGAAAAAAAAAGAACATATTCGTGAACGTTTGAAGCGCTTCTGAGTATTCCTTTTGACGTTTAACCAAAACCGGCTATAGTAGACACTGGTTTTTTTAAAAAATGAAGAGATGAAAAAATGGATTGGCTGTTTGGGTTTCGTGTTGCTGACATTTGGCGCAATGGCCCAAGAGAAACAAATGGTACACAGTGTTATTGTCGAATGGCGCGATGCAGATTGGTACAAAAAACAAGAAAAACTTTGGAAGGCGGATCTTGATCAAAACAAGCAAAATGGGGATGCCTGGCTGAACTATTATGCAGCTTCTCGCGCTTTGCGCATCTTAAGTGAGGCCAATTCAGCAGAAGAAAAAAAGTACCTCGAGCAATGCAATACAATTGCCAAAGATGCATATGCCAATATGCCAAACACTTTTGAAGGGAATTACATTATGTATTGGAATAGTAACTTATTAGAAAAGAACGATCAGTACCTCATCAAAGCCTACGAGTTGCGGCCAGAAGACCCACGTGTGCTCTTAGATTACATGATCAAAGCTGAACTCGAACAAGACAAAGCAACTTTTTCAAAGGTGGCCAAGAAATTATATGAAATCAATCGCATGCCAGCGGGGGCTTTGAATTGGGCCTATAATGTGCTCACTGAAGTTTCTGAAAATGGAATTGTCCTGACCGCCGGAGACAACGACACCTATGCACTTTGGATTGCACAAGAGGGCCTCAATTACCGTAAAGATGTAAAAGTGATCAATACTTCATTGATTCTTTTTGATGACTACCGTTCCAAATTATTCAAAGAAATGGGAATTGGCCCGATAGCATTGGATAACCCTACCCTCTTTTTTAAGCAAATTTTTGAGAATAAAGCTAAGATTCCCGTGCATGTCTCGACCTCTGCCTCTAGCGAATTTAAAGATTCAAGCATCACTGATCATTTATATTTGACAGGTTTGACCTACCTCTACAGTTTAGAAGATGTGGAGAACATTGCCGTCATCAAGCGCAATTTTGAAAAACGCTTTCTCTTGGATCACCTGACAAAGACCTTTTCTTATAGTTATGGCGATTTAGACGCACGCATCAAGCACATGTATCTTCCGGGTTTAATGAAACTTTATTTTCATTCGAAAACAGCAGACGATTTAGAAGGAATTGCCTATTATAAAGGATTAATTGATGCCATTGCCAAAGAACTAGACATAGAAGAAGAAATCAAAAAAGCCTTAGAAGAATAAAATGTTTGGTCTTCAAAAAGACATACACTCTTTTTCAGATGAAGCTTTGATGCAACTGCTTTCTACCCGACGCTGCAATGAAGCATTAACCGAAATTCATGCCAGGTACAGTAAAAAAGTACTTGGCTTTTTCCTGCGCATGACCAAAGGGAACGAAGAAAAAGCGCAGGATTTAGTTCAAGATCTATTTCTAAGAATTCTTGAAAAACAGCACTTGTTTGACCCTGCCAAGCGCTTTTACACCTGGATGTTTGCGATTGCAACCAATATGGTCAAAACCACTTATCGCCAAAAGATACACGAGGGAATCGAAGAAGGAAATAAAGCATTCGACTTCCACCATGACTTTTCGGACAACCGTCTAGACCGCGAAGTGTTCCAACGTTTGTTAAAAGAGGCCATTGAAAAATTAGAAGCGCAGCATCGCTTGGCCTTTGTATTGCGCTACATGGAAGAATTGAGCGTCAAAGAAATTGCAGAAATCTTAGAATTACCTGAAGGTACAGTGAAGTCGCGCATATTTTATGCAACAAAGAAAATCATGCAAGCACTCAGCGAATTTACACCCGAACACCCCGGACAACACTTTAAATTGACTTAATATGGCCACACATTTAAATCAAGTACAAGACCAACTTTTAGCAATCCAAGAAAAAGGCTTCTTCGCAGATTTGACAGCAGAAGAACAAGCATTTGTACTGAGCCAAATGACGCAAGCAGCCTTTGATCAAGCGCACCGCATCATTAGCGAAAGTAAAGACCTCTATACGGCCCCAGCAGCCCGCCCGCTTGTTTTACCAGCTGAAGCTCCCCAGCGTTTTGGTGCGCTGCTGGCTCCGCTTGCTTCTGCGGCGGTGGCGGCTGCACTCACCTACTTCTTATTTTTAAAAGAAACTGTTATTGTCCGAACCGTCGTAAAACCCATTTATCTCACTGCCGACACCATTTACTTAAAAAACAACAAAGTTGACACCGTCATTGCCTACCGCGAAGGCAAAGCCATATACGTTCAAGAAGAGTCAACAGCGCAACCGAACGTTAAATTGTCAGAAAAGAACAAGTCAAACGAACTACTGCCACCGCTCACCACCTTAGACCTAAAAAACAGAGGGCACTCTATGCGAGAAGACAAATCGCTTGATATGATGGATGGGTTGTATACTAGTAAAAGCTCTCCAATTGACAATCTCAAGCAATAATTCTTTAAATTAGCGCTAATGACACCCCTTTTGATCATACCTGAGGTTTTTGGCGTAAGTATTGAAATTTACTTTATACTCCTCATTCTTGGTCTGACGACCTACTTCTTTTGGCCTTGGTTGTTCAAAACGGCC
>CALJTX010000044.1 GCA_937975705.1 uncultured Flavobacteriia bacterium | reverse complement strand
ATATTCTCATATTGAAATTCAGAAAATCGCTGTACACGAGAACTTTGAACTTGCAATGAAATACTTAGTAAAGTCAGTACCAACATTAGTCATACTAAAAGAAGATGATGTCCTGTACAAAGGGAATGTTGGAGGATTAAGCAAACTTCAATTGATGGAATTAATTGAAAAACATGCGTAGATTACTGCTCTTTCTATTCTTAATCCAAATTCAGAATTTAGTTTTATCGACAAATCTATCTCCTGAAATTCAAGTTAGCAATACTCAAAATCGAGTTTACATCTGTAAAGGTCCAGATTCTTATAGATACCATCAAAAACCTAATTGTAGAGGATTAAATAACTGTACTACGGAAGTTCATGAAGTAACGGTAAACCATGCTCGAAGGCTGAAAAGAACACCTTGTAAAATTTGTTTTTAACCCCTTTTTCTCTCCTCCGTACCAAAATAATCCAAAGAATTACTAGACCAACGCATTTCCCAGAAAACAAATATTTTATTTTTTGTGGTTATGAAGTAATAGTCATATCCTTCTTCGCCATATTCCTCGTGAACATCATCACTATCCTCGCTTTCTTCAGTCCAATCCCCTCGTTCAAAATCAGTAGGACATTCATTGAAGTTAAAACCAGAGTCAAAGCACCAACCCTCTAAAAGCAAAAATTTGAGGAGTTCTAGATCATCGTTCTCATAAATATGATCGACTACTTGGTTTACAGAGGTAACATCAATACAAATATATAGTCCGAATTTTTGATTGATTAATTCAATAGTTTGAATAAATCCATCATCAGCTATTTCCTCCTGATTGTAACAATCTGCAAAAAATAATTTTCGTAGTTGAAGTTGCTCTTTTTCCATGTTTGAATATACAAAAATAAATTGATTTAGTTAAATTTATAAACGCCTTCACACCACACTTATATATCAATTCCTGACACATGAAAACGCTAATTTCCTGGATTGCCTTCAATAATGACTTTGCGGAGGGGGCTGTGGATGCCGCCGGGCCCACAGCGAGTTTTCATAAGTATTTTTATAAGCACGACCGGCATATTATTTTGTCGGGGGCGGCGAGTGAGGCTGCGGATAGTCGGACTTTTCATTTGACGAATTATTTGGCGCGGACTTTTGCGGAGCATCAGGTTGAAGTGCGGTATTTGAATATTGCCGACCCGATAGATCATCAGGAGATTCAGGCGAAGGTGGCACCGATTTTGGCGGAGTGCAAGGATGATAAGATAGATATTTATATTTCGCCTGGGACGCCTGCAATGCAAGTGGTGTGGTATTTGTGCCATATGTCACTGGGTTTGCAAACTGCGCTTTATCAGACCCGTGAGGCGAAGTTTTCGAAACAGAAAGACAAGGACAAGCCGGAGCTCGTGAAGATTGCTTTGGAGAAGTCTTCGCTTCCTGTGACGGCGATGTATCATCAGGAAGAGATCAAGCGGTCTAGCGGTGATCATTATTTTTTGACGCCTTCGATTGAGAAAGTGTATGGGAGTGCGGCGAAGGTGGCGCAGGTTGATGCCGTGAGTGTGTTGATACTTGGGGCGAGCGGTACGGGAAAGGAGAATTTGGCGAAGTATATTCATAAGAATTCGGCCCGACAAGACAAACCGTATATTGCGATCAACTGCTCGGCGTTTTCGGATGGGCTGCTAGAGAGCCGCTTGTTTGGCTACAAGAAAGGTGCGTTTACCGGTGCCGATAAAGATACCAGCGGTTTGTTTGAGCAGGCCCACGAAGGGATTATCTTTTTGGATGAAATTGGCGACATTTCGCCTTACATGCAGCAGAGTTTGCTGCGGGTCTTGCAAGAAAAAGAAATCATGCCTTTGGGTGGCAAGGCCAAGAAAGTGGATGTGCGGGTTATTGCCGCTACCAATCAGAATTTGCCCAAACTTTGCGAAGAAGGAAAGTTCAGATGGGATTTATATTATCGGCTTTCCGTTGTGGAGCTAGACCTCCCTACCCTTTTGGAGCGCGGCAAGACCGACCTCAAGCTGCTTATGGATCATTTTCTGAGCACCAAGAAAAAAGAATTGCATCGGCCTAAAAAGTTGGTCTTGGACAAAGAAGCCCAAGAAATTTTGCTCAACTACACCTACCCTGGCAATGTACGCGAGCTCGAGAATATCATCTCGCGGTTATATGTTTTCAACGAAGAACGCATTAGTGCAGACGTACTGCCCAAGCGCCTGAAGCAGTCGAGTACGGAGCAACCCATGCACATGGATTACATCGAAAAAGAACACATCATTAAAGTCTTGAAACACCACCAAGGCAACCAACGACAAACCGCCATATCTATTGGCTGGGCGCTCAATACCTTGAAAAGCAAGATGGAGAAGTATGGGGTTGATCCGGGTCGTTATGAAGCTGATTCTTGATCGCGCTGACTCATAAAATCGGCCACTACATCAAATGCATCTTTGCCCGTGTTGTGCATGTCGTGGGCGCAGCGCGACAAATCGTTGGCGATGGAATAGTGTTGGTATATCCGGTGTTCGATGAGGGCTGGTTCCCAGAAAAATTCGCGGATGCTGACCACTGTTTTGTAGCGCAGCACGTTTCTTTCGCTGTAGTAATAGACATGCCCTTTGTTCAGTAGTGAGTTGAAGACATTAGAAAAACGGACGTATTCGATGGGCTCGTCGGTGTCTTGGAGTTGGTAGCAATAGGAGTCGAGAATGAAATCAGTGCCTTCTTGGTAATAGAAGATGAGGCCACTGCGGGTTTCGTCAAAACCAACCTGCCAACGGATCATGTTGTCGGGGTGCCCTACCGTAAACTTGATTTCTTTGTCGCTTAAGTGCGCTTTGATGCGCTCAAAAACGATGCTGTCCATTTGCTCCATGTCTTGCTTTTGTTTTTTAAAAGCGACGAGTTCTTTATAGAGATTCCAGAGTTCTTTGGGCGTGTTGTATTTCATGTCAGGCGGTTTTGGTCAGGTCTTTTCGACAAGGATTGTGCCATACTTTTCATCGCTTAGCCGAAAAGAGGTGTTTTTGCAATTTCTCTCCATTTTTTGACATATTTTTCATTTTTTGACACTTTTTGAGCAATTTTTGAACGATTTTACTCGTTTTTGAGTTTGGCATAAGTATTGAATAAGCGCTGACATACCAATCCGAATTGCTCCAAATGCTCGCTAAAACACTCCAAACCGACGAACAACAAATCCGCAAAAATGAAGACCTCCTCAACGACTTTCAGTTTGCTTTTCTGATCCAAAACATCAAGCGTATTTCTGCCCTACTCGACCCAAAAGGCAAATTCTTTGGCAAGGAGAATATCCATTTTGGCAAATCAAAACTCTACCAACTCATGATGCTCGATGGCAAAGAAGAAAGATGTTTTGCGCAGATGTGCTCCAGGGGTTTTAGCCTCGATGAACAGCCAGGGCAAACGGTGCTCGAGTTTCGCTATCCGATAATAGAGGAAGAGAACTTCTCGGCCTTTGAGCTCCATCGCGACCGCTTTGGCGAGGCACCAGACCCCAAACGCGATGAAATTGTGCTGCGCTTTGCGCTCGTGCTCAAGGATGGCAAGATCAGTGAAATCAGGATTCCGTCGAAGGTGACGCAGTCACTCGAACAATTGGTCAACGAAAATTAATTGATAAAACAACAAATCATGCAACAACAAGAATTGATTCAAACTGCACCCGAAACACATGTGCACATTCAAATTACCAATGCACAGCTGGTGCGCAAATGCATTCAAGACATGAACACCGCGGCACTTTATTACCTGCTCGACGTAGAACGCACCTACCAAGATTGGCAGCGCAACGAATTCATTTTGAAACTCGAGTATATCATTCGCCAATTCAAAGCCGATGGCGACACCTACCTCAATGCGGTGCAGGGCAGCTGCGGTGGGTCTTGCTCAAAAGGTCAGAACGGCTACCTCTTTATTGGCAACAACAGTAAAAATTACATGAACCTCCTTTTTGTGGAGGAAGAACTGCAGCTCACCGACCTTTATGAATGCAGCCTCTTTCGGGTCAATTTTGACAATCTTGAACTCAGAAAACGGCACTATATCGATCCAAAAACGCAGCGTATGATGCACTTTTTTGCCGAGTTCAATTCGGCCATGGACTCCGATGACCCTTTTTAGTACACGCTTTTATTTTTTCAATTCAAAACCATCAAAAACAAACAACATGGAAACAACAAACAACAACTTCACCAATAAAACAACACTTTATCATTTCATCATTGACCGCAGCGGCTCTATGAGCGGCATGGAAAAAATGGTCGTGGGCGGCTACAACGAACACATTACTAGCATAAAAAACTTGCAAGCAACCTATCCCGACCAAAAATTCCTGATGTCATTAACTGTCTTTGACCACGAAATCACTACGCTCGTGCATCCATCGCCAATTGCCGCGCTTCAAGAATTGCCTGCCGATGCTTTTACCCCGCGCGGATCCACAGCCCTACTCGACGCCATTGGCAAGAGCAATCACCTCATTGAATCGGAATTTGCGAAGGCCATCAAAAACGACGAAATGAGCGTGGTCATGATCATCATTACCGACGGCGAAGAAAACTGCTCTCAATTTTTCAGCTACGAAGCCATCGCCAAACAAATCAAAGAACGCGACGAAACAGGCAAATGGACCTACAGCTTCATTGGCTGCGATTTTGACGCACTCGACATCTCCGACAGACTCAACATTCGCCGTGAAAACGTCCGCAACTTCCAAAAAAGAAATTACGGCATCCTATCTGGCTTCATGGACGACTCACTCGCCCACTATGCCAAATCCAAATCAGAAGGCAGCATCACGAAGCGACTTTTTGAGTTTTAGGGGGGTGTTGATAGGCGTAATTTGTATGGACCTTATCCTGACGGCATAAGTCCTTTGCGATAATAGCCAAAGAGCTCAAATGTAAATCCAGCACCGCGTTGTAGTTATCGGCGCGGTAGCCACCAAATAAGGCAAGCGTTACAGGTAGCGGCTTGCCTATTTTTTTCGAGATAGTGTTCACCCATTCGGCAAAGATTTCGGCGCAAAGCAGCCAGTGTTTGGTATCGCAGCCGCCTCCGATGTCGTCGTCTGCATGTGAGTCTGCGCCATGAGCGAAAACAACATAATGGATCTTGTCGGCTAAAATGAGCTCCTCAACACGAAGCAAACCATTTTTGAAAGCTTCAATATAAGATGCGTTGTGTCCACTTGGATTGACATTACAACCCAACGGAATGGCAAGATTCAACTTTGGTTCAAAATCCCTGGTATCTTCAATGCTATTGCCATAATGACCATCTAGGTCAAAGTAAGCACCCGACACCCCAAATTCGTCATAGAGTTTGAGTGCCGAAATAACCTGCCCAGAAAAAGTGCAAAAACCCGAACCACGATTCGGTTGAGCATGGTGCATTCCAGACACCGGTGCAAAACAAACCGTTTGCGGATGAAGCAGCGCATATTTTTTGGCTTCGTACAAAGCGGCATTGGTGAAG
>CALJTX010000043.1 GCA_937975705.1 uncultured Flavobacteriia bacterium | reverse complement strand
ACTTCCTTCGACGACGTTGCGATTACCAAAGAACTTTTTAACCAACTCGATAAATAACATGCTCTATTATTTGTTCTCCTGGCTCGATCAACTGAATTTTCCTGGTGCAGGTTTGTTCCAATTTATTTCTTTTCGCGCCTCTTTAGCGCTCATCACGTCCTTGATCGTTTCTGTCGTGATCGGCAAGCACATCATTGCTCGCTTGCGTCGCCAGCAAATTGGCGAAACCGTCCGCGACCTCGGTTTGGCTGGTCAAATAGAAAAATCGGGTACACCAACCATGGGTGGGCTCATCATTTTGGCCGCTATTTTGGTGCCGACTTTATTGTTTGCCAAACTTCAAAATGTTTATGTCATTACCATGATCATTGCGACTATTTGGTTGGGTCTCATCGGTTTCTTAGACGACTACATTAAAGTATTCAAAAAGAACAAAGAAGGCTTGAAAGGCACTTCTAAAATCATCGGTCAAATTGGCGTGGGCCTCATCGTTGGTGGCATTCTTTATTTCTCTAATGATGTAGTGGTACACAAAAGAGTTTCTGCACACTACAAACTGCAGGCAGATGAAACATTTGTGACGCATGAGCACGCCCAAAATGCAGGCGAAAATTACAAATGGATCCGCACCGACGATATGACCACCACCATTCCTTTTTTCAAAGGCAATGAGTTCAATTACAACTGGCTTATCGGCGATGTAAATAAGTCTTATGGCTGGCTGATCTTCATTCCAATTGTCATTTTTATAGTGATTGCCGTTTCCAATGGCGCCAACATGACCGACGGTTTGGATGGCCTGGCTACAGGAACTTCTGCTATTGTTGGTTTGGCCTTAGCAGTATTGGCTTATGTTAGTTCGCATGCCAAATTTGCGGATTACCTCAACGTGATGTACATTCCCGAAGCTGAGGAGCTCGTTATTTTCATTGCAGCCTTTGTGGGCGCGTGTGTGGGCTTTTTGTGGTACAACGCTTTTCCTGCTCAGGTATTTATGGGCGACACCGGAAGCCTTGCATTGGGTGGCATCATTGCGGTGTTTGCCATTGCCATTCGCAAAGAACTACTTATTCCTGTATTGTGTGGAATTTTTCTCATTGAGAATGTTTCGGTGCTGTTGCAGGTGGGGTATTTCAAGTTTACCAAACGACAATTTGGCGAAGGAAGGCGCATTTTTCTGATGGCGCCGCTCCACCACCACTATCAAAAACAAGGCATACACGAAGCAAAAATTGTAGCGCGCTTCTGGATTGTAGCAGTGCTCTTGGCTGTAGTAACCATCGTAACCCTCAAATTGCGTTAAAATGGAGGCCCAAAACCGCTTGCTTGTAATATTAGGCGCTGGTGAATCTGGCGTCGGTGCAGCTATTTTGGGCAAGGCAAAAGGCTGGCGTGTTTTCGTTTCTGATGGCGCCCAGATCAAGCAGTCTTTTCAACAAGAACTAGAAGCAAATGCAATTGCTTTTGAATCTGCGCAGCACACGATGGCGCAAATTTTAGCTGCGGACTTGGTCATTAAGTCACCGGGTATTCCAGAAAAGGCGGAGGTCATGAAGGCCATTCGTCAAAAAGGTATTCAGGTGGTATCAGAAATAGAATTTGCAGGTTATTATTCCAGCGCGAAGCACATTTGCATCACGGGCAGCAACGGCAAAACCACCACTACCATGTGGTGCTATCACATGCTTAAAAAAGCAGGGCTCCACGTTGGGCTAGCCGGAAATGTAGGGCAGAGTTTTGCAAAGCAAGTGGCTACTGAATCTTATGCTTATTATGTCTTGGAGCTCAGTTCGTTTCAGCTAGACGACATGTTTACTTTCAAGGCAGATATTGCGATCCTAACGAATATCACCCCAGACCACCTCGATCGCTATAACTACCAAATGGAAAACTACGTGCAAGCGAAGTTTCGTATCCTACAAAATCAAACGGAGGCCGATTATTTTATCTACAATGCCGACGACACGACCATCATTTCCTATTTAAAAGGAATACAAACCAAAGCGCAATTAGCGCCTTTTTCCATGACCACTGTTCAAGAAAACGGCGGCTATACAGATCAGCAACAACTATACATCAACATAAACAAACAACAACTCACCATGTCTATCCACGAATTAGCTCTAAAAGGCAAACACAACACCCAGAATGCACTTGCAGCAGGAATTGCAGCAAGGCTCGTTGAAATCCGCACCGATGTTGTGCGCGAAAGCCTCCAAGATTTTATCAATGTAGAACACCGTATGGAGTTTGTTGCTAAAGTCAATGGGATTGAATTCATCAATGACTCCAAAGCCACAAACATCAATGCAGCGTGGTTTGCATTAGAATCTATGGAAAAGCCAACCGTTTGGATTGTAGGTGGCGTCGATAAAGGAAACGATTACAGTGAGTTGCAAGATTTAGTAGCTCAAAAAGTGAAGGCAATTGTTTGTCTTGGTCTTGAGAATCAAAAAATTATTGAAGCGTACAAAGACAAAGTTGAGGTCATTGTAGAAGCGAAATCGGCTCATGAAGCGGTTGCGTTTGCATATCAACTTGCCAAAACAAACGATGCAGTATTGTTGTCACCGGCTTGTGCAAGTTTCGATCTATTTACGAGCTACGAAGACCGTGGTCAGCAATTTAAGCAAGCTGTTCGCATGTTATAAACGCGGCTATGAGAACCTATCTTTCTTATCTTAAGGGCGACCCCGTTATTTGGATCATTACTTTGTTAATGATGGCTTTTTCGTTGGTCACGGTGTATAGTTTCGTGCCTATTCTGATCAAGATTGAGGGAGGTTCTCCGTTTTTGTACCTGTTCAAGCATTTAGTTTATGTGATCCTTGGCTTTGGTGGCATGTACGCAATTCATCGGGTGCCCGCCAAATACATCAGTCAGTTGGCCAAGTTTGCCTATTACTTAGGATTGGTTTTATTGATTTTTACTTGGTTTTTTGGCGCTCAGGTCAATGGTGCAGGGCGCTGGATACGCATTCCATTTGTCAATCTGACTTTTCAATCTTCAGACTTCGCCAAGTTGGCGCTACTGATCTATCTGAGTAAATTGTTGGTTAAAAAGCAGCAAAAGTTAGATAATTGGCGAGAAGGAATCTTCCCATTATTGATCCCAATCGGGGCAATTTGTTTACTCATTTTAAAGGACAACTTCTCGACCTCGGCAATGGTATTTATGTTGAGTATGCTCTTGCTGTTTATTGGTCGCGTTCCTATTTTGAAATTATTGACCATGGCGGGCGTTGGGCTTGGTTTGGTATTGCTCATTGTTGGCTTGCACCTCGCGATGCCAAAAGCTGGAATATTGCCGCGTTACGATACCTGGATGAACCGCATCAATAATAGGGTAGATGCCAAAGATCAAAGTATAGAAAGTTTACAAGCCAACCAGCAGGCCAATAATGCAAAATTGGCGATTTCAGTAGGAGCTGTTTTCGGACAAGGCGTTGGCGATGGCAAACTCAAAGAATTTTTACCTGAGGCTTATGCCGATTTCTATTACGCCACTTTTGTGGAAGAATTTGGATTTGTATCCGCCTTCATATTGGTATTGCTTTACATGATTTTGCTTTATAGAATGATCCGTTTTGCGCTCAAAACCCAAGATTTATTTCAGAGTTACGTGGCTTTAGGTATAGGTATTCATTTGCTGACCCAAGCGAGTGTAAATATGCTCGTCTGTACAGGCGTTTTTCCTGTGACGGGTCAGAACATGCCATTTTTAGCCATGGGGGGCTCGGCATTGGTCATGGCTTGTGTCTCCATCGGCGTCGTGCAATCTTTTGCCAAAGAACTTCCAACAAACGAACAAGAGAATCAATTTGCTAGCCCTGAACAAAATGAAATTGACTAAAATCATCATCTCTGGTGGCGGAACAGGTGGCCATATTTTTCCAGCACTAGCCATAGCCGACGAAATCAAGCGCAGAAATGCAGCTGCCGATATCTTATTTATCGGTGCAGAAGGCAAGATGGAAATGGAAAAAGTACCGCAGGCAGGTTACCCTATTGTGGGCTTACCGATAGTAGGTCTGCAACGCAAACTCACACTCAAAAATTTATTACTGCCTTTCAAATTAATACTCAGTTTAACGAAAGTATTTTTTGTCATTAAACGATTTAAACCGGAGTTGGTCATCGGTGTAGGTGGCTATGCGAGTGGCCCAACTTTACAAATGGCACAATTACTTGGCGTACCTACATTGCTTCAGGAGCAAAACTCTTTTCCTGGCAAAACCAACCGCATACTTGCGCGCAAGGCCAAGGCCATCTGTGTAGCGTATCCCGAAATGTCTGCGTTTTTTGAAGCGTCAAAAATTCAACTTACTGGTAATCCGGTGCGCTCAGCTTTACTTCAAAATTTGGAGGCTAAAAAGCAAGAAGCTGCCGAATTCTTTGGTTTGGATGCAAATAGGCCAACCTTGTTTGTAATGGGTGGCAGTTTAGGTGCGAAAACCCTCAATGTGGCTTTCAGATCGGCCGTCAGTCATTTTGAGACCGATTCTGTCCAATTGCTTTGGCAGTGTGGTAAATCGTATGAACAGGAATTGGCGCATTTCCAACATTCACTGCCTAAAAATGTAAAGGTCTTTCCTTTTATTCAGCGCATGGACCTCGCCTATGCACTCGCAACGGTGATCGTGTCGCGTGCTGGTGCGCTTTCCGTGAGCGAGCTCGCGCTTGTAGCGAAGCCTGCTATTTTGGTGCCTTCACCAAATGTAGCCGAAGACCACCAAACCAAAAATGCCCGTGCTCTTGTTGACCGTGATGCCGCAGTTTTGGTTACAGATGCCGCTGCGCAGGAAACTTTAGTGCCGGCAGCGCTTGCGCTCTTGAAAAATCTTGTTCAGCAACAAGCGCTTTCCAAAGCAATTGAAGCCTTGGCGCTGCCGCATGCAGCAAAAGATATCGCAGACGTTTGTTTGAAAGTGGCCAAGATATGAAGCAGCTCGCAGCGTTTGATCAGGTATATTTTGTCGGCATTGGCGGCATTGGCATGAGTGCTTTGGCCCGCTATTTCAAGTTCAATGGCAAGCAAGTAGCTGGTTATGACAAGGTTGAAACACCACTCACGCAGAAATTAGCAGAAGAAGGTATCGCTATTCATTACGAGGACCTCGGTGCCGAAATTCCTTTGGCTTATCAAGATCCTGAAAAAACATTAGTGGTGTACACGCCGGCCATCAAAGCGCTCGGAGAGTTGGCCTTTTTTCAGGCGCAGCATTTTACAATTCTCAAGCGCGCCGAAGTGCTTGGTGCCCTGACCAAAACCTACAAAGGTCTTTGTGTAGCGGGTACGCATGGTAAAACAACCACCAGTTCCTTACTGGCGCATTTATTGACAGAAATAGAAGTGGGTTGCACTTCCTTTTTGGGTGGTATTGCCAGCAATTTTGAGTCCAATTTAGTGCTGCATGCCAGTAGCCCATATGCGGTGATTGAGGCCGACGAATTTGACCGCAGCTTTTTGCAACTCTCACCTTATGCGGCAATTGTAACGGCTGCAGACCCTGATCATCTCGATATTTATGGCAGTGAAGAAGCCTTTTTGCAGGGTTTTCGTCAGTTTACCATGCGGGTCGATCCAAAAGGATTTTGCATTCAAAAAGAAGGCCTGAACCTCCAGAGCTTGGCGGCTGTTTACACCTATGCAATTGATTCGCATACAGCGCATTATAGTTTTTTGAATCTCCGTTACGAAAATGGTTTTCAAGTGGCAGATTTAAAAATTGGAGACCAAATACTTCAGGCTTTTGAATTGGGTTTGCCGGGTATCCACAATGCAGAAAACGCATTGGGCTGTATTGCACTATTGCACTGTATGGGTTTTGATGTAGCGCAGCTTCGGCCAGCACTCAAGAGTTTCAAAGGCGTTAAAAGACGTTTTGAATACCATCTACGCTCTGAAAATTTGGTGTACATAGACGATTACGCACATCACCCGACCGAAATCAACGCCTTGATTTCTTCGGTTCGCGCCATTTATCCAGGCCAGAAAATTACAGGAATATTTCAGCCACATTTGTTTTCGCGCACACAAGATTTTGCAGCAGAATTTGCTCGTGCGCTTGCGGTGCTTGACACACTTTATTTGTTGCCAATTTATCCGGCGCGCGAACTCCCTATTCCAGGTGTGAGCAGCGAGTGGTTGGCAGATTTGACGCAAATGAAGGAGAAGCGCGTGCTCCAACCTCATGAAGTACTTACCGCGCTCAAAGCTCCTCAGCACGGGGTAATACTCACTATTGGCGCAGGCGACATAGATCGTTTGGTTGGTCCATTGACCGATTTACTTCAAATTCAAACACGCAACCGATGAAAATTTGGCTTTTTAGGATTTTTTGGTTCCTGCTCGCTATCGGTGTGGCAGTGATTTTTTATTTTGCGCAAGCCTCAGCACAGCAAAAAGTCTTGGGCACTCCAAAAATTGCCATTCATGCCGAAGATGAAAATGCATTTTTAACCAAGCCTGAATTATTGGCACGACTTCAATTGGGAAAATTATTTCGCAGAAATATGACGGCAAATGAACTCAATGTGCACCGCATCGAACGCGCAATTGCGGCCATGGCTGAGGTAAAAACCGTAGATGTTTACAAACACATCGGGGCTGCTTGGGAAATCAAATTAGAGCTTCGCAAACCAATTGCACGCATCTTTAACTTACAAGGCCAAAGCTATTACCTTGATCAAGACGGATTTATGATGTATAGATCGGCTTTGCACACAGCCAGAACGTTGGTCTTTTCAGGCCATATTTTAGACACCTATAACCCCCGTCTTCACTGTGATTTTATTAACAATTCAAATTTGAAAAGTTCTCAAAAAATTGGTCAAATCTACCGTATTTCAAATTATGTTTGTAATGATCCATTAATGCATAAATTAATAGGTCAAGTTTACCTTGAAGCCGACGGCGATTTCATCCTCATTCCGCTCCTCGGTGAACAGCAAATTGTCTTCGGTCCAGCGCGCAGTACCGAAGAAGTTTCAGACAAATTTGAACGTCTGAAACATTTTTACAAAGAAGCCCTGCCCCACGAAGGCTGGAACAAATACAAAGAAATAAGTGTCAAATATGAAGGACAAATCGTTTGCAGAAAAAAATAACAATCCCGAGGTAAAGCGCACGCGTGTGGTTGTCGGTTTGGATATTGGCACCACAAAAATCGCCTGTTTTGTCGGTCGTAAAAACGAGCACGACAAAATTGAAATCATTGCAATGGGCAAAAGCGAATCTTTGGGCGTGATGCGCGGAGTTGTTTCGAACATTGAACGCACTGTCCAATCCATTAATGCTGCTGTTGAAGCCACTCAAGAAGCGGTAGAAGGCGACCTCAAAATCAAAAATGTACACGTTGGCATCGCTGGCCAGCACATCAGAAGCATGCAACACCGCGGCATTTACACGCGCCGCACCACCAACGGTGAAATCTCCCAAGTCGATATCGATGCATTTGTAGACGACATGTACCAAATGGTCATGAATCCAGGTGAAGAAATCATTACTGTTATTCCACAAGAATACATCGTCGATGGCGAGCCAGAAATCAAAGATCCAATCGGGATGGCTGGCGTGCGCTTGGAGGCGAATTTCCATATCATTACCGGTCAAGTGACCAACGTGCAGAACATTACGCGTTGCGTAGACCGCTCAGGCTTGAGTGTCAAAGACATCATTTTAGAGCCTATCGCATCAGCCGAGGCCGTGCTTTCTGAAGAAGAAAAAGAAGCAGGTGTTGTCCTCGTCGATATCGGCGGCGGCACTACCGACGTTGCTATTTTTCACGATGGTCTCATTCGCCACACTGCCGTTATTCCTTTTGGTGGTAACGTCATCACACAAGATATCAAAGAAGGTTGCAGGATCATGCAGCGTCAGGCCGAAATGCTCAAAGTTAAATTTGGTAGTGCTTTGGCTTCGGAAAGCAAAGAAAACGAAGTGGTTTGCATACCGGGCTTGCGCGGTCGTGACCCTAAAGAAATCACCTTGCGCAACTTAGCGAGCATCATCCAAGCGCGCATGGAAGAAATCATCGAATTGGTTAACCTCGAAATCAAAAGTACCGACTACGAGAAAAAACTCATCGGCGGTATTGTTGTAACGGGTGGCGGTTCGCAACTCAAGCACCTTACCCAACTCATCGAATACCTCACAGGCATGGATGCGCGCATCGGTTACCCGACCGAGCACTTGGCCAACACCAACGACATCGACGTGTTGTCTAGTCCAAAATATGCAACGGGTATTGGTTTGGTATTGAAAGGTTTTGAGAGTTTAGAGGCCGCCCAACCATGGGAGAAACAGCCTGTTACCAAACAAGAAGACCCAGTCATTGAGAAAACAATTGCCGAAAAGCAAGAGAAAATCAAAACGCATTCAAACGCTGAACGCAGAGGCGAATTCTTTGACCGCATTCTAGGACCGGTCAGAAAATTCTTTGACGATTCAGAAGATTAATATTTTAAGATAAAATTGGTTATACAAAGCAGTATTATGGAATTTGATTTACCAAAACACGACACCCCACAAGCAGCCTCCATCATCAAAGTAATTGGCGTTGGCGGCGGCGGCTCAAATGCCGTTAACCACATGTATTTACAAGGCATTGCCGGTGTAGACTTCATCGTTTGCAATACCGATTGCCAAGCGCTCGATCTTTCTCCGGTTCCACACAAAATACAATTGGGCCCGAACCTAACTGAAGGTCGTGGTGCGGGAATGATACCAGAAGTTGGTATGAATGCCGCAATGGAAAACATTCAAGAAATCCGCGAACTTTTGTCCAAAGACACCAAAATGGTTTTTGTGACAGCCGGAATGGGCGGTGGTACTGGTACCGGTGCTGCGCCAGTTATTGCGCAAGTAGCCAAAGACCTCGGTATATTAACTGTAGGTATTGTGACAGTTCCATTTAATTTTGAAGGCCGCAAAAGACGCCAACAAGCCGAAGAAGGTTTGGAGCGCATGCGCCAAAATGTAGATACCTTACTGATCATCAACAACGAACGTTTGCGCGAATTCGGCAAGAATATGTCGCTTTCTGAGGCCTTTTCTCATGCCGACGACGTATTGACGGTTGCAGCTAAAGGCATTGCAGAGGTCATTTCCGTAACAGGTGCTATCAACGTAGACTTCAACGATGTCAATACCGTTATGCGCAACTCTGGCCATGCCATTATGGGAAGTGCTATGGCAGCTGGCGAAGACCGCGCAGTGGTTGCCGTTAAAAACGCACTCAATTCGCCTTTGCTCTACGACAACGATATCAACGGTGCACGCTATGTATTGCTCAACATTTCTTATGGTGACCGCGAAGTCATGATGGATGAAATCACTGACATCACCGATTATATTCAAGAAGCAGCTGGCTCTACTGCAGACGTCATTTGGGGCCACGGCCACGATGCAGCACTCGGAGACCAAATTAGCCTTACAATCATCGCTACAGGTTTCAGTTCATCACCAATAACAGGTTTTGAAAAAAGCCCAGAGCGCACGGTAGTTGTTCTCGAGGAAGAGAAAAAACAAGAAATCACTGCGCCACTTTCTTCTCCTTTTGAGTCAATCGCTTCTGCTCCAGTAGCACACGTAACCGAAGAGCCTTTTATCAAGCAAGTTGAAGCGCCGCTCAGCAATCCTTTTCAGACACAAGAAGCGCCAATTGATGCCGTTGCGGCAACGCCCAAAACAACCTTCAACCTCTATGATGAGCAAGAAGAAGTAGTTGCTTCTACACAAACATCCATGAGTTGGGAGGTATTTGATGTGCAGCCAGAGGTGGTACAACCCACACCCGTTGCAGCACCAATCCAACAAGAAGTCGTGAAGCATGTTTTGGAAGATGACAGCCATCAGCGCATTGAAATGGAAACGCCTAAGCGCGTTTTGAGTCCAGAAGAACAGCAACGCAAAAATCAAGAGCGTGTTTCTCGCATTCAGGAATTCACATCAAAGCTCAAAAAACCAGATGGTTTGTTAGAGTTTGAAAACGAGCCTGCATTTGTACGTAGAAATATCCAATTACAGCAGCAAGCACCCAGCCATCAAGACAGCATTTCTCGCTTTGGAATTAGCAAAGATGCCAATGGCACTAGCACGCTGCGCAGCAACAACTTCTTACACGACAACGTCGACTGATCATGACTTTCACCGAACGCATTAACCTCGATATCAAAAATGCCATGCTTGCTCGTGAAAAAGAGAAGCTGGCGGCGCTGCGCGATATCAAATCCAAACTATTGCTCGAGGCAACAGCAGGCGCAGATACAGAGGTTTCAGAAGAAACAGCGCTCAAAATCTGCATGAAGCTCCACAAACAACGCATGGAGACCTACGCGCTCTACCAAGCACAGCAGCGCGAAGATCTTGCAGCCGAAGAATTATTTCAAGCAGAAGTCATTGAAGCTTATTTGCCAAAAATGCTCACCGAAGATGAAATTCGCAGTGAAGTGCAAGCTGCAGTTGCGCAAACCGGTGCAAGCGGCCCACAAGACATGGGTAAGGTAATGGGTGTGCTGTCGGGTAAATTAGCGGGCAAGGCCGACGGTAAAGTGATCGCTGCCCTTGTCAAGGAGACGCTTGCCAACTCATGAAAACCGCTTTAGTTCAACTCATTCGCACCCTCAATGCCAGAGGTTGGTCACCAGCTACCTCTACAAACTACTCATTTATCGATGAACACCAACAATGTTGGGTTTCGCGTTCTGGAGTCAACAAAGCCGACTTCACAGAACAAGACTTCATGAGTATCGATCAAAACGGTATTGGTTCAGGTATGTTTCACGGTGTCAAGCCTTCTGATGAGACACAAATCCATCTCTGGATTTACAAGCATTTCCCGGAGGCCAAAGTGATTTTACATAGCCACGGCAAATATCCGGTATTGATTAGTCAGTTTAATGAAAATTTCTTTCCTGTTCAGGGTTATGAAATTCAGAAAGGATTTAAAGGGTGCACGAGCCACCTCGATAGCTTGCAAATTCCGATCATAGACAACAGCCAAGAAATGGCAGCGCTCTGTGCAGCGCTCGACCAAAGACATGCTGACATCCAACAACATTGTTTCATCATTGCAGGGCATGGTACCTATGCTTGGGGAGAAACTCTTTTTGCAGCTCAACGACATCTCGAGACTTTAGATTACCTTTGTGAGTGCGAATTTTTACTCTAAAAAATGGCAATTTTATCAATTCCGGATCAAGGTGTTCAACTCAATGAACCCTCAGCAATTCAAGCTTTTTTGGCCCAACACAACGTGTTTTTTGAACAGTGGGAGTGTGCGGTGCACTTCGATGACAGCGCGAGCCAAGAAACGATCTTAGCTGCGTATGAAAAAGATTTGCAGCCGTTCATGACAAAGGGCGGTTACCAAACTGCTGATGTCATTTCCATCAACTCACTCACAACGAACTACGACCAAATTCGCACCAAATTTTTGGCAGAGCATATCCACGACGAAGATGAAATTCGCTTTTTTGTCGATGGCCAAGGATTGTTTTGGTTTCACCTAGAGGGCGCGCCTGTTTTCAATGTATTATGCCAGCGCGGTGACCTCATTAGTGTGCCGGCGGGTACCAAACATTGGTTTGATGCTGGTCCAGAAAACCCATTCGTAAAAGCAATTCGCATCTTTACAGATATGTCTGGCTGGACACCCCACTATACGCAATCAGGTATCGAAGACAATTACAAAAATTTTAAAGCGCCACATCTTGGATAAGCAGATCAAATATATCCTGACCGACATCGAAGGCACAACAAGCTCTATTCACTTTGTTTATGAGGTTTTGTTCCCTTATTTTCGGGAACACCTCAATGACCTCACCAAGCATGCGCAACTCAATGAAGTCAAGCAAGCATTTGCAGATATTATTGAAATTGCTTCAAAAGAAGAGGGTAAACACCTCACTACAACAGAAGAAGTGTTGGCTTGCCTAAAAGTTTGGAGCGAAGAAGACCGCAAACTTACGCCACTTAAAACCCTTCAAGGAATAATTTGGAGAAGTGGCTATGAATCTGCACAAATCACAGGGCATGTCTATGAAGACGTACCTGCGGCACTCAATCAATGGCGTGCCCTTGGATTAAAAATCGGTGTGTTTTCTTCTGGTTCAGTCGCCGCTCAAAAATTGTTGTTCAGGTACAGTGATTTCGGTGATTTATCGGGTCATTTTTCGCAGCATTTTGATACCACTACAGGCCCTAAAAAAGACACCGACACTTACCTCAAGATTGCCCAGCTCTTGGGTTTAGCTCCAGAGCAAATCTTGTTTTTATCGGATATCACGGCCGAGCTTTCTGCTGCGGCACAAGCAGGTCTGCAGACCATTCAATTGGTTCGGCCAGGTACCACAGCCAATTGGCCAACTACTGCCCAACACTTTTTAGAAATCTAAAAATGAAGCGCAATAAAAAAGCCACTCCGAGGAGTGGCTTTTTTATGAGTTGAAGATGTAAATCTTAGTTGTTTGTTGGCGCGCCTGCGTTGTTTACCGGCGTTCCGCTCTCTGGAGCTGGACCAACTTCACCTTTGATGCGGATCACTTTGTTTGGCTCGTTGATGGCGTTTGAGGTAATGGTAACGCTTTTGTTGATTGGGCCCGGACGATTGGTATCGTATTTTACACGGATTGTGCCTTTTGCTCCTGGTGCAATTGGCTCTTTTGGCCATTCAGGAACTGTACAACCACAAGATCCTTTTGCGTTGGAGATGATCAAAGGCTCATCACCGGTATTTTTGAATTCAAAAGCACAATAAGGCTCACCACCATATTTGATGTTGCCGTAGTCATGGACTTCTTTGTTGAATTCAATTTTAGCACCTTTTTCGATTTGTGCATTGACGCTGTTAAGGCCAAGTACAGCCATGAAAACAACACCAAAAGAAAGCAATAATTTTTTCATATGTTTCAGTTTAACTTTCCGAAAGATAAGAAGCTTCTTTGGGCATATTTTGTATTTAACACTTCATTAACATCTATTCGCGCTTGAGCCATCCGCGCTTCATGAAGAAAATAAGCAAACTAAAACTCAACACGAACATCACACCAACTACCGTATAATAACCATATGGGTAGTCTAATTCAGGCATGTGCTTGAAATTCATGCCGTATACACCAACAATAAAAGTCAGCGGAATAAATATGCTGCTCACGACCGTTAAAACTTTCATGATGTGGTTCATGCGTTGGCCCTGTACCGCATAGTATAAGTTGGCCAGACCATCTAAAATTTGTTTGTGCGCTTCGACATCCTCTAATAAGCTAAGGCAACTATTTCTTAAATTTTTATAGTAATGTTTGTTGCCGGCTTCTATCAAGTGATTATCCATCGATTCAAGTGAAGCAAGTAAGTCTTTAATTGGTTGAACTATTTTTCTGAGATTGATCAGGTTTCTTTTTTGATCTTCAATGGACCGAAGTAAGTCGGTTTGCATCTCTGTATGGATGCGCTGGTCTATTCGATCAATTTCCTCTGATATAGTGCTTGTATAAAGAAAAAGCTCATCGAGTAGGGCATCTAGTAATCGAAATAATAAGAAGTCAGCTTTTTGGTTGCGGATTTTACCCTTAGATTTTTCAATGCGTTCTCGGACTTCGCCAAAATGTAAGCCTTCATTGGTCTGAAGTGAGAGCAAATAATGGGCTCCTAGAATAAATGTAATTTGGTCTGTTTGTTCAGCATCCTGACAATTGTTGCGCAGCGTATGCAATTGAAAAAACAAATACGACGGATATTCTTCTACTTTGGCACGGCGCAGTGGCAAAAAGATACTTTCTATACTGAGTTTGTCAAGGCCTATTTTTTGACAGATTTTTTCAATGCTTTCTCGGTCATTTAAGCCATGAAAATTGAGCCAAAAAACATTGTCGGTATCGATAAGGTGTGGATCAAATTCATCGGCAAAATCGGATGCGCCACCGGTTTTTACCGCAAAGAAATCATGGCTGTACTGATAAGTTTGTGCTTTATGTGTTGGATTCATTGGAATGCTTTGGCGTGAGTCCGCAACCCTTGCAGTGGTCATGTTGCTTAAAAAACAATTGGTAAACATGCCTCAACAGGTAAATTCCTGCGCAGAGAATGAATATCATGACCAATATTTGTTGCATCAGTGAAAGATAGCGATAAAGTATTTAAACCAATAGTTGATACACTAAAAATGCACTCAAATAAGCAATGACACCCATGAACCCAAGTTGAAGGAGGGGCCATTTCCATGAATTTGTTTCGCGCTTTACAACCGCGAGTGTCGCCATGCATTGCATTGCGAACACATAAAACACGAGCAAGGAGGCACCTGTTGCCAAACTATAGGTGGTTTGTCCGTGGTCGTTCTTTTCTTCTTTGAGCTTCTCAATCAAACGTTTTTGGGTGCTGCTGTCGTCGCCAACTGCATAAATAGTGGCCAATGAACCCACAAAAACTTCGCGAGCGGCAAAAGAGCTCAGTAAGGCAATGCCTATTTTCCAGTCGTAACCAAGTGGCGCAATTGCTGGCTCCATCCATTTGCCGAAATGACCGATGTACGATTCAGAGAGCAATAAAGCGTTATCGAGTTCTTGCTGTTTGGCTGTTGTTGCAAAGGTGTAGCTTTGCGTTTGATGTAGATTGTCCAGGGCTTGTTGTCTAGAGCTAGGGCCGTATGTTGCAAGGGCCCATAAAATGATGGAAATAGCGACAATTATTTTACCGGCATCGAAGACAAAAACCTTCACTTTTTCAAAGACAGTGAAGCCTACGTTGGTGAGTCTTGGTGTTTTGTAGTCGGGTAGTTCCATTAGATGAAACCCGGGCGTGCGGCTCTTGACGAGTAGTTTGAGCAAAAGTGCCGTGCCTAAGGCAAAAATGATTCCGAGTAAATACAAGCCAAACAAAACGAGGCCTTGCAAACTCAAAATACCGCCAATATAGATCTTCGGAATTACCAAACTGATCAATAAGGTATAAACGGGTATTCTTGCGGAGCAGCTCATAAATGGGGCTACTAAGATGGTAATGAGGCGTTCTTTCCAGTCTGAAATGGTTCGGGCTGACATGATGCCTGGTATGGCACAGGCCACGCTAGACAGTAGCGGCACAACACTTTTGCCATTGAGTCCAAAAGGGCGCATCAGGCGATCCATAATAAATACAACGCGCGACAAATAGCCACTCTCTTCTAAAAGTGCGATAAAGAAAAACAGGATGGCAATTTGTGGGACAAAAACCAACACGCCGCCAATTCCGGGGATAAGGCCTTGGGTGAGTAGTTTGCTAAGCAAACCGTCGGGTAAATGTGCTGCACTCCAGCTGCTTAAATGCACAAATTGCCCGTCGATGAAGTCCATCGGGATACTCGCAAAGCTAAATATGAACTGAAAAATGATGAGTAGAATGGCCGAAAAGATCAGGTAGCCATAAATGCGATGCGTCAGGATGCGGTCTAGGCGCGTGGACTGATTGGCAGTTTTGTGCTTTGCAGCCGCTACGAGTTGTAGCGACCTGATTTTTTGCAGCCGATCGTCGGAGTTTCGGGTTTGTTCGGCGTCGGTTTGCAGTGTTTGAAAATCGTGGTCATGGAATGCAGTTCTTGCGCCGCTTTGGAGTTGGTCGAGCGCTTTGATAATGCGGTCTTTTCCAAGAGAAACCCGGGCATTGGCAGTTACTACAGCCGCAGCGGGGAAGTTATTTTGGAGTAAGTCGAGTTGGATGTCGAGGCCTTTTTGTTGTGCGCGATCCCACATATTGAGCACCAAGAGTATCGGAAAGCCGAGGTCATAAAGTTGGCTAAAAAACAAAAGATTGCGCTCCAAATTGGCGGCGTCGGCCACGTAAATGATGGCATCAGGATAATCGGGATGCAGTGGGTTGCCGAGGACTTCCTTGACCACTTGCTCATCTAAAGAGCGCGCGAATATACTGTAGGTACCGGGGAAGTCTGTGAGTTGGTGCTGTCCTTGTGCAGTTTTGATGCTGCCCTTTTTTTTATCTACGGTAACGCCCGGAAAGTTGCCCACTTGCTGACGCAAACCAGTCAGCATATTGAAGATAGTGCTCTTGCCTGTGTTGGGATTGCCGAATAATGCGATTTTCATGACTTACAAAGCTACTGAAATTTGCTTTAAGCCATTTGGACTTCTACTTGCATGGCTTCTTCTTTGCGCATAGAAATGATGTTGCCGTTGATTTCGTAGGCGATGGGGTCGCCAAAAGGCGCCTTGAATATGGCCTTGATTTTCTGACCTTTGGTGAGGCCCATTTCGGTGAGCTTAGGAGCTATGGCATTGTTGGCAATAGCTGCAATTTCTACGAGTTCGTTTAAAGAAATGGAATCCAAAGTTTGGGACATATGCAAAAGTAAGCCCATTTCGAGAAAATCCGCATACCTTTTTTGTGGTATTTTGAATCTTTCTAAATAAAAAATCAAGCTTTCGGCTGCAAAACCAAGCGGGCCGTAGTGCGGGTCTGTTGGCTCACTAAATTTGTTTTGCCTGCGCTCATCTGAGCAAGAATGGTGTCGTTGTAATGACGGATGGTAACGAGCTCTAAATTTTCGTTGTAGCGGATGTGAAAGCGCGCTCCAAGTACAGATTGTAATTTTTCTACCTCCATTTTGTCGCGGTCAATCAGTACAGAGAAATTGAGTGCAGAATTTTGCATGAGGTTGATATGCGCCTGCATGCTGGCAAGTGCTGCAAAGATGTCGGCGAGTTGCTTTTCGGCTATAAAAGAAAAATCTTTGGAGCTAAACGTAACCAACACTTGGTTGAACTTCACAATATAGGACGGAATTTGGGCATCGCGTTCTGCGTTGGCAGAAATGGTTGTGCCCGGAGCAGCCGGATCTATAAATGAGCGCACATACAAGGGAATATTTTTTTGCTGTAGGGGTTGTACGGTTTTTGGATGAATTACACTTGCACCGTAATAAGACAATTCAATGGCTTCTTTGAACGATATTTGGGTCAGCAATTGTGTGTGTTCAAAGTATTTTGGATCGGCATTGAGCATTCCGGGTACATCTTTCCAGATCGTCACGCTTTCTGCTTCACAACAATAGGCTAGAATACCCGCGCTGTAGTCAGAACCTTCTCGGCCGAGCGTGGTGGTAAAACCTTCTGTGGTGTGACCAATAAAACCTTGTGTAATAGCGATATCTACTTGTTCAAATACTTGCTTGACGCGTTGTTGGCATAAATCAGTGGTTTTGTTCCAGTCAACTTGTGCTTCTTGGTAATGGTTGTCTGTGCGGATGAGTGCTTTGGCATCTAGCCAAGTGCTACTGTAGCGTTGGTCTGTGAGATAGGCAGCCAAAATTTTGCTCGAAATGAGTTCGCCGCAAGAAACGAGTTGGTCATATTGAAAAGAGCGATTCTCTGCCAAAGGTTTGAAAAACAATTGCGCCATTTGCTCAAAGATGTCTTCGAGTTCTTGGTAAATATGAAAATGTCTTTCGGCAAATAAGCCCGCTAAAATTTCGTGATGATACGCCTTCACATCGTCGAGCAAACCCGCATAAATTCGGTGGTCTTGGGCATAAAGCGCCGTCACGAGCTCTTCTAGTTTATTGGTTGTTTTACCCATGGCCGATACGACAACAAGTAGCTTCTGGTTGGGGTAACGTGCTAAGATCGCACTCACATTTTTGACAGCAGCGGCGTCTTTTACCGAAGCGCCTCCAAATTTAAAAACCTTCATGTTAAGCAAGTTTTTCAGCTAAAATTTTCATTTCTACAGTAGGGTCTGTTTGCTCATAAATGATGTGGTAAACAGCCGTAAGTATGGGCATGTCGACCCCGAATTTTTGATTGATTTCATGAAGGCTTTTTGTCGCGTAATATCCTTCTGCAATCATGTTCATTTCGAGTTGTGCACTTTTGACCGAATACCCTTTGCCTATCATGAAGCCAAAGGTACGGTTGCGCGAAAAGTTGGAATAGGCCGTGACCAAGAGGTCGCCGAGGTAGGCGCTTGTTTTGGTGTCGCGGTGAACGGGGTGCAAAACATCTATAAAGCGCTCAATTTCTTGAATGGCGTTGGATACCAAGACGGCTTGAAAGTTATCGCCGTAGCCCAACCCGTGGCAAATTCCTGCCGCTAACGCATAGACATTTTTGAGCACTGCTGAGAATTCTGTACCAAAAAGGTCGTCGCTGGTGGTGGTTTTGATGTAGCGACAACTCAATGCTGCAGCCATTTGCTGGGCATATTGCGCATTGGAACAAGCTAATGTGAGATAAGAGAGGCGCTCCAGGGCCACTTCTTCTGCATGGCAGGGGCCTGAAATGATGCCGATGTGGTCATAGGGCACGTCAAAACTTTTGTGAATGAAGCGCGCCGGTATGGCATTGTAAGCTGGTATAATTCCTTTTACAGCAGAAAAAACTACTTTATTGGCAAAATGGCTTGCGCCAATACCCGCAAAGGCTTCTTCCAGAAAAGCAGCCGGCGTGGCAATAATGACCCAATCGACAGCAGCTAAAGTGCCTTCGAGATCCTGACTCAAGACCAATTGTTTGGTGTCAAAAGCCACAGACTGAAGGTATTTGGGATTGTGTCCAAATTGCTGGATGTGTGCAATGGCCTCTTCGCTGCGCATCCACCAATGGACTTGCGTGCAATTGTTGCAAAGAATTTTGACCAACGCTGTAGCCCAGCTGCCTCCGCCTATGACCGCAATTTTTTGTGGTGTTTCCATTTGGCAAAGTTAAACAATCCTCCGCAACTACTTTGTTGCTAATTTTACAAGAAAAAAACATGCGCAGTAACCACGAAATCGACTACTTCATCAAAGGAGAAGAAATGCAGCTCATCGAAATCGAGCTCGATCCGCAAGAAACCGCAATTGCTGAGGCAGGCGCCTTTATGTACATGGATCAAGCCATCGAGATGCAAACAATTTTTGGCGACGGCTCCGCACAGACGGGCTTTATGGGTAAATTGTTTAGTGCGGGTAAACGCTTGCTTACGGGTGAGAGTTTATTCATGACGGCTTTTACCAATCAAGGTTTTGGAAAGGCGCGTGTGGCTTTTGCCTCGCCGTATCCTGGCAAGATTATCGCATTTGATTTATTGCAATACAATGGCAAAATTGTTTGTCAGAAGGACGCATTTTTGTGCGCGGCAAAAGGCGTAAGTGTGGGCATTGAATTCCAAAGAAAGCTCGGTACCGGATTGTTTGGTGGCGAAGGTTTCATTATGCAAAAGCTAGAGGGCGATGGATTTGCGTTCTGCCATGCAGGTGGTTACATTACGGAAAGAACCCTCCAGCCCGGCGAAGTATTGCGCGTAGATACAGGTTGCATTGTCGCCTACACGCAAGAGATTGACTACGATATCCAATTTGTTGGGGGCATCAAAAACACTATTTTCGGGGGTGAGGGCTTGTTTTTTGCCACGCTCAAAGGACCTGGAAAAGTTTGGTTGCAAAGCTTGCCTATTTCCAGATTGGCCTCCAGAATTTTAGCTTATAGCACCACTACCCGCAAAGAGGAAGGTGGCATTTTAGGTGGTTTGGGCAATATCTTAGACGGCGACGGACGTTAAACTCTGGGGTTGTTCAAGGAGCGAATGCCTTCTGCCTCCAACGCAATACGTCTGTGTTTATACAACTTGCCAATGGCTTGCTTGAACGTTTTTTTACTCAGTCCGAGCACAGCGCGCACCTCATCTGGGTCGCTTTTATCGGTGAGGGCTAAAAAGCCTTCTTGGGCTGCGAGCACATCTAATATTTTTTGCTCGGCAGCATCGTAACGGCTGTCATTGGGTACTTCTAGGCGAATATCTAATTTGCCATCTTCTCGTACTTTGGCAACGTAACCTTTACATTCTTGTTCGCTTTGCACGGGTTGGTTGAGGTGGTCTCGAAAAATGAGCCCTTCGTAGCGGCTATTGACAATGACATTTCTACCCAGTTTTCCTTCATCGCAGATCAAAAGATCAACTTCCTGACCTTCCAAACTCATGTCTTGACAAGGGCTCAGTACTTTTTTGATTTTCATGCTGCCAAACAAGCGGTCGGTTTCAAAGTCGTAGAGAAGTGTAAATAAATGGCGGTCGCCAATTTCTAGACGCTGGCGTTGTTCGGCAAAAGGCACAAACAAATCTTTGTCGAGGCCCCAGTCTACAAAAGCGCCATACGGATTGACCTCAACAACATCCAAAAAAGCGAAGTCGCCGAGTAGTAAATAGGGTCTTTCAGTGACGGCCACCATGCGCTCCGAGGAATCTTTCATGACAAAAACGTCTACATCCGTGCCTTCTTCCATATCTGGCGTCAGGTATTTGTTGGGTAGCAAGATTTCATTTTCTTGTAAATCGACAAGATAAGCTCCTGGAGGTGCAAAGCGCTTGATGGTGAGTTTATTTATTTTTCCGAGTTGCATAGGGCTTATTCTTGGTAAGATTCTGGGTTGCTGCGTTTGTTAAAAAGACGGAAACGCTTTTTATTTTTGTGTCTTTTGGTGTAGGGTAAATCGGCGTCATTTTGCGGAACAGGAAGCGCTGCTTGATGCGTCCCATTGCTAGGGTTTTCGGCATCAGACGGGTTCATCCAGTCACCGCGCATGCGGTTCTTTTCAACTTTACCTGTTTTTTGATTGAGGGCATAATAATAGCGCTCGCCGACGTCTTCTGGGTTGGTGGCAACGACATCGGCTTCGAGGTTCCAGATTTCGCGGTCGTAGTCATAAACGTAAGCGTCGTAAGACATATCTGGAAAATAATATGAGTTCACACCTTCTAAGGCAGGAGATTCTGGAGAAAGGTGGTCAAAGACGATGCGCGCACGCTTGGGCTCAAACTCTAGCGACATACTGGCCATATTGGAATATTCAAAAACAACGCGTTTTTTCAGCGACTTTGGGTCTTTGAACACAGGGCTACCAAATTTAGCAGTCTGTCCGGTAAAACTCAGGACATCTAATAACTTGAAATTGCTCATGGTGGTACCGCCATCGTAGCCAAAAAGTAAATATTGGGTTTTGCCTTGAAACGAGAAATCGATGATTTTATAGTAGATCGCACCATACCAGTTTTTGGTATCGACTACATTTTCCGGTTTGCTGCTGTAAGGGTCGAGGATATCGATGAGTTCGAGCACCAACACCCGCTCTTTGCCTTCTTCTTTGCGCAAGACAAAACCACCATAGGTATTGGACAGATCGGCCAACTCGACGTTCCAAGTGAGCAAGCGAACGGTTTGGTCATTGCTTTTGAGGTCGGCAATTTTGAGTACTTGTAAGGGAAAGTCAAAGAAATCTTTGCTGCGCACGAGTTCGGACATTGCTTTTTTGAAATCGGCGTGCAATTTGAGGGTTTGGGTGTCGTCTTTGCTCGAGCGGAGCGCGGTCAGGAGTTTGAAGGCTTCTTGTTCTTTTTGCGCAAGCCCCTGTGCTTGGCTGAAAAACGGCAAAAGCAACAAAGGCAAAAGGAATAAAGCAATAAGGTGCCTCATGTGGCGTTTAACGTCGAATGTGCTGTTTGGTTACGTAATTACAAGCTTTTTAGCGCAGCAATGGTAGCCACCGGATCGGCAGCACCAAAAACAAAACTACCCGCAACTAAAGCATCGGCTCCGGCAGCTGCTAATTGCGCGCCTGTTTCTAGGTTCACGCCGCCATCTACTTCAATTAAAAAATGAGCGTTGTGGGCGGTGCGCAAAGCTTTCAGGCGTGCTACTTTGTCGGTAGCTGCGGTGATAAATTTTTGGCCTCCAAAACCTGGATTGACACTCATGATCAGGACGAGGTCGAGCATGTGGGCTACTTCGCTCAATACGTCGATTGGCGTATGCGGATTGAGTGCCACACCGGCTTTCATGCCGAGTTCTTGAATCCGACTTAAAGTGCGGTGGAGGTGCGGGCAGGCTTCATAATGTACGGTCAGGATGTCGGCGCCGGCCTTTTTGAAATCTTCGAGGTAGGCGTCTGGGTTGGCAATCATGAGGTGCACGTCTAGCGTTTTGTCGGTGTGTTTGCGGATGGCTTGCAAGACCGGAAAACCAAAAGAAATGTTAGGTACAAATACGCCGTCCATGACATCGATGTGCAACCAATCTGCGGCGGAATGGTGCAACATGAGGGTATCGCGTTGGATATTGCCGAAATCACAGGAAAGAACAGATGGGGAAACGAGCATGGTCTAAATTTTTGGTAAAATTAGCCATTATTTCCCGAACGAAATAGCGCCAGAAGGGCTTGTTCTTTTTGATAGAGGTCGAGGTGAAAATACAAACCCTTTTGGTCGGCAGTGACGGTGTGGTATTCAATAAAAATGGGTATGGCTTGTCGCAAAGGGATGCGCTGATGGATCTTTTGGTCGATCAACGTCTGAAGGGAATCGGCACTTACTTTATTGGTTTGGTCTCCTTTTTTATCGTGCGTTAGGAAGAGTTTGCCGAGTTCAATTGGATCTTGTGCGCGCATGCAGCCGTGCGAGAAGCTTCTGAAATTTTGCCCAAACAGACCTCTGCTGGGGGTGTCGTGAACATAGACGGAGAAATGATTGGCAAATTCAAATTTGATCAGGCCTAAACTATTCCATGGCCCCGGATCTTGTTCTATTTGATAAGGAAAGGTATTGTCTTTGATTTTCTTCCATTTGACTGTTCGCGGATCAATTTCTTTTTTACCGGCACCGTAAATGCGCATATGTTCCTTCTCGAGGTAGCCCGCGTTGCGTTTGAGGGCAGGCAATATTTCTTTTTTAGCGATAGAACTCGGGACGCGCCAATAGGGCAAGCTCACAATTTGATAAATTTTTGAAACCAATTCGGGGGTGGGGTGGTCTAATTTGCCAATGATGATGCGGTGTATTGCTCTGAGCGTGTCGTCGGCAATATATGTCAATTCAAAAGAAGGCAGATTGATTTGGACGAATGTTGTTGGTCTTTTTGCGGCTTGTCTGAGTCGGTCTAGTGAAATTTGCGCGTGGTAGAGTTGATCTTTTTTCGATGCTGCAAATGCCAAAACAGTGGCTGAACCTATGCGGCCATCTGCATTCAGCCCCTGATTTTTTTGATACACCTTTAACGCAGCTCGAAAGCCTAAACTATCCGTTTTTTCAGTACAATAACCCAACCCAATGAGCGCCATTTGGAGTTGTTGCCAAGCTAAGGTTTTATTTTCTTTTTCTGTGGTGAGTTTGTAAGAAATGGTATCTAGTTTGGCTGAATCAGCAAAGTGATACAAGTGTTGGGCCAGGTAACGGTAGTTGGTGTCTGTAGGCCCGCAGCGCAGCAAAAGTGAATCTGTATTTTGTGGTTTTGTAAGCCAGGCAGTCGGGAAGTTTTTCCATGTCTTGACCTTGAATGCTTGTTTATTGAAATCAATCAGGCCGCTATCGAGGTCATGAACCATGGAGCCAATTTGGTAATTGAGCAGCAGTTCTTTGATCAGTTTTGGTTTTTTGTCAAGTGAAATCATTCTTGCGCTCGGGAGGCCAAAATGGTCGTGTTTTGAAATGGTTTTGAGCCAATGTTTTTGAATGGTTTGGCCAATGGCATTGCTGGTGTAAACCGATCTAAAGTCAAATTGTCGATAATAAGTATACAGCTGTTGGCGCTGTGTTTTGTCTAGCGGGAGCTCTGGGTGCCCATCGGTGAGGAGCCGTTTGATTTTGGCTGCATCGGGTAATTTTCGGTCAAAGAGAAAATCTTTTTGGGCAATTGTAGGGTTGGGCTCATGACAAGCAGAAAGCAAGAAGAACGATACGAGTAGCACGGAGGTAATTTGTAGGGTGCACTTCATATTAATAATGCTTAATTTCGTTGAAAGTAGTTAAAACTTTGCATTTACAATGGTAATTTTTCTGATTATACTTACAGCATTCCTTTCTTGGCAAGGATTTCAAAATCAGGCTTTTTTAGAGCGCATGCTTTTTATCCCTTACCGCAGTAAACACAATGCGGAGTGGTACAGGTTTTTTACGCACATGTTTGTGCACCTCGATTGGTCGCATTTGTTGTTCAATATGCTCACGTTGTGGTTTATCGGCGGTTTTTTAGCTACTGAATACAGCCTTATTTTTGGCGTACTCAAAGGCACTTATTATTTTGCGATGCTCTACTTAATGGGCGGTCTTTTTGCAACACTTTATTCTTTTTACAAGCACCAAGACCAACCACATTACCGCAGTTTAGGTGCTTCAGGAGCGGTAACTGCCGTGCTTTTTGCTTTCATTGCCGCACATCCAACGCAAGGGCTGCTGCTCATGTTTATTCCGATTCCAATTCCAGCTTATATTTTTGGCCCCATTTATTTACTCATCGAATATTATGCATTTAGAAAAGGCAATACCGGAATTGCCCACGACGCACACATATCAGGGGCACTCGCGGGTCTCTTATTCGTTTTTATTTTTTTACCGGGCTATGCACAATTTTTTGCATCTTTGTTTCACTAGAAGTATAGCAATCCATGCGCTACGTTAACAACAACGGTACCATATTAGCGGCAGATGCACCAACCATCTCCTCAGGCAACCGCGCACATTTATACGGCGATGGCGTCTTTGAGAGCATTCGCATCATCAACGGTCGTCCGCTCAATCTAGAAAATCATATTTTACGCTTATTAGCTGGTGCGCGCGCTATACACATGCGCCCTTCGGCAAGTTACACAACATCGTTTTTTGAGGCAAAAATTATTGAGTTGTGTCAGCAATCGGGTATCAATGAAGGCGGCAGGTGTCGTTTGTCTTTGGATAGAATCAGTGGCGGTGCATATTTGCCAGATGCCAATGAAGCTACTTACTACATCGAGGTGTCGCCCTATGAGGTCAATCATTTTGAACTCAATGCCCGCGGCTTAGAGCTCGATATCTATCAAGAAATCAAACTGCAAAAAAACCTGTTGTCAAATTTCAAAACCAAAATGGGTCTGCCTTACGTTATGGCTGCTTTACATGCCAAATCAAAAGGTTTAGATGATGTGTTTTTAACAGATTACCGCGGTCAAATACTCGAAACATCGTCTTGCAATTGTTTTATCATCAGCAACGGTGTGCTCTACACGCCGAGTCTCGAAGAAGGCTGTTTGGCCGGCACCATGCGCATGCAAGTCATCAATTTGGCTTTGGCCAACGGGATCAAAGTCTACGAGAGTGCCATTTTGCCTCAGCATTTGCTTGCCGCCGACGAAATCTTTCTCACCAACGCCATCCGAGGCATCAATTGGGTAGGTGGTTACCGCACCAAGCGTTACCAGAACAATATTTCACGCAAATTGGTGGTTCTTTTAAATGATTACTGGGAAAGACAAACCAGCCTTTAGTCTTTCATCTTTATGCGGCTCAGGTCAATTACATCAAATTGAAATTCTTGAAAACACTTTTGATCTACGCAGTCATTGTTGATGAGGTCGTAGGTTCTTACGTGGTCCCTGGCCACCATTAGTTTAGACCAGCTTTCATTTTTTATAGTGTATTCCCAAAGTGCTGCGCCTTGAGGAAATGACAAGAGCCGTATGCGTAAAAATGCTTCCTCCCCATATAAATCTAATGTCAGCAAGAGTTCTGTAGCATCGATAAGCTCTTGCTTTATGATCCGAAAGTAAGTGATATCGGAAGCGATTTCTACCAGGAATGAATCCGAAATGTATACTGGGCGATTTGCCATCCAGTCGCTTGGCCCATAGACATAATATTGCCCGTGATAGGCGTTTAAATTATTCCAATAGCGTGGAAATGTCCCTAAGTTTTGTTGCGGGTTCAAGAAGTGGGCCAATTCCGGAAAATTTGCTGCAATATCATAGTGATTCATCCAGTCTTTTGGATCAGGACAAATCCAAGAATAAATAGGGCAGTTGTGGTCTTGGGTGATATACACACTGCCATATTTCGTTTGTGAAATCACGGAGTCTCTTCTGCAATGATAGGCTGATTCTTTGAATTGCGTAAAGCCAAGCATTGGCAAAAATAAAAGCGCGAAGAGAAGGCTTGGGCGCATCGGTCAATTTAAAGCAAATGTAGTAAAAACGATCAAGAATAGTTTTCAACAATTGCCGGGCCGCGCAGTAGAAATCCCTAAATTTAAAGTTCCCTTTTTACTGCTGTCATGTACCTCATATTCGATACCGAAACCACCGGCCTTCCGCGCAATTTTAACGCACCCATTACCGACCTAGACAACTGGCCGCGCGTAGTGCAGCTCGCTTGGCAACTCCACGACGAATCCGGTGAGCTCGTTTCACAACAAGACTTCATCATTCGTCCAGATGGTTTCAATATCCCATTTGAGTCCGAGCGCGTACATGGCATTTCCACCGAATTAGCACAAGCTGTCGGTGAAAGCCTCGCCGACGTATTGGCGCTCTTCAACAAAGACCTCGCGCGGGCGAAATTCATGGTTGGTCACAACCTGCGCTTTGACCTCAACGTCATGGGCGCAGAATACCTGCGCATGGGTCAAGCAACACCGCTTACGCTGCCCGTGCTCGATACCTGTACCGAAAACAGCGCCCAATTGTGTCAAATACCGGGTGGTCGTGGAGGCAAATTCAAATTGCCCACACTTACAGAGCTGCACCAGCACCTTTTTGGCGAAGCGTTCAACGAGGCCCACAACGCCACCGCCGACGTCGAGTCTACCACGCGTTGTTTTTTGGAGCTCTTGCGCAAAGAACACTACACCTTAGAAGAAATCTTACAAGAACCCGGCTATTTTGAGTCTTTTCGAACGCTCAATCCTGCGCCAATCCAAAAAATTGGGTTGCAGCACGTCAACCTAAAGGCCGAAAGTCAAAAACTACGCGATGCCAAGCGCCCCACACAAGCGCCTGCTACTCCAAAGCCAAGTGTGCAGCTTGCCAATGAAAATGTCGTTTTTGCCCACCTGCACAATCACACGCAATATTCCATCTTGCAATCTACCGCTGAGGTAAGTGCGCTTATCGCGAAGGCTGTGGCATTAAAGCAGCCAGCGGTAGCGCTTACCGATACCGGCAACATGATGGCCGCTTTTCAATTTGAAAAATTAGCTGCTGCCCACAACGCCAAAATTGCAGCCGCAAGGGCCGAAGCGCAAGAAAAGGGTGAGCCTTTCGACGGGCAAGAGATCTTGCCCATCATTGGTTGCGAATTCAATGTGTGTCGCAATCACCAAGATAAATCTGTCAAAGACAACGGTTACCAAATCGTTTGCTTGGCCAAAAATAAAAACGGCTATCAGCAACTGATCAAGCTGGCTTCTATTGCCTACACCCAAGGGATGTATTACGTACCTAGAATAGACAAAGAAGTGTTGTTGCAATACAAAGAAGACCTCATTGTGTTGAGCGGCAACTTATACGGAGAAATCCCAAATCTGTTGCTCAATGTTGGGGAGCGTCAAGCAGAAGAAGCCCTACTTTGGTGGAAAGCACAGTTCGGCGAAGACTTCTATATCGAAATTGGCCGTCACAATCTAGAAGTAGAAGAGCGGCTCAATCCAATGCTCGTTTCTTTAGCAGCACAACACCAAATCAAGTTGGTCGCCACCAACAATACGTACTACGTTGAGCAAAAAGATGCCATGGCCCACGACGTCTTGCTCTGCGTTAAAGACGGCGAATTGGTTGAGACGCCAAAAGGCCGCGGCCGAGGGTTCCGCTATGGCCTCGAAAACGACTCCTACTACATGCGCAGCACCGAAGAAATGCTCGCGCTTTTTGCCGACTTACCTGAGTCCATCACGAATGTGGCTGAAATTATTGAAAAATGCGAACACTATGGTTTGGCCCGCGAGGTCTTGCTACCGGCGTTTGATATCCCCACTGAGTTCATCGATGCCCAAGATGCAATCGATGGCGGCAAGCGCGGAGAAAACGCATTTTTGCGCTACCTCACCTATGAAGGCGCCAAAAAACGCTACACCGAACTCACACCCGAAATTACCGAGCGCATCGATTTTGAATTGGCCACCATCGAGAAAACAGGCTACCCTGGTTACTTCCTAATTGTTCAAGATTTCTGTAATGCGGCTCGCCAAATGGGCGTTTCGGTAGGGCCAGGTCGGGGCTCGGCGGCAGGTTCTGCCGTGGCCTATTGCATTGGTATCACCAACGTCGACCCCATCAAATACGACCTCCTCTTTGAGCGCTTCCTCAATCCGGACCGCGTCTCGATGCCCGATATCGATATCGACTTCGACGACGAAGGCCGCGGCCGCGTCATCGACTACGTTATCAATAAATACGGCGCCAAGCAAGTTGCCCAAATCATCACGTATGGCACCATGGCCGCTAAGTCTGCTATCCGCGACACCGCTCGTGTCATGAACCTTCCGCTTCCCGAAGCAGATCGCTTGGCCAAACTCATACCGGATCTTTCTTTGCGCAAACTCTTCACGATTCCAGAGCCAGAGCTCATCGACAAATTGCGCAACCAAGAAGCAGTGGCGAATGCCAAAGAACTCCGCCGTATTTATCAAGGTACCGACCTCCAAGCGCAGGTTTTACAAAAAGCCATGGAAATCGAAGGGTCTGTGCGCAATACCGGTATCCATGCCTGTGGCGTCATTATTACCCCAGACGACCTCACCAATTTTGTACCGGTTGCCACTGCCAAAGATTCCGAGATGGTTTGTACCCAATACGACAACTCCGTTGCAGAATCTGCAGGTTTGCTCAAAATGGACTTCCTTGGGCTCAAAACACTTACCCTCATCAAAGACGCTGTGCGTTTGGTCAGAGAAAACCGTGGCATTGAACTCGACCCCGACGCATTTCCAATAGACGACGAAGCTACCTACGCATTGTTTCAGCGCGGCGACACCGTTGGTATTTTCCAATACGAATCTCCCGGGATGCAAAAACACCTCAAGGAACTCAAGCCCACTGTTTTTGCCGACCTCATTGCCATGAACGCCCTTTACAGACCAGGGCCAATGGAATACATCCCTTCTTATTGTAAGCGCAAGCACGGCGATGAACCTATTGTTTATGATTTACCCGACTGCGAAGGTTATCTCAAAGAAACCTACGGCATTACCGTTTATCAAGAACAGGTCATGCTCTTGTCTCAAAAGTTAGCCGATTTCACCAAAGGTGAGGCCGACACCCTGCGCAAAGCCATGGGTAAAAAAGACCGCAAGGTACTCGATAAAATGAAGCCAACTTTCATTGAAAGGGCCTCGGCAAAAGGACACCCCGCCCCAACGCTAGAAAAAGTCTGGAAAGACTGGGAAGCTTTTGCCTCTTATGCGTTCAATAAATCGCACTCCACCTGCTATGCATGGGTGGCGTATCAAACGGCCTACCTCAAGGCGAACTATCCAGCAGAATACATGGCGTCTGTGCTCAGCAACAACATGTCTGATATCAAACAAGTGTCTTTCTTTATGGAAGAATGTCGCCGCATGGGTATTGAAGTATTGGGCCCTGACATCAACGAATCTGGCTTTACGTTTTCTGTCAATGCAGCAGGTGCAATTCGCTTTGGCCTGGGCGCTATTCGCGGCATGGGCAGTGGCCCCGTTGATGCCATTTTGACTGAGCGTCAAAACGGACCGTTTGCCTCTATTTTTGATCTCACCAAACGCATCAATTTACGTCTTTGCAACAAACGCGCCTTTGAAAGTTTGGTATATGCGGGCGGTTTTGATTCTTTCAAAGATGTACACAGAGCTCAGTATATGGTGGCGGATGCCAACGGCCGAACCTTTTTAGATGCAGCCATGCGCTACGGTGCTAGTGTACAAGAACAAGCGCAGTCTTCGCAGCACAGCATGTTTGGCGAGGCCACGGGTACCACCATGCCGGCGCCAACAATTCCGCGCGCCGACGAATGGCCAGCCATTTACAAACTCAACCGTGAGAAAGAAGTGGTGGGCATCTTCATTTCAGGTCATCCACTAGACGACTACAAAGTAGAAATCAATTCCTTTTGTACGGGGACAGTTGCCATGCTCAATGATCCTGCAGCTTATTTAGGCAGAGACCTTTTGCTCGCCGCAATTATTACCACGGCCGAACACCGCATCACCAAACGTGGAGATGCTTTTGGTTCGCTCATTATCGAAGATTACCAAGATGCCTTCAAGCTCAATTTATTCAATGAGTCTTACCTCAAGTTCAAGCATTTTATGGAGCCCGGTACTTTTGTAGCCATTAAAGGGCGCATAGAAGTGCCCCGTTTCAGACAATATCCTGAATTTGTTGTGCACCACATCGAATTGTTGCAAGAACTCCGAGACAAACGCGCCAAAATGCTCAAGTTGCGTTTTTCTGCCAAACAACTTGATCAGCTGGTTATTGACCAACTCCATGAGCTCTTTGAAGCCAATCCAGGCACCTGTCAATTGCACTTTACGGTATTTGACCCACTAGATGGCATTGAAGTTTCATTGCCTTCGCGCAGCATAAAAGTGCAGCCCTCAAGCCAGTTATTTAAAGAGCTGGCCAAGCTCGATATCCAATTCAAGTTGAACTGATATTTGAAGACATAAAAAAAAGCGCTTGAAAGAGCGCTTTTTTTTATTTGATCAATGCTGTAGATTATGCTTCTGTAGCTTCTTGTGGAACCAAAACACGACCACAGTGCTCACAAACAATAATTTTCTTTTTAGTTACGATATCGAGCTGACGCTGCGGTGGAATTTTGTTGAAGCAACCACCACAAGAACCACGCATCACTTGCACAACAGCTAAGCCGTTTTTGGCATTGGTGCGCAAACGCTCATAAGCAAACACCAAACGGTTTTCGATGTTTTTCTTTGCTGCGTCTGAAGCCTTGATGAGTTTTTCTTCGTCTTTTTGCGTTTCGCTAACGATGGCCTCTAATTCTGCTTTTTTGCCGTCGAGGTCGCCTTGTTTCATTTCGACGCGCTCGATTGCTTCAGTAAGGGTTTCTTTTTTAAGGTCGATTTTGAGTTTCGCCTCTTTCGATTTTTTATCGTGTAATTTGATTTCGAGCTCTTGGAATTCGATTTCTTTAGAAAGCGATTCGAATTCGCGGTTGTTGCGCACGTTGTTTTGCTGCTCTTTGTATTTCGCGATTGCTGCTTCGGCGTCTTTGACGGCGATTTTGCGGTCGGCGATTTCAGTCTCGACTTCTTTGATTTCGTCGTTGATTTTGGTAACGCGCGTATTGAGTCCGATGATTTCGTCTTCTAGACTTTGCACTTCTAAAGGAAGTTCACCACGGATGGTGCGAATGCGGTCGATTTCAGAGTCGATTTTCTGGAGTTCAAAAAGCGCATCCAATTTTTCTGCGATGGTACCTTCTTTTTTAGTTGCTGCTGCCATGGGCTATAGATAGTTAACGGGATTCGTATTCAACTTAGTTAAACGGACCGCAAAGTTAGGAAATTTTTCCGTAAGTTGTTCAGCTAAAAGTTCACTTGTAAATTGCTCGCTTTCATAGTGACCGATATCGGCAATAACGATTCGGTCTTCGGCATCAAAAAATTCATGGTATTTGAAGTCGCCTGTAATGAAAATATCTGCTTTTGCGCCAATGGCATCGGGCAATAGAAAGCTTCCTGCTCCGCCACACAGCGCTACGGTTTGGATGTGTTTAGGGAGTAAGTTCGTGTATCTGATGGCACCGCAATTGAACTGCTCTTTGACCATTTTTAAAAATGCCATGGGCTCAACAGGCGCAGGTAGCTGCCCTACAAAACCTGCTCCACGCGCTTGGTGTTGATTTTGTGTGGCCATTAATTGGTATGCAACTTCTTCGTAGGGATGGGCTTTTTTCATGGCGCTGAGCACAGCCGAGACCACACTCGCTTCCACAACATATTCCATTTTGAGTTCTTGAACCGATTCGCGTTGTCCGGCACTGCCGATATGCGGCTGCGCTTTTTCATTGGGCCTGAAGGTGCCTGTGCCGAGTGTTCTGAAATGGCAGTCTTGATAGTTGCCGATCTGACCGGCCCCAGCAGCTAAAATTGCGGCATCTAAGCCCTCGAAATCTTCTTGAGGCACGTAGACTTCTAATTTAAATAATTGTGCAGCCATTGGTCTGAGAATGCGACAGTCTGTCAAGCCTAATTTCTGCGCAATTTTATAATTCACGCCTTCAATATGGTTGTCGAGATTGGTGTGGATGGCGTAGAGGGCAATACCATTTTGAATGCAGCGTTCCAAGACGCGTTCGACCAATGTTTTTCCGTTCAGGCGCTTGATTCCTTTGAAAACAACAGGATGGTGCGCGATAATCAGGTTGCATTGATTGGATAGTGCTTCTTCCACAATGGCTTCGGTGACGTCTAGCGAGATCAAAACACCTGTGACTTCCTGTTCGGCGCGGCCATAAATGAGCCCACTGTTGTCATAGCTCTCCTGAAGTTGTAGCGGAAATTTCGCCTCTAAAAAGCGGGTAATATCTTGAATTTGCATTTAAAGTTGTTTTGATAGACCGATATTGAGACCCCAGCCCTTGCTTTTGTGAATGTAGTCTTCGTAAGGGCTGTAGGAGTTGTTCAGTTGCTTGCGATAGAGCGCGCCAAAACGAAGCGCATAATTGTTGCCTAATGGCGCCGTAATGCCCACAGAGGCAAGCCAAGAAATTGTAAAGCTATTCATGGCATTATTGACTTTTATTTGGTCATCGTATTTGGCGCCCAAAGCATTCGACCATTGGAGGTCTTGTTTGTAACCTTGGTAGAGCCCTGGAACCATACCAACACCTCCATAAAACTTGAATTTATCTCCGAAACTCATTTTGAGTTGGAGTGGTAAGGCAAGGTAGCGGTAGCGCGTCTGGTAGGCGAATGTAGAATCCGTATCAAGAGAGCTGAATGAATAGGCTTCTCCGTTTTGCAACAAAGCAACCCCGCCGTCAAGATAAAAATGTTGGGATAAGCCCAGGCAAATACCAAGTTGCTGCGACCACACCGTGAGTTCGGATTCATTGGCGCGTTCTCCCAACGGTGTAGGCAAGAACGCATCATTAGAAACCAAAGACCGGAACATGACCATGCGTTGGCTTTCGAAATAAAAACTTGTGGGGTAATGCTGTTTGACGTCCTTGTTGAGCAGTTGGGTATAACCAGAAAAACAGAGCGCTAGAGAAAAGAGGAAAACGAAATGCTTCATAGTTCAAAAATACGCTTTTTGAGTGGCTTCAAAAAGTCTTGATGCAGGTCAAGTATATTTGGTGGGCTCGTCCCGTACCTTTGTCAAAATTCTAAAAATATTGAAAATGGAAACAACTTGGAAAGTAGACACAATGCACAGTGAAGTAGGCTTCAAAGTGCGCCACATGATGATCTCTAACGTGAGCGGATCTTTTGGTTCGTTTGACGCGCATGCAACTACAGCAGGCGATGACTTCACTACCGCTCAATTTAGCTTTAATGCGGATATCAATTCAATCAATACAGGCGTTGCCGATCGCGATGGTCACCTCAAGTCTGCAGATTTCTTTGACGCAGAAAGCCACCCAGCCTTGACTTTTACCTCAACGGGTATTACCAAAATCAACGACGAAACCATAGAAATTGCTGGTCATCTACAAATCAAGGGTCATACACACCCTGTTGTACTCAAAGCAGATTTTGCAGGTATCGCAGTAGATCCTTACGGACAAACCAAAGCAGGCATGACGCTTTCAGGAAGCATCAAAAGAAGCGAGTTTGGCCTAACTTGGAGCGCAATTACCGAGGCTGGAAATATTGTCGTAAGCGACGACATCAAGCTTGCTGCCGAACTTCAGTTCATCAAGCAGTAAGTAAAGATCTGGCCACCTTCAGGGCTTCATTGATGTGCCCTACAGGATTGGTCTGAGAATTGAAAATTCCGGCTACTTTTCCATCGAGCCCAACGACATACGTCACTCTTCCGGGAAGCAAGCCAAATAAAGAAGCAGGTACGCCAAATAGTTGGCGTACCTTTTTTTGTGTATCAGACAAAAGCGGATAAGGCAGCTGGTGTTTTTGTTGGAATGCTTGGTGAGATTGGCTTGCGTCAGATGATATACCAAAGACCTCACAACCAAGGTCCAGAAAATCGGCATACGCATCGCGAAAAGCACAAGCTTCTTTGGTGCAACCTGGTGTGTCGTCTTTTGGATAAAAGAACAGGACTAAAATCTTTTGTCCGAGGTATTCATTGACATGAATTTGTTTTCCTTGGCTGTCTGGCAGACTAAATGCTGGGCAGTTGTCTCCAATTTGGATGGCTTGGCTCATGGTTGTAGGGCTGTTTTGAAGCGATCTAAAACGCGTTCGCGCGCCATTTTATGATCGACAATCGGATGTATATATGTGGGTGTTCCAAATTCAGGCACCCATTTTTTAATGTATTCAAATTTCGGATCGAATTTCTTTTGCTGTGCCTCTGGATTGAAGACCCTAAAATATGGGGCTGCATCACAGCCACAACCTGCGGCCCATTGCCAACCGCCAACATTGCTGGCCAATTCAAAATCCAGGAGTTTTTCGGCAAAGTAACGCTCGCCCCAGCGCCAATCGATCAGCAGGTGTTTGGTGAGAAAACTCGCCACCACCATGCGCACACGGTTGTGCATAAAGCCGGTGGCATTGAGTTCGCGCATGCCGGCATCTACCATTGGATAACCCGTTTTTCCGGCGCACCACGCTGCAAAATCGGCCTCGTTGTTTTCCCAGACAATGCGGTCGTATTGCGGCTTGAACGCGTTGTCGGGAGTGTTTGGAAAATGAAATAGGATCATTTGGTAGAAGTCGCGCCAGATGAGTTCGTTGAGGTATTTCTCATTGAGTGCCATGGCTTCTTTGGCAAGTGACCGAATAGAAATGGTGCCAAAACGCAGGTGTAAACTGAGTCTAGATGTTCCTAAAACTGCCGGTAGGTCTCTTTGAAGATGGTATTTTTCAATGACTTGAGCAGGAGTTGTTTTGGCAGGAAATTCATTTGTTTGCGTGTCTTCAAAACCCATTTCTTGGAGTGAGATCAAGTCATCTGTGCGAAATGAATGTAAATGGTGTTGGTATTTTTCGGTCGGGTAGGCTTTCAAATGGTAGTCGGTCAGTTTAGCTTTCCATTTTCGGGCATAAGGCGTGTAAATGGTATAGGGCAAACCGTCGTCTTTGGTGACTTCATTTTTTTCAAAAATAACCTGATCCTTGGCGCCAATAAATTCAATGTTTATTTCACGCAGGGCCTCAAAAATATATTGGTCGCGGGAAAGCGCACTTGGTTCATAATCTCTGTTGGTATAGACTTTTTGAACGTTGTATTTTTGGGCAAGCTCCGGTAGGGCTACTTTCGGATCGCCGTAAAGCACTTCTATATCCGAACCGATTGCGCGGTAGTGTTCCTTGATTTGCTGTAGCGCTTGGTGTATGAACAACACGCGTTGGTCGTTTTTTTGCAGGCGTCCGAGAATGCTGCTGTCAAAAATAAAAACAGGAATGACTTTCGTGCATTGTTTGAGCGCTTTGTACAGACCTGCATTGTCATAAATTCGGAGGTCTCGGCGGTGCCAGAAAAGGGCAGTACTCATTTTCCGTCGTATTCGATGATGTTGTTTTGGGTTTCCCAGAGCTTGAGGCTGAGGCCGTATTTGGCATCGAGTTTGACGCGCAATAAATTCCAAATCACGATGGCAATATTTTCTGCTGTTGGGTTGAGCTCCGCAAATTCAGGGCAATCTAGGTTGAGGTTGCGGTGGTCAAAGCGATCTTGTACTTCTGTTCCAATAAGGTCCTTAACGAGTTTGAGGTCGATGAGGTAACCCGTTTGTGGGTCAACCTGCCCCTCAATCCATACTTCTAAAGTGTAGTTGTGACCATGAAAATTCGGGTTGTTGCATTTGCCAAAGACGGCATTGTTTTGCTCATCCGACCAATCGGGTCTGAACAAGCGGTGCGCCGCATTGAAGGTCGCTCTTCTACATACTTTCATTTGCTGCTTTTGTGATTTTTTCTAGGTGTTGTTCGAGTAATATTTGAAACCAAACGGTAAGCGTTTGCGGATTATTTTTGAGTTGTTGGCTGAGTTGTTCTATGGTGATCCATTGAAAGGCCTGCACTTCTTCCGGATTGATAATTGGGTCTTGATTGGTGTAGCCAAACACTACATGATCGAGCTCGTGTTCACTCAGACCTTGGTCCAGGTTTGCTTTATAGAGAAAACTAAAAGCAGTTTGCATGGGTGCGCTCATGCCCATTTCTTCACGGAGCCTGCGTTCGGCAGCCAGTAATGTTGTTTCTCCCGGACGCTGGTGACTGCAACATGTGTTGGTCCAGAGCAGGGGAGAGTGGTATTTGTGCGCGGCGCGTTGTTGGAGCAATAACTCTCCTTTTGAATTGAAAAGCAAAATAGAAAAAGCGCGGTGCAAAAGCCCTAAGCGATGCGCCTCCATTTTTTCCATCTGACCAATTTCTTGGTCTTGTTCATCTACCAATACAACGTATTCGTCTGGCATTAAAGTAAATTTAAATTGTGGCGCACATAAGAGGTGAGTAAGATGCGCATTTTGCGGTAATTTGGAATGCGGATGCGTTCGTTCAGTACGTGTTCCGCAGGTGTTTGCTTGATCTTATTGAAGAGCTTGAAGTAATATTTGTAAGCCATGTAGACGCCAAAACGGGCACTTCTTGGCAACAATAAAATACCTTCATAACCTTTTTGAAAGTCAAGTGCGATATCTGCTTCAATTTCCTTTTTGATCGCGCTATTGAAGTCAGAAAGATTGATGCCAGGAAAGTACGTTCTGCCCAATTCTTGGTAATCTGCTTTGAGGTCGCGCAAGAAATTGATTTTTTGAAACGCAGCCCCAAGTTTCATTGCATATGGTTTGAGGTCCTCGTAGGTTTTTTGGTCACCTTCAACAAAAACTTTCAAACACATCAGGCCAACTACTTCAGCAGAACCTAAAATATAGGTTTCATACTTGCCTTGGTCGTAGGTTTGTTTTTGTAAGTCCATTTCCATGGAGTCGAGGAAGGTATCGATGAGTTCCATCGGGATTTGATACGTATTGACCGCCCACTGAAAGCTATTGAGTATCGGATTGAGTGATATACCTGCTGCAATGGCCTCATAGGTTTGATATTTGAAGTCAAGGAGTAGTTTTTCTTTGTCATAGCCATGAAAGGTGTCTACAATTTCATCTGCAAAGCGCACAAAACCGTAAATGGAATAAATAGGTTTTTGCAATTCCTTGTGCAAAAAGCTGATGCCCAAAGAGAAAGAGGTGCTGTACCTTTTGGTGGTAAGCTCGCTCATTTCTTGGCATACGTTGTCAAATAAAGCTTTCATAGAATGGGTTTAGTGGTGCTTAGCGATGATATGTTTGGCGACAACTTCTCCAGAAACAATAGAAGGAGGAACGCCCGGGCCTGGAACGGTGAGTTGGCCAGTGTAATACAGGTTTTTGATTTTTTTGTGTTGCATGCGCGGCTTCAGTATGGCCGTCTGCAGCAAGGTGTTGGCCAAGCCATAAGCATTGCCCTTAAAGGCGTTGTAGTCGCTTTTGAAATCGGCGACACAAAAACTTCTTTTGTAAACAATATGATCTTTGATATCATTTCCGGTCAGCGCTTTGAGGCGCTCAATTAAAATCGAGAAATAGTGCTCACGGGTCGCTTCGTCGTCCTTTAAGTCGGGAGCCAATGGAATCAAAAAGAAAAGGTTCTCTGAGCCTTCAGGCGCTACACTCGCATCTGTTATGGACGGAACGCTCATGTAAAACAATGGTTTTGCGGGCCAGCTCGGATCTTTATAGATAGTTTTGCCGTGTTCTTCTAAGGATTCGTCAAAGAAGAGGTTATGGTGCTCTAAATTGCTGAGTTTTTTATTGACACCCACATAGAACAAAAGGCTAGATGGCGCCATTGTGCGTTTGTCCCAGTAAGCAGCTGAATAATTGGCGTTTTCTTTGAGTAGTTTTTGGTCGGTGTGTGCGTAATCAGCACCTGAAATCACGATATCGGCGCGGTGCAACTGACCATTAACAATGGTGCCTACGGCTTTGCCGTTTTCAATCACGATGCGTTCAACATTGGCAGCGGTTTCGATTTTGACGCCCTGTTCTTGTGCAATGCGTGCAAAGGCCTTGATGAATTCGTGCATCCCTTTCATTGGGTACCACGTGCCAAGTTGGATATCGGCGTAGTTCATCAAAGAATAAAGCGCGGGCGTTTCGTTGGGCATGGCACCTAAAAACAACACCGGAAACTCGAGTAAAGATAATATTTTCGGATGTTTGAAATAGTTGCGAATGAAGCTCGAGAAGGAAGAAAAGAGGTGCATCTTGAAAAGTCCTCCGAGCACACGGCTGTCGAAAAACTCTGTTAAACTCAGGCTTGGTTTATAGACGAGGTCTTCCATGCCTACTTTGTATTTGTAGGCGGCATCTTTTAGGAATGCCTGGAGTTGAAGCGCGCTTCCGGGCTCTAAAGATTCAAACCATTCTTCGAGCTTTGGCATTTGTGCCGGCACGTTGGTATAGGTTTGATCTGGCCAATATACACGGTAAGATGGATCTAAGCGCTTGAGCGCATAGAAATCAGATGTGGTATAGCCAAACTGTTGGTAGAACTTTTCGAAAACATCTGGCATCCAATACCACGATGGGCCCATGTCAAAAACAAAACCTTGTGTTTCAAACTGACGCGCTCTGCCACCAATGGTGGGGTTTTTTTCGAAAATTTGTACCTCATAGCCTGCTTTTGCAAGAAACGAAGCGGTGGATAGGCTCGAAATACCCGAGCCAATAACGTGTACTTTTTTTGTCATAAATTAATTTGCCGAAAATGCGAATTCCGGTAATGCTTCCATCAGCTTTTTTCTGGCGATGAAAATCCGGCTTTTCACTGTTCCGATTGGAATACCGAGTTTGTCTGCGATCTCTTTGTATTTGAACCCTTCAAAATGCATTTCAAAAGGTGTTTGATACTCCTCTCCTAATTGGTTGATTTGTCTGTTGATGTCTTTGACACCAATTTTTTCTATTGCGCTGTCTTCGTGGCTGTGGATGTTTCCGACCAAGAAAACTTCTTTGCTGTGGTCGAAGATGGCACCCGATTTTACTCTTCTGCGGTACTGATTGATGAACAAGTTACGCATAATTGTGAAAACCCAAGCCTTAAAATTGGTTTGCGGTGTATAATAGTTGCGATAGGTAATTGCTTTGAGCATGGTCTCTTGGGTCAAATCCCTTGCGTCTTCTCGGTTTCGGGTAAAAGACAAGGCAAAAGATTGCAGGTTGTTCTCTAGACCAATTAAAGCTTCATTGAATTCGATTGTTGACATGGCGTTTAGTTTTGTTTAACAATTACGAGATAAAGTTAAACATAAATTGTTTAACAAAACAAGAAAAAGTTTAAACAAAACAATAAATTTTTTCTATTCTTCCTATAGAAAAACTCTATTTTACATTCTCCAACATCACTTTCACCATTGCTTTGGTGTCAAACTGTGCTTTCCAGCCCCAGTCTTTTTGGGCAGCGCTATCGTCGATGGAATTGGGCCAGCTGTCTGCGATTGCCTGACGGAAATCCGGAGCGTAGTCGATTTGAAAAGCAGGTTGTAGGACTTGAATCTCTCGGGCAAGTTCTGCGGGTGTAAAGCTGCAGCCCGCTAAGTTATATGCCGAGCGAATTTGAATTTGTTCGGCGGGCGCTTCCATTAATTCTATGGTAGCACGGATGGCATCGTCCATGAACATCATGGGGAGCTTGGTTTCGGCACTCAAAAAGCAAGAGAATTTCCCTTCCTCTTTTGCTTTGTAAAAAATATCCACGGCGTAGTCTGTGGTGCCGCCGCCGGGTAGGCTTTTATAAGAAATCAGGCCTGGGTAGCGGATGCTGCGCACGTCAACGCCAAATTTGTTGTGGTAGTATTCACACCAACGTTCACCAGCTTGTTTGGAAATCCCGTAAACGGTAGTTGGTTCCATAATGGTGTGCTGCGGTGTGTTGTCGGCAGGGGTGGTGGGGCCAAATACAGCAATGGAACTCGGCCAAAATATTTTCTTAAGGTATCCTTCTTTGGCAAGATCGAGAATGGTAAAGAGCCCCTCCATATTGAGCTTCCATGCAAAATCTGGGTTTTTCTCGGCCGTGGCTGAAAGTAAGGCAGCAAGCAAATAGACTTCGGTGATTTTTTGTTCAATGATATAGGAACGAACACTTTCTCTTTGAAGGGCATCTAGTTGGATGTACGGGCCATTTTGGAGGATAGCAGGGCATTCATCGCGAAGGTCTGCGGCAATAACTGTTTGATTTCCGTATTTTGAACGGAGCGTTAAAACGAGTTCGGTTCCAATCTGACCACATGAACCGAGTACCAATATTTTTGACATAGTGTTGATTTGATGTAAAGACAAAAATACGAAAACTGACCAAAATCATTTCTTGGATTCGCGTATTGGTTTAGTTTTGTCTTTGTAAAACTATAAAACATGTCTTTTTATCACAAGCTCGGACAAATTCCACACAAACGACACACCGTTTTTCGCCAACCAGACGGCTCTATTTACCACGAGCAACTCTTCGGTACCATTGGTTTTGACGGCATGTCCGCTTTGTTGTATCATATCCAGCCGCCAACGGTTGTCAAGTCTATTGGCGCTCAAACGAACATCGCGCCAGAAATTGGCATTCAAAAAAATATGCTCATGCGCAGTTTCAGAGGTTTTGACCTCAAACCAGCTGCCGATTATGTAGAAAGTAGGGTTCCGGTTTTGGTCAATTCTGATGTGTATCTGGAACTTGCTGCACCTTCGCAAAGCATGAAAGATTATTTCTACAAAAATGCCGATGCCGATGAAATCATTTTTATCCACAAAGGCTCTGGCAAATTGCGCACCCAAATGGGCAACATCGATTTTGCCTACGGAGACTACCTCGTGATTCCGCGCGGCATGATCTATCAACTTGAATTCAACGATGAAAACAACCGCTTGTTTATCATCCAGTCTTTTCATCCGGTCTACACACCAAAGCGCTACCGCAATTGGTTTGGTCAGCTGCTAGAGCATTCACCTTTTTGTGAGCGCGACATCCGCCCACCGCATGAACTCGAAACACACAACGAAGAAGGCGATTTTCTGATCCGCATCAAAAAACAAGATGTGCTCTACGACTACACTTATGCGCACCATCCTTTTAATGTAGTAGGTTGGGATGGCTACAACTATCCGTATGCGTTTTCAATCCACGATTTTGAACCAATTACGGGTCGCGTGCACCAACCACCACCAGTGCACCAAACGTTCGAAACTGCCGCATTTGTGGTCTGTTCATTCGTGCCGCGCCTCTACGACTACCATCCAGATGCCATTCCGGCACCTTATAACCATTCCAACATAGATTCTGATGAGGTGTTGTATTATGTCGACGGCGATTTCATGAGCCGCAACAACATCGAAAAAGGCCAAATTACATTGCACCCAGCAGGCATTCCACACGGCCCGCATCCAGGTGCCTACGAGCGCAGTATCGGCAAAAAAGAAACTGAAGAATTGGCTGTTATGGTCGATACCTTCAAGCCGCTCTCGCTCACCAAGCGCGGTTTGGAAATGGAATTGCCAGACTACATGTTCTCATGGCAGCACTAACTCGCTTTTAATCCCTAATTTTGACTTAAAATCAACAAAATGGCAGAGATCAAAAATCTAAAAGACATCCAAAATACAGACTACAGTCTAGAGAAAATATTTCACGACGCCGAAGATTTCCTTCCGCTTTTAGGCACCGACTACGTCGAGCTTTACGTTGGCAATGCCAAGCAAAGTGCACACTATTACAAAACTGCTTTTGGTTTCCAGTCAGAAGCCTATGCAGGCCTCGAGACCGGCGTCAAAGACCGCGTTTCTTATGTGCTCAAGCAAGATAAAATTCGCTTGGTGCTTACCACGCCTTTAACAGAAGGCGGCGAACTCAATGCGCACATCAACAAACACGGCGACGGCGTCAAAGTTGTAGCCCTTTGGGTAGAAGATGCCACCAAAGCATTTGAAGAAACTACCAAAAGAGGCGCCAAGCCTTATATGGAACCAACCCGTGAAGAAGACGAAAATGGTTGGGTGGTGCGCTCAGGTATTTATACTTACGGCGAAACCGTACATATTTTTGTGGAGCGCCATAGCTACAATGGGGTCTTCTTGCCTGGATATAAAAAATGGGAGTCTCATTACAACCCAGCGCCTGTAGGTCTCAAATTTATTGACCACATGGTGGGCAACGTCGGTTGGAATGAAATGAACGACTGGGTGGAGTTCTACGGAAAAGTGATGGGTTTTGCCCAAATCGTTTCTTTCGACGACAACGATATTTCTACAGACTACACCGCCTTGATGTCTAAAGTGATGTCTAATGGCAATGGCCGTATCAAATTCCCGATCAATGAGCCTGCAGAGGGCAAGAAAAAATCACAAATCGAAGAATACATCGACTTTTACAACGGCCCGGGTGTACAGCACATCGCGGTAGCTACCAACAATATTGTAGAAACCGTATCTGCCATGCGCGACCGCGGCGTAGAATTTTTATATGTACCAGAAACCTATTACGAAGATTTATTGGAGCGCGTGGGTCAGATAGACGAAGACGTCGAGCTCTTGAAGTCGCACGGCATTCTCATTGACCGCGACGACGAAGGTTATTTGTTGCAGTTATTCACCAAACCAGTAGTAGACCGCCCCACAATGTTCTTTGAAATTATCCAAAGAAAAGGAGCGCAATCTTTTGGTAAAGGAAATTTCAAAGCACTATTTGAAGCCATTGAGCGCGAGCAAGAAAACCGCGGCACGCTTTAATTTTCAAATGAATTGATTCAAAAAAGGGGCTCCAGTTGGAGCCCCTTTTTTATGGTGTATGTTGCAACTACAATTGTTGAAGCAGCGCTTCGAATTCTTGGTAAATTCCGTTTTGTTTGTCGTCGTTGTAGGCTTTTTGAATGGCCTCTACAATTTCCGAAATTTCGGTTACGCCGTCGGCCTTCAAGCGATTCATGACTTCTTGAATGACGGCAGGGCGAGGGCCCCACGTAAATACTTCCGCCCCTTTTTCATCTAGGCAAATCAATTTTGGAATGGCACGGCCGCCATTGGTAAGATAAGCGTCCATTACGGTTGGGTGTTCGTCGCGCAAAATATAAAGCGTTTCCACGCCACCAGCGGCTAAAGCCAATTTTTCAATCACTGGTACACACTGCGCGGCATCACCGCACCATGGTTCTGTGATGGTCATCCATCTCCAGTTAGTGGCTTTTTGCTGTAGTAGTTTTGTTAGCTGAGCAGGAACTTCAACGGTTTTATTGAGGCGCTTCATGCGCTGAAAGTTGAGTTTCGTATAATGCACATATGGCGCGCTTTGGTTGGGCCCACTTGTGCGTTCTTCGGCAACGAGTTGTTCTGAAAGTTGCATATAGCCATTGTAGCTCATGGCTTGTGCCACTAATTCGCTTGTAAAGAGGTCTTGAGTTTGCATAAATGCTGAGGTCTTGATTTGTTTGCTTGCGAAATTACGCATAGAATTATTGCCATTTTACTAAAGCACATTTTAAATATCAAGAAGATTTTGTATATTTGCACCCACCAAAATGGAGGTTGTAGCTCAGTTGGTTAGAGCGTCGGATTGTGGTTCCGAAGGTCGCGGGTTCGAGACCCGTCTTCCTCCCCAAGCAAAAAGCCAGTAATTTTACTGGCTTTTTTGTTTTATAATATCTCTAGCGTACGCGCGCACAATTCACTCAAGTGCGGCGGCATTTCTTGTTTATCCCACGGGTGTTGCGCCCCAAAAACATGATCAGCGCCACTAATTTCCGTCACTTGCGTCCCCGACGCTGCTGCCAACTCATAAGCCTCCGATAACGGCACTGAAAGGTCGTTGTCTCCATGAAAAACGTGTAATCGTTGAGCTAGCAAAGTTGCGGCATGCAGGACATCCAATTGGTCTCGATTGGCCAAGAAATCTGTATACAAGCCATATTCTTGAGGTAAATTTTGATTGGTTCGGCCATTTTTGACAAATCTCGTCCCGGACTTTTCCCATTCGCGTAAGTCAGCACCCTGCGCAAAGCGCCTCTCGATGTCGCAAATACCTGCCCAGGTGCATACTTTTCCAAGCGCAGACTGAAAATTCCAGTGTTGGCTTGCTAATATAGCGCTTGCGCCTCCTCTGGAGTGGCCAATCAGGTGAATGCGTTCCCAAGTACGGTGCGTAGCTTCCAAATGACCTATTAGGCTCAGTGTATCAAACACTTCGAACGAATACGTATTTTTTGCGAAGGCTTCGAGATCTACAAATTCGGTGGGTTGCTCAATGGTAGTGCCGTTGTGGCTGAGGTTGAAGCGGCAAAAGTCATAACCGGCGGCATTAAAATAAGCGCTGACTAAATGCCAGGCGCCCCAATCCATGAATCCCATAAATCCGTGCACAAAGACGATCAATTCTTTGGCCGGCTCTGTTGGTGTGAAGGCATAGCGTGCTTTTCTTTCGTGGGCAGCTATATACGTATTTTGTTCCATTGCTTTGAATTGATCATCAACATGAACCCTGAACAATATAGACAAGTTCAGCGCTGATCCGAAGGTAACCAAAATCGTAACAAAATATATATTGTTGCCCCATTTTGGCTTGTTTGGTGTGCGTATGGTATTCAAAAAGATAGCCCTTCGAACGCAAATCAATTTCTAAGACCCGCCTGCGCTTTTCGACAAGCAGGAAATGCGCCAGAATTTGTTGGTTTTGAACCAAGATCCGATTGATCTGACGCTGCAGCGCCAATTTTTGGGCATAATTGCGGTTGTTGTATTGGTTGCGGCATTGATCCGTGCAGAACTTTTGATCGCTCCGTCCTTTGAGCAGCACCGCACATTCCCGACAGTAACGTTTAGAAAGGTAAAATTCCATACGAACCAAACGCGGATTGAGGGGTTTAGTATATACAGAGCCATATCAAGAGGTCGAAATTCCTTCCGAGACCCAAAAAAATCTTCATTCAACTCCGTAAAATATGCAGTAAAAGAGCACATTGGCTCAAAACTTTGTAACGTAGGAAAAAAAAATGCGTTCAAGGCGAACCTTTCTGCATTTTATCAGTACAAGGGAAGGCAATTAGAAAATATGAGGCAGTTAAAAATCGCAAAGCAGGTCACCAACAGAGAGACCGCATCTTTAGACAAGTACTTACAAGAAATTGGTCGCGTCGACCTCATTACCGCTGATGAAGAGGTAGAGCTTGCGCGCAAGATCAAAGCCGGAGACCGCGTGGCGTTAGAGCGCCTCACCAAAGCCAACTTGCGCTTTGTAGTTTCTGTAGCAAAACAGTATCAAAATCAAGGTTTGGCTTTGCCTGACCTCATCAATGAAGGCAACTTAGGTTTGATCAAAGCGGCAGAACGCTTCGATGAAACCCGTGGTTTCAAATTCATTTCATACGCTGTTTGGTGGATCCGCCAATCAATTCTTCAGGCTTTGGCCGAACAAGCGCGTATCGTTCGTTTGCCATTGAACAAAATCGGCAACATCAACAAAA
>CALJTX010000042.1 GCA_937975705.1 uncultured Flavobacteriia bacterium | reverse complement strand
TTGTGTCTTGAGACAAAGCCGTAAACCAAGAGAAAATACAGGTTATGAAGACGAGTTTTTTCATTTCTTAAAGGTAAAATTTGATGTGCTCAAACGCTCTAATTATTTGATGACATGAACCATTACTATTTAAATTGATCGCCAAGCTCGGAATCGCAGGTCTTAGAAAATATTCTATAGCGACTCGAATCACCATATTGAGTTATAAGATAGGCATACTTTGAATAAGGAGTTTTGATAATTCTATCACCTTTATTGACAAAAAAAACAATATCCTGAATTGGTTGAAAAGTTATTTCCCTCCCCTGGTTTGTCACAAGCACATGAGTTGCTTTGTGTTGCAAATCCTTGTAGGATTTTTCGATGGTAAAATCCCATCGCTCCTGATAATATTGTTTTTCAGTTTCACATGATGGACTTTCACAACCAATGCAAAACGTAAGCATTAAATAAATGTGAAGATTCAAAACAATGGGATATCTCATGGTATTCAATACTAGTAAACTCAATTATTTTGATGACCTTGATTACCTTTCATCCTTTTGTGTTTAACCTCACGGCAGTACTCCATATAAAATGTATAGGTTAATCCTTCGTAATTGATTTGTTTTTCAAAATCAACAATTCCATCGAGTTGGTTGCTCATGTCCATGACAATTACGGATATTTCATTTCTATTGATGACGAGCTGCAAGGATGTGGTCTTATCTGTTGGAGTCAAAATTCGCGTATCTTTCGGTAGATTGAAAATATAAAACGGCGTTTGATCGAGGTAAAAAACACCCTTTAAATTCTCGCTGTCTATTTGATCTGCTGCTACAATTTGTGAAACAAAAACGTGTTGTTGCATGCCTGAATCATCGTCTTCTTTAAAAAATATCCTATAACCTTTAATGGTTGTTCTCGAACTACAGTCAGTGCTAAGTGATTTCAATCGTTGAACTAAAGGGAAATGCGCGTCAAACTGATACTCTTGGATGGTGAGCGTCTTTTTTTCTAAATAAACAGAGTCGCCCTCAAAAAAAAGATCGCTTATCAGTAGGTTATGTTGCGCCCAAGATTGAGTAACAAAAAGCATTTGGAGTAAAGCGAATAGTAAGATCAGCTGTTTTATCATGGGTTTAGGATGGAGTTGTCATTGTAGGTATGATAAGGCGTTAAGCGTTCTCTGTCTTTCCAGTGGCGCTTGTCAATACTGATTTTAACGGGTATTTGCTGTTCAACTGCATATTTGATAAAGGATTCGATTTCTGTCGCCGAACTATAAGGAATAGTGATGGCTTTGCGTTCCTTTTTTTTAATGAAATCTTCCTCATTTAAGTAGATTTTCATTTGTTGTATGTAATTGAATTTGGTATCAACGCTAAGCACTTCGACTAAATAAATACAGCTCAAAAAGGTGACCGATTTACGCTTAAACAAGGCATAGTTAAATACATTAATGTTTTCAATTTGGGTTTTGGTGATTCTTGTATAAGCTAGAGTTATCCAAGCATTAATTAGAAGTAAAGCGATGAATATCAAAACACTACTAGTTGTAGAAAAGAGGCCGTGTATTTTCCTGAGATAAACCAAGAATATCAAAACGGAATAATAAAACAAAGTGAGATAGTTCACTTTTGATCTATAAATTTCTTCGTCAGCATGTTGTACTGTTGTTGTTTTCATCAATATCTGTGCGGATCGCTTGGGTAATTTAAATTTTTGTGGAGTTTTACTTAATTATGGATTGACATGGCTATTGCTGATTGCTTATGTTAAGTCGGGCGTTTATATCTGCCATACACAAGTCTAAGATTCCTTCCTTTACTATATAGAACCATGTGATGCTGATTCAATTTGAGAATGGTAAAAATTTCGTCGTTGAGAAAAAGTTGATTTTTTGATTTCAACTTCCATTTCTGAGATGGAATATAGCAAGTATATGGAACTTTCTTAAGTTTCTGATTGTCAAATCTATACTCAACTAATTTGTGATTGGCATAAAATTGAAGTACCTGAAAGTCTTTTTTCTCCTCGATGTTTTCACTCAACCTGACAATTTTTTTCAAGTGCCAACATTTGCTGGCGTTTCCACTTATCTGCGTCTCCAATGACGGCTCCGTTTGACAAGCGAAAAGGACTAAAAAGAGGAGGAGTCTGTACATTGGTGGCTTAATTGGGTCATCGTTTTTCAAATGCAGTTTTCAAACTTTCGATATCAGCAGTGGTCAGGCTAATTGTGCTATGAATGGTTTGATTGTCAGCAAGGAAAACGAGGCGCTGTTCTTGGTCTTGACCCTTTTCAAAATTTAGAGTCGGAAATTCAGCACAGTCAATAGCGTGCCTTTGCTGACTAAACCACTTGTAATTGACCCAATGCTGAAGCTGCTTGTTGGCGTACGTAAAATGCTCCGTTCCGAATGCATTCCAGAGGTAAAGGCGAAGTAAAAAATAGGCGACACCCACCTGAAGGGCAAAAATCAACAAGTGAGCAAAATGAACTTTATAGCCCATTTTTGAACCACTGGCTTGCAGCACAAAAAACGCAATGGGCAGTAAGATCGCTGCTATTCCAAACAACAAGATGACCAGTTTCACTAAAAACGGCACCGGCTTGACTTTCAAGCTAAGCGCGAAGCTTTTGTCGTCAGGATTGAATTGAAGGTGGTAGCGTTTCATTCTAGTTTGTTCGACGTTTTAACTGTTTGTAATGACGCATTTTACAATCTGTACTAACAGTTTTTGACTAAATTTAAACAAAATCAATCAGATGACAGTAAAATTGCTCCCCTTCAACCTTCGCTTTTTAGGCCTACTCCTGCTCACTTTTAAGACAACGTTTTCTTTTGGGCAAGTGCAACCACAAGTAATTGTACCCTCATTTGACGACGATTTTAGTAAAACGGTTCAGCAACTTGAAAACGGCCAAACCGATATCGATTATTTGGCTTTCCGTTACAGTTTTATCGAAAGTGAGCAGTTTCGGGTGGCATCTGGAAAAATGCGAGAACTCGATAGCCTGAAAAAAGCCATGTATGGTCAGATGGAGAAAAGCGCTTATTCAGACATCATTTCCACCACCAAACAAATGCTCAGCATCGATTACACTAATATGTTGGCACACAAAATTTTGCGTCAGACCTATAAAATTGTGGGCGACACCATCAATGCGGCCAAGTACAAAGCAATACAATTTGGCCTACTCAATTCCATCGTCAAAAATGGCGACGGCCAAACTTGCGCTACTGCTTGGCCCGTGATTCAAGTAGAAGAAGAGTATTTTATTCTGACCATGATCGACGCGCAATTACTCGAACAAAGTATCACAGAAGAAAAGCGCCACATCTGCGACCAAATGAATGTCAAAGTAGACGGTAAAAAGAAGACCTATTACTTTGAAACTTCAAAGGTTTTTGAGGGATATAAGAAGTTGGGGTTGTAAATCTAATTAAGCTTATAAAGCATTTGCCACGCTGTAGGGCTTAATGGTTGTGAATTCTCTTGATTTCAATGACTTCTCCTCCTCTAAATCGTAGTCGTCTTGTAGGCCAAGCCAAAACTTTGCGCTCGTGCCAAAAAACTTAGCAAAGCGCAAGGCGGTGTCTGCAGTAATTCTTCTACGGCCTTTGATAATCTCTGAAATGCGTGTTTGAGGCAAAAAGGTTTCTTTTGCCAATCGGTAAGCGGAAATTTGCATTGGTAGCAAGAATTCTTCTTGTAAGATTTCGCCGGGATGTATGTTTTTTAGTTTGCTCATGTCTTTAATTTAATGATAATCTATGATTCGGATATTGAATGCATCATTTTGCATCCATTGGAAAACAATTCTCCATTGGTCATTAATGCGAATACTATAAAAATCAGCTTGTAAACCTTTTAGTTTTTCCAAACGATTTGAAGGAGGAATCCTTAAATCATTTATGTCTTGAGCACTGTTCAACATTCTGAGTTTACGTCTTGCCACTTCTTGAATTTCGCTTGGCAATTTTTTAGATCGAATTGCGTTCCATACCTTTTCTGTTTCTTTATCGCTAAAAGATTTGATCATTCATATCGTTTTGCGTTACTAACGTCAAAAGTAAGTATTTATTTTCAAGAAAAATTAAATTAAAATCATTTAACCTAAAAATTCTTTCCAAAGCGCAGCGCTCCAAATGCAAACAGGTCATTTGGTGTCCCGGAAGGTGCACCGAGCTCTCGCATTAAAATCGGTGCAACTTCAAGAGAGACATTCCATCCATCTTTAGACATCGCCTGTATCCCAATCGGAAAATAAAAAAGTCGTGTACTTTGTTTTGATGTCAAAGGTGGAATAATACTGACAAGCGCACCTATATAAGGCGAAACAACCTGAGGACTGTCGGCTTTTCCAAAATAATAACGGTAGCCGCCATAAGCACCAATCAGACCTAAACCGAACTCAATGTTGCTATTCTGATCGAGAAATACGTTGTAATATACCGATGCCATGCTGGTTGGACCTCCAAATTGGCCTCCAAACCCTTTGCTATTAGTTAGCCTCAAATTCTGCTGTGCGCTGGCAATATTCAAACAAAACAATGCTGCAAAAAACAAAGTGTATTTCATGTTTTTTCTTTCGAAAATAGCAGCTGAGTTGCGCGCAGCAAAACGGAAATCAACAAGAATGTTTATGAAACTTGCGAAAAATGCAAATCACTTAAACCTCAACGCATGGAATGCTGTCTCCATATTTTTGAGAATCACATTGCGGTCGTTGGCTAAATAGAAGATGTAGGCGTCTGCAAGATTGTCTTTGTGCAGGGCTACGACGAGGCAATACTTGTAGTCTTGACCAAATTCTTTGTCGAGGCTGGCAAATGCGGTTGCACCCCAATCTGCGTTGAATTCTTTGGCTACCGCAGCTTTACCGAAGGTGTTGATTTCGGGGAGTTGGCCGCCAGAGATGTTCAGGAGTGTGGCCTGAATCATGGGATTGTAAAGCTTGTTGGGGTGAATGGAAATATCGCCAGGCTTTTTGTTTTTTTCCCATTCTTTGTACTTTTCAATTTGGAGGTCCAGCGGACGAATGGCGTAGCGAATTTCAAATTTCTTTTTGGGATGCTTGAGGGCGTATTCGTAGTTCATCTGCCTGTTCTCGATGCATTCTTGCATGACAAGCTTAGGCGGCGCATCGAAAGTCATTTGCGCGCGGGTCAGAAGTGCTTGAAAATCTATTGGTAGATTGTCTGAACGAAAAGACAGCAGAAGGATGGCAACAAAAAAGGTGTTGATTATTTTCATTGCCGTCATTTCTTGCGCATCATTTCTAAATACATCGCCTCCACTTTGTTTCTAGCCCAGGCAGTGCGGCGCAGAAAAACCAAACTCGACTTTATCGAAGGATCAATTTTGAAGCAATTGATATTGACCTTGAAGGCCATGTGCTCCCAGCCGTAGTTCTCGACTAAGGATTCCAACATATCTGCTAACTTGACGCCGTGCAGCGGGTTATTGGGCTGTTCTTGCATGCCCTAGTTTTGCTGTAGTTTGTGGTAAGCGTTGTAAGATAAAAATAGAATAGCCAAAATAACAAAAGGGAAGAAAGTTTGTCCATTGATGCCGTCTACTGCACCGTGGCTAATGGCTGCAAACAAAAATTCGATGGCAAAACAACCGTAGGCCCAATCTTTGATTTTGGTCGGGATTTTCGGAATGATCAACACAAGGGCACCAAGTACTTTAAAAATAACTAATGTGACACCAAAATAAGCTGGGTAACCCAAATGAGAGATCCCTTCTTTAGCCATTTCGGATTGAGAAGTAAGTGCCGGCATGAGGCCTTCCATTAAAAAAAGAATGGTGGTTGTGACCCAGTAGGTGATTTTTGTAGCTTTCATAAATTATTTTTTTATCAAATATATAAAATTTAAACCCTTTTAGACTTGAGGTGTTTTAACTTTAGTACAAACTTTCAGACATGCACTTCACCGATTTACTTGCCAAGCAGCGCCAATATTTCAAGGCCCAACATACCAAAACGCTCGCCGCACGCAAAAGTACTTTGCAGCGCTTCAAGCAGCTACTGCAAGAAAACGAAGCCAAGATTTACGCAGCAGTGCATGCCGATTTTCAGAAGTCTGAGCACGAAGCCTTCCTGACTGAATTTGCTATTTTGATCAAAGACATCGATGAAGCATTGCGCGCTTTACCTAAATGGATGAAAGCCCAGAAAGTAAGCACCAATTTGGTCAATTTACCTGGCAAATCTTTTACCGTTGCCGAGCCTTATGGGCAATGCTTGGTGATTGGCGCCTGGAACTACCCTATTCAGTTGTCTTTTGCACCCGCAATTGCCGCACTGGCAGCTGGCAACACCGTTATTTTAAAGCCCTCTGAACTTGCCGCCAACAGCGCGCAGTGCATGGCAGAACTGGTTGCGCAATACTTTGACCCGTGTCTTTTTACGGTAGTATTGGGCGGTGTAGCAGAAACCACCGCACTGCTTGCCGAGCGCTTTGACAAAATCTTTTTTACGGGCAGCCCGGCCGTTGGGCGCATCGTATATCAAGCGGCCGCCAAGCACCTCACGCCTGTTACCCTTGAGCTCGGTGGCAAAAGCCCAGCTATTATTGCCCCTAGCGCCGATCTACCAACGGCCATCAAGCGCCTAGTTTGGGCCAAATTCTTGAACGCTGGGCAAACCTGCATTGCTCCTGACTACGTGTTTATTCATGAAAGTATTTATCGTGAATGCTTGGTTTTGTTGCAACAAGAAATCGAAAACAATCAATATGCAGTAGCGAACAACAACTACGTGCAAATCATCAATGAACGGAATTTAGCGCGCTTGGAGCAGCTCATTCAAAAAGAAAAAGTTTCATACGGAGGAAAGGTCGATCGAAATACCCGAACCATAGAACCCACGCTCCTCAGAGACATCAGTTTTGAAGACGCCGTGATGCAGGAAGAAATATTCGGTCCTATTCTTCCTTTGCTTCCTTACACCAAATTTGAGGACGCGCTCAGCTATATACAAGACCACGAAAAACCGTTGTCGGCTTATTTGTTTTCCAATGACAAAGCCGAACAAGCAGCTTGGCTAGGGCAACTTTCTTTTGGTGGCGGCTGCATCAACGATGCCATTATGCACATCACCAACCCGAACTTGCCTTTTGGAGGTGTTGGCCAGAGCGGAACAGGAAGCTATCATGGCAAAGCAGGTTTTGAAACTTTTTCACATCGGAAATCTGTTTTCGAAAAACCCCGCTTATTTGAAGTACCTTTGAAGTACCCGCCATATACGGCTGTAAAAATGAACTGGATCAAACGCTTACTTCAATTCTCATGAATCCGATAGCCAAACTTGCCGGCGTAGGCAAAGAATACCAAGTCGGCGACCAAACCATTGTTGCGCTGCAGCCTGTCGATTTAGAAATTCGTGCAGGTGAGCTCTTGCTCATTATCGGGCCTTCTGGCTCGGGCAAAACCACCCTGCTTTCCTTATTGGGCTGCGTTATTTATCCATCTTATGGGCAGCTTTGGGTCAAGGATCAGTTTGTGAATGAACTCAATCAGAAAGAATTAGCGGCATTGCGTTTGCATACCATTGGTTTTGTATTTCAGAGTTTCAACCTCATTGCACCGCTCAACGCACTAGACAACGTCATGATGCCCTTGCAGCTCAAGAAAATCCAGAGGGCGGAGGCCAAGCAAAAAGCGTTAGCTGCCCTCGAACTCGTCGGCATGCTCGACCGCAAAAACAATTTACCCAAACAACTTTCTGGCGGGCAACAACAGCGCGTGGCCATTGCCCGTGCTTTAGTTACCGACCCACAGCTCGTGCTTTGCGATGAACCCACCGCGTCTTTAGATGCCAGCTCTATTTCTACGGTCATGCAAGAGCTCGTGAACCTCGCCCGAAATGGCAAAGCCGTTTGTGTAGTTACCCACGACCCCCGACTCATCCAATACGCAGACCGCATCATAGAAGTAGAAGCCGGATTTGCCAAAGAAATCACCAAACAAGACCTCTCACAAAAATTATCCATTCATTGATATGTATTTGAAAATTATCACCCCTATCGTTCTGTTTGTAGCCCTCAACTCTTGTGGTGGCAAGGAAGAAAAGAAAGTCAAAGCCGAAAAATACAAGGTGGACAAAATTGAACAAATCATTGGCATTGCGCGCATAGAACCGGCTGGTAAAATTAGCCCCCTCGGTGCGGAAAGCGCAGGTAAAATTGTGCAAATTCATGTGCAAGAAGGTCAATTTGTCAAAAAAGGCACCCTCCTACTCACTTTAGACCAAAGCGTAGATGCCGCACAAATTCAGCAAAGCGATGCCCGTTTGGCCACGCGTCAGCAACGCATCAAGAGCCTCGAAGCAAAAATTGCGGCCATCGAACTCAAAATCAGTTTAGCCGACACCGAGCGCAAACGCGACCGCCGCCTGGCCGATGCGCAAGCCGGAACGCAAAAAGCAGCTTTTGACTCAGAAAGCATCTACAACAATTTAAAAGCAGACCTCGCAATTGCCAAGGCAGATTTGGCCGAGGCCCAGGCTTCTATCGGAGAAGTACAGACTGAACGCAACTACGCACAAAAACTCCTCGACAAAAAGAATATTTACGCGCCAGCAGACGGCATGGTTTTGAACTGGGATGTCAAATTAGGGCAAGCCGTTGGCATTGGCAGCAAGCTCGCCGATTTTGCACCTGAAGGCGACCTCATGGCCACCACTGAAGTTGATGAGCTGTTTGCCATGAAAGTCAAAAAAGGCCAGCGCGTTCAAATCAATATCCAAGGGACCAAAGAAAAACTCAGCTCAGGAACTGTGGTTTATTGCGCGCCGTTTTTGTCTAAAAAATCAATCTTCAATGACCGCGCCGACAACCTCGAGGATCGCCGTGTGAGAGAAGTGCGCGTGCGCATAGACCAACCCGAAGCGGTGTTGATTGGCAGCAGAGTAGAATGCATCATTTCTTTGTAAGCCATGCAATTACTGCGCACCGCCCTTAAATTCATCAAATTCGACAAGCCCAAGAGCATTGGCGCTTTGTTTGGCGTGATCATCTCTATCTTCTTGGTAGGGCAACAAACGGGCATCTTCACCTTTTTGACTAATGCCATGTGCTATTTTGTACGTGTCAATGATGGCTACATTTGGGTTACCGACAACAAAACCGAGAACGTCAATGCGCTGGCCCCAATTGATGTGCGCTTGGGTTTTGAAATGGAAAGCTTGCCACACATCAAAAAAGCGCATCAGTTTGTGATTGCAAGCGGAGCTGCACGCTTCCCAGACGGCACCGCAGCGGGCCTTAGCATTGTGGGTGTCGAGCTCCCTGAGTTCAATGGCATTCAACAAGGTATTTTCTTTGACGGCGAGCCCCAAGACCTGATTTCAGACGGCGCTGTTTCGGTAGACTTCTTTGATGCCAAAGCACTCGGAAAACCCGAAAAGGGAGACTATTTCGAACTCAACAACAAACAAGTGCGCATTGCAGCGATCACCAAAGGTGCGCGCTCTTTTGGCGGCGGCCTCATTTCCTACACCACCATAGACCGCGCGCGTTTCTTGGGCAACGTTTCGGGTTCAAAAACCTCTGCGTTCCTAGTAGAAGTCGACAAGACCCAAAACATGGAGAAGGTCGTGCAGTCAATCAATGCCAATATTCCAGGTGTCAAGGCTTGGATGCCAACAGAATTCAAAAACCAAACCATCCTGACCGTTCTCAAATCGAGCGGCATTGCCTTTTCTTTCGGGACGCTCATCATTTTTGCGCTCATTTCTGGCTTTATTATCATTGGGCTCACCCTCTACTCTGCCGCTATTGACCGTATCAAAGACTACGGCACACTCAAAGCTATTGGCGCTACCAACGGCTACATCAGAAAGCTCATCCTGATGCAAGCCACGCTCTACGCCATCGTTGGTTTTTTAATAGGTTATGCTTTGATAGAAGGCTTTAGAAATGGGATTGCCAATGCCGGCACGCTCTTTACCTTTTCGCCAGCAATCAAATTTGGCTTTTTCGTCATTACGGCTGTCATCAGCATTTCCGGAACGTTGTTTGCGATTCGCCGCATCACCAAACTAGAGCCCGCATCAGTTTTTAGGAATTGAGTTGCACTTTATGGGTACAAAGCAAACAAAGCCACGTTGTCTATGCCAAGTTCAGATGCAATATAAGCCGACCATTTGAGCATCGCCTTGCGGTTTTGGCCGCGGTCTACCTGAGTTAAAAAATCAGTTAGGACGGCATCCAAATTTTGTTGTGCTTCTTTGTAGCGTTCTTCAATATGCGCCTGATCCAATGCTTCTTTTCTGCACTTCGCATCAAACGCACGGCGTTCAATTTCGCATAAGTCAAAATACATATTGATGAAGCAATTTACGGTGGCATCGACACTCAGTTTGTAGTAGGTTTGATACGGGTCAATGACGCAACTTGTGAGTAAAAAGGTGCTGTCTTTGGTTTGGAGTAAATCGTAGAACAATTGCACCTCTAAGCGATAGAGCGGCGAAATATCTGCGCTTTGCTTAGTGCCCTGCCCCAAGTTTTCTGGCAACTCTTCGCGCAAGAGCACCCGCTGTGTGGACCACGGAATAAAAGGATGTTCAAAAATTCTATTGTGGCGAATGCTGCGCTCGGCGATCAATTGATTGGAAATGGTCGCTTTTTGATAAAAAACTTGATTTCTCAATGCTTGTTGCTCAGTAGGGAAAGGCGCTGGATTATTTGCCCAAAATGCTGCAGCGTATGGAAATGCCATGATTTTTCGATAGACATCGACACCCGGTAAAAAATCAAAATGAGGCTGCATTATGTTGGTTTGGTCTTTATAAACCTGGATTCGCGCCTCGCCATGATAATGCTTTAAACTGCTGTTTTCTTGCCGAACCCTACTTAAATACGTGATGTCATAAAATGCTTTTAAGTGTGTGAGTGCCGCACCATCTTTTTTGGAGCCAAAAGCACATTGCACTTGAAAATCAATTTGTTGAAGGCTATCCGATTCAAACAGCGCTACAAAAGGCTGTTGGGCGCAGTGCTGACAATTCAAAAATACCTGCACGAGCTCTTGTGTATGCGGATCGAGCCAAGCCGTTCCGCTAAAAGAAGTGCCGTCAGCCTTTTTAGGAAAAAACTTGATTTCTAACAAGGTATCGGCATTGCTGGTCAGTACGGAGTCGGCCACCACAAAACGAAAAAATTTTTGCGGCCGCTTGCCAACATTGAAAGGAGAATAAGGAAATAAAGGGTTGGGCTCGCTCAAATTGAATTCTAGCAGCGCATTGGCCGTGGCATGCGAGGTGAAGTACCTGTTTTCGTAGGGATACAACGCAAAGCGACCTGTTTTGAGCGTTGATTGGCGTGGTGCAAAGGGGCCTTGCTTCAGCTGATAATAGGCTTCCACGAGCTCGATTTGTTGGGTTTCTAAAAAACTCCGCAATTCGAAATATGCTTGGGCGCTATCTTTTGTTGTGCTTTGTACTTCCATGGCGCGCAGCAAGAGTTGTGCTAAAGCAGCTTGATTGCCGTTATTGACAACTACTTCCGTGACTTCTTGCGTACGACCAAGCGGCTGACCTTCTTGTGCAAAAAGCTGACAAACAAATAAATGAAGTAAAGTCAAGCACCATATATACCTTCGGCTGAGCATGCCGTTAAATTACAATTTTTTTCTAAGTACCTTTGCCTACGAATCAAAACGGTTATGGACCAAACAGAAGGCATCCGCATCAATAAATACCTCAGTGAAGTTGGCTATTGCTCTCGCCGAGCAGCTGACCAACTCATTGAACGCGGAAGGGTCATGATCAATGGACAAGTTCCTGAGATGGGCACCAAAGTCATGCCCGGAGATGTGGTCACCGTAGACGACGAACCTGTAGGCGCGCCGCAAGAAGATTTCATCTATATTGCTTTCAACAAGCCCGTCGGAATTGTCTGCACCACCGATCACGTCCGTGAAAAAGACAACATCATTGATTACATCAATCACCCAAAACGTATTTTTCCGATCGGACGACTAGACAAACCCAGTGAAGGGCTCATCTTCTTGACCAACGACGGCGATATTGTCAATAAAATTTTGCGTGCGCGCAACAACCACGAAAAAGAATATGTAGTGCGTGTAAACAAACGCATTACCCCAGATTTCATTCGCAAAATGGGCCAAGGCGTCCCGATTTTAGGCACCAAGACCCGCCGTTGCGACGTCCGTCAGATAGACGCCTTTACCTTTCGAATTGTCTTGACACAAGGGCTCAATCGGCAAATCCGCCGCATGTGCGAATTCTTTGATTACCGCGTAGCTACCCTTAAGCGCATCCGCATCATGAACATCAAGCTCGACCTACCTGTGGGGCAATGGCGCGAACTCAACGAAGACGAAATCATGGTGATTAAGTCTATGGTAGCAGACAGCTCAAAGTCTTTTGACGACTCAGATTACCAGTAAATTTTATAGTTTGATAATTTGCTTGGCTTGCACGCTTCCATTTTGGGAGAGCTCAAACAAATAGCTGCCTGAACTTAAATGTGAAAGATCAAGATGTTGTTGCCCCTGGCCATCTACAGTACCACTTTGTAACAATTTACCTTGTAAATCAAAAATTGAATAGACACCCGGTTGAGTGCAAGTAAGAACCACTTCATCGTTGAATGGATTGGGCGAGAAACTCATTTGAAAATCCTTCTCATCGATCGACAAGGTATTGGACTTATCGCAAAGACTTAATATTTCTGCTGGCGTAAGAATTCGATCCCAAATACCAAATTGATCCATGCTTCCTTGCAAAAAAGCCCCGTTTGTATTCGTTGAATTTCCAATATAATAGCCGATTCCGGAATCGGCGTTGGAATATATGATGTTTGTAGAACCAGTTCCGGAATAAGTACCGCTTTGTAATTGACAGTCGATGTAAACCTGCATATCTTGAGCACCATTGATAATAGCTACAATATGATGCCATGTATTGAGGGTCAATCCATTGTTAGTAAGAAACGTTCGACGATTTGCTGCATTCGCACCACCTAAGCCCCCAGCGATGTGAACACCTACTTGCCCAGTAGTTGCTGCAATATTCAACCAATAACCATAATAATTATTGTACACGTTGTCACTCATTAAGATGGTATTGAAAGTAGAGAATGACTGAATATTTACCCAAACAGACATTGTTATTGGTAATTGCACTTTAATCGAAGGATCTGCAAAAGTGATATAATTCTGATTACCTAGCGCTAGTCCCTGCCCTGGAACCCCCGATCTATCTGTGGTAAAGTTAGTTCCAACTGGATTGAGTAAGATTTGATTTGAACTGAAATCGTTATAGTTTTGATCGAATGGAAATAAGGCAATTAGTCCATTAGTAAGTTGACCAAATACGGCTTGAAAAATAAAGAAAGAAAGGCTGAACGCTAAATATTTCATATGAATAGTTTTAACGAAGATAAACAAAATCAAATCATTAAGCCACAAAAGCTAAAAATCTACTTAACTGGCTCAAACAACAACTTCATATTCGGATCTAGTATCAGTTGAACATTCGTGCCCAGTAAATCTTCAGGGATTTCAAATTGTTCTTTGCGCTTGCTTACGTTAAAAACGAGCACTTCACTGGACTTCCCGTCTTTGGAGACGCTGATTTGTAGCGGAAAAACAAAAAGTTGGTCTTGTACCTGTGTAATTTCGATAAACTGCTTCCCTTTTTGTGTCAAGATGCGTGTTTTCAATTGCGGATGCCCTACTTGATACAACCATTGATTGAAAAATGGCGCCAAATCTTTGGGGCTGAGGCTATCCATGAGGTGCGCAAAATCCTGAGAAGTGGTGTTTTGGTATTTATAGGTCGTGTAGAATTGTTGCAGGCCCACTTTGAATAAGGAATCGCCCATTTCGTGGCGAAGCATGTGCAAAACCCAAGCTCCTTTTTGATACGCATTGGCATTGAGGCGATCTAAAAGGCTTGGCGTGAGGGAATCGACTAGCGCCTGATGAAATCCGTTGTTGTAGAAATTAGCCACCCGGATGCGGTCACTTTGCAGCTGTTTATAAAAAGCTTTTTGGCCTTCAGCACTTTCGATGTACATATTGGTCAGGTAAGTAGCGAAGCCCTCGCTGAGCCAGAGATGTTGCCAGTCTGCCTCACTGACCGCATTGCCAAACCACTGATGCGCGACCTCATGGGCTATGAGGTGGGTGCTGCGCAGATCGGCGTTCAAGGAATTTTCGTCGTAAAAAATACAGCCCGCGTTTTCCATGCCGCCGTAGCGTGTGGTAGATTGCACATGATTGAGTTCAGCAAATGGATAAGGCCCTACTAAAGTCTGATAGAATTCCAGAATCGTTGGCGCTACCTCAAAGGATGCCAGGGCCCGACTGCTGTCTTGCGGATACGCAAATCCTTGCATGGAAATTTCATTACTAGCTGCGTAGCGGCGACTTGCAAAATCGGCTATACCAACAACAGCTACTTTTGTAGGAATGGGTTCATTGATGGAAAAATTCCAAACCATTGAATTGCGCTCTTTTTCTGGTGTTTTAGAGACTAGAATCCCGTTTGCTACTACTTCATAAGATTGCGGTGCTTCTACCCTAAAAGTGTAAGTCGCTTTACTGGACGGATGGTCTTTGCAGGCATACCAATAATGCGCCCTATTTGGCCAGTTGTCGGCAAAGATGGTGGGTTCTTTGTATTTGTTCTCGCTGATGATCAGGCCATCGCGGGGCTTGCCTTTGAGTTCAATCCCTAGGGTCAAGGTATCGCCTTTCTGAAATACTTTGGATAGTGAAATGAGCAGTTCTTCGGTATTTTGCTGCCAAATGAGTGCTTGATAGGGAGCGACTACTTTTAGAACCTTCATGCCCAAACCGTTATCAAGCGGGCCTCCTAAATCGAGTTGCAAGACCGAACACGTATCGGTAAATTGGATATGAACAGATTGCGTCAACGCAATGAATTCAAAACCATGTGCAATGCGCATATCCAATAGGTAATGATCAATCAGATATTGCCTTTGCGCGCTGAGCCAAGTTGTGCAAAATAAGCAATAGAAAAGTAAGGTTTTGTTCATAAGGAACCGAATAAGACGCCTTCTTTTAGTGAGTAAGGTGAAATCAAGATTTGACTGATTTGGGCCTGACGCAGTACCCAACGTGTTTTAATTGCGGCAAGTGGCGCCATCTTTTTTCGGATGGCGATGATGTGCGGGTTTTGGTCGCGCTCAGCCTGGGTAGAGGCAATAATTTGCTCGAGCATGTGTGCGAATCGATTGCTATCTACCTCAATAGCATGGCTTTTCGAATCAAAAATACTTTCTTCCATTAACTCATAAAATGTTTCGAAACTCCCTGAAGAACCAATGAGCACAGTTGGTAATTGCTGCTTGAAAAAAGGCGCACAACGTTCGGCTAAATACGTTTCTACCTTTTCAATGTCGTGTAGACTCATGGGGTCTTGAAATTCAAAAAGCTGAAACAAGCGAGAAACACCAATATCAAATGAATGCGCCACAAATGGACCCTGGTGGTCGGCGGCAATGAATTCTGTTGAGCCACCGCCGATATCCATGATGAGTGCTGGATTTTCAAAATCATGGGTCAGGCGCACGCCTTTGTAGATCAATTCGGCTTCGCGCTGCCCGGTTATAATTTCTATAGAAAATTGAAGTTCATCTTGTACTTTACACAATAAGTCTTGCGCATTGGTAGCGTCGCGCAGCGCAGAAGTGCCTATGGCTTGGATATCTTCCACTTGCCATTGCGTGCAATGCGCCTTAAACAGACGCAGCGCCTCAAGAGCGCGCTCCATGGCTTCGTTGCTGATGCGCTTTTCGTTGATACCGCCCATTCCTAAGGCCACGCCTTCTTTGGTCTGAAATAATACCTGACGTGTTTGGGTGTCGGCGATCAGCAGATTAAAGGTGTTGGTTCCGAGATCGATGACGGCCCTGCGCATTTTTTAAAACTTAAGAATAGAATTCTTGTACCAGCGGCCCGCTAATTTGAGCAGCAACAAGGCGCTCACCACAAGTACCAAAAGGCTCAGTAAGATTTTTGTATAGACAGCCAAGCTAACGCCTTTGGCTAAAGAGATCAGGGCCAGAACGGGTGCACTGAAAGGCAAATAGGCAAAGATTTGGCTGAGCAGGGTATGTGGGTAATAGATGGCGTAGATGCCCGCAAAAATGCCGAAGGAAACCAAAAAAATCAGCGGCAGCAAAAACTGCTGGCCGTCGGCGTCGGCGCCGCTGCGCGCGCCCAACACCGCGAAAAGCGCCCCGTAAAAAAGAAAGCTTGCCGCAAAAAAGACCACAAAATGCAAGAAGAGAAACGACAAATTGAGTTGTTCAAAAACCAAAGTAGACAGCGGATTGAGTCGTTCGGGGCCGCCTTGCCCCCAATTGCTTGGGTCTAGGACATCCAAAAAGAGTGTTTGGCGCAAGAGCACGAAGCCCAATGCCAACAAGAGTACCCACCCGAAGAGTTGCAAGAGCGCCACCAAGCCAATGCCTACTATTTTGCTCAGCATGAGCTGCTGCGGGCGCACGCTGGCAAGCAAAACCTCCACAATGCGGTTGCTTTTCTCGCGGACGGTAGCCCGAAAGATGGTCATGCCGTAAAGCCCCACGAAAAATAAAATGAAAGCCCCGAGCACAAAGCCAGCCCAGGCATTGGCCTCTTTGGCTTCGTTTTTTGGGTCTTGGAGATCGCGAAAATCAAAGATGATGCCTTGCTTGATTTGGCGAAAAGCTTGCTCGCTCAGGTTGGAGTGTTGCGACGCTATGAGCTCCTCTAGGCGTCTTTCTACTTGGAACTTGAGTTGGATGCGCGCATCTAAACCCAATTGATCGCGGTAAAACACAAAGCATTTTTTGTTGTTGAGGACCTTTTCGTTGAGCTCCACGAGGACATCAAATTCTTGATAGGCCTTGCCGCGCTCAAATTCATTGAGCTCGAGGTAGTCGTCGAGAAAGTAATAGTGGATGTTTTTTTCCTCTTGGGCCATTAGGCGGTGGTCCATGATTTGGCCGGGATCGGCGATCAGGACACTTAGTTCTTGCTTGCCTTGATCGGCTGCCTTGAGCAACGCAACCAAAAGCAACAACACCACAATTGGCCCTAAAACGAGCATGTACCAAAACCCTTTTTGACCAAGTCTTTCTTGGATTTCGCGCTGTGTGAGTAGCAAAAACTTAGACATCTTGGTTTTCTTTTTGAGTGATGAGATCGACAAAAACTTCTTGCATGGAAGGTAAAAGCAATTCGATGTGTTCTACGGCAACGTGGTCTTGAAGACTGCGCATGAGGTCATTGACACTGCGCTCTCCACGGATTTGCAAGACGCAATCAAAGAGACCCGCTTCGGTTTCTTTTTGTTCAAGCAGCGTGAAGTCTGTCCAGAGGGCGTTGGCAAAACTGAGCATGTGCCCACGAAAACGCACAAAAATGCGGCCTTTGGCATGCGTGCGGCGCAGATTTTGAACGGTATCCTGCGCCAAGATCTGCCCTTGGTGGAGCAGCGCGGCATGATCGCAGATTTCGTCGACGCTTTTCATGTTGTGCGTGGAAAGAATAATGGTGGTGCCTTGTGCTTTGAGCGCTTTGATTTCGTTCATGATGAGCTCCACATTGAGCGGATCGAAACCAGAAAGGGGTTCGTCGAGGATCAGTAGTTGTGGTTGATGCACAAGCGCTGCTATGAATTGTACTTTTTGAGCCATGCCTTTTGAGAGCGTGGCAATGCGCTTATTTTGCCAATCTTGAATGTCAAAATGCTGCAACCATTGATCGACGTTTTGGGCAGCCGTGGTTTTGTTCAAGCCCCTGAGTTGAGCTAAAAACAACAAGTGTGCACGCACGGCCATATTTTTGTAGAGCCCGCGCTCTTCGGGCAAGTAGCCGATAAGCGGTAAATGGCGCTCACTGAGCAGTTGACCATCAAAAGAAACGCTGCCAGCGTCTGGGCTAGCCATTTGGTTGAGGATGCGAATAAGGGTGGTTTTGCCGGCTCCGTTGGGCCCGAGTAAGCCAAAAATTTGACCTTTAGGCACCTCCAATGAGACGTCGTCGAGCACCAACTTGCGCTGATAAGATTTACTGACTTGCGCTACTTTAATCATGACTTAAAGCTAAGAAAAATCTAGACTAGCGCAACGACGTGAGTGGTTTCCAATTGAATTTTTTCGAGAGCACGAAATAAAGACCTACAAAAATGACTACTGCTGTTGCTAATTGCGCTAGCAAAGACCCCGGGCCGCGCTCATCTATAAAGAGCGCCTCGGTATGAAAAGCCTGCCAATTGCTGGTTACCATAAAGGCGCCAAAAAGATTATTGAAAACGTGAAAAGCCAAAGAGAGCTCTAGGCCGTCGTCTTGAACGGCGAGCAGCGCTAAAAAGAGGCCTGCCATGAAATAATAGAGCAAGAGCCCTGGGCCTAACACCTCGATTTCAGGGTTAGAGATGTGCATAATGGCAAACATAGCTGAACTCAAACCCATACTCAGCCAAACACTTTTGGTGCGCAAATACAATCCTTGCAGCGTATAGACGCGAAAAACCAACTCTTCAATTCCGGCTTGAAAAGGGATGAGCAACAAGGAAAACAAGAACAAAGGCCAAAATTCTTGGGCTTTGAAATTCCATTGCACCATATCAGACTGCCCGCTCCACCATACTTCTAGTAAAGTGAGTAAGCAAACCGTCAAAAACAATAGAATGCCAAAGCCAAAAAAGCGTTTCCAGCGAAACTTAGGGGCTGCGGTAAAAATCGAGCGCAGCGGACGCTTGTGCGCGGCACGCAAGTACCAAACAAAGCCTACACAGGCCAAAAAGAAGGAAAGCAACTCGCCAACTAGCAAGCGCGTGGAGCCATACGCTCTGATAAATGCAGGGTTTTCAATGTCGATTTCGAGGTCGGGAAAGCGCATGTTGGCATCGAAAAGCAAAGGCAAGCCACCCAAAATAAAAAAGAGGATGAGTACAGCTATGCCACCAATATAAAGCCCCAATGAATTGCGGCCTAGCCTAGCAAAATCGATAAATCTCATGAACCAAAGATATCTTTTTTAGCTAAAGATATCGCGCATGCGGCTGAAAAAGCCTTTGTCTTTTTGCGCTTTGTACGGATCAAAATTTTCGGAATCGCGGAGTTTTTCGAGGATGTCGCGCTCTTCTTTACTCACGCTTGTAGGTGTATATATGTGTAGGTGCACGAATAAATCGCCGGTTCCGTAACGCTGCACGTTAGGCAAGCCTTTGCCGCGCAGGCGGAGCACCTTGCCACTTTGCGTGCCTGGATCTACTTTGATTTTGACCTTTCCGCCAACGGTAGGCACTTCAATTGATGCGCCAAGAACAGCGTCAGAAAAATTCAAAAACGCATCGTAATGTAGGTTTTCGCCCTCTCTGCGGAGTTCTTCATGGGCCACTTCTTCGATCACAACAATGAGGTCACCGGCGGCTCCATTGAAAGGGCCAGCGTTTCCTTTGCCGCGCACACTGAGTTGCATGCCTTCTTCTACACCTGCAGGAATTTCAATTTCGATGATTTCTTCTTGCTTTTTGAGCCCTTGCGCATCGGCGTCGGCTGGTTTGGACTCGACGGTCTTGCCTGCACCCTGACACACATGACATGCAGATTGCGTTTGCATGGCACCCAAAAATGTTTGGGCAACGCGCGTAATGCGACCTGTGCCTTGGCATGTTGGGCAATTTTTGTAAGTAACGCCCTCGGCCTGAACGAGTTTATTGACTTTAATTTTTTTCTTGACACCACCAGAGATTTCTTCTAGTGTGAGCTTCATTTTGACGCGCAAGTTGGTGCCTTTTACCACTCTTGAGCCGCCTCGGCTTCCGCCAAAACTTCCGCCGCCAAATGCGCCACCGAAGATGTCGCCGAATTGCGAGAAGATGTCGTCCATGTTCATGCCGCCGCCACCAAAACCACCAGCGCCACCCATTCCGGCATGGCCAAAGCGGTCGTATTGTGCTTTTTTCTCGGCATTGCTCAGGACTTCATAGGCTTCTGCAGCTTCTTTGAATTTATCCTCGGCACTTGCGTCGTCGGGGTTTTTGTCGGGATGGTATTTAAGGGCGAGTTTGCGGTAAGCCTTCTTGATTTCAGACTCGTCGGCATTTTTGGAAACCCCTAATACTTCGTAATAATCGCGCTTGTTACTCATGTTTTTTTTATTGACCAACAACTACTTTTGCGAAACGCAAAACCTTGTCATTGAGGAAATAACCTTTTTCTACATCATCAATTACTTTACCTTTCATGGCATCTTCTGGCGCAGGAATGTTGGCAATTGCTTCATGGAGGTCGCTATCAAAAGTTAAACCTTTGGCTTCCATAGGTTTGAGGCCTTTTGATTCTAGGATTCCCTTCAGCTGATTGAAAATCAAGTTGAACCCTTCTTTGATGGCCGCTAAATCTTCCAAATTTTCATTGGTTGCAATGGCGCGCTCGAAGTTGTCCAAGACGGGAAGCATAGAGCTGATTACATCTTTACCCGCTGAAGCGATTAAATTTAATTTTTCTTCGTTGGTTCTGCGTCGGTAGTTATCAAACTCTGCGTAAAGGCGCACAAACTTATCTTTGTATTCATCGACTAATTGTTCGTCTTGTTGCTCGCTTGTTTGCGGGTTTTCTTGAACATCTTGTTCTTGGTTCAATTCTTCCCCATTGTTTAGTTCTTCGTTTGGTAGCTCGTTCTCGACTGACATAATTACTTTTTTATTCGTTGTGCTGCACTAGACAAATAATAGACCAAGCGCTATTTTGAGACAAGCTGGCAGAAATTTACTGACAGACGTGTCAAAAAAGCAGTTTTATATTGCTAGCCAAAGTTTGCGTAATTTTGAGACATGAAAAAAATTGTGTTGTTATATATGCTGCTCGCGAGCTTTTCGCAAGCTCAATTGCTCTATCAAATTTCTGGTAATGGTCTCGCGCAAGCGTCTTATCTCTACGGAACCATTCACATTCTACCCAAAGATAAGTTTGAGCTCAGCAACAGCCTCAAGCGTGCTTTTGAAGCCTCCCAAACTATTGCAATGGAAGTAGACCTCGATATGAGCGGCGCCGAAAAAATTGCGCTGGCACAAAAAGTATTGCTCCCCGATGGCAAAACGCTCCAAGACTTCATGGCCGCGCAAGATTACCTTCAGCTCAAGATGTACTGCATCGACAGCCTCAAGTGGAGTGAAAGCAAATTCGAGCGCAGCAGCAAACTCAAACCAATGTTTTTCTCGAGTATTTTGATCCAAGAAAGCATGTCTGATATGGCCTCTTATGAGATGGAATTCAACAAGATGGCCAAAAAGAAACACAAAAATACGATTGGCTTGGAAACGATCGAATTTCAGCTCGGACTCTTCGATCAATTGCCGATGCAAACGCAAGTCGACATGCTCAAACAAGACTACAAAAGCGATTTAAAAAGCTTTGATACCCTCTTGGCTTGCTATCTCAAAGAAGACCTCGAAAACCTTGGCGTACTGATGGCCGCAGAAACTGCCGCCTACCCCGAATTCAATGAAATCTTATTGGTGCAGCGCAACAAAAGCTGGATCGCCCCCATGCGCGCACAAATGCAAAAAGAAAGCACCTTTTTTGCCGTAGGTGCAGGACATTTGAGCGGGCCAGATGGCGTCATAGCGCTTTTGCGCGCAAATGGATTTACAGTTACAGCAATCAAACAAAATTAAGATGAGTCAGCAAGAAAATTTCGAACAAATAATCCAATTCAGACGCAGCAACCGCAAGTTTGACCTGAATGTTGCCGTACCAGAGGCCGTCATTGAGCGCAGTCTCAAAAGAAGCATCCTCTCCCCTAACTCGAGCAACATGCAACTTTGGGGCTTCCACTGGATCAATTCACCCAAAGAAAAAGCAATCGTCGCCGAACTGTGCCTTGGTCAGTCTGCAGCCAAAACTGCCCAAGAATTGGTTGTTTTTGTCACGCGCCCAGACCTCTGGAAACAGCGCAAAGACTGGCACCTCGCCCAAGTTCAGAACGAAATCAAAGGCGAGCCAACAAAAGCTCAAAAAATGATGCTGCAATACTATGGCAAGGTCATGCCGTTATTATATGCAGCCGATCCATTTAGAATTCTAGCTGGCTTGCGCCTAACCGTCAGCTTTTTTGGCGGCTTATTCAAGCCTTTTTACCGCACAGGAGGCGCCTCCGCGGTAAGGGTAGTCACGCACAAATCGTGTGCACTCGCGGCTCAAACGTTTATGCTTTCAATAGCTGCAGAAGGTTTCCATAGCTGCCCTCTTGAGGGTTTTGACGAAAAACGACTCAAGCGCTACCTCAAGTTGCCGCGCCGTGCAGAAATCAATATGGTAGTCGCCGTTGGACTCGGTACCGAACCTGGTATTTGGGGAGAACGCGTTCGCGTGCCTTATGAAGAAGTCGTTGTCAAGCATTGAGATAATTACGAATCCCTACTTTAAGCGCCGGTTTCATTTCTCCTAACTCCTGGATAATTCCAATTTGGGCTTTTACCTCCTGATCAATTTCAGGATACATTTTCACAAATCTTTTGAGGTGATACAGCGCATAGACCCGATTGGCTACCGCGCTTTCAGGATGAGCAAAAACCTCAAAGCAATAATTCAATAATTCCGCTTTGAATCTTCTTTTGATCGGCAACTCGAGCAAAACAACTAGTAAACTTCTTTGGATGCTGTGGTTGGAGGTCTCGAGCAAACCCGCCGTGAGTTGATCTTGAAAAGGTGCAATAAGAGAAGGCTTGGCTTTGGCAAGGTGCACGAGCAGCCAAGCGCTATACGCTGGTACGGGATGCGCATTTTTGGACAACGCCAAGGCGACCAACTTTGGAACCGCAGCTGGTTGCTCAAGAAAAAACCGATGAAAAGCAGTAAAATGAGGCGTTTTAGCACGCGCTAAAATCAGCTCTTCGATTTCACTGAGCTCCAAAACTATTCTGCTTTAGGATCCGCTTTTTTCTTCGTTGGCTTCGCTTTTTCAATGCTGAGCTTTAAAGCATCGGCACCGGTCTCAAAATCCAAGACAATGGTGTCGCCCTCTTGCAAGTTAGAGTTGATGATTTCTTCGGCAAGTGGATCTTCGATGTATTTTTGAATGGCTCTTTTGAGTGGTCGGGCACCGAATTTTTCGTCGTAGCCTCTTTCTGCAATGAAATCTTTGGCAGCTTCTGTGCAGCTTACTTGGTAACCTAGATTGCCGATGCGCTCGAGGAGTTTTTCGAGTTCGATATCGATAATGAGGTGGATGTCTTCGCGCTTGAGCGACTTGAACATGATCATGTCGTCGACGCGGTTCAGGAATTCGGGTGAAAAGGCTTTGCGCAACGCATTTTGAACCACTGACAATGCATTTTGTTCTTGTGCGTCTTGCTGTGCTTTGGTGCCAAAGCCCATGCCTGTACCGAAGTCGGCCAACTGGCGCGCGCCGATATTGGAGGTCATGATGAGAATGGTGTTCTTGAAGTCGATTTTGCGCCCCAAACCGTCGGTCATGTGGCCGTCGTCTAGCACCTGCAATAACAAGTTAAAGACATCTGGATGCGCTTTTTCGATTTCGTCGAGCAGTACAATAGCATATGGCTTGCGGCGCACTTTTTCTGTGAGCTGCCCACCTTCTTCATAGCCAACGTACCCTGGAGGCGCGCCTACGAGGCGAGAAATCGAGAATTTCTCCATGTATTCGGACATATCGACACGGATTAAAGCGTCGTCTGAATCAAAGAGGTTTTTAGCGAGAATTTTGGCGAGTTGGGTTTTACCCACACCCGTTGGGCCTAAGAAAAAGAACGAGCCAATAGGTTTGTTTGGATCTTTGAGACCCGCGCGATTGCGCTGAATGGCGCGCACTACTTTGGCAACGGCGTCGTCCTGACCAATGACCTTACCGCGGATGGTTTCGGCCATTTTGACCAACTTACCGAGTTCGGACTCAGAGATTTTGGTCACCGGCACACCGCTCATCATGGAAACCACTTCAGCTACGTTTTCTTCAGTGACCACCACGCGGTTGTTTTTGGCTTCTTCTTCCCATTTGTTTTTGGCGGCTTCGAGGTCTTCTTGGAGTTTGCGTTCGGCATCGCGCAGCTCAGCAGCTTTTTCGTATTGCTGAGAGCGAATGACTTCTGCTTTTTGACCTTTTAGCCCCTCAATTTGACCTTCTATATCGGTAATTTCTTTAGGGACGTGCAAGTTGGTAATGTGTACTCTTGAACCGACTTCGTCTAGCGCGTCAATGGCTTTGTCTGGCAAGTGGCGATCTGTAATGTAGCGTTCTGTGAGCTTCACACATGCCGCAAGTGCTTCGTCTGTGTAGCGAACGCTGTGGTGATCTTCATAGCGTTCTTTGATGTTGTTGAGGATTTGAATGGTTTCATCGATGGATGTTGGCTCGATGATGACTTTCTGAAAACGGCGTTCGAGTGCGCCATCTTTTTCTATGTACTGGCGGTATTCGTCTAGAGTGGTGGCACCAATTGCTTGCATTTCGCCACGGGCGAGTGCTGGCTTCACCATGTTGGACGCATCTAGAGAACCGCTGGCTCCACCCGCACCGATAATGGTGTGGATTTCATCGATAAACAAAATGATGTCGGGGTTCTTTTCGATTTCTTGCATCACGGCTTTCATGCGTTCCTCGAACTGGCCTCTATATTTAGTGCCCGCAACAAGAGAAGCTAAGTCTAGCGAAACGATGCGCTTATTGAAGAGAATGCGCGATACCTTTCTTTGGACAATGCGCAAGGCCAAACCTTCGGCAATTGCAGACTTTCCAACACCGGGCTCACCGATGAGAATAGGGTTATTTTTTTTGCGTCTGGATAAAATTTGGCTCACGCGTTCGATTTCTTTTTCGCGACCGACAATAGGGTCTAGCCTACCGAGCTCTGCCATTTTGGTGAGGTCTCGGCCGAAGTTGTCAAGGACAGGCGTTTTGGATTTAGGGTCTGCGCTTTTGCGCTGTGCTTGACCGAAGTTTTCGTCTTCTTCTTGGCCTGATCCGGGGAATTCGGCGCTAGGTTGTTGTTTGTCTTGTAACATAAGTTCGTATTCGTCTCGTGCGTTTTCGTACATAATGCCATACTTATTGAGGACCTGACAAGCGACGCTATCTTCATAGCGAAGGATGGTCAGCAATAGATGTTCTGTACCGATGATGTTTTGTTTAAATTCTTTGGCTTCTAAGTAAGATTGCTTGATGATATTTTCCGCTTGTTTTAATAGCGGTAAATTCAGATTGACTAATTCGCGGACAGCGCTCTTGGCAAGGATTTTTTCGAGCTCTGCTTTGAGTTCAGTTAAATCGAGCTTGAATTCTTGTACAATACGGATGGCCGTACCTTCGTTGAGGCGAATGAGGCCCAGCAATAAATGCTCGGCACCCACAAACTCATTGGACAAGCGAACGGCTTCGTCTCGGCTGTAGCTGATCATGTCTTTGACACGTGGAGAAAATTTAGCTTCCATAGTTTTCGTTTGCTTGATACAAATATAACTTTTATCTCTGCATCGCGTCCGGTTTTATTCACAATTTATGGACTCATTTTGTTAGTAAAAAATGGCGGAGACAAGCCGCAGGGGACTTCATTTTATTAATTTTGAGACTCTATTTAACTAACGCATAGACTAACTCAAAAATATGGCTGAAGGCGAAAAAATCATTCAGATCAACATCGAAGATGAAATGAAATCAGCATACATCGATTATTCGATGTCTGTTATTGTCTCACGCGCACTTCCAGATGTACGCGACGGATTCAAACCAGTGCACCGCAGGGTGCTCTACGGAATGCAAGACCTCGGCGTATTTTCTAACCGCCCATACAAGAAGTCGGCAAGAATTGTCGGTGAAGTACTGGGTAAATACCACCCGCATGGCGATAGCTCTGTCTACGACACCATGGTGCGCATGGCCCAACCTTGGTCTTTGCGCTACCCGCTCGTAGACGGCCAAGGTAATTTTGGTTCTGTAGATGGCGACAGCCCTGCAGCAATGCGTTATACCGAAGCACGTTTGCGCAAGATTGCCGAAGAAATGCTCGACGATCTCGAAAAAGAAACCGTCGACTTCCGCCCGAACTTTGACGACTCCCTCCAAGAGCCGACCGTTATGCCAACCAAAATCCCGAACCTCCTGATCAACGGAGCAGCGGGTATTGCCGTAGGTATGGCTACCAACATGGCCCCACACAACCTCACCGAAGTTGTAGACGGCACCATCGCTTACATTGAAAACCGCGACATCACACCAGAAGAGCTCCTTCAATATATCAAAGCACCAGATTTCCCAACCGGTGGAATCATCTACGGTTACGAAGGTGTTCGCGATGCTTTCTTGACCGGACGCGGACGCGTTGTGATCCGTGGAAAGGCCGAAATCGAAGAAGAGAATGGCCGCGAGCAAATTATCGTTACCGAAATCCCTTATCAGGTCAACAAAGCCGAAATGATCAAAAAGATCGCGGAACTCGTTAACGACAAGAAAATCGAAGGAATTTCTGACCTCCGCGACGAATCTGACCGCAACGGGATGCGCATCGTGTTTGAAATCAAGCGCGACGCCATTGCCAATGTAGTCCTCAACAAACTTTACAAGTTTACCCAACTCCAGACTTCATTCTCTGTCAACAACATTTGTTTGGTCGACGGCCGTCCGCGCTTGCTCAACGTCAGAGACCTCATTCAAGAATTTGTTGAATTCCGTCACGAAGTTGTGATCCGCCGCACGCGCTTTGAATTGCGCAAAGCTGAAGAGCGCGCCCACATCTTAGAAGGCCTCATTATTGCCTCTGACAACATCGACGAAGTCATTGAAATCATCAAAACTTCTGCCAGCCCAGACGACGCCCGCGACCGCTTGGCAACCCGCTTTGGCTTATCTGACATCCAAACGCGCGCCATCGTAGACATGCGCTTGCGCCAACTCACGGGTCTAGAACAAGACAAACTGCGCGCAGAATTCGACGAGCTCATGAAGCTCATCGCTGACCTCAAAGACATCCTCGACAGAGAAGAGCGCCGCATGCAAATCATCAAAGATGAGCTCATCGAAGTGCGCGCCAAATACGGTGACGAACGCCGCTCAACAATCGAATACAGCGCTAGCGAAATGCGCATGGAAGACCTCATCGCCGACGAAGAAGTTGTGGTCACGATCTCTCATGCAGGCTACATCAAGCGCACCAACTTGGCCGAATACAAAGTTCAAAACCGCGGCGGCATGGGCTCCAAAGGTTCCGCCACCCGCGACCAAGACTTCCTCGAACACCTCTTCGTCGCCACCAACCACAACTACCTGCTCATCTTTACCGAAAAAGGACGTTGTTTCTGGATGCGCGTATACGAAATTCCAGAAGGCAGTAAAACCTCCAAAGGACGCGCCATTCAAAACCTCATCAATATCCCTGGCGACGACAAAGTCAAGGCATATGTCAAGGTACTCGACCTCACCGATAAAGAATATGTAGAAAACAACTTTATTGTGATGTGTACCAAACAAGGTGTCATCAAGAAAACTTCACTCGAAGCATACTCACGTCCACGCAGCAATGGTATCAACGCCATCGGCATCCGCGACAACGACGAACTACTCGAGGCGAAACTCACCAACGGCAGCAATGAAATTGTATTGGCAACCAGCGACGGTCGTGCCATCCGCTTCAACGAATCTACCGTGCGTCCGATGGGCCGAAATGCTTCAGGTGTACGCGGCGTGAACCTCAGCTCAGATGCAGAATGCGTTATTGGCATGATCTGCGTAGAGGACGTCTTTTCAACCATTCTCGTGGTGTCTGAAAAAGGCTATGGCAAACGTACCTTCCTCAACGACCCCGAAGACAAAGAACCAGTTTACCGCATCACCAATCGCGGTGGCAAAGGTGTCAAGACACTCAACATCACCGAAAAAACCGGCAAACTCCTCTCGATCCAAAATGTATTTGACGAAGACGACCTCATGATCATCACCAAATCGGGCGTCACCATCCGCATGCACATCGACACCCTCCGCACCATGGGCCGTGCCGCACAAGGCGTAAAACTCATCAACCTCAAAGGCAATGCCGAAATTGCCGCCATTGCACGCGTACCACGCGCCGATGACGAAGAAGAAGCAGACACAACCGAGGGCTCAGAAAATGGCACGGAAATTGAAAACAACGAAGCGCAAAGCGAATAAATAGAACTTATGAAAAAACAACTCCTCCTAGCTGGTCTGAGTCTTGTCTTGAGCACAGCTACTTTTGCCCAAAAGAAAAACGTCACCGACGCCATCCTTCTGATGCGCAAATACAACCCTACTGGCGATATCGCAGCCAACAAAAAAACGGTTACCGAAGCCATGAACTTCATCGACCTCGCTGCAGTCAATCCAGAGACCGCTGAAGACCTCAAAATGCATCTTTATCGCGCCCAGATTTATTATGCTCTTATTGAGGTAAATGCAATGGAAAACAAAGGGATTTCCGACGCTGCTACCACCCAAAAATGGAAAGAGACTTCTGTGGCCAGCTTCAAGAAAGTCCTCGAAGACCCTAAGAAAACGTTCACCGCAGACGCACAAAACTTCATCAATGGTCGCGCCGATTTCGTTTTCAATTCAGGTATTGTTGCCTACAACGCCAAAAAATACGAGGCTGCTGCCGACGCATTTTTAGCGGCACACGAAATCAAGACGTTTCTTGGTGAAGACTTCAAAGACGCAGAGGTCAATACTTCATTGGCAGCCAACTACGCCGTAGAAGACTACCTCGCTGCCAAAAAGTACGACGAAGCACTTGCGTTTGCAGCTAATATTTCTGAAGCCATGCCTAAAAACATCGATATCTTGATCAGCATGGTCAATATCAACCTGCAAAAAGGCGATGTAGCAGCTACTGAAAAATACATCAACAAAGCGCTCGAACTCGATCCAAACAACAAACAACTCTACTACGTGCTCGGCACCAGCTACATGGATAAAAAAGAGAATGAAAAAGCAACAGCAGCGCTCAGAAAAGCTTTAGAAATAGACCCTGCCTACAACGAAGCGCTCTACCAACTTGGCGCACACCTCTACAACCTCGCCGTAGAAAAGCGCAACGCCACCATTGAACTCGACTACAAAGATCCAAAGGCCATTAAATTAGAAGCCGAAGCGACAGACTTGTTCAAGCAAGCGCTAGAGCCATTAGAGAAATATGCAATTCAGAATCCTGACGATAAAGCAATTTTAGATATCCTCTATAAAACGAACATGAAATTAGGCAACATTGAGAAGGCGCAAGAATACAAAAAGCGTCTCGATGCACTCAAAAACTAAGTTCAACTCCCCTATTGAAACTGCCCGCAAGTCGGGCAGTTTTTTTTTGCATGCAATTGCACATTTTTACTACCTTTGAAATATGGAATTTGTACACCCAGAACGCTTATGGTTCCTTTTCTTGCTACTGATTCCTATCGTCATTCATCTTTTTCATTTTAGAAAACGCAAAACGCTTTATTTTTCTTCTTTGCGCTTTATCCAATTTCTTGAAAAAGAACAACAAAGCACTAGAAAACTCAAGCATCTATTGGTCTTGCTGACCAGAATCCTCGCACTTTCAGCTGTAGTTTTTGCTTTTGCGCAGCCACAACGCCGCAACGATGCCGCGCAACAGGCAGGCAAACCCGCGCTGCTGATTTACCTCGACAACTCTTTTTCAATGAGTGCCATTGGCACCGAAGGCTCGCTCTTTTCTGAAGGCAGAGAACTTGCCAAAAGAATGCTGCAAGAAGTCAAGCCCGACACCCGTGTTTTGATCTGCAGCAACCAACTCAATCATGCAGAGCAGCGATTTGAGAGCAAAGCAGAAGCCTTGCGCTACCTAGACAAACTAGAAATTTATGCCCTGAGCCGCTCCCTAGACGACGTCCTCACTTGGCAACAAAAACAAATCGAAAGACACCAACTTCAAAAAGAAAAGCTTGGTCAAATTCAGCAGGTAATCATTTCCGATTTTCAACTGAGCCAAGCCAAACTAAGCGCCCAAAAGCCACAAACCAACCAATCTTTTTACGCCTACCAACTCAAGGCGCAGCAAAACCAAAATGCCTACATTGATAGCATTTGGTTTGCCAAACCAACACAGCAGCGCGAGACAGAGCAAACCCTTATGGTACGTGTTCAAAACTATGGTGAGCAAGCCAAAAAACGCCTAGAGCTCCAGGTAAAAATTGGCAAAATAAAGCGCACAATGTTCATGCAAATCGGTGCAAACAACAGCCAAATAGCCAGTTTTCCTTACACCGAAACCAACAAAGGTTTTGTACAGGGGCAGGTCCAAATCAATGATCAACAAATTCATTTCGATGACACTTGGTATTTTTCATATGAAATTCCTGAGCGCACCAACATCTACCTCATTGAAGAAGCCGACGCCAGCCCTAATGTTGCACGCGCTTATGCCGTAGAAGCGCGCTACAACGTACAAAAGACCTCTCCAGGGGAAGTCGCAGCCAATACGCTTTCAAAAGCCGATCTTATTGTATTGAACGGACTCAACGAAATCTCTAGCGGGCTACTCGACGAACTCAGCACTGCCCACCAAAACGGACAGCGCATATTGATTATTCCCGGTGAAAACATCCGACTCAACGAATACAAACCTTTGCTACAGGCGCTTTCCTTGCCCGAACTCGGCGCGCTGCAAACCAACGCACTCAACTTACAGCGCATCAACGACGAAGATCCATTTTTCAAGGGTGTGTTTGAAAAAAAACAAGAGCGCCTCAATGTTCCGCTCGTGAAGAAGGCATACGGCTTGTTGAATCAAGCGCAAAGCAGCGCCACACCGTTGCTCATTTCGCGTTCGGGTCAGGCCCTTTTTATGCGGGCCAATAATTCGGCTTTTCTCTTCACGACGGCACTTCAGAGCTCATTTGGAAGCCTCGTGAACCAATCTTTATTCCCGACTATCCTATTGCGCTGTGGCGAATATGCGAGCGAGCGCTTTCCTGCCTATGCTATTCTTGGCAAAGATGCACAAATCAAGGTGCGTGCCCAGCACCAAGAAGAAGCCCCGCTGCGCTTTATTTCAGACCAAACAGAATTCATTGCCCAATACATTGCCTCTCCTAACCAATTGCGGATTCAAATTGGCGGTAGCGCAGCATTGGAAAAACTCAAGGCGGGTATCTACACACTCAAGGGCTCAGAGGTTTTAGCCCAACTTGCACTCAACAACAACCGCACAGAATCTAAGCTCGAACTACTTGACCAAAGCACCCTATTGGATCTTTTAGAAACCAATGGCGTGAAAAATTGTACTTTTAACCAAATCAAAGAAGGACAAAGCCTTACTGCCATTCAGCTCGACGAAACCAAGAGCTATTGGCGCTACTTTTTAGTTTTTGGACTCCTTTGTCTACTAGCCGAACTCTCATTGTTAAAATGGTGGAAATGAAAATTCAACTCAATAACGCAACAATCTACGACCCACAATCTAGCTGGAACCAACAAACTTGCTCGATACTCATCGCAGACGGCCAAATTGTCGAAATTGCCGCCAAGCTGGACCATCCTGATGCCCTGCAAGTCCATTCGCCGCAGCTTTGTCTGACTACTGGTTTTATTGACCTCAAGGCAGACTTCTGCGACCCCGGTTACGAGCACAAAGAAACAATTGTTACGGGCTTAGATGCCGCAAGCGCCGGCGGTTATACCCGTGTGTATATTCAGCCAGGTACCCAACCCGTGATCGACAACAAGGCGCTGGTGAGCTACGTTCAGCAACAAAGCAGCAATAGCACTACCTTATTGGGCGTCAATGGCGCACTTTCAAAAGGAAATGCAGGAGAAGAACTCGCAGAAATGTATGAACTTTACCAGCAAGGTGTGCGGCTTTTTACCGACGACAGCCATAGCGTCAGTGCAGGATTGTTGCACCGCGCTTTACTTTACACCAAAGATTTTGGCGGCCGCGTAGCCCTACTCGCGCGCAATGCCTCCCTGAGTGCCAAGGCACAAGTCAATGAAGGTAGCGCGTCTACCCGCACAGGCCTCAAAGCAGACCCGCATGTCTCGGAAATCATAGAAATTGAACGCAACATTCGCTTGCTTGCCTACACCGGTGGAAAAATGCATCTTTCCGGCATCAGTACGGCTACTGGTGTTGAACTCATCCGCAACGCCAAAAAAGAAGGCCTCGACCTCACTGCCGATGTGCACCTCATGAATTTATGTTTCACCGAAGCAGAAATGCTCGGTTTTGATACCCGTTTCAAAGTATTGCCTGTGCTCAGAACAGCAGCTGATCAGCAAGCACTTTGGGCAGGCGTACTCGATGGAACCCTAGACGCTATTGTGAGTGATCACCGCCCAGGCGATCCCGAAGAAAAAGAACTCGAATTTGATTTAGCCCATTTTGGTGCCCCTCAACTAGAAACCGTTTTTGCTGCCCTGAACAGCAAATTTGCAGACGCTACCCTTCATTTTTTAAATGCGCTCAACATCGGGCCTAGAAAAGTTCTGGACCTACCGAGCCAGTCCATTGAAATAGGTGCAAAAGCGGAACTCACTTTATTTGACCCGAGTTTGGCTTACAGCCCAAATATGCGCCCTGAGCAATGGCGTTTCAGTCCTTTTCATCACCTGCCTCTTCAAGGGCAAATCATTGGCGTGATCAGAGGTGCACATGCTTCAATTGCGCAGATATAATGTCAAAAAGATCCTTCCTCAAAGAATTCTTCAAGGCCAACCGCATGGTAGGGTCTGTGTTGCCGAGCTCTCGTTTTTTGTCTAAAAAGATGCTCCAACCCATCGACTTCAAAAAGGCAAAAGTGCTCATTGAACTTGGCCCAGGAACAGGTGTTTTCACCAAAGAATTGCTGCGCCAAATGCCGACAAATTGCCAGTTGGTAGTCATTGAACTCAACGATGCTTTCTTTAGCGATCTGCAAAAGAAATTCCAAGCGCCTAACGTACACCTCATTCACGGTTCAGCAGCCGAGATTACAGCCATATTGCAGCGCCTTCAATTGCCCAAAGCAGATTTTATTTTATCGTCTTTACCCCTTTCAAACTTTCCAGCCGCGTTGCGCAGCTCAATCCTTGAAGAAGTAAAGCAAAATATGCAACCTGAAGGCAAACTCATCCAATTTCAGTATTCGCGTGGGCTCAAGAAACTCTATGGTGCTCATTTTGAAAAGGTTTCTATTGACTACACCGTTTTGAACTTCCCGCCAGCCTTCATCTACACTTGCGCCAATAGCTGATATCTTTTGCCTATCTTTGCGCAAAAATTTTCAGCATGCTTTCGGTAACAAACCTCTCTTTACAATTCGGTAAACGCGTACTTTTTGATGAAGTCAACGTCAAATTTGTCAATGGCAACTGCTACGGCGTTATTGGCGCCAATGGTGCCGGCAAATCAACTTTTCTCAAAATTTTAACCGGTGACCAAGACCCAACTACAGGTCGTGTAGACCTAGAGCCGGGCAAGCGCATGGCTGTACTCAAGCAAAACCACTTTGAATTTGACCAAATTCAGGTCTTGCAAACCGTGATCATGGGCCACAAGCGCCTTTACGAAATCATGGTCGAAAAAGACGCCCTTTACGCCAAAGAAGATTTCAGCGACGCCGACGGCATGAAAACTGCCGAGCTCGAGGGCGAATTTGCAGACCTCGAAGGCTGGAATGCCGAAACTGATGCCGCTACCCTCCTCAGCAACCTCGGAATTGACGAGTCCAAGCATTACATGCTCATGGAAGACCTCTCCAACGACCTCAAAGTACGTGTGTTGTTAGCGCAGGCGCTTTTTGGCAACCCAGATGTCTTGATTCTCGATGAGCCTACCAACGACCTCGACCTCAAAACAATTTCTTGGCTCGAAGACTTCCTCCTCGACTTCAGGAACACCGTAATTGTGGTTTCTCACGACCGTCACTTCTTAGATACCGTGTGTACGCATATTTGCGACATCGACTTCAGTAAACTCAATATGTTTACCGGAAACTACACCTTCTGGTACCAATCTTCGCAACTCGCTTTGCGTCAGCGCGCAGATAAAAACAAAAAAGCAGAGGAGAAAAAGAAAGAACTCATGGAGTTCATTTCTCGCTTTTCTGCCAATGCAGCAAAATCCAAGCAAGCTACAAGCCGTCGCAAGATGCTAGACAACCTCGACTTAGAGGAAATCAAGCCGTCTTCTAGACGCTATCCTGGCATTACCTTCCACCAAGACCGCGATGCAGGCAACCAAATTTTAAGTATCGACAACCTCAGCAAAACGACTGAAGGCAAGACCTTATTCAAGGATCTTTATTTAACCGTCAATAAAGGCGATAAAATCGCTTTTATCTCCAGAGATTCTGTTGCGCTTACACAGTTTTTTGAAACGCTTTCTGGCAACCTTCAACCAGATACGGGGGAGTTCACCTTTGGCACCACAATTACCACCGCTTATTTGCCCAACGACAACCACCATTATTTTGAAGCGAAACTCAGCCTCATCGATTGGTTGCGCCAATATGCACTCACCGATGAAGAGCGCGAAGAAGTCTACTTGCGCACCTTCTTGGGTCGCATGCTCTTTACGGGTGAAGAAGCCATGAAAATGGCTACCGTTTTGTCCGGAGGAGAAAAGGTCCGTTGCATGCTTTCCAAAATGATGCTTGCAAAAGCCAACCTATTGCTCATGGACGAGCCAACCAACCACCTCGACCTCGAATCGATTACAGCGCTCAACAACGCCATGCAAGAATTCCAAGGCACGCTCTTGTTTACCTCTCATGACCACGAATTGGTGAGCACTGTGGCCAACCGCATCATCGAACTCACGCCTAACGGAATCATCGACAAAATGATGCCTTACGACGACTACCTTGCCGACGACAAAATTGCGCAGTTACAAGCCGAATTATACGCCTAAGCAAATGGTACGCTATCAAGTCCGTTGCGAACAAGCCCAACAACGCTACATTCAGTTTAGTGCCGTTTTTGAGCAGGCAGCCGAACTAGACGAGCTGCAACTAGAATTGCCAAGCTGGAGACCTGGCCGTTATGAAATCGGGAATTTTGCCAAAAACATCAAGGGTTTCAAAGCTTTTGGTGCCGACAAACAACCCCTTCCATTCGAAAAAACAGCCAAAGACACTTGGAAAATAGCCACGAAAGGGCAGCAACAGATCAGCATTAGCTACAATTATTATGCAGCTGAACTCAATGCGGGTTCTACTTTTTTAGATCCCAAACAACTGTATATCAATCCGGTGAATTGTTTCTTTTACGATGCCCAACAAACCGAGCAGCCGTATCAATTGCAATTGCATCTCCCTGCTGAATGGCAAATTGCCTCAGCCTTACACTTTGATGAACAGCATATTGTGGAGCTTGCCAATTTTGACCGCTTGGCAGACAGCCCCTTGATTTGCAGTGCAGCAATAGACCGACGCAGCTATGAAGTCAACGGAATCACCTTTCATATTTGCTTTAATCAGCAACAAATGATTCCTTGGGAGCGCGTCTTAACAGACTTCTCTCTATTTACAGCGCGTCAAATCCAAGACTTTGGTGAGTTTCCGAGTCCTGAATACACGTTTTTGATCCAGGCTTTACCCTATGCTGCCTACCATGGCGTAGAGCACCTCGACTCCACCGTAATTGCACTTGGGCCGTCGTGCGACGTTTTCGGTAGCCTTTATACAGAATTACTTGGTGTTTGTTCGCACGAACTCTACCACGCCTGGAATATCAAAGCCCTGAGGCCAGCAGAAATGCAACCTTACAATTTCAAGCGCGAAAACTATGCGCTCACAGGCTTTATTTACGAGGGCATCACGACCTACATGGGCGACCTCTACTTGCTCAAAAGCGGGGTTTTCAGCCTCACCCAATACCTCAAAGAACTCAGCAAGCAAGTACAAAAACACCTCGACAACCCGGGGCGTTTTTCTATGAGTGTGGCCGAAGCATCCTTTGATACTTGGCTTGACGGCTACGTACCTGGCGCACCAGGCAGAAAAGTTTCTATTTACACCGAAGGTTGTTTGCTCGCTTTATACGTCGATTACCGACTGCGAAAAGCCACCAACCACAAAATGGGTCTTGAACACGTTGTCAAAGACCTCTATTACAATTTTGGCGCAAACACAAGCGGCTATACCCTGGCGACATACCAAAGCACCTTAGAAAACCTTTCAGGTGAATCTTTTGCTGATTTTTTCAAAGATTACGTATGTGGAACAGCCGCCTATGAAGCGCTCATGCAAGAAGCCTTTGACTTCTTTGGCCTCGAACTTCAACAAACACCAAGTAAAAGTTATGCCGAGGCAAGACTAGGCATGAAGGTGAGTTTGAACGGCAAAGAATGGCAAATTCTGAGCATTTATCCGGGCTCCCCTGCAGACACCGGAGGCTTGGCTATCGGAGACCTCATTATTGGCGTCAATGGCCTGCGCGCGCTGCCGAGTCTAGACAACTGGTTGGCTTTTTATGAAAACCAAAACAAGACTTTGCTCGTGGACCGCAACGGTCAATTACTCGAGCGTTTTATTCCAGAAGTAGACCGTCATTTTTATGTGAGTCATTTGGTTGTAGCCGCTAGCGAAACCATTGCAGCTCAAGAAAAAGCACTCAAGAGTTGGGCTCATTGAGCGCAAAAAAATCGGGCGGAAAGTTCAGTAAAAAAAGCTTTTCACTCGCCCTTGTAATAGCGGTATACAGCCAACGCAAATAAGCCTTATTTTTTCTTTCTTCTGGCAAATAACCGTAATCTACATAGACATGGGCCCATTGCCCACCTTGTGCTTTATGAACCGTAACAGCATGTGCGTACTTGATTTGCAGCGCATTGAAGTACGGATTTTTAAGTACCTCACGGTAGCGTTTTTGTTTGTTTTTGATATCGGTGTGTTCGGCTTCAATGGCGTAAAACAATTTGCGCAAGACATCTCGACTAAGGCTAGGACCTTCGTCCGACAAACTTTGGATATGCACAATACACGTAATGGGGCCTTGATCGGGGTAATCAACAAAACAGAGGTCGAGCTGCGCAAATTCAAAACCGTAGTAGGCTTCAAATTTCCGAACGCGGTCTACGCGAGCCAACTCACCATTGGCAATAAAACCCATTTTGGAACTGGGGTCTAGCCAGAAATAGTTGTTTTTAACCACCATCAGTAAATCACCTTTTTCTAGGACTTCTTCTCTGTAAAACAAGCGGTTGCGAATTTCGAGGTTCCACTGATTGGCGCGCTTATTGGCCAAGGTAAGTAAAATGGTTTCGTCGGTGCCAACTTGGGCCATTGAACTCTCTAGGCTTTCTTGAAAGTCTGCACCATTAATTTCTTGGACACTCGCGTCTGTAAACTGACTGAGCTTGGGAAATAAAGGGAGTACAAAATCTTGTTTTTGGCGCAGGTACGTGGCGGCGGTAAGGATCCCTGAACTTTCATTGACGCGCACCACTTGTGTGAGGTGGCTGTGCCAGATGTGCAAAGATGAAAAGGCTTCTGCCAAGAGCGCTGGCTCTAGGGCCAAACTTTGCTCTTGACCAACAGGTGGCAATTGCCCTGGGTCACCGATAAAAATCAAATGACAATTTTCTCCGTTGTAGACGTAATTGAGGAGGTCTTCAAGGACGTTATTGGCTTCATAGGCAGAAGCGGCCGCAAGCATAGATGCTTCGTCTACAAAAAACAAGGTGTTTTTGTGCAAATTTTTTGCCAGTGAAAGCCCTTGTGTGGAGAGTTCACCGCCAGAAAAATAGATGTGCCGGTGAATGGTACTGGCCGGAAAACCCGCGTAATTAGACAGTACTTTTGCTGCCCTACCTGTTGGTGCGAGCAATTTAAAAGGCAGCTGTTCGGCACGCATTTGCTGTACTAAATGTGCAATAAGCGTAGACTTTCCAGTACCGGCATAGCCCGTAAGCACCCAAAGCTTGCGCGTTTGATTGGCGCGAATGAACTCCAGAAACTGCGCAAGGGCCTGTTCTTGATCTGAAGTAAAAGTGAGTGCTTGGTTCATGAATTGAGCGTTCTGCGCGTTAACAAAATTAAATATTGTAGCTTTGTACTAAGGCGCTAAGCCCAAAGACTTATAAACAAGCCATGTCGCGTTTGGTACTTCACTATACAGATTCTACGCTCTTGCTGCTCGAAAGCGCACAAGAAACAGTGGTGGCGCAGTCCTTCCCACTAGAGCCCGACAAACCTTTTGCAAGGGAACGCATGTCGGGTCCTATCAAAAATGCGTTAGAAAGTCATGCGCTGCAGCGTGTGTTGTGGTTTAGTCCGCACTTTACGCTTTTTCCAAGAGCACTTTTTGACCCAAATCAACTTGAGGCTTATTACCAGCTCAACCAAGGCGCACTCCCCGCCAATCAGCATTTAACGTATCAAATCATTGCTGCACTCGACCTCGTCTTGATTTACAGCATACCCGTTTGGCTCTATGATTATGCCAAATACGATTTACATGCGCCGCAGGTGCAACATAGTGTTGCCAGGCAACTTTTACATTTAAGTGCGCTCCATCCCAAGGACCACGTCATGCTTTTGATTGAGGCCACACATTTTGTGTTAATTGCGGTCAAAGACAGTAAATTAATGTGCTGTACGGCCAATGAATACCAACAAAACACAGATATTCTCTACTTCTTATTGGCTCACCAGCAAAAACTACAGCTTCCGCAGCATTTAGAGCTCACACTCTACGACGCAAGCGAACGTTTTGACTTCACCGCTTTTGAGGTGCTGCTGGGTCAGTTCAAAGATTTTGAGCACTTCAATTGTACTTTTTACAACACCCCAACCTATCAAAATCAAATTTTGTGCGCATCATCAGAGGATCTTTAAAAGGCAAGCGTTTTGCCACTCCGCCGGGCTTTCCTTCTAGACCCACTACAGACTACGCCAAAGAAGGCTTGTTCAATATGTTGGAGAACTCCGTCGATCTCGATGAGCTCCGGGTACTCGACTTATGCGCTGGAACGGGCAATATTTCCTTTGAATTCGTGAGCAGAGGTGCCACCCATCTTTTGGCTATTGACAGCCACCCACGCTGCGTGCAATACCTCAAACAAAATGTCCAAACATTGCAAATTGCAGCGCAAATGCAGGTTTATAAGTCAGACTGTGTCATTTATTGTCGCAATGCCAAAAACGTGCAATACGACCTCATTTTTGCCGATCCGCCTTACCATTTGGGTTTCCATGAAGAGCTCATCCAAACCATTTTTGAGAAACAACTCCTCACTCCTGACGGCTTGGTCATCATCGAACACGGTAAACAACACGATTTTTCTGCGGTAGCGCAATTTGATGCTTGTCGCAATTTTGGAAATGTGTATTTTAGTTTTTTCAAGCATACCTCATGAAACGCTGTCTATTCCCAGGAAGTTTTGACCCCTTCACCAAAGGCCATGAAGCCATCGTGCAGCAAGCGCTCAGTTTGTTTGATGAAGTCGTTATTGGCGTTGGCATCAATTCCAAAAAGCAAGGACTTTTCAGCACCGAAAAAAAAATAGTGCATATCCAATCGCTTTTTTTGGATCAGCCTCAGGTTCGGGTTGCTTCTTTTCAAAAGCTCACGGTCGAATTTTGCAAAGATATCCAAGCTAGCCATATTGTTCGCGGACTGCGCGATGCCAAAGATTTTGAATACGAACGCAGTATTGGCCACATGAACCACGCTATTTCTGGCATAGACACCCTCTTTTTCTTGACCGCCCAAGCCCACAGCGCACTCAACTCGAGCATCATCAGAGAAATGTATCAAAATGGCGCAGACATCACACCTTTCGTAACCAATCACGAACTGCTCGTTTGATGCACGTGAAGCTCCTTTTTTTCATTTGCACTTTCCTATCTGCCCTCCCTTTTTGGGCGCAGGTTCAGCTCCGTGGCCTATCTTTTTGGAACGAACCGACACTCGACATTTATCAGATAGAAAATCAACTCAGTCAGCAAAAAAAATGGTTGCAGCGCGTCACCCCCGACTCCATGGGCATCTTTAATGCACAGCTCGAGCTCCAACAAATTACGACACTACAAATCTGTGGCACCAACAAATGTGCGCTTTTGTACGCGCAACCAAAAGGCCGCTACCTCATCGAATTGCCAGAAGTGGAGCAACAAACCTTTTACAACCAAGACCAACAAGAAGTTGAGCTGCTCTTTTATCAACTCGACACCAACGACATCAATTACCGGATTTTAGGTTTCGAAGCCTGGATGGACAACTACGTAGCCGATATTTACCAACTCAAAGACATCCGCAGCAACGAATTCATTCTAAAAGTACTGGCTTTCAAAGCCGAAACTGCCATGGTTTACGGAGAAGAAAGCAATACTTTTTTGCGCGACTACATCAAATACAGTGTTGGCCTCACCATAGACAACTTTTCTGTCATTGGCGGGCCTTCTAAAGACGACAAATACAACTTTTACCTCCAAACCGATAGCGTCGATTACCAGCAACCCAAACTCATCGAGTACGCACAACTGTTTTATGAAAACTACGATTCTCAAGTCGATCAAAAAGTGCGCAATGCCATCGATATTGCCTTGCAGACCAGCAGTTTAGACGCGCTTACAAAAGCCCTACAACAAGACCCCTACATTTACAATGCTTCTTGGGCTGAATTTGTAGCACTAGAACTGATTCTTGAATGCGAACAAAGCAACCGCCTCCAAAAAGAACTCGCGCTCGAACTTTTGCTGAACTTGTCAAAAAATGCGCAACAACAAAAATTGCGCGAAGCGGCTGCCTATTTTTGGGCTGTTAAAAGCAAACTAAGTAATGGTCAAACCTGGAGCAAAACCTATGTCGAAAAACAACTTGGCTTGCGCTTAGCGCCCAATCAGTACATCTATTTACATCATTATATCCCAGGAAATCAAAAATGCATCGCCGAAATGGCCGCACTCAAACGTTTGGCTGAGCGCTATAAAAACAAAGTGCAGATCATTACATTTGTGGAGGCTGATGCCACCTGGACTACCGCGGATAAAAAAGCTTTTGAAGGCGCTAATTGGCAACGCCTGGAGCTACCCAAAACAGCCACATTATGGCAACAACTCGGTTGGGAAAGTTCGCCGGCCTACATGCTCCTAGATCCGCAACTCAAAGTGCTGTACCTAGACGCACTCGGACCTTTACCAAATGCAAGGACCCAAACCATCGACCTTATTTTTAGTCAATTATTCCAAAACTAATCCGTGTTTGGCAGCACGACCCTCAACTGCTGAACGTCGCTATCTGAGCTTATCTCATAGCCATTTGACTGCCTCAGCAACCAATCCATGAAAGCTCCATCCAATCCTTTTTGATCAAGTGCAATTGTTTGCGTCTCTCCCTTGAGCACTGGCATTTTCTTGCGCATTTCTTTGAGGTACATCAGCTGCACCACATCCCATTCGGAGGTCTTCTGTAAAGCAGACACAATGAGCTCTTTTTCTAGATCAAAAACAAAGACACCTACCCGATTGTATCTCGTGAGTTCGGCCTGGCAATCGGTACATTTGATTTCAAAACGACAAACAGGATCGGGTACTTTTAAAGTCTGAATTTGTGGGATTTGGCTGGCTAAAATTTGTTGTTGCAACGCGTTTGAAAGCGTCGGAACTTTAGTTGGCTCAAAGTTTTGCTCAAACGCAATTCCCGACTGCGCCAGTAATTTGGCTTGGGCCAAATCGATGCGTTTTCCTTGATAATACGCCACAATAAAAGCGTCTTTGATTCCTTTATTGACAGCCATTTGCTGGCGCTTTTTGGCCTCTTGAAGATTGGCAAACTTTCCACTTGCATACCTGTATTGCCCCTTCGCCGTTTTGGCCTCGATGAGTTCAGACAGTCCAATTTGCGCCTCACTTGTCAGCGGCCTATTGTAAACGCCCACTTGAACTGTATAATACAAACCTTGCCCTGGTGCAGCAAAAGGACTGTTCTCAAGTGCTCGCCCCTGTTCCAAACTCAAGCGGCTGCAATTTTGATACGCGACCACAAATGCATCCTGATAACCCAAACTGCGGATCAACTTTTGTTGCACCAAGGCCTCTGCCGAAGTGCTAAAATAGCCTGCCATATAAACCGTGAGCCCGTTGGCCAATACTTGCCCGTCGACTTGTGTGAATTCTCTAAAACGCTCGGCAGGAACTGGCTTTCTGAACGCACCAACCTGCACCCTAAATACCAAGCCTTGCGGACAAGGTAAGCCAACAGGCAATGGTGCAGTTTGGCTTTGTGCTTGTTTTTCTAGTACCTGAAAAACATTATTTACGGTGGGCAGGTACCCTTGTACCATCAGTGCTTCAAAGACCTCTTGGTTCGGCTCAGCTAGCACAACTTGCTTTTGCGCAGTCAAGCGGCTCTGAATGGCTTGCTGGGCAGCCAACAACATAACTAGCGAATCTTTCAGTTGTACTTGATAATTTTCTTCAATTCTCCTGATCTGCGCCTGATTAGCCAATAATTCCGTTTTTGCCTGCTCAAATGTCTGGCGCTGCTCAATATATCTCAAATACGCCTCAATATCCAAACTTTGCCCTGCGGCGGCAGTTGCAACGGCTGAACCTGAAACCGGCAGCGTCAACTCCGCATCGAGCACCCTTAAATCCTCTACCGAAAGCCCCAAGCGTTCAATCTTCGGAAGTGTCGCCGGCAATTGGTCGCTGTTCAAATCAGCGATCGCCAAAATTTGCTGCTCAAATTCTGAAATCTTTTCCTCAATCACCTCCAGATTTGGATTGGTAGTAGCAACATTCCCACTTTCGGTGGAAATTGGATCCGGTTGAGATGTGGTAGTTCTTTGGGAATTTGTTACATCTGGATTCGTAGAAGTACCATTAGGATTGGTGGTAGCAACGTTCCCATTTTCAGAAGAAATTGGATTGGTGGTAGTAACGTTCCCATTCTCTGATGAAATTGGATCTGGATTAGAGGTTCTTGTTCTTTGGGAATTTGTTACATCTGGATTCGTAGAAGTACCATTTGGATTCGTGGTAGAAACATTCCCATTTTCCGTGGAAATTGGTTCTGGTTGAGACGTGGTGGTTCTTTGCGAATTTGTTACATCTGAATTCGTAGAAGTACCATTGGGATTGGTGGTAGTAAAATTCCCACTTTCAGAAGAAATTGGATTGGTGGCAGTAACGTTCCCATTCTCTGATGAAATTGGATCTGGATTAGAGGTTCTTGTTCTTTGGGAATTTGTTACATCTGGATTCGTAGAAGTACCATTTGGATTGG
>CALJTX010000041.1 GCA_937975705.1 uncultured Flavobacteriia bacterium | reverse complement strand
TGCTTTGGAGGATTATCTTTTAAGAAATGAAATTACTGTTCGCGCATAGAAAGCCACGCCCATATGGCAATTTCAGTATTGAAAACTACTTTCAAACCCTGAGCCCTTTTCTAGAAAAAGTAGCTGAGGTTCAGCATTGGCAAGCTCCGTTTTATTCAAATGGAATATTACCGAGAAATAGAAGTGTTAAAGCATTAGAAAGTAAAGTAGAGAAATGGCGCCCAGACATCACGCACGTGAGTGGCGATGTACATTTTTTAATGTGGGGAATTCCGCGTGGCAAACGCGTGCTTACCATTCACGACATCGGTTTCTTGCGCGAGGCCAAAGGCCTCAGATATCAGCTCTTGCGCTATTTTTGGCTTGCTGGGCCCATCAAAAAAGCCCACGCAATTACCTGCGTAAGCGTAGCGACTAAAAATGAAATATTAAGGCATTTGCCGAAGGCACGACGCATACACGTCATTCCGACGGTTGTAGACCAGCGTTTTACCAAAGTAGAAAAGGCTTTCGATGCTGAATGCCCTACCATTTTGCTTTTGGGTTCGGCACCCAACAAAAATCTCAAACGGGTGCTCAAAGCCACCCAAGGGCTAAATGTTAAATTGAGTATTGTAGCCAAGCTAGATGCAGAAGAGTTGGTTTTGCTGAAAGATCAAAATTATGAAGTTTGTGATAGCATTCCTTTTGAGGATTTATTAGAAAAATACCGTCAGGCAGATATTGTTGCGCTGTGTTCTACCCATGAAGGTTTCGGCATGCCAATTATTGAGGCCCAGGCGACGGGTAGGGTAGTGCTCACGAGTAATTGTTCTTCCATGCCAGATATAGCGGGCAAAGGCGCTTTGCTCATTGACCCTTATTCGGTAAAGAGTATCAAACAGGGCTTTCAAAAGCTCATTTCAGAAGAAGCGTTGCGAACAGAGCTCCTAGCCGCTGGCTATGAAAACTGCAAGCGTTTTGACCCAGCTGTTGTGGCAGGGCAATACCTCAAAATTTACCAAAGTTTATTTCCTAAGAAGAAATGACACGCGTCCTCATCACCATAGATTGGTTTTTACCCGGTACCAACTCCGGTGGACCAGTGCGTTCTGTAGCCAATCTTATTACAGCAATGCCTGAGTGTCAATTTTATATATTCACAAGAAACACAGACTACTGCGCTACAGAAGTGTATCCAAACATCAAGTCTGATCAATGGGTGCCATTTGCTGAAAATTGTCAAATTTTTTATTGTTCTGAACAAAATTTATCAAAAGCTACCATAGAAGCACAACTCAAGGCTGTAGCGCCAGATGTATTGTACATCAATGGGATTTATTCAAAAGCATTTTCGCAATGGCCTTTGCAATTGGGAACGCGCCTGAAGTTCAAGACAATTGTTGCTGCACGCGGTATGCTGAGCCCTCATGCATTGGGTGTCAAGCCCTTCAAGAAGTATTTGTTTTTGAGTATGATGCGTTGGCTCAATACCTATTCGCACGTCATTTTTCATGCTACTTCTGAGGTAGAAAAAACGGATATTCAAAAAGTGCTCGGGAGCCAAATGAATGTGCAAGTGGTGCCAAATTTGGCGCACCTCAATCAAGTAGCGCCTCAACCTATTCGAAAAGAGGTAGGCGTTTTGAAACTCGTTTCTGTTGGGCGGATTGCCCCGGAAAAAGGCACACTTCATGGCTTGAATGCCTTAAAAGCTCAATCGGGTACGATTACACTAGATCTCTATGGTGCTTGCTATAACGAAGCATATTGGAACCAATGTTTGCGCGTCATTTCTGAATTGCCTGGTCACATTCAAGTTAAATATCATGGTACTTGCTCCTCAGAGGATGTTGCGAATCATTTAGTTACGGCGCATGCGCTTTTGCTTCCAAGCGAGGGCGAAAACTACGGTCATTCTATTGTAGAAAGCCTTGGTCAAGGCAGACCTGTGCTCATTTCAAAGCATACGCCATGGCAAAATTTAGTGGCTCAAAAAGCAGGATGGGATGTAACGCATACAGATTTACCGCTTGCGCTTGCCGAACTCGCCGCTATGGATCAAGCGCACTATGATGAATGGCGTAGTGGTGCGGCGGTATATTATGAAAAACAAATTTTAGTTCCGTTTGCGGCAAACAAGACAAAATATCTCCAACTATTTGAAAAATAAATCAATGATCATCCTAGGAATCAACGCCTACCATGCCGATGCTTCGGCGGCCATTTTAGTGAATGGTAAACTTATTGCGGCTACTGAGGAAGAGCGTTTTACGCGCACCAAACACTGGGCAGGTTTTCCTGTACAGGCTATTCAATTTTGTTTGAAAGAAGCAGGTGTAAGTCTTGATGAGGTCAATTACATTAGTATTGGACGCGATCCAAAGGCCAAATTCAATCGAAAAATGTTGTTCATGTTGCAATCTCCTTTGGCAGTGTTCAATTATGCCCGCAAACGCTTTTTGAATGCCAAACAAGTATTGAGCATAGCAGATGAGCTCTTAAAAGTAGATCCAAGCGCCAACAAAGCGACATTAGGATCAAAAATTCAGAACGTCGAGCACCACCGCAGCCACTTGGCATCGGCTTTTTATCCGTCGCCTTATGAAGAGGCTGCTATCTTATCAATAGACGGTGCCGGAGATTTTACTACAACCATGCTGGCACGTGGCAAGGGTACGGATATTGAAGTACTTGAAGATCTTGATTTTCCGCACTCAGTAGGTGTATTTTATTCGGCGATGACCCAATTATTGGGTTTCCCGTATTATGGCGATGAATACAAAATCATGGGGCTTGCACCTTACGGTGAACCCAAATATGTAGACAAACTCCGCGATGTTGTGCAACTCATTCCCGGTGGTTTGTTTAAGCTCAATTTGAGTTATTTTCAGTCTCCACATAAAGGCTACGTGTATTATTCCGATGACTACATGCCACTTGTACATGCTTTGTTCAATGAGAAAATGGAGGCAAAATTTGGCAAGGTCAGAAAGAAAGAGCAAGAGCTTACACAGTACCACAAAGACCTCGCTGCTTCTGTGCAGCGCTATACCGAAGAAATCATTTTCCACGTTCTGACATATTTGCATCAAAAAACTGGCCTTACCAAGGTTTGTATTGCGGGTGGGGTGGCGCAAAACTCGGTTGCAAACGGCAAAATCACCAGCAATACGCCTTTTACCGAAGTGTATATCCCGAGTGCTGGCCACGACGCTGGCATTTCTATGGGTTCTGCCTATTGGGTGCACCACATGGTTGCAGGCCAAAAGCGCAGCGAGGCAGTTTACAATGCCAACACCGGGTCTCATTTTTCGAATGAATTCATCAAAGCAGAATGCGAAAAACAAGGATTGGTTTACCGCGAGTTGCCAGATGCAGAGCTCTATCCCGAGATTGTGCAGTGCCTTACCAACGGCGGGGTAGTAGGCTGGTTCAACGGTCGCGCTGAATTTGGCCCGCGTGCCTTAGGTGGCCGTTCTATTATTGCAGATCCGCGCCGTTCAGACGCCAAAGAAATCTTGAATCTTAAAATCAAACGCCGCGAAAGCTTCAGACCTTTTGCGCCAAGTATCCTCAAAGAAGAGGTGCCTAATTGGTTCGAGCGCAACGAACCCGTTCCATTCATGGAAAAGGTATTCCCGATCAGAAAAGAAAAACAGTCAGAAATTCCTGCAGTAACCCATGCCGATGGTTCGGGCCGCTTACAAACTGTAGACGCTGCATACTCTCCGCGCTACCACGCACTCATCACCGAATTTTTCAAGCAAACAGGTGTACCTATCTTGCTCAATACCTCTTTTAACGAAAACGAACCGATTGTCAATGCACCAGAAGAGGCTATTTCTTGCTATTTAAGAACGAGTATGGATATGCTCGTGATGGAAAATATCGTGTTGTCGCGGAAATAAAACCAATGATCTCCATCATCACTGTCACCTACAACTCCCTGCAAACACTCAAAGAAGCGTATGCGAGTTTATTGGCTCAAGAATTTCAGGAGTGGGAGTGGGTGCTGCAAGATGGCGCCTCAACAGATGGTACCATGGAGTGGGTGAGGAGTTTGAATGATCTTCGTGTTTCGGCCCAATCTGAGCAGGACAATGGTATTTACGATGCGCTCAATAAGGCCGTGAATAGGACCACTGGGGAGGTCATTGGTTTGTTGCATTCCGATGATCTATACCCAAATACACAAGTATTGACTCAAGTGGCAACAGCATTTGAAAAAGGTGTAGATGGTGTTTATGGCGATTTAAACTATGTGATGGAGCACGATATTAAAAATGTCTTGAGACTTTGGAAGAGTTGCACATTTGATCCTGCTCTGCTGCATAAAGGCTGGATGCCGCCGCACCCGACCTTGTTTTTGCGCAAAGAAATTTATCTTCAAGTGGGCCCTTTTGATACCCAGTTCAAGATTGCAGCCGATTACGATTTTATACTTCGTGTTTTCGCGAAGCCCGAGTATACCTATACCTACTTACCAAAAACCTTGATGCTGATGCGTCAGGGTGGTGCAAGTTCCAAACTCAGTAATTTATTGGCCAAAAGCAAAGAAGACCTGCGTGTCATGCGTAAGAATGGCCTGCCGTTTCCTTTTTTTGTATTGCTGCGCAAGGTGAGTAGTAAATTTGATCAGTTTTTTAAAAAATAATAGTTGATACCGATGAAAACACCCCAACAACTCCTACAAAACTTCACCGTCATTGCCTCGGACCTCACCCGCCCATGGGGAGCGTTCTACGTCATAGACGAAACACAAGCCCAGGCTTTTTCGGATGCTTTTTTTGATGGCTTAGATGTCAATACGCTCACCATTGGAGGTAAGCTCAGCCCTAAATTATTGGTGGTAGCCGCTGGGCAGCGCCTTTCTTGGCAGTACCACAACCGCCGTGCAGAGATCTGGAAAGTGGTGCAAGGCACCGTTGGCATTGTGCGCTCTGACAACGACCAAGAAGGGGAGTTGGTTCATTATACCGAAGGCCAAACGATTAAACTTGCACAAGGCGAGCGCCACCGCTTGGTAGGCCTAGACGCTGATGCGCTTATTGCAGAAATTTGGCAGCATACCGATGCTTCTAATCCATCAAATGAAGAGGATATTATCCGTGTTCAAGACGATTTTGGGAGGTAATTAATCCTTTAAAGTCAATCACTTAAAATAAATTATCAAATGCCCTTACATTCTATCAACCCCACTCGAACAGCCGCATGGCAAAAGCTACAGGTACATTTTGAGCAAATGAAGACCGTTCGCATGCAAGATTTATTTGCTGCTGACCCCGCTAGAGCGGAATATTTTCATTTGCAGCAAAATGAATTTTTGCTCGACTACTCGAAAAACAGAATCACAACAGAGACGATGGCTTTGTTGCAAGAACTCGCCGTAGAGGTTGAGTTGGGTGCGGCTATTGAGAATTACTTCAACGGTGACCTGATCAACGCGACAGAAAATCGCGCAGTTTTGCATACGGCATTGCGTTCGAATGAAACAGCGCCACTTTTGGTTGACGGCGTGGACGTGAGGCCAGCAATCAAAAAAGTCAATGCTAAAATTGAAAAGTTCTCCGGTGAAGTCATCAATGGTCAGCGCTTAGGATTTACAGGTAAAGCATTTACTGATGTAGTCAATGTTGGGATCGGTGGTTCTGATCTAGGCCCTGCAATGGTGGTTGAGGCGCTGCAATATTATCACAATCACCTGAACATACATTTTGTCTCGAACGTAGACGGCGATCACGTACAGGAAGTGCTCAAAAAATTGAATCCGGAGACTACACTTTTTGTAATTGTTTCCAAAACATTTACCACCCAAGAGACCCTTACAAATGCACAGACCATCCGCAGTTGGTTCTTGAAAGCTGGCACGGAAAAAGACATCGCGGCTCATTTTGTAGCCGTATCTACCAACTTGCAAAAGGTAGGTGAGTTTGGCATTGCGCCAGATAATATTTTTCCGATGTGGGATTGGGTTGGTGGCCGCTTTTCTTTGTGGAGTGCGGTAGGCTTGTCTATTAGTTTGGCAATTGGTTTTAAGCACTTTGAAGGCTTACTCAATGGCGCGCAGCAGATGGACACCCATTTTAGGCAAGCACCGTTTGAAAAAAACATGCCAGTACTCATGGCGCTGTTGAGTGTGTGGTACAACAATTTTTATGGCGCCCAAAGTGAGGCACTCATTCCATACACACAATACTTGCAAAAGTTAGCGCCTTACTTACAACAAGGCATCATGGAAAGCAACGGCAAAAGCGTGGGCAGAGACGGTAAGGTCGTGAACTACCAAACCGGAACCATTATTTGGGGCGAGCCGGGCACCAATTCTCAGCACGCCTTTTTTCAGCTGATCCATCAAGGCACCAAACTCATTCCGACCGATTTTATTGGTTTCAAGCAGTCTTTGCACGGCAATACAGACCATCACAACAAACTGATGTCTAATTTCTTTGCCCAAACTGAGGCTTTATTGGTGGGTAAATCAGATGAAATACCATTCAAAGTTTTTGAGGGCAACAAACCCACCAATACCCTGCTCATTGACAAACTTACGCCGCAAAGCCTAGGCGCATTGGTGGCACTTTACGAGCACAAATTGTTTGTGCAGGGCGTGATATGGAACATTTACAGCTTTGATCAATGGGGCGTGGAACTCGGAAAAGTTTTGGCCAACAGCATTCTCGAAGAAATCGAACACAAACAAGTGGCCAGCCACGACGCCTCAACAAGCTTTTTGTTGCAGCAATATTTGAAGTAAATCACATGATGAAAAACCAATTACATCTCCTTTTGCTTGCGCTTTTGGTCTCATTTGGGTATAGGGCCCAAAAGACCATCAAAGTAAGTCTAAGTGCAGAACTGACTTTTAACCGTTACGGCAACAACTATATGGTGCTCGACGATTCTTTAGGCTACTACGAATATTCCCTTCGTAAACAAGTCTGGGAAAGAAAGCCACTTCAACTGCAGCTTGAAATCCCTTTTCAAGATTTTAAAGAGCGTTTTGTCCCGATTTCTATAGACAAAGGCGTTTATTATTTTGTATCGAGTGGCTGTGGTATTATTTACGAACTGCGAAATGGTTTACTGCGCAGAATAGACCAAAGTTTTGATCATAAAAATCAATTTGAATCTGCGATGTACGAGTACCGACATAAAGTATATATGTTTGGTGGTTACGGCCTTTTTGAGGTGAAGAATACGCACACTTTTTATGAGCCGGTCAATAGGGAATGGTTTCAGGTCGCGCACCGCTCCGAAACAATGCCCGATAAGCGTTCCAATCCATATAGAGTAAAGCAGGGCAATAATCTTTACATCATGGGTGGGCTGCAGCGTCGTTTCAACCAAGTCAATCGCCTCAATGATATTTGGCAGTTCAATATGAAAACCAAAGAATGGCGCTTGCTTGGCGAGCTCTCTCCGGATTTTGTAGAAAGAACACGCATCAGAGGTTTTTTACAAAATAAAGATTACAGCATTTTTACTTACAACGATAAGCTCACCATCTTGCAACTCGAGGCCAATAAGTATTATACATACAAGTCTCCGTTTTATTGGAATATTAACCGTGTTATTGCTTCTTTTGACCGCAAATATTTATTGGTGGCGCGCCATAATTCGAATACACAAGATCAGCTTCAAATCAAGATCACAAAATTAAAAAGCATGCTCATTGGCGTGCCTAAGGAGAACTATCTTTACAAACCCGTATCCATATTCAAGCAAATTTCTTTTGATACCTATCTCTGGATTTCAATCCTGCTCAATATTGGTTTCTTTTTCTTGCTTTTTTATGTCAGAAGAATTACCAAAACAACTTGGTACAGACCTAAAAAACCAGTCCTGCTTCGCAATGATTTTTCAGAAATGGAATGGGTTGTACTGAAACTAATCCAAAATAGAGAAGAGCTCGAACTCTCGGCACTCAATGACTTTTTTGATGAGCCCGGCCTCTCGCACGAAACACTCAAAAAGCGCCGCGAGAGTTTTTTGAAGGCGCTACGTATCAAGTTAGCACTTCTTACCCGCCGCGATGTGGATACGCTCCTGCCTGAAAGCAAACATGCACTCGACAAGCGCATGAAAATAATAAGCTGGAATAAAGATCTGTTAATCAGCGCTATCGATTCTGAAAACTAAGTTCTCTTTCGTCTTTTTTGTCGTCTTTTTATACCCAAAAGCAACTTTCAACACTTTAATTAGTCTTACAATCAAGCTCTCCAAGCATGAATTTATATAAACTCCTTGTTCTGATCTTATTTTTCTGGGGAAGTTTCATCATGACCTATTACCTAACGCCTGTCGTCATTCAAGTGGTAAAAATCAAAAGGCTATACGAAAAACTTTCCGACCGAAGTTCGCATACGGTGCATGTGCCTAGCTTTGGTGGCGTTGTGTTTTTTGTTGTGTTTGTCATGACACTTTCTTTTGCCGAACAGTTTTTTCTCACTTTTCGGGCGCAATATTTGATTCCTGCGGCTACAATCATGTTTGTGGTGGGTCTCAAAGACGACATGACCGGTATTTCGCCGCGCAATAAAATCCTCGCTCAAATTTTAGCCACCACCATTCTTTTTCTCAGCCCCGATTTTCAAATCACGGACTTAAACGGTTTTTTAGGCCTGCATCAACTGAGCCAATGGATTGTAATTCCCTTGGCTTATGCAGTGGTTATTTTCTTTATCAATGCGTACAATTTAATTGACGGTATCGACGGGCTTGCATCCTCCTTGGGTGCTTTCTTTTTCACTGCTTTCGCCATTTTATTTTATCAACTTCAAGATTGGGGATTCCTAATTGTAAGTACCTCAATGGTTGGGATGTTTATCGCCTTTTTGCGCTATAATCTTTCTACAGACAAAAAAATATTTATGGGTGACACCGGTAGCTTGTTTATCGGTTTTATTCTTTCGGCTTTTGTGATCGTCTTGATGAGTTCAAATTATGCTGTGCGCATCAAGCATTTGGCGCCGTCCAACTTTGGTATTTTGCTCATTGCCATTCTTTTTATTCCTGTTTTTGACTCTATTCGGATCTTTATTGCCCGCATTTCTGAAGGAAGATCACCGTTTTCACCCGACCGCAACCATATCCATCACCTCATTATGGACAACTATCAACTTACCCACCGCCAAACAACTGCTCGTATTTTACTGCTTGCTTTGTGCATGCCACTTGTTTTGTGGGGGCTCTCTTATTGGTTGTCGCATTTTTGGTTGGTCATGGCAATGCTCGTCAAAAGCATTGGTCTTGCCTTTTGGCTACGGAGCCTGCGGCGCAAAATTAACGCAAGGTCTTTGTTGTCATGATGGGCAATTAAGCGTAACTTTATCCCGATTTTTACTATGAATTCATACCATACCAAAGCACGATTCTTTTTACCGCTTCTTTTGCTAGTTCTGTTGGGTGCATGCAAAACCCGTGAAAAGCTAGTTTACTTCCAAACGGGCAACAGTGCTCAGGTTCAACCTAACTACCAATTGCTGCTGCGTCCTGACGACCAATTGAATATTATGGTTGGAGGTTCAGACATGGAAAGTTTGGCGCCGTTTCAGTTCTATTATACATCCAACAATCAAAATGGTGGTTCGGGCATGATGCAGAACCCACAAATGCTGAATGGTACAGGACTCTCTTATGTAATCGATATCAACGGCAATATCAATTTCCCCGTATTAGGATTCGTCAAACTTGCAGGGCTAACGCGCTTGCAAGCGGTAGAATTTCTTCAAAAACAACTTGAGGCTTACGTAGATGACGTCGTGGTCAATGTTCAACTCATGAATTTCAAATTTACGGTTCTAGGACAGGTTAAAGCACCAGGTGTTCAGATGGTTCCTGTCGGTACCGAACGCATGACAATCATCGAGGCAATCGGTAAAGCCGGAGACCTGCAAATTACGGGTTTGCGAAACAATGTTTTGCTTGTTCGCGAGGAAAATGGCCAGCGTCAAGAATACCGCCTGGACCTCACAAAGCATGATTTCTATCAATCTCCTGCTTATTATATTCGCCAAAACGATATAATTTATGTAGAGCCAAACTTTACAGCTAATTTTCAAGGAACAAACTTTCAGACCTTTACCTCTCTGGGTACCACAGCTATTTCCATCTTTCTTTCTCTCTATACCATCATTTCACTTACGAAATAATGACCGAAGACATTCAAAAAAACCTCCTCCATCAGGATCCACCCGAGCAAAAAATTAACGTTCGAGAATTAATAGACCGATACCTGCATTATTGGCTATGGTTTGTAATTGGTGTAGGGATCTCTGTTTTTATCGCATACACTATGTTGCGGTACTCAACCAACATTTATCAAAGTAGTTCAACGATCCTCATTCAGAATGCAAAGGAAAACGATGTTTTGAGTGGCTTGAACGCGAACACAGGCATAAGTCTATTTCCCGAGCGCTTAGCCATCGGAAATGAAATTGCACTCTTTAAAACACCAACAATATTACGTGGTGTGGCTGCTGTGCTGGAGCTCAACAAAACGTATAAAATGGTTGGGCAAAATGCCGGCATTAAAAAATCGGAAATGTGGGGTAATAACCCAATTGAAATAAATGCGGTTGGCTCTGATTCTGCACTCTTTGATTTAACGGCAACATTTCAACTCTCCGTGCTGAGTTCCAATCGCTACGAGCTCACCATGAATGAAAATGAATATCTTGGCAAGCACAACTTCAATACGCCTATCGCAACCAGCATCGGAACCATAAGCTTTGATAAAACGAGCAGTTTTGGTAGTGGAGCAATTGGCAATACCTTTCTAATCAGTCTAAGTCCTTTAGATGAGGTCGCTGTAGCACTGAATGGCGCTATCACAATTGACAGAGCTGACAAAACCTCCGACCTTATTTCCATTAGTATTGATGGTCCGGTCATCGAGAAAAATAATGCCATTATTCGTGCGCTCATCGATGAGCATCGCCAAGAGAAAATCGCAGACCAAAACGAGGTGGCCCGAAATACGACCAGTTTTATCAATGACCGAATGGCATATTTAGCCAAAGAATTAGGTGAGGTGGAGAAGGACGCCGAGTCATTTAAGCAACAACACGAGCTTGTCGATGTACTTACTGATGGCAGTAGTTTTGTTTCTAAAAGAGATGCTGCTGAAGCTAAAATCATCGAGACCTCCGTACAGCTCAAACTTTCAGAATATCTCCAAGATTATTTAGCGAAACACAATTCCAATACGACACTATTGCCATCAAATCTTGGTTTTGAAGACGCTACAATTGTTGCGATTACCACCCAATACAACAAACTCATCCTAGATCGCGAGCGTTTACTCAAGAACTCAAAGCCCAATAACCCGCAAGTATTGCGTATGGAAGAACAACTTCAGGGCCTGCGCACAACAATTGAAGATGGCCTTAAAGCCAATAAGTCTCGCCTAAAAATTATCTTGGGTTCCTTGAATGATCAACAGCGGATCTATGAAGGAAAAGTTGCTTCCGTACCTGCATTTGAACGACAGTTCCGCGACATCGAACGTCAACAGAAAATAAAAGAGACACTTTATATTTTCCTGCTCCAGAAACGCGAAGAAAATGAAATTTCTACCGCGGCATCCATCGGTAATACCAAGATAATAGTGGAGCCATCGTCCAATGGCATACCTGTTTCTCCTAACCGTGGCAAGTATTATATTTTTGCAGTCATTTTAGGTCTACTCATTCCGTTTGGTATTGTTTATCTTAAATACTTGTTGGATAGCAAAGTACATGGTGTACATGACCTGATTCCCTTCAAATTACCCGCAATCGGAGAAATTCCAAAAGGTGAAGATGGCCAACGTGCGGTTGTTTCTACGAAAAATGCGAGAACGCATATTGCAGAGGCCTTTCGCATGGTACGTTCCAACATGAACTTTTTGTTGGAAAATGTCGAAGAAGCCCAATCTAAGGTGATCATGTTTACTTCATCAATTGCAGGTGAGGGTAAAACATTCATTTCGATCAACATGGGGCATACAATTTCTCATTCCGATAAAAAGGTAGTGGTTATTGGACTTGATTTGCGCGCGCCAAAAATTGGCCGTTATTTGGATATTGCCCAGACAAATGGGGTTTCTAATTACATCGTAAATGAGGCACTAACTTTTGATGACATCTTGGTAAAGGATCCTACAAATGCAAATATGCACTATATTTTGTCTGGAGATATTCCACCTAACCCTTCTGAGTTGCTATTGCGACCGCGCTTAGTCGAGCTGATAACAATTGCCAAATCACGTTTTGATTTTGTGATTATCGATACGGCTCCTGTTGCCTTAGTTGCAGATTCTTTACACATCTCGAAATTGGCTGATTTAACTATTTATGTTGCCCGTGCCGAGCACCTCGATCGCCGCATGCTCAGCATACCTGCAGGATTGTACCACGATCAAAAAATCCGCAATATGGCCGTTTTGGTGAATGCAACTGACCTCATGGGTAAGGGTTACGGCTACGGTTACGGCTATGGGTCGGGTTATGGCTATGGTTACGGCTATGGCTACGGTTATGGTCAGCAATATGGCTACGGTTATGGCTATGGTTCCGAATACTTTGATCAGCCAAAGACCAAAAAATCGAGATTGCAAAGATTTTTTGAAAGTGCGTTTCCATTCGTGCGCACTTTGCGCAAGCGCTTCGGTAAAAAGAAATAAGTACAACTTTGCGCTTCAATTGCTTTTCAAGCCCCACTTCGGTGGGGTTTTTTGTTTTCTTGAGAAAATGTAAATTTACAATATGAAATCGCTGCTCACTTTTCTCCTGTTTATCTCAGGAACTTTTCAATTGTATGCCCAAGTATCAGGTTCGGAGTCTGTTGCCCTGCCTGTTGTGGGCGTTCATTATGGCGGCGCGTTTTCGGGCGGTGATTTAGCAAGCCGATATTGGTATTTCAACCGCGTGGGCCTTACGGCTGGTTATAAATTCAAAAACAATTGGAGCTTAGGTCTGGAGTCAGATTTTTGGTTTTCGGATAGTGTGCGCATGACGGGCCTATTTGATCATTTAGTAGATAACGCCGGTAACATCACCAACGACCTCGGTCTACCTGCCTCAGTGCTGGTGTATCCGCGCGGCGTGCATGTCAATGCTTACGTGGGCAGATTGTTCCCAATTAATAAAACCAATCGCAATAGCGGCATCTTGTTGCAATTGGGTGGCGGCTACATGCTGCACCACCTGCGCATAGAATCCAATGACAACGTGGTGCCGCAACTCGAGCTCAACTACAAAAAAGGCTATGACCGCCTCACCACGGGTTTCAACACCCAACAATTTATTGGCTATTCCTTTTTAAACAACCGCGGCTCCACGAGTTTCTACGCGGGCCTTTATTTTCAACAGGGTTTCACCTACAACCGCCGCACCATCAACTTTGATCAGCCTAATGTTCCTGTTTCTACCGCCCGCCGCCTAGACCTACAAACAGGCTTTCGCCTGGGTTGGTACATTCCATTTTACTCTGCGGAGCCCAGAGAGTATTATTATGATTGATTTTCGGCAAAGTTCAAATTTCCATCCAATTCGATTAATTTCGTAGCGTATTGATGGGCCTGCTGTATACATTTTTTATTTTTATTTACCAATTGCTCTTGAAGTTGGTGGCGCTTTGGCACCCCAAAGCAAAGGCCTTGGTATTGGGGCGAAAAGCAACTTGGATCATCTTACAAGAATTGCCAAAATCTGGTAAAAAGCGCTACTGGTTTCACTGCGCCTCCTTAGGAGAATATGATATGGCGCTGCCGCTCATTCAAGCATGCCTGCGTGCCCAACCTGAGTTAGAAATTGTCTTGAGCTTTTACTCGCCTTCGGGCATGCAGCATTACCACAAGCGCGGCTTTGAACCCCATGCTGTTTTTTATCTACCAGCCGACACCCCTTTGCACATGCAGCGCCTGCTGAAAGCCGTGCAGGCCGATCGTTTGTATTTGCTCAAATATGAATTTTGGCCCAATTTGTTGCAAAAAGCGCAGCAAGTAGGCTTAGAAGTTTTTGCAATATCGACCATTTTGCGCCCTTCGCAACTCTATTTCAAATGGTATGGCGGGTTTTTTCGTAGGGCTTTGCAGCGCGTGTCATACTTTGCGGTTCAAAATGAGGGTACACAACAGCTATTGTCATCTATCGGTATTTCTGCTCAGCAAATCGAAATGCTAGGTGACCTACGCTTCAATCGGGTGTTGGAGGCCAAAGCAACTGCAAAGCCCAATGCGCTTATACAACAATTTGTTGGCGACGCACCCTTACTGATCTTAGGTAGCAGTTGGCCACAGGAAGAAAAAATCTTATTTGATTTGCTCAAGGGAAATGAGGAGCATTTAACCAAGCTCAATTTGAAAGTGCTTATTGCCCCACATGATCTTTCTCAGAACCATCTTACTCAATTGGGGCTCGCCTTCCCTCAATCCGTTTTTTATTCTAAAATTGAGAAGGGCTCTTTTTCTGAAACATCAATAATTATTTTAGACACCATAGGCCACCTCAGTGCAGCATATCAATATGGTTCTGTAGCTTTTGTGGGTGGGGGCTTTAGTGGTAGTTTGCACAATATTTTGGAGCCATTGGTCTATGGGCTTCCTGTTTTAATTGGCCCCAAACATGAAAAGTTTCCGGAGGCGCAACAATTTATTGATTTGGGTTTTGCACATGTTGTTGAGACTGCAAATGGCCTTGATCAATTACTGATTTCTTTGATTGAAAATCGGGAAAACACGAAAGCAGCAATAGAAAAGCAAGTTTTCAATTTGCAGGGAAAAATAGGGGCTAAGCTGCTTGCTTAATATGCCCGCTCGTTGCGCTTCTCCATCCAATTGATGAATGCACGGTTCACGACTTTATTGCCGCCAGGGGTAGGGTAGTTGCCGGTAAAGTACCAATCGCCGGTGTGGCTAGGGCAAGCGATATGTAAGTTTTCTACTGATTGATAGATGATTTCTACTTCGGCTTGCATGCCTACAGGCGTGAGCATTTTGGCAATTTGTGCAGAGATTTCTTTGTCTGAGAAAGGTGCGTAAATGCGCTGTACCACATTTTTGACTTGTTCTTTGGGTAGCTGCACTTGTTCGAGGGCCGCTTTGTAGACTTCGTCTATGAGTTGAGACTGACCGCGTTCGCGCAATAAGGCGATAGCGGCCTCAAAAGCGATGAAGTCGCCCATTTTGGCCATATCGATGCCGTAGCAATCTGGGTAACGGATTTGCGGTGCAGAAGACACCACCACCACTTTTTTAGGACCAAGACGGTCGAGAATACGCAAGATGCTTTGGCGCAAGGTAGTGCCGCGTACAATGCTGTCATCGATTACGATGAGGTTGTCGGTGCCGCGGCGTACCGAGCCGTAGGTAATGTCGTAAACATGCGCAACGAGGTCGTCGCGGGAGTCGTCTTGAGTGATAAAAGTGCGTAGCTTGGCGTCTTTGATGGCAATTTTTTCGATGCGCGCGCGTCGGTTGATGATTTCACTGAGTGCATCGGGGTTTGCGTTTGAGCCCAGCGCTTGAATTTGCGCGAGTTTGTTTTCGTTGAGGGCTTCTTCCAAACCTTTGATCAGGCCATAAAAAGAAACCTCAGCGGTGTTCGGGATGAATGAAAAGACGCTGTTGTCGTAGTCGTGGTCTATGCTGTCTAGGACATCTTTGACAATCAGGCGACCAAGCGCTTTGCGTTCTTTGTAGATATCGGCATCTGAACCTCTTGAAAAATAAATGCGCTCAAAAGAACACTGCTTGAGTTCGCGTGGCGCATTGATTTGGATTTCTTTGACCTGTCCTTTTTTCTCGATGATGAGCGCATGGCCAGGTTTGAGTTCTTGGATATCTTCTACTTTGAGGTTGAAAGCGGTTTGGATCACCGGGCGCTCAGAAGCCACTACGCAAATTTCGTCGTCTTCGTACCAAAATGCAGGACGTATGCCGCTTGGGTCTCTGAGTACAAAAGCGCTGCCGTGGCCTAGAAGGCCCGCCATAGCGTAACCGCCGTCCCAGCGTTCGGATGCTTTTTTGAGGATTTTATCAATTTTGAGCTCGTCTTGGATGCGGGCGTAAATGTCGGTTTTACCGTACCCTAATGCCTTGTAATGTGCATAGAGTTCGTCGTTTTCGACATCGAGGAAATGACCGATTTTTTCCATGACCGTTACGGTGTCTGACTTCTCCTTTGGGTGCTGACCAAGTTCGACTAGTACTTCAAAGAGTTCGTCTACGTTGGTGAGGTTGAAGTTGCCGGCTACCACTAAATTGCGGGTCATCCAGTTGGACTGTCGCAAAAACGGGTGGCAGCTTTCAATGGAATTACGTCCGTAAGTACCGTAACGCAAGTGCCCTAAAAAGACTTCGCCAGTAAAGCCCGCGTTTTGCTTCAAGAAAGCAACATCTTTGAGTTTTTCTGGGTTTTCATCGTAAATCGCCTTGAATTTGGCATTGATTTGATCGAAAATGTCTTGAGTTGGGTTTTTTTGAACCGAGCGGCTGCGCGAAATATAGCGCTCACCTGGCTGCATATCGAGTTTGATGTTGGCAATACCCGCGCCATCTTGACCGCGGTTGTGTTGCTTCTCCATCAAAAGATGCATTTTGTTCAGGCCCCAAAGGGCAGATCCGTATTTCTCGAGGTAGTATTCAAGTGGTTGTTTGAGCCTTAAGAGGGCAATGCCACACTCGTGTTTAATCGGATCACTCATGGTCTAGGAAATTGAGTGGCAAAGGTAATTCATTATTTGTAATTTTGTATCGTGAAATCAATTTTGGTCATCTTTCTCATCCTTATCCAACTTGCTCTCCAAGTAGGCATTCCAATTCACAAGCATTTTTGTGAAACGGACGGTGAGTTTGCGTCGTTGGTAGTGAAGATAGACCATGAGTGTGCCCAACCACACGAGGAGCTGCCGCCGTGTTGCCAAAAAGAGCAGGAGGCTGGCTGTGCGGCCAATTTGCAAGAAAAGGATTGCTGTTCGGATGAGCTGCAGGTCGTGAAAGCCAATTTTGATCAAGCTTATTCCACTTTCGATTGGCATTGTGTGCATACTGCAGTTTGTTTGGTGCCAGCGGGTTCAAATTTTATTTTTTACAAAGCGCTTCATACAAATCAAACTTTTGATAGTAGCTTGCATTACCGGCCGCCTCCACTTGCTAAGCGGGGTAAACAAATTCAAGTGAAAAATCAAGTGTGGCAAATATGAGATCGCAATTAGCTTAAATGTTAATTGTTGAACTTATTTATTGATCATGAAATTCTTTTTTTTATTGGGAGTTACCTTGCTAACTCAGGCCTTACAAGCCCAAATTCGCGGGGTGGTACAAGGTGCAGATTCTGTACAGACCAAACCGCTTAAAAATGTAAAAATTACTTTGCTGGGTGCAGGAACCACTGTCTTTTCAAACGAAGACGGCACTTTTGAAATTTTATTGGGCAAGCAGCAGCCCGACACCTTACTGTTTGTGGCAAAGGGCTACCGCTCAGACCGCTTGGTAGTGACGCGCTCAGACCGTTTTTTGGCCTTGAACGTGGTGCTGGTATCTGGGCAATTGGTACAGGATATCGTGGTGAGCAGTCAGAAGAATCCGCATGGGATTTCTAAAATGAAAACGCTGCATGTCGAGGAACTCACCAGTGCAGAATTCAGAAAAGCGGCTTGCTGCAACCTATCGGAGTCTTTTGAAACCAATGCAACCGTAGATGTCAGTATGTCAGATGCCATTTCTGGGGCGAAGAAAATCCAGTTGTTGGGCCTAGATGCGGTGTACACACAGTTGCAATTTGAGAACATTCCATTTCTGCGCGGCCTTGAGAGTGCTTACGGCATGAGTGTAATTCCGGGTACTTGGCTGGAGTCTATTCAGATCACGAAAGGAACTGGCTCGGTGGTCAATGGCTATGAATCAATGGCAGGCTTGGTCAATTTGGAGTTCAAGAAACCCAAAGAAATGCCGCGCTTAGGGCTGAATGTATACCAGAATCGGTTCGGCCGCACGGAGCTCAATTTACAGAGTGGCCAGCAGCTCTCCGAGCGCTGGCACATGGGCCTTTTTGCCTCGGGCGCTGCTGTCTATGGTACTTTTGACCAAAACCAAGACGGTTTCAGAGACCAAGCGCTCTCCAACACCTATAATTTACTGCAGCGCTTCAGCTATCAAGGCCCGCGTATGGAGGCCCAATTGGGTGTGCAGGCTTACACCGATCAAAAAATCGGGGGGCAAACAACTTATACCAAAGCCAGCCCGGTGGGCTATGGCATGCAATTGGCAAGCGAACACCTTTCTGTTTTTGCCAAGACCGGATTTTTTGGTAAAAAGCCTGCCCAGAGTTTGGGCGTCATTGCGCAATTCAAGCTCCAAAATATGAGCGGCTTGTATGGATTGCGCAACTTCAGTGGCCATGAAAAACGCGGATACCTGAATGTAATCTACGACGACATCATTGGTTCGGCCGATCATAAAATCAAGGCGGGCGCGAGCTTGCTCGCATTACAAATTGAACAATTTGCCGCTCAGCCCAATGGCGAAATGCTCATCGGAAATCTCAGAACAGAGTGGGTTCCGGGCGTATTTGCCGAGTATGCCTACTCGGGCAACCGCCTTTCGGCGGTTATAGGTGCGCGCTTTGATCAACACAACCTAGCCGGCGCACAGTTTTCACCGCGCGCGCACCTCAAATACGCCCTCAGCCCCCAGCTCGACCTCCGACTCACCGGCGGCCGCGCTTGGCGCTTGCCCAATTTTGTAATGGACAACCTCTCGCTTTTGGCCAGCTCCAAGACTTGGATGGTCAATCAAGCGCTGCTGCCCGAAATTTCCTGGAATGTTGGCGCCTCTTTGGTACAGGGTTTTAGTTTCAAAAAACGCAAGGGCAGCCTCAGTTTGGACGCCTACCACACGCGTTTTTCGCAACAACTAGTGGCTGACCGCGACACGCTTTCAGGCATGGTGGTCTTTAAAAACCTAAGCGCCAATTCCGTAGCAACCGTGCTGCAGGCAGAGTTTGCCTATGCCTTATTGCGCGGCCTAGACCTGCGTTTGGCCTACAAATTCCAAGACGTCAGGGCGCTGTACAACGGCAAACTCCAAACGCAAGTACTTTTGCCTCGCCAGCGTCTTTTTGCCAATATAGCCTATCAAACCCGCAACAAGCGTTGGGCTTACGACCTCACCTATTCGCGCTACAGCGCAGTGCGTTTGCCGCAAGGCGGGCAGGGTCAAGCATGGGGCTTGCTCAATGCGCAAGTGACGCGCAACTGGAAGCAATTGGAATTGTATGTTGGGGGTGAAAACCTGCTCAACGTGATGCAGCAGCATCCGATCGTATCTGCTCAAAATCCTTTCGGACCAGACTTTGACGCCACCGAAATTTGGTCGCCAATTATGGGTTGGAATGTGTATCTTGGCTTGAGGTACACGATCAAATAATGGGTTTGATTTTTTCAATTTTCCGTAGAAAATCAATCAAAATCAATCAAAATCAATCAAAATCAATCAAAATCAATCAAAAT